>DASZNR010000118.1:0-75052 GCA_035551175.1 Amycolatopsis sp. | reverse complement strand
GGGCGTCGCGGAATTGAGGCGTGCGCCCATCTCGTCGGCGAAAACCTGGTGCCGCAGCTTCTGCGCGGCGAGCACCTCTTCGTTGTCGTGGGCCACGAGCAGCGAGTAGCGCGGCGCATCGGCCGGTAGCTCGACACCCGTCTGATCGGTACTGACGAGGACCTGAGACGACGTCATGAACACTGTGTACCTGCGACCTGGAAACCGCGGAGAGTGCCAATCGATGACCGATTAGTGCACGTTCAGTTAATTGCGGGTTCTCAGGTAGTTCTCAGGAAACAGCGATGGCCGCCGGGCGGGAACCCAGCGGCCATCGGTGTTCGTGGCGCGTCAGCCCTTGCGCTTCTCGACCGCCTCGGTGAGCTGCGGCGCGACGTTGAACAGGTCGCCGACGATGCCGAAGTCGGCGATCTCGAAGATCGGCGCCTCGGCGTCCTTGTTCACCGCGATGATGGTCTTCGACGTCTGCATGCCGGCGCGGTGCTGGATCGCACCGGAGATGCCGAGCGCGATGTACAGCTGCGGCGACACCGTCTTTCCGGTCTGGCCAACCTGGAACTGCGCCGGGTAGTAGCCGGAGTCCACCGCCGCCCGCGACGCGCCGACCGCCGCGCCGAGCGAATCGGCCAGCTTCTCGACGACGTCGAACTTCTCGGCCGAGCCGACACCGCGGCCACCAGAGACGACGATCGACGCCTCGGTGAGCTCCGGCCGGTCGCCGCCCACGATCGGCTCGAGCCCGGTGATCTTCGCGGACTTCGCCGCGTCCTGCGCCGGGATGTCCACGGTCTCCTCGGCAGCGGCACCCTCGGCGGCTTCCGCCTCGACCGCGCCCGGACGCACCGAGATCACCGGAACACCCTTGGCAGCCTTGGATTTCACGGAGAACGCGCCACCGAAGATGGACTGGTCCACCGAGCCGTCGGCGTTCACGCCGACCGCGTCGTACAACAGACCGGAGCCGAGCCGGACCGCCACGCGCGCGGCGACCTCCTTGCCCTCGGCGCTCGCGGCGACCAGCACGGCCGCCGGCGACACCTGCTCGGCGAGCTTCGCCAGCACGTCGACCTTCGGGGTCACCAGGTACCCCGTGGCGTCGTCGCCCTCCGCGGCGTACACCTTGGCGGCGCCGTGGCCGGCCAGCGCGTCCTTCGCCTTGGCCGCGGCGCCCGTGGGCCCCACGACGACCGCGGACGGCTCACCGAGCGCACGCGCGGCGGTCAGCAGCTCGAGCGTGACCTTCTTGACCTCACCGTCGACGTGGTCGACGAGGACGAGTACTTCAGCCATTTTTCTTGAATCCTCCTCGAAACCGTGTCTCAGATGAGCTTCTGCGCGACCAGGTAGTCGGCGACCTTGGCGCCGCCGTCGCCCTCGTCCTCGACCTTCTCGCCCGCGGTGCGCGGCGGCTTCGGGGCGGACTCGAGGACGGTGGACCACGCGTTGGCGAGGCCGACCTCGCCCGCGTCGACGCCGAGGTCGGCGACGGTCAGCGTCTCGACCGGCTTCTTCTTGGCGGCCATGATGCCCTTGAACGACGGGTAGCGCGGCTCGTTGATCTTCTCACCGACGCTCACCAGCGCCGGCAGGTTCGCCTCGAGGTGCGTGATGCCGTCTTCCGTCTCGCGGTCGGCCTTCACCGACGTGCCCTCCACGGTCAGGTGGCGCACGTACGTCAGCTGCGGCAGGCTGAGCAGCTCGGCCACGATGGCCGGCACGGCGGCGCCGCGGCCGTCGGACGCCTCGTTGCCGGCGATGACGAGGTCGTAGCCCTCGACCTTGCCGATCGCGGCGGCCAGCACCTTGGCGGTGGCGATGGCGTCGGAGCCGTGCAGCGCCTCGTCGGAGACGTGGATCGCCTTGTCGGCACCCATCGAAAGGGCCTTGCGGATGGCGTCGGTGGCGCGGTCGGGGCCGACGGAGATCACCGTGACCTCACCCTCGCCGGCTTCCTTGATCTTCAGCGCTTCCTCGACGGCCTTCTCGTTGATCTCGTCGAGCACGGCGTCGGCGGATTCGCGGTCAAGCGTGTTGTCGGAGCTGGACAGTTTCCGCTCCGAGTAGGTGTCCGGTACCTGCTTGACCAGGACAACGATGTTCGTCATGGGTCTTCTTCGACCTCCCGGTTGGGGCCGGTCTCTCGGCCGCGGGACTGGGCTCTACTGGCCGGTAGATTAAGGGCATTCCGGCGGCGAAACCCGCCGAGGTGACGGCATTCACCTGGATGGGCAATCTTCTAGGACCATCGTACCGGTAGTGACCGGTTAACCCTTCCAGCACACTGCCCACCCGTTCGGGGCAACGGTGGGCTACTGGCAGTAGGGCGACAGGCGTTAACCTCCCCGACCATGCCCGCGCACATCGCCGTAGTCACCGACTCGACCGCGTGCCTGCCGGATGAGCTCGCCGCCCGTTGGGGCATCGGCGTCGTGCACGTCCAGCTGCACGTCGGCAACGACACCGACGACGAACACCGCTTCGACCGGGGCGAGCTCATCGCCGCCATGAAGGCCGGACAGAACGTGACGACCTCGCCGCCGGATCCCGGCGCGTTCTTCTGGGCCTACCAGGATGCGGCCGCACGAGGCGCGGCCGCGATCGTGAGCATGCACATCTCCGGACGGCTTTCGGAGACCGTTCTGTTGGCTCGCGAAGCCGCACAGCACGTGCGGATCCCCGTGCACATCATCGACAGCGGGACGACGGGCATGAGCCTCGGTTACGCCGCCGTGTCCGGCGCGCGCGTCGCCGGCGCCGGGGGCCAGCTCGCGCGGGTGCTCGAGGCCGCCGAACGCCGTGTGCGCTCCGCCACCGAGCTCTTGTACGTCGACACCCTCGAATACCTGCGCCGCACGGGCCGCATCGGCGCCGCGCAGTCACTGATCGGCACGGCGTTCTCGATCAAGCCATTGCTGACCGTCCGCAACGGGGAAGTCTCGCCGCTCACCCGCGTGCCCGGCACGAAACGCGCGATGAACCGCCTCGTCGACCTCGCCGTGAAGGCGGCGGGCGACAAGCGCGTGGACGTCGCGGTGACCCGCTTCGGCGCCGACGAAACCGACATCGTGCGGCGGCTCAAGACCCGGCTCCCCGGGCTGACCGAGGTCGTGGTCGGCGACGCGAGCACGGTCATCGGCGCCCACGTCGGCCCGGGCGCGCTGAGCATCACGGTGTCGCCGACGAACTGACCTCGCGGCTTCGAGGGCGCCCTGGCACGAACAACAACACCAGCGGAACCAGCACGGTCAGCGCGAGCGACCCGATGATCAGCACCTGATCGATACTGGCGAAGTGCCCGATGTGCCCGAGGTGGTAGGCGAAGTGGGGCGCGGTGAACAGCAGCATCGCGACGCACGCCAGCCTGGCGACGGTTGTGGTGCCGATCACGGCTGCGCCGATCAGCATGGCGGCGAGCGCCAGGCTGAGTGCTCCGTAGTCGCGAAGGAGGTGTTCGCTGAAGGGTCCGTCCATGCTGATCCAGCCGTGCCGGAAACCCGGGAAACTTCGGTAGAAGCCCATGGGCGACACCGTGGGCCACACCCCCGTCACCGCGGTGACGAGGCCGAGCAGCGCGAGCAGAACACGAGTGATGATTCGTTGCATACCGGATGAACGAGTCCGCGGCCGTGAACGTGACACGCGCTAGGGTCGCGCAGGTGACCCACCCAGCCACCCGCGCCGAGGCACTGCACCTCACCGGCGAGCGGACCGTCCCCGGAATCCCGCAGGAGAACTACTGGTTCCGCCGCCACGAAGCCGCCTACCTCGCCCTGCTTCCGTACTGCGCGGACGCGACCGTGCTGGAAGCAGGCTGTGGTGAGGGCTACGGCGCAGGCCTCATCGCCACCGTGGCGCGCCGGGTGATCGCGCTCGACTACGACGAGCCGACGACCGAGCATGTCGCCCGGCGGTATCCGGGCGTGGCGGTGGCGTGCGCGAACCTCGTGTGCCTGCCGCTGGCGGACGCCTCCGTCGACGTGGTCGCGAACTTCCAGGTGATCGAGCACCTGTGGGACCAGGCCGGCTTCCTGGCCGAGTGCCGTCGCGTGTTGCGCCCCGGCGGGCGGCTGCTGGTCACCACGCCGAACCGGCTCACGTTCACCCCCGATTCCGACACGCCGCTGAACCCGTTCCACACGCGCGAGCTCGCACCGTCCGAATTGGACGGTCTGCTGCGTGAAGCGGGCTTCACCGTGGAGACCTTGCACGGGCTGCACCACGGCGAGCGCCTGCGTGAGCTGGACCGGCGCCACGGCTTGATCATCGACGCGCAGCTACGGGTCGTGATGGGAACGCTGCCGGGCCAGGCCGTGTGGCCGGCGGACCTGCTCGCCGACGTCGCCGCGATCCGTGCGGACGACTTCACGATCCGAGGCAGTGACCCCGCCGACCCCGCCGACCCCAGTGACCCCAGCGACCCCGACGACCTCGCCGCGAGCCTCGACCTGATCGCCGTGGCGGTGCGCGCGTGAGCAGGGAGAACACCGAAGGCACCTTCTGCCTTGTCCTGCACAGCCACCTGCCCTGGTTGCCGCACCACGGCAGCTGGCCCGTCGGCGAGGAGTGGCTCTACCAGGCGTGGACGCATTCGTACCTGCCGGTCATCGACCTGCTGGAGCGCTTCGCCGCCGAAGGCCGCCGCGACGTGCTGACGCTCGGGATGACGCCGGTACTCGCGGCACAGCTCGACGACCCGTACGCGATCCGCGCGTGCCACGACTGGCTCGGCCACTGGCAGCTGCGCGCACAGCACGCGGCGACGCTGTGGAGTGGTGACCCACTGCTGCGCGACCTTGCCGCGGCCGAGCACAAGGCCGCCACCCGCGCGACCGAGGAACTGGAAACCCGCTGGCGCCACGGATTCTCGCCGATCCTGCGGTCGCTTGTGGACACCTCGACGATCGAGCTGCTCGGCGGCCCGCTCGCCCACCCGTTCCAGCCGCTGCTCGACGAGCGCGTGCGCGCGTTTTTCCTCACCGAGGGCCTCGCCGACACCGCACTACGCCTCGGCTCGCGTCCCGAAGGCATCTGGGCGCCCGAATGCGGATACGCGCCGGGCCTGGAACACGGTTACGCCGACGCCGGCGTGCGCCGGTTCCTGGTCGACGGGCCGGCGCTGCACGGTGACACTTCGGCCGCCCGGCCCATCGGCTCGTCGGACGTGGTGTGTTTCGGCCGCGATCTCGAGGTGACGTACCGCGTCTGGTCCCCGAAAGCGGGCTACCCCGGCCACGCCGTGTACCGCGATTTCCACACGTGGGCACACGAAGTGGGCCTGAAATCGTCGCGCGTGACCGGCAAACAGGTGCCACCACACGAAAAGGCGCCGTACGAACCGGCGCTCGCGGCGAAGGTGCTCGGCACGCACGTGACCGACTTCGTCGACACCGTCGTCGCGCGCCTGCGGTCGCTGCGGGAGCGGCACGGCCGCGCGTCGCTCGTCGTCGCGGCGTACGACACCGAACTGTTCGGCCACTGGTGGCACGAAGGGCCGGCGTGGCTGGAGGGCGTGCTTCGCGCGCTGCCCGAAGCGGGCGTGCGGGTGACGACGCTGCGGGGCGCACTGGCGGCCGGGCACGTGGGCGAGCCGATCGATCTGCCCGCGTCGTCGTGGGGTTCGGGCAAGGATTGGCGCGTGTGGGACGGCGAGCAGGTCGCCGATCTCGTGCAGGACAACGCCGCCCTGCAGAAGCGCCTCCTGGAGCTCGTCGACGGTCAGTTCGCCGAGCACGGACGGACGGCTCGCGACCTTGTCGTCGACCAGGCCGTGGCCGAGGCCATGTTGGCGCTGTCGAGCGACTGGGCGTTCATGGTGACCAAGGATTCGGCCGCGGACTACGCACGTCGGCGTGCGCGCGTGCACAGCGAGAGGTTCGACGCGCTCGCCGGGCTGCTGAGCTCCGGCGAACGCGCACGAGCGCGGGAACTCGCGGCGCGCCTGCGCCAGGAAGACGGGCCGTTCGGGCAACTCGACGCCCGGCGGCTGCTGGACAACCGGTGAGAGGGACGAGGAAATGAGCATTCGCGACATCCCACTGAAGACGCTTTCGGGGGATGACACCACTTTGGGCGTGCATGCGGGCAAGGCGCTGCTACTGGTGAACGTCGCCTCGAAGTGTGGCCTGACCCCGCAGTACACCGGCCTCGAACGGCTGCAGGAACGCTTCGGCGACCGGGGTTTTTCCGTCGTCGGGTTCCCGTGCAACCAGTTCGGCGGCCAGGAGCCCGGCTCTGCCGAGGAGATCCAGACATTCTGTTCCACGACCTACGGCGTCACCTTCCCGATGATGGAGAAGATCGACGTCAACGGCGAAGGCCGCCACCCGCTCTACACCACGCTCACCGCGACGGCCGACACCGACGGCCGGGCCGGCGACGTGCAGTGGAACTTCGAAAAGTTCCTGATCAACGCCGACGGCGAGGTCGTGGGCCGCTTCCGCCCGCGGACCGAGCCCGAGGACGAGACCGTCGTGAAGGCGATCGAGGCCGTGCTTCCGGCCTGAGTTCCTCGGTGTGGCGGGCGAGCCGCCGGAGTTGACTGGCGAGTAACCTCTGCCCATGCGTGTGCTGATGTTGTCCTGGGAGTACCCCCCCGTGGTCATCGGCGGGCTCGCCCGGCACGTGCACGCGCTGGCGCGCCACCTCGCCGCGCAGGGGCACGACGTGGTGGTGCTGTGCCGACATGAGGCCGGCACCGACGCGTCGACGCACCCGCGCAGCGAGCGCGTGGCCGAGGGCGTGCGGGTGATCCGCGTGGCCGAGGACCCGATGCACCTGACGTTCGAACGTGATCTGGTCGCGTGGACGCTCGCCATGGGCCACGCGATGATCCGCGCCGCGCAGGAGCTGCTGCGCACCTGGCAGCCCGAGGTCGTACATGCCCACGACTGGCTCGTGACGCACCCGGCGATCGCCGTCGCTGAGGCCGCGCGTGTGCCGCTCGTGGGCACGATCCACGCGACCGAGGCCGGGCGGCACTCGGGCTGGCTTTCGCATCCGCTCAACCAGCAGGTGCACTCGGTGGAGTGGTGGCTCGCGAATCGGGCCGACGCGGTGATCACGTGCTCGCAGGCCATGCGCCGCGAGGTGGCGCACCTGTTCGAGATCGAGGCCGCCGACGTGACGGTGATCCACAACGGCATCGAAGAACGCAGCTGGCGCGTGTCCGCGGCCGAAGTCGCGCGCGTGCGCGAACGACACAGCCCCGACGGCGCGCCCGTGCTGCTGTTCTTCGGCAGGCTGGAGTGGGAGAAGGGCGTGCAGGACCTGCTGGCCGCGCTCCCCCGCATCCGCCGCCGGTTCCCCGGCACGCGCCTGGTCGTCGCGGGGAAGGGCCGCCACCACGACGAACTCGTGGCGCAGGCACGCAAGCTGCGGATCCGGCGTGCGGTCGATTTCGCGGGCCACCTCCCGGACCGCGAACTACGCTCCCTGCTGGCCGCGGCCGACGCCGTGGTGCTGCCGAGCCGCTACGAGCCGTTCGGGATCGTCGCCCTCGAAGCCGCGGCCGCCAAGGCGCCGCTGGTGGCCTCGACGGCGGGCGGCCTCGGCGAGGTGGTCCTCGACGGCGAAACGGGCCTGTCCTTCGAGCCCGGTGACGTCAGCGGCCTGACCTCCGCCGTCACCGCCGTCCTGGCCGACGCGGCCGCCGCCACCCACCGCGCACGCGCCGCCCAGTCTCGTCTCGCCGCCGACTTCGACTGGGGCCGCATCGCCGAAGCGACGGCTGCGGTCTACCGCCGCGCCCGCCGTAACGACCCGGTGGAACTGGGCCGCCCGAAGATCGCGACGGGCAACGCCTTCGCTCCGTGAGCAGGGTTCAGCGTCCGCACCCGGGGGAATTCTGAGAGCCATGAGGGTGTTGTTCGCCGACCGCACCGACGCCGGGCGGCGGCTGGGGCGCGCGCTGGCTCACCAGGACTGGGTGGCGCCACTGGTGCTCGGGCTGCCGCGTGGCGGAGTTCCCGTGGCAGCGCAGGTCGCACGAGCGCTGAACGCGCCGCTGGACGTGGTCGTGGCGCGGAAGATCGGGGCGCCGGGGCGACCCGAGTTCGGCGTCGGGGCGGTGACGGCCGAGGGGCCGCCTTACTACTCGGAGGCGGCGCTGGCCGCGTTCGACCTCACGCCGGAGCGGCTGGCGCGCGCGTGCGAGCGGGAGCGCGCCGAGGCGAAGCGCCGGCTGGCGGCCTATCGCGACGGACGCCCGGAGCCCGAAGTCGCCGGACGCGACGTGATCGTGGTCGACGACGGGCTCGCCACCGGAGTGACCGCGATGGCCGCGGTCCGGCAGCTCTCGGGTGCGCTGCGGGTGGTGCTGGCCGTGCCGGTGTGCGCGCCGGAAGCCGCGGCGGAGTTCGAAGAAATGGTGGCCGGGCTGGTGGCGCTGGCCGCGCCGAGGCGGTTCGAGGCCGTCGGACGATGGTACGGCGACTTCGGCCAGGTGTCCGACGCGACCGTCCTGCGCCTGCTCGGCGCCGGAAGCTCCACAACGGACAGTGCGTGAACCACTGGCGCGTCTGGGCTTCGCGGCGCACCCGGAGCAGCAGGCGTCCGGGTTCGCCTCGGACATCCGCTTCGGCCACCAGTTCGCGGCCGGGCTCGCGAACTAGCCGCGGCCGGTCAGGATCCTCACGCGCACCGGTTCCGTGAACGGCGCGTGTGGTTCGATCGCCGTGCGGATGCGGTCTTCGAAGGCCGGGCGCTCGTCCGGCGGCACCGGGTCGATGGCCGAGTACACGCCGCCGATGACCTCGGCGGCGGTGAGGTTGCCGGAGTACTGCACGGTGGTCGTCGCCGTGGAGTACCCCGCTGCGGCCAGCGCGGCGCGATAGCGGTCCTGGCTGGCTTGGTCGGTGCCGCACGTCGCGCTGAGGGCGACGCCGAACCAAGCCGCCAACGCGCTGCGCAAGGCGCGCGACCACGCACTGTCCTGCAGCCACAGGGGTTCGCCGTTCGTGACGACCGCGATGCCACCGCCCGGGCGCAACAGGGGTTTCACCGCGGCGAAGAGCCGTTCGTGGTCCATCCAGTGCAGGGCCTGCCCAACGGTCACCGCACCGAGGCCGGCCAGTATGGGCTGCACGGCGGCGACGTCGGTGTCGCCGCCGAGGAGCCACGCCGTGTTGCCGGCACCGGCGTCCACCGCGGTCTGCCGGGCGCGGGCGAGCATGTCGGGCGACGGGTCCATCCCCGCGGCCAAGCGCACGCGCGCGGCCATCGGCACGGTCAGCTGCCCGGTGCCACAGCCGAGGTCGAGGACCACGTCGTCCTCGCCCAACGCGAACGCGGCCACGATCGCGTCGAGCACCGCGAGCGGGTACCCGCGGCGGAACCGCTGGTAGAAATCGGTGACCTCCCCGCTGAATCTGAGTGCCGCGGGTGCGGCCCCAGCCGCGGATGCCGTGCCTGATGATTCGCCCATGCCTCGAGCGTGGCGGTTGCGGCCGGTGATTGCGCACGGTTTCGCGCTCGGCTGATCGGTACAGCGGACCAACAGAGCTGATCAGTAGACCGGGAATCCCTTGCCGTACTCGATTTCCGGGCGCTTGCCGAAGATCCGTCGTTCGCTCTCGGCGATGGGCCGGTCGTTGATGCTGGCCTCGCGGCGGCGCATGAGGCCTTCGTCGTCGAACTCCCACAGCTCGTTGCCGTAGCTGCGATACCACTGGCCCGAGGCGTCGTGCGACTCGTACTGGAACCGCACCGCGATGCGGTTGCCACGGAAGCCCCACAGTTCCTTACGCAAGGCGTAGTCGAGTTCGCGTTCCCACTTCTGCGTGAGGAACCGAATGATCTCCTCGCGGCCGCGCACGTGGACGTCGCGGTTGCGCCACTCGGAGTCCACCGTGTACGCCAGCGCGACCTTCTGCGGGTCCCGGGTGTTCCACGCGTCCTCGGCGGCCTGCACCTTCTGGCGGGCGGTGTCCTCGTCGAACGGCGGAAACGGGGGCCGTGGTGCCATTTCGAAGCTCCTCTTCACAGTGCTCTCGTCACGCAGTGGAGAACGTACGTTCTCCACTGTACTGTAGAGAACGTTGATTCTCGGCACCAGAGGGATGTTCGCGTGGACACGGTGGAAGCCACTGAGCGGCTGCTGGAGGCAGCCGAGAACTTGTTCTACGCCAAGGGCGTGCAGTCCGTGGGCATGGACGCGGTGCGCGCGCGGTCCGGAGTGTCACTGAAGCGGCTCTACCGGGTGTTCCCGTCGAAGGACGACCTGGTGGCCGCCTACCTCGGCAAGCGCGACGAACGGTGGCGCCGCTCGCTGCGCGAGTTCGTCGCCGCGCACGGCGACGAACCCCTCGCGGTGTTCGACTGGCTGCACGAGTGGTTCGGCGAACCGGATTTCCGCGGCTGCGCCTTCGTGAACTCCTTCGGCGAGTTCGGCACCCCGGCTCCCGGCGTGAGTGCCGCGATCCAGCACCACAAAGACGAGGTGCGCGCCTACGTCCGCCGTCTGGTGGGCGAAACCGATCTGGCCGACCAGCTTTTCGCGCTGATGGAAGGCGCCACGGTGCTCGCGGCGATCAAGTCGGATCCCGGCGAGGCCTTGGTCGCCCGGCGCGCGGCGGAAACGCTGCTGGCTGCCCGCCGGTAGTCCGGACGCAGCGGTGGCCGGCCAAGGCGAGCCGGCCACCGCTCCGACCCCACAAGGTTCTCGGGCCCGGTGGCGGGGAGCCTCCGCCACCGGACCCGTCGCGCCGCGAGCCGTCCCAAAAGCGGCGAGCGGCGCGCCGGCCGGAAGCTGGTCAGGAGCAGTTCCGGCCGGGGCTCGGGTTCTACGGGCAATCGGTCAAGTGCCGCGCGTACGCGCCGGTGGTGAGGAAGCTGGGCAGCTTCTCCCCCAGCGCGGTCTCGACGAAAATGGCGCGGGCGTCGTCGAGCCGGTGCCCGGCCGGAGCCGAGGCGCACACCTGCTCGAACTGTTCGGCCAGGAATTCGGCAGCGAGCTCGCGGGTCAACGCGGTGCCGTCGGCGAACTTCGTGCCGTTGCGGATCCACTGCCAGACCTGGCAGCGCGCGATCTCGGCCGTGGCGGCGTCTTCCATGAGGTTGTGAATGGCCGCCGCGCCCGTGCCGCGCAGCCAGGAGTCGAGGTAGCGCAAGGCGACGTCGATGTTCGCCCGCACGCCCTCCTCCGTGACCTCGCCGCCGGCGGAGGCGACGTCGAGCAGGTCGGCCGCGGTGACGTCGACGTCCTCGCGCAGCCGGCCCAGCTGGTTCGGCCAGCCGCCGAGCACGTCGTCGAAGACCTCGCTGCAGACGGGCACCAGGCCGGGGTGCGCGACCCACGAGCCGTCGAAGCCGTCGCTCGCCTCGCGCTCCTTGTCCTGGCGGACCTTCTCCAACGCGGTGGCGTTGATCTCCGGGTCGCGGGCCGGGATGAACGCCGCCATGCCGCCGATCGCGTGGGCGCCGCGCCGGTGGCACGTGCGGACCAGCAGTTCGGTGTAGGCGCGCATGAAGGGGACCGTCATCGTCACCTGCGCGCGGTCCGGCAGCACGAAGTCGGCGCCGTGCGCGGAGAAGTTCTTGATGACGCTGAAGATGTAGTCCCAGCGGCCCGCGTTCAGGCCCGAGGCGTGCTCACGCAGCTCGAACAGGATCTCGTCCATCTCGAACGCCGCGGTGATCGTCTCGATGAGGACGGTCGCGCGGATCGTGCCGCGCGGGATGCCGAGTTCCTGTTGCGCGAAGAGGAAAACGTCGTTCCACAGCCGCGCCTCGAGGTGGTTTTCCAGCTTGGGCAGGTAGAAGTACGGGCCGCTGCCGCGGGCGATCAGCTGGCGCGCGTTGTGGAAGAAGTACAGCCCGAAGTCGACCAGGCTCGCCGACAGGGGGCGGCCGTCGATGCGGATGTGCTTTTCCACCAGGTGCCAGCCGCGTGGGCGCGCGACGATCGTCGCCGGGTCTTCGCCGATCGTGTAGTGCTTGCCCGACTCACTGGTGAAATCGATGTTGCGACGGATGGCGTCGTGGAGGTTCAGCTGACCGTCGACGATGTTGTGCCACGTCGGCGAAGTGGCGTCCTCGAAGTCGGCCAGCCAGACCTTCGCGCCGGAGTTCAGTGCGTTGACGGTCATCTTGCGGTCCGTCGGGCCGGTGATCTCCACGCGCCGGTCTTCGAGCCCGGGTGCGGGCGGCGCGATGTGCCAGCTGTCGTCGGCTCGGATGTGGCGCGTCTCGGGCAGGAAGTCGAGCTGCTCCTCGCCCGCCTGCAGGCGCTCGCGGCGCCGGCGGCGCTCGTCGAGCAGCTCACGACGACGTCCCGCGAAGGTGTTGTCGAGCTTGGCCACGAAGTCCAGCGCGGCCGGGGTGAGGATCTCGGCGAACCGGTCACCGGCCGGGCCGGCGACCTCGATGCGGTAGTTCAGCTTGTCGGCCATCTCGTACCTCCGCGAAGAAAGAAAGGGGCGGGCCGGCGACCGCGTCGCCGGCCCGCGCGTGAGTCAGTGGAACTGGGCTTCCTCGGTCGAACCCTTGAGCGCGGTGGTCGAGCTCTCCGGGTTCAGCGCCGTGGACACCAGGTCGAAGAAGCCGGTGCCGACCTCGCGCTGGTGCTTCGTCGCGGTGTAGCCGCGCTCCTCCGAAGCGAACTCGCGCTCCTGCAGCTCGACGTAAGCGCTCATGCCTTCGCGGGCGTAGCCGTGAGCCAGGTCGAACATCGAGTAGTTCAGCGCGTGAAAGCCGGCGAGGGTGATGAACTGGAACTTGTAGCCCATGGCGCCGAGCTCGCGCTGGAACCGCGCGATGGTGTCGTCGTCGAGGTGTTTCTTCCAGTTGAACGACGGCGAGCAGTTGTAGGCCAGCATCTGGTCCGGGTACTGCGCCTTGATGGCCTCGGCGTACTTGCGGGCGATCTCCAGGTCCGGGGTGGAGGTCTCCATCCACAGCAGGTCGGCGTACTGCGCGTAGGCCAGGCCGCGGTCGATGCAGGGCTCGATGCCGTTGGTGACCTCGTAGAAGCCCTCGGCGGTGCGGCCACCGGTGAGGTACTTCTGGTCGCGCTCGTCGACGTCGCTCGTCAGCAGGGTCGCGGCCTGCGCGTCGGTGCGGGCGACGACCAGCGTCGGCACGTCGAGCACGTCGGCCGCCAGCCGGGCGGCGTTGAGGGTGCGCTCGTGCTGCTTGGTCGGGATGAGGACCTTGCCGCCGAGGTGGCCGCACTTCTTCTCGGACGCGAGCTGGTCCTCCCAGTGCACGCCCGCGGCACCGGCGGCGATCATGCCCTTCATCAGCTCGAACGCGTTCAGCGGGCCACCGAAACCCGCCTCGGCGTCGGCGACGATCGGTGCGTACCAATCGATGTCCTTGTTGCCCTCGGCCCAGTTGATCTGGTCGGCGCGCCCCAGCGCGTTGTTGATGCGACGGACGACGGCCGGCACGGAGTTGGCCGGGTACAGGCTCTGGTCCGGGTAGGTCTGGCCCGCGAGGTTCGCGTCGGCCGCGACCTGCCAGCCGGAGAGGTAGATGGCCTTCAGACCGGCGCGGACCTGCTGCACCGCCTGGTTGCCGGTGAGGGCGCCGAGGGAGTTGACGTAGTCCTCGGTGTGCAGGAGCTTCCACAGCCGTTCCGCGCCGCGGCGCGCCAGTGTGTGCTCCTCGGTGACGGAGCCGCGCAACTTCACCACGTCGGCGGCGGAGTAGGTCCGCTGGACGCCCGCCCAGCGGGGGTCGGTCTTCCACTGCTCGGCCAGCTCGGCCGCCGCCTGCTCGAGCTGCTTGGCCTGCTCGGTCATCGGACTCTCCTGGTGTTGCGAAGTTTGCGATTGCTCGCCTTGCCTGGTCGCAACCGTGACACGAGCACGAAAACGTGGTCCATAGCTCCAATTTGCCAATTTCTGCGAATCGTGCGTAGCATCTTGCAAAGCTTGCGAATCACCGGTTCGCAAGGGGCGTGAAAAGCGCCGGACTTGATCGTTCACGTAATCGTTCAGGGCCGGAAATCTTGCGGCCGATCGGAGGAGAGATGGACAAAACTTTCGCCGGGGCGCGTTTGCGACACCTCCGCGAGAGCCGCTCGATGAGCCAGGCCGACCTCGCCCGTGTGCTCGAGATCTCACCCAGTTACCTGAATCAGATCGAGCACAACTCCCGCCCGTTGACCGTGCCGGTGTTGCTGCGCATCACCCAGGCGTTCGGCGTCGACACGGAATTCTTCGCCAACAACGACACGTCGCGGCTGGTCGCGGACGTGAAGGAAGCGTTGCTCGACGAGGTGGTGGGCGTCGACGTGACCACGAGCGAGCTCAACGACCTGGCATCCAACCTGCCCTCCATCGCGCAGGCGCTGGTGAAGCTGCACCGCAGGTACCGCAACGCCGTGGAAAGCACGGCCGCGCTCACCACCGAAAACGGCCTCGGCCTGCACGGCAGTGCGGCCGCGCCGCTGCCGCACGAAGAGGTGCGCGATTTCTTCTACGAACGCGAGAACTACGTCGCCGAGCTCGACGAACGGGCCGAGCGCATGGCCGCGGAGATTCCGTTGCGGCGCGGCACCACATTGACGTCGCTGAAGGACCGGCTCTGGCAGCGCTACGGCGTGAACGTCACCAGCGACGGCCTGGACGAAGCGAAAGGCCAGCAGCACAAGTACGAACCGGCCACGCGCGTACTGCGGCTGGCCCCGAGCCTGCGCGTGGGCCAGCAGGCCTTTCGCATGGCTTCGCAGATCGCGCTACTCGAATACGACGACCTGATCACCGAGCTGGCCGACTCATGGGCGTTCTCCGGCCCGGCCGCACGGACCCTCGCGCGCGTGGGTCTGGCAAACTACTTCGCGGGCGCGCTGATCCTGCCCTACGGCCCGTTCCTGCAAACGGCGGAGAGCTTCCGCTACGACATCGAGCGGCTGTGCGACCACTTCGGCGTGGGGTTCGAGACGGTTTCGCACCGGCTCTCGACCCTGCAGCGGCCGAAGCAGCGCGGCATCCCGTTCTCCTTCGTCCGCGTGGACCGTGCGGGCAACATGTCGAAACGGCAGTCGGCGGCCGGGTTCCACTTCTCGCGCGTGGGCGGCGCGTGTCCGTTGTGGAACATCTACGAGGCATTCGCTTCACCGGGCAAGATCCTCACGCAGATCGCGGCGCTGCCCGACGGCAAGCGGTACTTCTGGATCGCCCGCACGGTGTCCCGCAACATCGGCGGCTACGGCAGCCCAGGCAAGACGTTCACCGTCGGCCTCGGCTGCGAACTGCGCCACGCGGGCCGGCTGGTCTACTCGACCGGGCTCGACCTCGACGAGCCCGCGGCGGCAACGCCGATCGGCATGGGCTGCAAGGTGTGCGAACGGCCCAACTGTTCGCAGCGGGCGTTCCCGGCGATCGGCAAACCCCTGACCGTCGACGAGAACACCAGCACCTTCGTCCCGTACCCGGCCGTTCCCAAGGTGTGAGAAGCGCCGGTGCCGAACGGGCGCCGGTGAGCGGGAAGTAGATTCAGGCGGGTGCACGACATCGACACGGTGAACGCGGAACTGGTGGAACAGGCGGCCGAGCGGTTGGCGGGCGTCATCACGCGGACGCCGCTCGAGCCGAACGCGCGGCTGTCCTCGAAGGTCGACGCGCGTGTGTGGCTCAAGCGGGAGGACCAGCAGACGGTCCGGTCGTACAAGATCCGTGGCGCCTACAACCTGATCGTGCAGCTGGACGAGGCCACGCGGGCCCGCGGCGTCGTGTGCGCGAGTGCAGGCAACCACGCGCAGGGCGTGGCGTACGCGTGCCGCCGGCTCGGTGCGAACGGGCGCGTGTACGTGCCGGGCACCACGCCTCGACAGAAGCGCGAACGCATCGCCGCGCTGGGTGGCGCGCACATCGAAGTGATCGTCGTCGGCGAGACCTATGAGGACGCGTTCGCCGCCGCGAACGAGGACGCGCAGCGCACCGGCGCCACGCTCGTCCCCGCGTTCGACGACCCGCGCACGGTCGCCGGTCAGGGCACGGTGGCGCTGGAGATCGTGGAGCAGCTGGGGTTCGTGCCCGACGTCCTCGTGGTTCCCGTCGGGGGCGGTGGCCTGCTTGCTGGCGTCGCGACGTGGGTGCGCGAGCGGTATCCGGAGATCCGCGTCGTCGGCGTGGAACCCGAGGGTGCGATGTGCATGGCGGCCGCGATGAAGGCCGGCGAGCCGACTCGGATCGACTCGGTGGACCCGTTCGTCGACGGCGCCGCCGTCCGCGAAGCCGGCGCCGTGACCTACCCACTGGTGCGCGACAGCGGCGCCGAACTCACCTCCGTCGCCGAAGGCGCGGTCTGCACCGAGATGCTCGCGATGTACCAATCGGACGGCATCATCGCCGAACCCGCGGGCGCGCTGGCCGCCGCTGCCCTCGGCACGGCCTTCTCCGTCCGTCCCGGCCAGACCGTCGTCTGCATCGTCTCCGGCGGCAACAACGACGTCAGCCGCTACAGCGAAATCCTCGAACGCTCCCTCATCCACGAAGAGCTGCTCCACTATTTTCTCGTCAACTTCCCCCAGGAACCGGGCGCCCTCCGCCGATTCCTCGACGAGATCCTCGGCCCCGAGGACGACATCACGCGCTTCGAATACGTCAAACGCAACAACCGCGAACTCGGCCCCGCGCTGGTCGGCATCGAAATTCCTCGCCCGGCCGACCTGCCCGGTTTGCTCACGCGCCTGGCGTCGAGCCCGCTGCAGGCCGAGCGCGTGGAGCCGGGCAGCCCTTTGTTCCACTTCCTGCTCTGACCTCGGAGCCGGGCTGGCTTCACAGTTCGGCACGGCCCTCGCGGAAGATCTTCGCGGCGGCGATGCGGCCGTCGCGCAGCCGGTAGAACCCGGCGATCGCGAACGTGCGGTGCTCGCCGTCGTGCGTGAGGCGTTCGGTGAGCTCAGCCGCCACCATGGCGCCTCCGGCGACCACGGATTCGATCGTGAGCGTCGGGAGCAGCTGCCTCACGGCGCCTTCGAACAGGTCCCGCAATTCGGCGCGGCCGCGGGCGACAGTGGTGCCCGTGATCCAGACGGCGTCGTCGGTGAAGCCCGCGAGCAACGCCTCCACGTCCCGGTCGTTGAACGCGGCCACGTGGCGCCGCAACAAGTCGCTCATCCACCGAGGCTAGCCACGGCGGCACGTGGTTTTCGCGTGACGGGGTCGGGCATCGCCCCGGTTACGCGGTACCGCCACACGGTGTCGAAACTCGAGTGGACTCGGGGATTCGTTGCACAGCAGGGAGTTGCGCTGGAACGAGTTGCCGCCGGTGCGTTCGGTGTCCCAGCCGAACCCGGACGGCGCCGCGACGGCCAGGTGGGACTGCGTGCCGAGGGCGGGGAACTCGGCCCAGCCGGTGGCGATGACCATCCGCCGTACCAGCTCGCGCAGCCGGGTTTGGTGGACTACTTTCCGCGCATGCCCCGTCCTTTGCCGATCGCGCTGGCGCAGGTGCCGCCGCGGCCGTACGCGGGCCGTGTCTCGGCGTTGGCGGAGCAGGTCCACGAGGTGCTTGCCGACCATCCCGCGACGCGGCTCGTCGCCTTCCCCGAACTGCAGAGCGTGCTCGGCGACGTCGCCCGCGTCCGCCGCGAGGGCACCGCCGGCGTCAACCGGATGTGGGAGCAGTTCACCGCCGCCGACCGGCCACTGGAATTGCCGCTCTACCAAGGCCGGATCGAACCCGGCCGGTGGCGGCCGCGAGGAGAAGGAGCCCGATGAGCACGACGAAGGCGAGCGAGGAAGCCCGGCTCGACCGGCAACTGCGGCTGCCCGGCGTGCTGCTGTTCGGTGTCGCGTACATGGCGCCGCTGATCGTGCTTGGCACGTTCGGCGTGGTCGCGACGACCACCGAGGGCACGGTGCCCTCGGCATACGTCGTGGCGCTCGTCGCGATGCTCTTCACCGCCGCCAGCTACGGCAAGATGGCTGCGACGCACCCGGTCGCCGGTTCGGCTTACACGTACGTTCGCAAGGCGGTCGACTCGCGGCTCGGCTTCCTCGTGGGCTGGGCCGTGCTGCTCGACTACTTCTTTCTGCCGATGGTGATCTGGCTGATCGGCGGCGCCTACCTCTCGGCGCAGTTCCCTGACGTGCCGGGCTGGTTGTGGCTCGTCGCGTTCATCGCGATCACGACCGTGCTCAACGTGCTGGGCATCAAGATCGCGGAGAAGGCCAACTTTCTGCTCATGGCCTTCCAGGTGCTGGTGATCGCGTTCTTCATCGTGCTCGCGTTGAAGGCGGTGCTGACCGCCGGGCACCCGATCGACGGCGGCGACCCGTTCTTCCACCCGGGCGCCACGTTCGGCACGATTTCGGGTGGCGCCGCGCTCGCCACGTACTCGTTCCTCGGCTTCGACGCCGTGACCACGCTGACCGAGGAAACGGTGGAACCCAAGCGGACGATCCCGCGCGCGATCCTGCTGACGGCGCTCATCGGCGGTGGCGTGTTCATCGTGCTGGCCTACGTGACGCAGCTGGTTCACCCGGGGTTCGCGTTCAACGACGAGTCGTCGGCGGCGTTCGAGATCGCCGGTCGCATCGGCGGCGCCGCGTTCGCCGCGTTCTTCCTCGCGGGCCTGGTGGTCGCGCAGTTCGCGTCGGGCATCGCCGCGCAGGCGAGCGCTTCGCGCCTGATGTTCGCCATGGGCCGCGACGGGGTGCTGCCGCGGATTTTCGGGCGCCTGCAACCGAAACTGCACACGCCGGCGTTCGCGATCGGGCTCACCGGGCTCGTCGGCCTGATCGCGCTGGCACTCGATGTGACCACCTCGACGTCGTTCATCAACTTCGGCGCCTTCACGGCCTTCACGATGGTCAACGTCAGCGTGATCGCGACGTGGCTGCGCACCCGGCGCGAGACGAAGCGCAACGTGCTCACCTGGCTCGTCGCGCCCGTGATCGGCGCGCTCATCGACCTGTGGCTGCTGGTGAACCTCGACGGACTCGCGCTCACGTTCGGCCTGGTGTGGCTGGGGATCGGGATCGTTTACCTCGTCGTGCTCACGCGCGGGTTCCGGCGACCGCCACCGGAGATCACGTTCGAGGAGTGAGCGGTCAGCTTTCGCCGAGGGTTTTCTGCAAAGCCTTGTTCGCCTTGCGGGCCATGTCGGCGACGGCTTCGCGCCGCGCGGCGTCGGCGGCGTAGTCGTCCTTGCGGTTGCGCACGACGCGCGCCGGCGAGCCCACCGCGATGGAGTACTCCGGGATGTCGCCGCGCACCACGGCGTGGGCGCCGAGCACGCAGCCACGGCCGATGCGCGTGCCCTTGAGGACGCTCACCTTCGTCCCGAGCCACGTGTCGGGCCCGATGCGCACCGGCGACTTGACGATGCCCTGGTCCTTGATGGGCACGTGGATGTCGGCCGTCACGTGGTCGAAGTCGCAGATGTAGACCCAGTCGGCGACGAGCGTGGCGTCGCCGAGCTCGATGTCGAGGTAGCAGTTGATCACGTTCTGCCGCCCGAACACCGACTTGTCGCCGATGCGCAGCGAGCCTTCGTGGCAGCGGATGGCGTTGCCGTCGCCGATGTGGACCCAGCGGCCGATCTCGAGCCGCCCGTAGCCGGGGCGGCAGTGGATCTCGACGTCCTTGCCGAGGAACACCATGCCGCGCAGGATGATGTGCGGGTTCGCGAGCCGGAACTTGAGCAGCCGGTAGTACCGCACCAGGTACCACGGCGTGTACGCGTGGTTGCGCAGCACCCAGCGCAGTGAGTCGGCGGTCAGGAACTTCGCCTGGTGCGGGTCGCGCCGGGCCCGTCGCCAGGCGCGCACACGGGACAAGGCGGGCGCACCCCACATCGACGTCATGCCGTTGACCGTAACCTGTGTGAAGACGCGCACCACAGGCAAGGGGAGCACCGATGGGGATCAAGCTGATCATCGACACCGACCCGGGTGTCGACGACGCTTTCGCGATCGCGCTGGCGGCGGTGTCGCCCGAAGTCGAGCTGCTGGGAGTGACGGCGGTGCACGGCAACGTGCCACTGACCACCACCACGAGCAACGCGCGGCGGCTGCTGCAGCTGTGCGACCGCCCCGATGTGCCGGTCGCCGCCGGCGCTTCGCGGCCGCTGGTGCACCCGAACGCCCGCGAGTCACGTACCGTCCACGGCGACGACGGCCTCTCCGGCCGCGCCGGCACGCTGCCGGAAGCGACTCGCCCGCTCGAACCACTCGACGCCGTGGGGCTCATGGTTTCTCTGCTGGAGGCAGCCGACGAACCGGTGACCATCGCACCGATCGGCCCGCTCACGAACATCGCCGCGCTGCTCGCGGCTCATCCCGGCGTCCGGCCGAAGATCGAACGCATCGTGCTGATGGGCGGCGCGATCCAGCGTGGCAACGCGACGGCCGGAGCGGAGTTCAACGTTTGGGCCGATCCCGAGGCCGCGCACCGCGTGCTCGCCGTGGAGGACGTGCCGACGGTGATGGTGCCGCTCGACCTCACCCACCGTTGCGCCGTGGACATCGACTGGCTGGCGAAGCTCGCCGCGTCGGGTCCGCTGGGGCACACCCTCGAAGGCTTCACGCCCGCCTACCGCGCGCATTACCGCCAGGTGCTGGGCTTCGAGGGCATCGTGATGCACGACGCGGTGGCGGTCGCGGAGGCGATCAGGCCCGGGCTGCTGCACACCGAGACGTATCCGATCACCGTCGACACCACTTCCGGGCCGGCGCGCGGGATGACGGTCGTGGACCGCCGCGCGGTCCCCTCAGGTGTGGTGGGCCGTCCGGTGGAGGTCGCCACGGACACGGATCTCGACGGGCTGCGGGAGTTCGTGCTGTCGCGGCTCGCCGGGGGCCCGCAGTGACCGAGGAGCCTGTCAGAAAGCGGATTTACGCGATCGTCGCGGCGGTCGTGGTGGCGCTGGTGGCACTGGTGGTGGCGGTGCGACTGGCGCCTGGCTCCGGGCAGCCCGTAAACACAGCGGCCTCGGCTCGCGCGCCGTCGCCGAGCGCAGAGTCATCTGAGCCATCGGAGCCATCGGAGCCGGCGAAGCCACCGGTGCCACCGCAGCCGTCGACACCGCCTGAGGTGCCGAAGCCGAGCGAATTCGACGCGTGGGTGTCGAAAACGAGCCAGTGGCTGGACATCCCGCTGCGGGCGATGACCGGGTATGCGAAGGCGACCGTCATGCTCACAGAGGAACAACCCGCGTGCCACCTGTCGTGGGAGACGCTCGCCGCGATCGGCAAGATCGCGAGCGACCACGGCCGGGCCCTGGGTGACCACATCGGCGACAACGGCGTGCTCGCCAAACCGCTGGGCACCCTTGAGGTGAAGGACTTCTACCAGCGGGTGGTCTCGACACCGAACGCGTCGGGGCCGTTGCAGCTTTCGCCGGCGGTGTGGTCGAAGTGGCAACGCAGCGCCTCGGGCGGCGAGCCGGATCCGCAGAACGTCGACGACGCCGCCCTCACCGCGGGCCGCGCCCTCTGCGCCGGCGGCCGCGACATGGCGACGGACTGGTGGGACGGCGTCGCCTCACTCCAGAGCGCGCCTCTTTCACTGCACCGGATCCTGGCGACGGTGAACGTCTACGGCACGGTCGGCCAGGGCAGCCGGCCGCCCAACCCGGCCGTGCTGAGCGCCGTCGACTTCGCCATCGACCAGATCGGTCTGCCGTATGTGTGGGGCGGCAACGGCAGCAGCGACCCCGACCCTGGCTTCGACTGCTCGGGCCTCACGACCGCCGCGTATGGCAGCGCGGGTGTGAAACTCCTGCGCACGGCCGACACGCAGTTCCGCAGCGTGCCCCACGTGAGCACTCCCCAGCTCGGCGACCTGATCTTCTTCGGCGAGCCCGCCACCAAAATCCACCACGTCGGCCTCTACATCGGCAACCAGGAAATGATCGACGCCCCTCAAACGGGCCAGGCCGTTCAGGTGCATCCCTACCGCAAAGCGGGCGACGACTACGCAGGCGCCGGGCGCCCGGTCAAGTGAACCGGGTGTCTGCCGCTGTGGTCATCCGCGGTGGAAGCGCTGGGCGAACCGGGCGGTGAACAGGTCTCGCCCTTTCCGCTCGATGACGGTTTCCAGGGGCGCCGCGCAAGGTTTGCCGTCGGGTGTCACGAGCTGTCCGACCCCGCAGCTCGTTCCGAGCGGAAGGAAAATGCGCCGTTCGGGCGCAGATTCGTACACCGACTCCGGAAGGCGGCCTTCGAGCTGCGCCCGGAGGTTCTCGACGACGACCGCGGCTTGCGTTTGCGCCCAGGTAGCCATTTTCGGGTCGGGGAGGTCGACGATGTCCCCGAGCGCGTACACGTTCTCGTGGCCGACGACGGTGAGGCGATCCGTCACGGGAATCAGTCCCGACGGGGTCAGGTCGACCAGGCGCCCGTCGGCGAGATAGCCGGTGTTCACCCGGGATCCGAAGCTGCGAAACCAGATATCCGCACCGATCTCGTCGCCGCCTTCCGCCGCGACGACAAACGCGCCGAGTTGTCCCTCCGGAACGGGGGGAAGACTTGCCAGGTCAGTGCCGAGCCGCAGGTCGATGTCCAGATCGACGAGCTGGCGCTTCAGTTCCTTGCCGACTTCGGGCAGGAAGCCCCGCAGGATCTCGTCGTTCTTCTCGACGACGACGATCTGCTTGCCCGGCCAGACCTCGCGGATCTCGCCGGCGAGCTCGAGTCCGACGGGACCGGCCCCCAGAATGAGCACCCGAGCAGCCCGGGTGAGCTGGTCGTGGGTTTCGCGCAGATCGCTCAGCGCCGCCGCCGCGCTGGAATCCATCCGGCGGGGACGAGCAGGATACGCGTAGCTGGAGCCGGTCGCGAGAACGACGAAGTCCGCGTCCACCCACCCTCCGCCACGGAGCGCGACACCGGTCGCGTCCACCGACACAGCCCGATCCCGCACCACACGGCCGCGTCGAAGAAGAGTCTCGTAGGGGAAGAACGCGTTGTGCGCCCAGGCCGGCTGAGCCAGTGCGCGCAACGAGGCCGCGACGTTGACGAACGCGTCACGTGGATCTACCAGAAACACGTCGGCGAACGGATCGAGTGTCTCCGCAACCAGGGTTCCGCCGTAGCCACCCCCGACAACCGCAACCACACCAGGCATTTTCCACTCCGATCGCCTAGAAGGATCGCCGTAGAAGTTGACACGTCAACTCTATGCGTGTTGAGTTGACGTGTCAACTTCGACGCAGCTACCCTTCCGTCATGGCCAAGGCCCGCGGGCTGAAACCCGAGGAGTGGGAGTTCTGGGACACCTGGATGCGCGCGCAGCGGCTACTGATGCGCGAACTCGACCGCGGCCTGCAGGACGACTGCGGCATCTCGAAGGCCGAGTTCAGCGTGCTGGTGTCGCTGTGGCAGGCGCCCGGCCGCGAGATGCGAGTCGGTGAGCTCGCCGACTCGCTCAACTGGGAGAAGAGCCGCGTCTCGCATCTGCTGACACGAATGGAGAACCGCGGCTTCGTGGCCCGGACCCAGTTCGGGGCCAGCGGTCGCCGGACCGGAATCGGCCTGACCGAGGAGGGTCGCCGCGTCGCGAAGACCTCCATCGACGCACACGGCGGCAATATCCGCCGTCACGTCCTCGATTCGCTCACGCCGGAGCAGGCCGCGACGATCCGGGCCTGGAGCGAGCAGATGATCGACCGCATCGAGCCGCCCCGCGGCGACGTTCCCTGACGAGGGCTGCGGAAGGACGCCTGGACCCGACAGCACATCGATGCGGTCGAGGAATACCCCGGACGCGAGGCCCCGGAGCGTGAGTCCGGGCGGTTGAGCGGTCATCGGGTCGCCGGAGACGATCCGGGTGAGGCGGGAGCCGGATCACCGTCCGGACAAGTCAACTGAAGATGTCGATCAACACCGAGGCGATCTTCTCGTCGCTCAGGCCGTCCATCCGTTCGCCCATGTCGGCGCCCTGAACGGCGATCGCTTCGGCGCGCGGGAACATCAGCCCCTCGTATTCGGCGAGCGCGGCTTCGGTGTCGCCCGGGTGGGCGGCCAGCGCGCGGCCGAGGTCAGCGCCGTCGAGCATGGCCAGATTGGCGCCTTCGCCGTTGGGGGGCATCACGTGTGCGGCGTCGCCGACGAGGGTCACGCCGGCGACGCGGTCCCAGCGGTGACCGATCGGCAGGGTGTAGTGCGGTCGCAGCACGGGCGCGACGTCGCCGTCGGTGATCAGCGCGGTGAGTTCCGGTGCCCAGCCGTCGAATTCTCGCGCGATGCGGGCGGCCGCGGCTTCACCGTCGGTGAAGTCGATGGCGTCGAACCAGTCCAGCGGCCGGTCGAGCGTCACATACGTGTGCAGCGTGTCGCCGCGTTCGCGGTGGGCCATGATGCCTTTTCCCGCCGCGGGCGCGCCCATCGAACCGCCGCCGACAACCTTCGCGGCGGCGGGGTGGCGCGTGTCCGCTTCGTAGAGATAGGTCTCGACGAACGACACCCCCGCGTACGCCGGGGTTTCCGACGTGAGCAGCGGCCGGACCCGCGACCACGTGCCGTCGGCGCCGACGAGCAGGCTCGCGGCGACCGCGGTCCCGTCGGCGAACGTGACCTCGTGCCGTCCGGCGCCGAGCGGTCGCGCGCTCGTGACTTTCTTGCCCCAGCGGACGGTTCCGGGTGGCAGCGAGTCGAGCAGCAGCTGCCGCAGCTCGCCGCGCTGCACTTCGGGACGGCCTCCCGTACCGTCGTCGGCCTTGTCGAACAGGACGGTCCCGGCGCGGTCGAGCACCCGCATCGCCTGGCGCCCCTCCAGGATGAGCTCGCGGAATCCGGGCATCAGGCCGGCGGCGTCGATGGCGAGCTGGCCGTTGTAGTCGTGGATGTCGAGCATCCCGCCCTGCGCCCTGGCCATCGGCGAAGCCTCGGCCTCGTAGACCGAGGCGGGAATGCCGTGGACGTGCAGGACGCGGGCCAGCGTGAGGCCGCCGAGCCCGGCGCCGATGATCGCGATCATTGAACTCCTTCGGTTGCGGGGCCCGGTCCGGGCCCGTCGACCGAAGGCTGTCGTGATCCACTGGCACCCCGCGCACACGGCGCTGGCACCACGCTGTCAGGCGTGCTGTTTTCGCCGCACCATCTCGGTGATCCACACGGGCGCGTATGGCGACGTACAGTTCGGCGGCGTCGGGTAGTCCTTGAGCACTTCGAGGCGTTCGCCGATGGCGATCGCGCGATCGCGCAACTCGGCGTGCTCGATCCCGATCTGCGCGAGGCAGTGGTTCATCGCCCACTGCAGCCGGTCGGGTGCGTCCTTCATCTCGGCTTCGACGACGTCGAGCAGACCCGCCAGGTCGAGCCCGTCGGGCCGTTTCGCAACTCGCTCGGTCGTGAGCGCCCATCCGGCGCTCGCGACGACGGGATCCGCGTCGGCGCTCCAGGCCTCGCGCAGTTCCTCGGCGTGTGGACTCTTCTTGACCACGTAGTTCACGAGCCAGTCGTGCACCTTGGGGCTGCGGGCCTGCCGCAGCATCGCGTCGAGCTCCTCGCGCCCGTACGCCTTCGGGCGCATCATCAGCACCGCGAGCAGCTGTGCCGCCGTGTCGCCGGCCGCCCAGAGCTCCGCCGTCAGCTCGGGCTGCGTCTTCAGGCGCTTCGCGAGCGCCCGGAGCTTACCGAGGTTCACGCCGTGGTCGTCCCCGTGCCGCTCGTTCACGGCGCGCGCTTTCGGATCTTCGAGGGCAGCCAGCTCGGCGAGTACCTCGGTGGTCGTCGTGGTCATGTCCGCCCTCCTCGTCCTGGGCCGAGCTTAAAGGCCCGCACCGACAAAATGACAAGCGCCTACTACACAGATGTGTAGTAGGCTACACACACGTGTAGTCAAGGAGGAGGAGCTGTGCCCGATGCCGACGACCTGACCGCCCGTGCCCGCATCCGCGACGCGGCGATGCGGCAGTTCGGTGCGCTCGGATTCGAGCGGGCGACGATCCGGGGCATCGCGGACGCCGCGAACGTCTCGTCCGGCTTGGTGCGCCACCACTTCGGCTCGAAGGACCAGCTGCGCGAGGCGTGCGACTCCCACCTGGTGAAGCTCTTGCGCGGGCTCACCGAAGGAGTGCTCGCCGGCGCCGGTGGCAACCACGTCGCCGCGGCGCGGAGCGCGATCGGCCCGTATCAGGCCTATCTGGCTCGCGCGCTCACCGAGGGTGCGGCGGCGCCGTTCTTCGACGAGATGGTCGAGCTGGGCACTCGATGGCTCACCGCCCGCGACGCCGAACGCCCCGACCCACCGGCCGCCGACGCCAAGGTGCGGGCCACGGTGAGCACGGCGATGGCGCTGTCGATCACGGTGCTGCACCAGCACATCTCCCGAGTCCTCGAGGTCGACGTCCTCACCCCTGCCGGCGACGCTCTGCTGGCCCGCGCACTGATCGACCTGTACTCACATCCGATGCTCAGCCCCGACGACGCTCGGTCCGCACTCGACGAAATCAAGTAGGAGTCGTCATGCCCCATGCCACCCGCCCCCGTATCGCGCCGCTGCCGCTCGGCGAGCTGGCACCCGACCAGCAACGGCTCGCCCGGCTGGGCGCGGACACCGTCATCCAGGTACTGGCAAAGAATCCCCCGCTGATGCAAGCGGCTTCCGGCCTCGGCGCCTACCTGCTCGGCCAGGGCGAGCTGCCGCCGCGGCTGCGGGAACTGGTGATCCTCCGGGTCGCTCTGCGATGCGACGCCGCGTACGAGTGGGCCAACCATGTGCCGGCCGCGTTCGGTGCGGGCGCCACGGCGAACGAGATCAACGGGCTGTCCGACCCCGCCGCGGCCTGGGCGCCCGCGGAGGACGCGGCGCTGCGAGCCGCCGACGAACTGTGCGCCGATGCGTTCGTGTCCGACGCGACATGGGCCACGCTCGCGGCGTCGTTCGCCGAGCCGGCGCTGCTGGAACTGCTGTTTCTCATCGGGTATTACCGGCTGATGGCAGGCTTCCTGAATTCCGCGGGCGTCGCCGTGGAGCCCGACCGGCCGGTGCTGGGCGAGCCCGTGGCCCCGCCCGCCGCCCCGGCCCCGGTCGTCGCGCCGCCGAGCAGCGGCCGGAGCGGCCTCGACGGCACGTGGCACATCACCTTCACCCACCCGGCCGGCAGCAAGGAACTGGTACTGCGGCTGACGACTTCCGGCACCACGCTGAATGGTTCCATTGTGGACAGACAACTCGGCGTGACCGTGCCCCTCACCTCCGGCACGGTCGAGGGCGACCGGGTGGAGTTCGAGGCCGAGGTGACCGAGCCGGCCCGCTTCCGGGTCGGCGTGACCGGTGTCGTCGAAGGCGACGTGTTCACCGGATCGGTCACGGTCTCGGGTGGCGGGACGTTCCCGTTTTCCGGCACCCGAGCAGGGTGATCCTCCCCGTGGAGCGGAAAATCGCAGGCCCGGCCTGGTGGCCGGCTGTTACCGTCGGGTCAGTTGTCCGAAAGGGGAAGCCGGATGCGCGCCAGCCTTCGTGCCGGTTTGACCGCGGCGCTCAAAAGCCGTGACCGCGTGGCGGCCAGTGCCGTGCGCTCGGCGCTGGCGGCGATCGACAACGCCGAAGCGGTGCCGGCCGCGTCACCCGCGGCCGACACCGAGCTCGTCGCGGGCGCGGCCGTGGGCCTCGGCGCGGCGGAGGTGGCCCGGCGGGACCTGACGGATGCCGACGTCCGCGAGATCGTGGCGCACGAAGTGGCGGACCGCGTGCGCGCCGCCGCCGAGTACGAGCGGCTCGGGCGCACCGAAGCGGCCGAGCGGCTGCGCGAGGAGGCCGAGGTACTCAAGCGGTTCCTCGAGTCGTAGGGGCCGCCCACGGACCTCAGTGGCGGCGCGACGCGCGGGCCATCATGGGATTGAGAGTCCCAACGCGACTCACGCGAGCGAGACGGCCAGCTCCTCCAGCGCGTCCATCTGCTCCTGCATGCCACCCTCCATTCCGGACTCGATGATCGCTTCGCGGACCTCCTTGCTGCCGGTTTCGGTGAGCATCGTGAGCGTGGTGCGGTCGCCGGTGGCGACGAACGTGGTGGTGACCAGCACGCCTTGGTCGTCGGGAGCACCGGACTGTTCGTAGATCTCGGTGTGCACCAGACGTTCGCCGGGGACGATCTCGCGGTACTCGCCGTGAAAGGAGACCTCGAAACCGCCGTTGGCGACCATGGCGTAGCGCCAGCGGCCACCGACGCGGAGATCGATCTCGACGGTCGTCATGGTGCCACGTTTGCCGGCCCAGAAGCGTTTCACCAGTTCCGGCGTGGTCCACGCGCGGTAGACCAGGTGGCGCGGCGCGGCGAACTCGCGGGTGATCAGGATCTGGTCATCGGCGGGTAGCGTCACCTTCGCCGTGCCGGTCGTCGTCTCGGTCATGGTCCTCACTCTCGCTTCGCTCGAGCTCCTCCAGTACGGAATCCAGCAGTTCGAACCTCTCCTCCCAGGCGCACTCGAAGCGGCGCACCCAGTCGTGGATCGGTTTCAGAGCACGGCCGTTGAGCCGGTAGAGCCGGCGACGCCCGTCGTCGCGGACGTCGACCGCGCCCACTTCGCGCAGGACACGCAGGTGCTTCGACACCTGCGGCTGCCCCATCCCGAGCAGCCGGACGAGATCGCCGACGGGGTATTCGCCGCCGGCGAGCACGTCCAGGATGTCACGCCGCCGCGGTTCCGCCACGGCGTTGAACACGTCGGTCGTCGTTGCTGCTCGGGCCACGCCGTCAATCATATTCCGATATGGGAATACGTCAAGAGGCCGGGCGCGCGCGGACGTGGAATCGCTCCCCTTGCGGCCCGAACAGCCCGAGAACCTCGCACGGCACATCGCCCGGGTTGCCGAACCAGTGCGGCACGTGCGTGTCGAACTCGACCACCTCGCCGGGTTTCAAGATCACGTCGTGCTCGCCGAGGATGAGCCGCAACTGTCCGGAAAGGACGTACGCCCACTCGTAACCTTCGTGCACCCGTGGATCCGGATCGGACTCGGGCCAGTGTGGCGGGAAGATCTGCTTGTACGCGCGCAGCCCGCCGGGCCGGCGCGTGAGCGGCTGGAACGTGATGCCGTGGCGGACGAACGGGCGAGTGCGCAGCCGCGGATCGCCCGTCGGCGCGGTGCCGATGAGCTCGTCGAGCGGCACCTGATGGGCCCGCGCGAGCGCGAGCAGCAGCTCCAGCGTCGGCTTGCGCTGCCCCGACTCGAGACGCGAGAGCGTGCTCACGGAGATCCCGGTGGTCTCCGACAGCTGCGCGAGTGTGGCCTTGCGCTCCTGGCGCAGCGCGCGCAGGCGGGGCCCGACCGTTTCGAGGACGTCGCCGACGTCCGGGAGTTCACCATCCATACCTCAATTTGCTACTTCGGCAAACGCATTTGTCAAGTCGAGCGAAAGTTCGGATAGTCGGACCCAAGACACAGAAGGGATCCGCAGATGAATTCGAGCTACGACGTCATCGTGATCGGCGGCGGAGCCGCGGGCCTGAGCGGCGCGGTGGCGCTGGCGCGGTCACGGCGCTCGGTGCTGGTCGTCGATGCCGGCGAACCGCGCAACGCCCCGGCCGGCCACGTGCACAACTACCTCGGCCGCGAGGGCACGCCGCCCGGACAGCTGCTGGCGATCGGACGCGAGGAGGCCCGCAGCTACGGTGCCGAAATCGTCAGCGGCACCGTCACCTCGGCCACCCGCCGGACCGGCGGATTCACCGTGGCCCTCGCCGACGGGCGCACCACGCGGGCCCGGCGCTTGCTGGTGACCACCGGGCTCGTCGACGAGCTGCCCGACGTTCCCGGCGTCGCCGAGCGGTGGGGCCGGGACGTGCTGCACTGCCCCTACTGCCACGGCTGGGAGGCCCGCGACCGGGCCATCGGCGTGCTGGCGACGAATCCGATGGCAGTACATCAGGCGTTGATGTGGCGCCAGCTCAGTGACGATGTGGTCGTGTTCCGGCACACGGCCGGCGCGCTGGACACCGATCAGCTTTCGGCTCGGGGAATCCGGGTGGTCGACGGAGAAGTAGCCGCGGTGCGAGTCGAAGATGACGCCGTGGCCGGGGTGGAGCTGGCGTCCGGCGAGGTGGTCCCGCGGGAGGTCGTGGTGGTCGCACCCCGGTTCGTGGCTCAGGCCGGTTTTCTACGCGAGCTCGGAGTGGAGGTCGCGGAGACGGAGTTCGGCAGCTTCGCCGTCGCAGACCCGAGCGGCGCGACAACCGTGCCGGGCGTGTGGGTGGCCGGGAACGTGGCCGACCTACGGGCGCAAGTCGTCGTTTCGGCGGCGGCCGGGTTGATGGCGGGCGCGGCCGTGAATGCCGATCTGATCGCCGAGGACGTGCGGGTGGCTCGGGAGCCGTTTTCGCACGAAGTCGAGCGGGAAGTGGCCGAGCTGGTCGGTGGCCCCGAAAGGCATGGGGTGTAAGCGCCGTGAGACCTGCCGTTCGGCCGGGATTCGTGGGGCGACAGACGGCAACGCGAGCCGGCCCCGACTCAGTTGGTCCCACGCGCTCCCTCACCCCTCCTTGAACCACCAGTTCCGTAGCCCGCGAGCACCCCACCGCCGGCTCTCGCGCCAGGCAAGCGAACCCGATGAGGTAAGGCGGAACGCGTGAAAGCGGCCAGACTTCGCCCGTTTTCCCGCAGGTGCGGGTTAGATGAGGCCAGGAGACGCGGATGCGCAGGGTAGTGGCGGTGTTGGCGGTGCTGGCCGGGCTGGCGGGCACGACTGTCGGGGTCGCGGAAGCGGCGCCGGACGTGGCGGTCGACGGGGAGGTGGGGAGTCCCAGGGTGTATACGGCGGCGGAGCTGGCCGGCACGGGCCTGGAGCAGGTGGTGACAGCCGCGCGACCGGAGCTGCCCACGGGAAAGAACACGCTGCTGCGGGTGACGGTGCGGGTGGTCGGGGCGCACCGGGCGGTCACGTTCGCGTTGGCCGAGCTCGATCCGGCGTTCGGAAATCACCCGGCGGTGTTCCGGGCGAACCGGGGCGGGGTGGAGCTCACGGTGCCGGGTGATCGGAACGGGTCGCGAACGGTGGTCGGCGTGCACGAGGTGGCGGTGGCCGCGGCGGCTGAGCGGGCAGTGCGGGTGAGTACGGGCCGGCGGAGTGTGACGTTGCCGCCCGCGATGCTGGCGCGGCTGCCGAGGCGGACGGTGACGGCGACGTTCGGGTCCGACGCGGGCGAGCAGACCCACACCGAGTCCGGGCCGGAGCTGTCGCTGGTTCTGCTGCTGGTCGGCGTGGTGCCGGCGCCGGACGAGGCCGTGGTGGCCGTCGGCTCGGACGGATACGGGGCCGCGGTGACCTCGGCCGAGGAGACGGCGGGAGGGCGGCCGTTGCTGTTGTCGACCGTCGAAGACGGGAAACCACTTGCCCTGCCCCGGCTCGTGCCTCTGGGTGACGTCAAAGGTGGCCGCTACGTCTCGGACGTCACGACGCTCGCGGTGAGCTGACCCCGATGTTCCGAGGCGCTCAGTGGTGGTGGACAGAGGACACCGTGTAGAGGTGCGGCTCGAAGGTCGCCAACGCGGCCGCGGCGGTGAGGTGCGGGCGGCACGCGGGATCGGCGAGCATGGCCTGCATGGCTTCGGCACTGGACCACTGGGCGTAGTTGACGACGCGGGTGCCGTCGGTGCTGGCGTGGATGTTGGCGGAGATGAAGCCCGGGCAGTGCCGGATGGTGTCCGCCGTGGCCGTCGACAGGACGGACACGAGTTCCTGCTGCCGGTCTGGGTCGACGGTGAAGACGTTGATCAGTGTCGCGATGTCCGCGGTCGGATCGATGGTCGTCATGAGAGCCTCCGGGTGTCAGGTTCCTTACACCTTGAGTATGTGTAAGGTTCTTGTCATGAGTCAAGCCCTCACCACGGCCCGGCCCGGATATCTCGTCAAGCGAGCACAGCAGGCGTTGCGACAGGCGTGCGACGAAGGGCTGCGGCCCGCCGGGATCTCGATGGCGCAGTACGCCGTGCTGCGGGCATTGGCCGATCATCCCGGGGCGTCGTCGGCCGAGTTGGCGCGGCAGTGTTTCGTGACGCGGCAGTCGTTGCGCGACGTGCTCGGCGGGTTGCGCGCGGCTGGGCTCGTGGCGGTGGCCGAGAAGGCGACGACGGGACGGGTACGGCCGGTGACGTTGACTCGAGCCGGTACCGCGCAGCTCGAAAACGCCGAGCAAGTCGTCTTCGAGGCCGAGGAGCGCATGCTCACCGGCTTGTCCCCCGCCGAGCGCCGGCAGCTCGCCGCATTGCTGGGAAGGTGCGCGGAGAACCTCGGCGCACCGTCCCGGTGACCGGAGCCGCGCCGCCCGTCCCGATCAGCGAAACCCCGTGGCATCCGAACGGCGGATGCGCCCGACCCGATCATTGGTCTATACCACTTGTGAAGGTTTACCGCGCTCGAGGTCCCACTGTGGAGGTTTCGCCGATGAAGCTCCCCTCTCCGCGAAAACTGCTGGCCGCGCTGGGTGGTGTGCTGGCCGTCGCCGCCGGGGTGGCGGCAACCCCGGCCGGTGCGAGCGAGCACGAGGCCGGGGCGCCGCTCCCGGTTGCGCCGTACGTCGACATGGGAGCGTGGCCGACGCCCGTGCTGTCGACCATGGCGGCCAAGGGCGGCGTCAAGGGCTACACGCTCGGGTTCGTGACCGGCGCCGGTTGCAAGGCCAGCTGGTTCGGCGCCTACGACCCGCGCACAGCCTGGCAATCCGACGAAATCGCGAAGATCCGCTCGGCAGGCGGCGACGTGAAGGTGTCCTTCGGCGGGGCCTCGGGCATCGAGCTGGCACAGGCCTGCACCGACGTGTCCGCGCTCGCCGCCGAGTACGACGCCGTCGTGAAGGCCTATGGCCTCAAGTACATCGACGTCGACATCGAGGGCGCCGCCGTCGCCGACGCGGCGTCCATCCAGAGGCGCTCGCAGGCACTGAAAACCGTGCAGGACAACAACCCCGGGCTGAAGATCTCGCTGACACTGCCCGTGCTGCCCACCGGCCTCGACGACAACGGCACCGGCGTGGTGAAAGCCGCCAAGGCGGCGGGCGTGAACCTCGACCTCGTCAACGTCATGGCCATGGACTACTACCAGGGCGCGGGCGACCAGGGCGCGAAAGCGATCTCCGCGGCCAAAGCCACGCACGCCCAGCTCAAGTCGATCCTCGGGCTGTCCGATGCGGACGCCTGGAAGAAGGTCGGACTCACCCCGATGCTCGGTGTCAACGACTCCCAGAACGAGATCTTCCTCCAGAAGGACGCCACCGCCGTGGTGAACTTCGCGAAGAGCGTGCACCTCGGCATGCTGTCGTTCTGGGAAGCCGGCCGCGACGCCAACGCGTGCACCGGCTCACTGTCCACTTGCACCAACGTCAGCCAGCAGCCGTATGAGTTCTCGAAGATCTTCTCCGGCTACACCGGCTGACGCCGGGGCCCGGGTGTCCGGAGGGGACACCCGGGCCACCGCGTCACGGCAGGTAGTACATCGGGTTCGGGAGCTTCACCGGGTGGTCGGCGTAACCACCTTCGAGGTCGCTGTACTGGTCACCCAGATTGAGCACGAGGTCCGCGCCCTGTGCCTCGATGTGCGCGCGAGTACCGGACTTGTACTGGATCGTGGTGCAGCTCAGCCCGCACGGCAGGTAGTCGGGCGCCGTGCCGGTCGGCTTGAAGAACGCTCCGGCAGGCGCCGGATAGCCCTCGTCGGCCAGGTTCTTCAGCGACTGCGGCCCCTGCGGTTCACTGCGCCCGGTGAGGAAGTAGATCTTCACGCCGTGCTGCGCCGCCCAGTTCGCCAGCTCGAGCACGGGCTTGTTCGCCACGAAGGTGCCCTCGTCGATCGCCTGCTGCTGCTTGACCGGGTCGAAGCCGAAGTCGTTGTCGGCCTCCCAGCCGAAGGTGACCTCCGACGTGTCGTCGACGTCGAGCACGATCGCCGGGTTCTTCACCTTGCCCAGCTGCCGCGTCAAGTACTGCTTCGCGTCGGCGACGGCGCGTTTGGTGTCCGCGACGAACCGGCTCGAGTCGGAGTAGTGATGCTTGCCCGACGCGTCGAGGTAATCGCCGTAGTAGGCCTTCACGTCGTTCTTGACCTGGCCGATGTTCGCGGGCTCACGGCCATGGGCGGCCGTCGCGGCGTCCGTGCCGCCCGAGCCGGCCGTGCCGTTCACGCCGGCCAGCGCGGTGGCACCACCGGCGACCGTGGCCCCGATCGCGGCGGCAGCGGCGAACTTCAGCAGAGTGGGAAAACGTGACACGGCGACCCCTCCGGTCATAGTGAACGCACGGTTAAGAGCGCCCGAAATCTACGCCATCCGGGCGATCGGGAGAACCCTCCGAAGGGATGCGTTCGGCCCGGCACACGAACGCGACCGGCGAGCGCCCGATGCGCGTGAGCACCACTGTGGACTCCACCGGCCCCTTGGGCTTCAGCCGGCGCCGCAGCGCGTCCGGGTCCACATCGAGGCCGCGCACGAGGATCTCCAGCCGCCCGACCTCGCGTCGTTTCAACGTCGCGCGCAAGGCTTTTTCGCTGTAGGGCCCGTGCTCGAGCACCCGGAACGCCCGCACTCCGGGCGGTGGCGCGTCGCCGGTCAAGTAAGCGATGCGCTCGTCGAGCTGCCACAACCCGTGGCGCGCGCCGTAGTGGCGCACGAGCCCGGCCCGCACGACCGCGCCGTCCGGGTCCACGAGCCACTCCCCCGGCTCGCGGGCCGGCAGCTCGTCCGGCTCCGCGTCGGTGACGGTCCACTGCGTACCGTCCGAACGCAACACCGTGGCGCGCCGGGAGACACCGCCGGAAAGCCCTCGCCAAAGGCATGCTTCCCGCACCGCGCCGTCCAGCGAGACCAGCTCGACCTCGTCGGCCCACGGCGCGATCGAGAAATCCAGTCCCGGCGCGCACTTCACCGACAGCGCACGACCGGGGTAGGCGGCGACGAGATCGTCAAGCGGCGGCAGGAAGTCGGCCGGCCGCCACGTCCGCCGCCCCGCCGAATCGCGGCGCGCCGGATCGGCCACGACAACCGTGTCGCGGCTGACCGGACGCAACGCGTCCGCCTGCGCCAGCAGAGCACCGCCGGAAACGTTGTGCTGCGCCATTTGCAGCCGCACCCGGTCCACATCGGACCCCACCGCTCGCGCGGCGACCCGCGCCAGCTCCACGAGATCCGCGCCGATGGAGCAGGTGACGTCGTGCACGTCCAGGCCCGCCAGCCGCGCGGCCCGGTGCCGCCCGACCTCCGTCGCGCTCGCCTGCTGCAACGCGTCGCTGGTGAACAGCCAACCGTCCGCATCGGACAGTTTGGCGGCCGCGCGACGACGCAGTACCAACGTCTCCAGTACCGCAGCCGCGAACCGCTCCCCCACCGCGCGGCGCACCGCGGCGACGTCGGTGAGGCGGGACGCGTCCGTCAGCGGGAGCGCCGCGCACTCGGCGAGCGCCGCCCGTCCCGCGCCGGAGCGCAGGAAGGCGACGTCTTCGAGCGAGAACCCGTAGGCCAACTCAGGAGGGCCGCTTGGTCCCGGTGATCATCACGTTGTAGAAGAGCTCACGCGGCAAGATCTTCGAGAGCACCTTCCTGTCCACTGCGGACAGCCGCAGCCACAGGTGGTAGGCGAACAGGCGCCACCGGACGGTGAGCTTCTCCTGCGGCACGGCGGCCTCGAACGTGCGGATCGGCCAGCCCGCGAGCGCGGCCGAGAACTCGTCGGTCACCGCGCGCACGTCGCGCGCACCGGCGCCGCGGGCCATGGCTTCCAGCTCCGACGGGTCGAACGTGTGGATGTCCACCACAGCCTCCAGCGCCGCCGCGCGCGACGATTCGTCCAGTTCGGACTGTGGCCGCCGCCATCCGGTCAGCATCGGCAGCTTGGTGATGCGCGTGGTGAGGAACCACGTCAGCTGACCGAGCTTGCGCGCATAGAAATCGCCGACCTTGGTCGGCTCGCCCGCGAACACGAACCGCCCGCCCGGCTTGAGCACGCGCAGTACCTCGCCGAATGCCTGGCGCACGTCGGGGATGTGGTGCAGCACGGCGTGGCCCACCACGAGGTCGAACGTGTCGTCGTCGAACGGGATCCGCTCCGCATCGGCGACCCGGCCGTCCACGTCGAGGCCGAGGTTCTCCGCGTTGCGCAGCGCCACCTGCACCATGCCCGGCGAGAGGTCCGTGACGGACCCCTTCTTCGCGATGCCGCCCTGCATCAGGTTGAGCAGGAAGAACCCCGTGCCGCTGCCGAGCTCCATCGCGTGCTCGTACGGACGCCCCTGGTCGCCCGCGACGGCGGTGAACACGTCGGTGGCGTAGGAGATGCAGCGCTCGTCGTAGGAAATCGACCACTTCTCGTCGTACGTCCCGGCTTCCCAGTCGTGGTAGAGGACGTTGGCGAGCTTCGGGTCGTCGTAGGCCGCCCTGACCTCGTCGGCCGTGGCGTGCGGATGCGGCGCGGGGTCGGACAGGGCGGGGTCGGACAGGGCGGGGTCGGACACCGTCGTCACTTCCCCTCGAACGTGGCCTTGCCCGGCCCGTTGTCGATGAACGACTGCATGCCGTTTTTTTGGTCCTCGGTCGCCCACAGCGCCGTGAACAGGTGGGTTTCGATCTTCAGCCCGGTGTCCAGGTCGACGTCGAGGCCCGCGTCGATGGCCGCCTTCGCGGCCTTGAGCGCCACGGCGGGACCGTTCGCGAACTGCGCCGCCCACTTGTGCGCGGCCGCATAAACGTCGTCCGGCGCCACGACCTCGTCGACGATGCCGAGCTTCAGCGCCTCGTCGGCCTTGACGAACCGACCGGTGAAGATGAGCTCCTTGGCCTTGCTCGGGCCGATCAGCCGCGAAAGCCGCTGCGTGCCGCCTGCACCCGGAATGATGCCGAGCTGGATCTCCGGCTGGCCGACCTTCACGTTGTCGCCCGCCACCCGCCAGTCGGCGGTGAGCGCCAGCTCCAGGCCGCCGCCGAGCGCGTAGCCCGTGATCGCCGCCACGACGGGCTTCGGGATGCCCGCGATCCGCGCGAGCGACGCCGTGAGTTCGGCGCCGAACTTCGAGATCTCCGGGTACGTGCGGGCGGCCATCTCCTTGATGTCGGCGCCGCCGGCGAACGTCTTCTCGCCGCCGTAGAGGATGACCGCGCGCACGTCGTCGCGGTCGGCAGCTTCGCGCGCGGCCTCAGCCAGCTCGGCCTGCACCTGGTTGTTCAGCGCGTTGACCGGCGGCCGGTCCAGCCGGATCGTGCCGACGCTGTCCTCGACCTCCAGGTTTACGAACTCTCCCACGCGCTTCCTCCTCGTTGACGGATTGCCAGCAGGCTACGGGCCGGTACGCACAACCTACCGGCGGCGGGCGAAGAACCGCTCGCCCGAACGCTGGAGCACCAGGTCCTGATCGAAGGTCTTCGACAGGTTCTCACTCGTGATCACGTCATCCATCAGGCCGGCCACCACGGGATGGCCGTCGCGCAGCAGCAACGCGTGGGTGAAGCCCGGTGGAATCTCCTCCACGTGGTGGGTCACGAGCACGATCGCCGGCGCGTCCGGGTCCATGGCGAGGTCGGACAGCCGCGCCACGAGGTCCTCCCGCCCGCCGAGGTCCAGACCGGCCGCCGGCTCGTCGAGCAGCAGCAGCTCCGGATCCGTCATCAGCGAGCGCGCGATGAGCACGCGCTTGCGTTCACCCTCGGACAGCGTGCCGAACGTGCGCTTCGCCAGGTGCGCGATCCCCAGCTGGGCCAGCAGTTGCGACGCGCGGTCGAGGTCGAGCGTTTCGTACGCCTCTCGCCAGCGGCCCACCACGGCGTACCCAGCGCTCACGACGACGTCCTCGACGTGCTCGTCGCCGGGGACACGCTGGGCGATCGCGGCCGAGGTGAACCCGATGCGGGGGCGCAGGTCGAAGATGTTGACCCGGCCGATCCGGTCGCCGAGCAGGTCAATGGTTCCGGAAGTGGGGTGCAGCTCCGCCGCGGCCAGCCGCAGGAGCGTCGTCTTGCCCGCGCCGTTGGGCCCGAGCACGACCCAGCGTTCGTCGAGTTCGACGTTCCAGTCGAGGTCCGCGAGAAGGTCGTTCCCGGTGCGGCGGACGCCGACACCGGACATCCGCACCACGAGGTCGTCAAGGTCGCTGGGCAGGGTCGGCTCGCTCACGGCCCCATTGTGGCCGTCCACCCGCGCGCGTATGCACCCGCCCGGGGTTGACATCCCCCACATTCGGCTCCTGGGTCCAGCCGCTGAGACGGCGGAGCGCACAAAAGGCTCGTTGTGGCACCATCGGTCACGTGCTCAGGTCCACGTCCGCCGCCCGCCCCGCGCCGCGGGGTGTGTTCTGGCGCCGGCGCACGATCGACCTGCTCCTCGTCGCCTCGTGCGGGTGTACGCGGGCGCGGCACTAGCTTCCGGGAACTTTCGTCGACTGTTGTCGATGCACCTGCTGTCGACGCACCTGCGCTGTCGCGGGGGGAGTGCCCCTGTGCCTGAAGCGCCCCGCTTCGGAGCACACCCGCTTGTGAAGCACACCCGCTTGTGAAGCGAACAGTGCCGCGCTGTGCCGTGACCAGTCCAGCACTATGGAGGAGCACCCTTTGACCACGTCGATCACCCGCCCCGCCGTCGAGATCCACCCGCACCTGACCGAACCCCTGCTGGCCGAGCTGCTGCACCCCGAAAGGCTGTTGTGGACGCCGCGTGAGCTCGCCGAGCTGACCCGAACCGTGACCACCGAGCTCACCTCCGGCCTTCGTGACGTGCTGCGGTTCGACGAGGATCACCGCTGGTGGGCGCGGCTCGCGCTCACCGACGGCGTGGAGCTGTGGCTCCTGTCGTGGCTGCCCGGCCAGCAGACGAAGCCGCACGACCACGGCGGTGCGGCCGGATCGTTCACCGTGTTGCAGGGCGAGCTCGGCGAGGAGTACCGCTACCCCGGCGGTCCGGTGCGCCGCCGCACCCACGTCGCCGGCCAGGGCATCGGCTTCGGCGCCGGGCGCGCCCACCAGGTCACCGGCGTCGGCGACACGCCGGCGGCGAGCGTGCACGCGTACTCGCCACCGCTGGTGCCCACGCGCGAGTACCGGACACTGGCCGACGTACCGCGCGAAATCCCGCCCCTGCCGGTCATACTCGGTCGATGAGCTCGATCGACGACCTTCTCGGCCGCGCCCGCGCCGGCCTGGACCGCGTCACCCCGGCCGAGGCCGAGCGGCTGCTCGGCGACGGCGCGCTGATCGTGGACATCCGCCCGCACGCGAACCGCTCCGCCGAAGGGGAGATCCCCGGTTCGGTCGTCGTCGAGCGCATCCACCTCGAATGGCGCCTCGCCCCGGACAGCGACTGGCGCCTGCCCGGCGTCACCCCCGACACGACGGCCGTCGTGGTGTGCAACGAGGGTTACTCGTCGAGCCTCGCGGCGGCGGACCTGCAGCGGCTGGGGTTGAAGAACGCTACGGATCTCGAGGGTGGGTTCCGGGCGTGGGCCGCGGCCGGGCTGCCGGTCGTCCCCGGCGGCTCGCCGGCGGTTCCGTGACGGCACGGTGCGGTTCGGTCTGCAACAGCAGCGGTGACAGCGCGAACCCGTGCCGTTCGTAAGCCGCCACGGCCTGCTCCGAGGAGTGCACGGTGACGCGCTCCAGGCCCAGTTCCGCGGCCAGGCGCAGGATCGCGTCGACCAGCAGCCCGCCCAGTCCGCGGTCGCGGGCTTCCGGCACCACGTACACACTCTGCACGTCACCCGAGGCCCGCGAGAACGCGAGCGGCGACGGCACCCGCACCGTGATCGCGAGGAACCCCATCCCGATCACGACGCCCCCGCGCACGAGGACCAGGCACCGGTGTGTGGCCACGTTGTCCCGCGTCCACGCGGCGAACTCGCGCACGAAGGCAGCCCGCTCGTCGTCGGGCAGGCCGTCACGCTCGGCCACCCACCGCCACCGCAACCGGGCGACGGTCTCGTACTCGGCGGGACGCGCCGGGCGGACCTCGACGTCCGCCATGGTCAGGCGAGCACGACGCGGGCCAGCTCGGCCGGACTCGCGAGCAGCGGGTGCTTGGGCAGCACCCGCACGGTGTAGCCGACCGAGCCGGCGCGCGGCAGGCGCAGCGTGGCCGCGAAGGCGCCGATCCCGTCGCGGTGCATGGGGATCGTGACGGTGTCGGTGAGTTCGTCCGCGTCGCCCGCTTGGCCGACCACGGCCTGGACGTCCACTTCAGACGGATCGAGGCCGGCGAGGTCGATGCGGGCGCGCACGGTGACCTCGGTGCCCACGACGAGACGTTCGGCGTGGTCGTAGAGCAGCTCGGAGTCGAAGATGCGCACGCGCGGCCACGCGACGTCGAGTTTGGTGCGGTAGTCGGCAAGGGACAGGGCGCCGCGGTAGCCGTCACCGGTGGCCGCGGCGACGGTGCGCGCCGCGGGCAGGTAGCCGGAGTCCACGTACTCGCGCACCATGCGCGACGCCTGCACGCGTGGGCCCAGCGTTTCCAGCGTGTGCCACACCATCGACAGCCAGCCGGTCGGCACGCCGGAGCTGTCGCGGTCGTAGTACAGCGGCGCGATCTGCTGGCCGAGCAGGTCGTACAGCGCCGCGGCTTCGAGGTCGTCGCGGCGCAGCGGGTCGGTCACGCCGTCGGCGGTCGGGATCGCCCAGCCGTTGGAGCCGTCGTAGCACTCGTCCCACCAACCGTCCCGGATGGACAGGTTGAGGCCGCCGTTGAGCGCCGACTTCATGCCCGACGTGCCACACGCCTCCAAGGGCCGCACGGGGTTGTTGAGCCACACGTCGCACCCGCGGTAGAGGTAGCGCGCCATGGACATGTCGTAGTCGGGCAGGAACACGATCCGGTGCCGCACGTCCGCGTCGTCGACGAACCGCACGATCTGCTGGATCAGCTGCTTGCCGTTCTCGTCGGCGGGGTGCGACTTCCCGCCGATCACCATCTGGATCGGGCGTTTCTCGTCCAGCAGCAACGCCCGCAGCCGGTCGGGGTCGCGCAGCATCAGCGTGAGCCGCTTGTACGTGGGCACGCGGCGCGCGAAGCCGACGGTCAGCACATCGGGGTCGAACACCCGGTCCGTCCAGCCCAGCTCCAGCGCCGACGCCCCGCGCTGCATCCACGCGTTCCGCACCCGGCGGCGCACCTCGGCCACGAGCTTCTCCCGCAGCTCCCGGCGCAGGTCCCACAGCTGCGCGTCGGAGACCCCGTTACGCAGTGAGCTGCCCGGTGCGCGGCCCTCGTGGCCGAACTCGTCGTGGTTGCCGCCGAGCAGCGCGCTCAGCTCGCGCGCCACCCACGTGGGGCCGTGCACGCCGTTGGTGATCGACGAGATCGGCACCTCGTCGTCGTCGAAGCCGGGCCACAGGCGCGAGAACATGCGCCGCGTGACGCGTCCGTGGAGCTTCGACACGCCGTTCGCGCGCTGCGCGAGCCGCAGGCCCATGTGCGCCATGTTGAACAGCCCCGGGTTGTCCTCCGCGCCGAGCTTCAGCACCTCCCGGACGTCGATGTCGGGCACGAGGCGTCCGTCGGAGAAGTACCGCTGCACGAGGTCCACGGGGAACCGGTCGATGCCCGCGCTGACCGGAGTGTGCGTGGTGAAGACCGTGCCCGCACGCACGGCCGGAAGGGCTTCGTCGAAGCCGAGGCCGTCGGCCTGGATGATCTCGCGGGCGCGTTCGAGGCCGAGGAAACCCGCGTGTCCTTCGTTGGTGTGGAACACCTTCGGCTGCGGGTGCCCGGTGAGGTCGCAGAACTTCCGCACGGCGCGGAAGCCGCCGATGCCGGCGAGGATCTCCTGGCGGATGCGGTGATCGGCGTCGCCGCCGTAGAGCCGGTCGGTGACCGGGCGCAGGTCGATGTCGTTGTCCTCGATGTCGGTGTCGAGCAGCAGCAGCGGAATCCGCCCGACCCTGGCGCGCCAGATCTGCGCACGAAGGTCGCGCCCGCCGGGCATCGCGACCTCGACGAGCACCGGTCGGCCGCCGTCGGTCACGAGCTCCAGCGGAAACGCGTTGGGATCGATCACCGGGTAGTGCTCGACCTGCCAGCCGTCGAGCGACAGGCTCTGGCGGAAGTACCCCGAGCGGTACAGCAACCCGACCCCGACCATCGGCACACCCAGATCCGAAGCCGCCTTCAGGTGGTCGCCGGCCAGCACGCCGAGCCCGCCCGAGTAGTTGGGCAGGGCCTCGGTCACCCCGAACTCCATCGAGAAGTACGCGACGGCGTCGGGCAGGCCATCGTCGGTGCGGCGCTGGTACCAGCGTGGCTCAGTGAGGTACTGCTGGAGGCCGGCGGCGGCGTCGCGAGTGCGCGCGAGGAAATCCTCGTCGACCGAAAGCTCCTCGAGCCGTTCCGGCGGCAGCGCGGTGAGCATGCGCAGCGGGTCGCGGATGGCGTTGAAGAGCTCGGCGTCCATCGACGCGAACAGATCGCGGGTCGGGGGGTGCCACGTCCAGCGCAGATTCGTCGCGAGCGCGCCGAGGCCCGCGAGCGATTCCGGCAGGCTGGCGCGAACGGTGAACCGACGGACAGCACGCATGGTCAGCGACCATATCGGGCCGTCCGCCACCGCGCTCGCGGCCCGTCCGGGGATAACGCTCACACCGGACAAGTCGACTGAGTAGGGTCCCGGGCGTGATGAAACGAGGGGGAGCGCTCGCGGCGCTTGCGGTGGTGGTGGCGCTCGGCGTGGCCGGCTGCGGGAAGGGCGCGGCACCCGCGACGCCCGGCGCGGGCAACGTCGCCGGCCTGCCGGTGACCCACTTCGACAGCGGCCTCAAGAGCGGCGCACCGCGGCCGGGCCTCACGGTGGAGAACGCCGAAGGCGGCCAGGACGACCAGCTCGCGACCGCCGCGATCGCCGACGTCGAAACCTATTGGGACGAAACACTTCCGGCCGAGTTCGGGCAGAACTTCAGGCCCGTCGCCTCGCTGCTGTCCTACGACTCGCGCACCGACACCGAGGAAACGGCGTGCGGCAGCGTGAAGAAGCTCGTGAACGCGTTCTACTGCTCGGCCGACGATTCGGTGGCGTGGGACCGCGGCGTGCTGCTGCCGATGCTGCGTCAGCGCTTCGGTCCCATGTCGGTTGTCACAGTGCTGGCCCACGAGTTCGGACACGCGATCCAGTACCGGCTCGGAGCCAAGGCCGGGATCACGAAGAGCACGCCGAGCGTGGTGAAGGAGCAGCAGGCCGACTGCTTCGCCGGCGGTTACTTCCGCTGGGTCGCCGAGGGCAGGAGCAAGTACTACCAGGTCTCGACGGCCGAAGGCCTCGACCAGATCATGGCCGCGATGTTCTTCATCCGCGACCAGGCCGGCACGAGCGGCACCGACCGACAGGCGCACGGCACGGCGTTCGACCGCACCTTCGCGTTCCAGACCGGCTTCGAGAAGGGCCCGAAGGACTGCGCGGCGATGAACGCGCAGAACGTGCAGGCCCGCCTCACCGAGCGGCCGTTCGACAGCGACGACACCGGCCACGGCGACGCGAAGGTCGACGAGCAGACGCTCGGCCTGCTGAAGGCCAGCCTCGACGCGGCGTTCCGGGGTGCCGGCGTCGCCGCGCCCGCCGTCGTGCCGGGCAGCGGCACCTGCGCGGGCGGCCCGTCGACCCCGCCGGCGTCGTACTGCCCGGCCGACAACACGGTGAACATCGACGTCTCCCGGCTCACGGAACTCGGGCAGCCCATGGACGAGGAAGCCGAGGAGGCGGGGCAGCCCGGCACGGGCCTCGGTGACTTCGCGGCGTTCGCCGAGATCGCTTCGCGCTACGCGCTGGGCATCCAAAAGGGCGTTGGCGCGTCGCTCAACGACCCGAACGCGGGCCTGCGCACGGCGTGCCTCGTCGGCGCGTGGGCCGCGTTCACGAACCGTCCCGGCAACCTGCGGCTGTCCGCCGGCGACCTCGACGAGGCCATCGCCGACCTGCTGCGCCCCGACGGCCTCATTTCCGCCGACGTCAACGGCGTCCGCCCGGACAGCGGCTTCGACCGCGTCGAGTCCCTCCGGCGCGGCTACCTCGAAGGCTCCCCGGTCTGCTCCAAGCAGTACGGCTGAGCCCGGCGCCCGCCAACGACTCATGAGTGTTCCGGCCGGTTCTAACCGGACGGAACACTCACGAGGGCGGGCCTCAGAACAACGCGCTCGCCAGGTCGCGGCGGGCCTTCGACACGCGCTCGTCGGCGGGGTCGAACAGGTCGAACAGCGCGACCAAGTGCTCGCGAACGCGGTTGCGGTCATCGCCCGAAGTGCGGCGGACCGCGGCGATCAGGCGGGCGAAAGCAGCCTCCACGTCCTGCTGCGCGACCTGCAGGTCGGCGGCCGCCAGCTGCGCGTCGAGGTCCGCCGGATCGGCGTCGGCCTTGGCCAGCGCCTCCGGGTCGACCGATTCGGTGCGCGCGGCGAACTTGACCTGGGCCAGTGCGCTTTTCGCCAGCTCGTTCGCGGGCTCGGCGTCGAGGATGCGCTCGTAGGCAGCCTGCGCACCGGCCAAGTCGCCGCGTTCGAAAGCTTCCTCGGCTTCGGTGAACCGCGGGTCCTCCGGTTCCTCGATCGGACCGCGCGCCTCTTCGGCGGCGCGGATGCCGGGGAGCTTGTCCCGCAGGGCGTCGAGCAGCGAGCTCAACCACTTGCGGATCTCGGGCTCCGGCAGCGCGCCGGAGAACGCGTCCACGGGCTGACCTCCGCCGATGGCGACGACGGTGGGGATCGACTGAGCACCGAACAGCTGCGCGATCCGCGGGTTGGCGTCCACGTCGACGCGGGCGAGCACCCACGCGCCGGCGGCCTCGGTGGCGAGGCGCTCGAGCACCGGTGACAGCTGTTTGCACGGCCCGCACCAGTCGGCCCACAGGTCGACGAGCACGAGCTGGTTCAGCGAGCGCTCGACGACGTCGGCCTGGAAAGTGGCCTCTGTCACATCCAGGATGACGTCCGAGGGCGGCGCTCCGCCGTTTTCTGGCGCCGCACCCCCGTCGGGGCCCGGCGGCTGGCTCCGGGACGCTTCGGCCCGGGCCTTCAGCGCGGACAGGTCGACCGCGCGCGACAGGGCGGCCGACAGGGCCGCCTCGCTTCCTGCAGATCCGCGTGGCTGTGTCACGCCCCCATCCTGGCACGCCACGGCCCGGGCTTTCAGCGCGCGTCCGAATTGGCAGGATACCGGCGCTGGGGCATGCTCACGACGAACCAGGAGGGCCCGTGATGCTGAGCCGGCGCAACGCCACCGTGACGGTGGCGGTGACGGTCGGGGTCGTGTGGGTCCTCGCGATCACGCTGCTGATCGCCCGCCAGCCCGACCCGGGCGCACCGTCGCCCTCGGCTCTGCGCGACGACCTGCGGTCCGCGCTGACCGCCCGTGACGCCGACGCCCTCACGAACCTGCTGAACTACCCGGGCTCCGGCGCGTCGGACTTCGCCGACGACTACGTGGCGGTGCTCGGCGACGAAGACGTCCGCGACATCGCCGTGCAGCTCGCCCCCGACGACGCCGCGCCCACGCGCGCCGTGGTCACCGGGCTGGCCCACGGTTCACGGTTCGGCTACTCCCTGGCCGTGACCAGCGAAGACGGCCGGTGGACCGTGGCGTTCACCCCGCCGATCCCGTGATCACCCGGGACGCAACTGCGCCTGGACCGCTCTGCGTCGCCACCGTCATCACCAGTAGCCCCGACTCGGCGATCACTTGGCCGCGACGTAACCGTCGGCCGCTGTCACGAGCGCACCCAGGGCGATCAAGCCCCCTCCGAGAAGAACGGCACGGTCTCTGATCACAACACTCGGTCAGACTCGATCGAGCGGTAGTCCGGTGCCCTGCCGGTCATGCCTTCGGCACCTCGCGGCGTACGACGACCCAGGTCAGCACCGCGCAGACCACGGTGACCGCGGCAAGGATCAGCGCAGCGGCCAACGCTCCCGCGCCGGCCGGTGCGCTGCCCTTGCCGTCGGCAATCACCAGCAGGATAAGCCACCCAGCACAGCCGTCACCAGTGCGCACAGCCACATGGCCAGTGCGCCCCGGCGAATCCCCGCGAAGAACTGGGCGTCCGCGGCCGGGAACGTCGGCCGGTGTCCCCTCGCACGCGAGACGATGACGCCACTGAGCAGCAGGCTGAACGCCGCCGCTCCGACGAAGATGAGCCCGAAGTAGAAGAGCGGGTGTATCTCGCTGGGCGCCGTAGAGCCGAGCACCACGACGACAACCACCACGACGATGCTCACGAGCAGGTCGAACACCGCGATCCGCCGCGTCTTCCGGAACGCCGGGATCACTGCATCACGTGCCAATCCGACTTCTCCTGCATCGCACCGATGGTGGACTTCGCCCGCTGGCCGCCGAGATCGTGCTCCCAGCCGTCGACTTCTTCGAAGCGCCATCGCAGGTCGGCCATGAGGGCGGACTCTACCGACGGGATCCCTCAGGCACCGGCCGTTTCTCGAAAGAGAACCAGTGAACCGACGCGACGGATCTCGCCGGCCGGGCCTCGGCGCAGGCGAGTCTGCACCCGATCTTCACTCATCCCCAGGATCGGCGGGGGTGACGCACGGCTTCAGGTCCGCCCGCTCGCTGGGCGTGACCAGCGAACCGGCCGGTGGACCGTGGCGTTCACCCCGCCGATCACGCGCTCACTCGGGACGCAGGTGCGCCTCCACCCGCTCCACCTTCGCCGTCAGCTGACCCGTGTCGTAACCCGGGCGGATATCGGCCTTCAGCACCAGCCCGACACGCGCCGAGCCCTCCCCCGCAGCTTCCACGGCCAGCTTCACCACGGCCATCACCTCGTCCCACTCGCCCTCGACGTTCGTGAACATCGCATTGGTCGAGTTGGGCAGTCCGCTGTCGCGCACGACCTTCACGGCCTTCGCGACGGCCTCGCTCACCCCGCCGTCGGGGTCGCCGCCCGAGGGGCTCACGCTGAACGCGACGATCATGTCGAGGTCCTCTCTCCTCCAAAACGGGGTGGCCGAGAGCCGCCTGCGCGAGCCGAACGCGACGGCCCGGATCGGCCGCTCCCGAGGCACCCACAGTAACGGCCGACGGTGCCGGCAAACCGGCAAGCGCTCGATCTGACGGTGCCACTCCGGCTGTCGCGCGACCGCGTCGGTCGCCCCGGAGCAGACTGCTGCCCGCGGGAAGTATTCCCACGGGCAGCAGTGTGGACGGCGGGTCACCGCATTCGTTCGGGAACCGTGTCCATGGTGTGGAGAAGAATCACCGCCAGCGACCGGCAGGCTTTGTCGGACAGCTTCGTGTTTTCCTTCAGGACGGCACGCACCAGTTCGACCCGGCGGTCGTAGCGGGAGACGTAGGTGGCATCGGTGGTCACGATTTGTCCTTCACGGGCTCGTCGGGTCCGCTGGCGCGAACGCCGGCGGTCGAGGCCGCTGTGTACGTCGGCTGGCGGAAGAGGCTTCCGTAGCGGTCGTCCTGCGGCACGGTGTGTGATCCGGGCGCCGGTTGCTCGGCGACGGGATGGCTGAACAGCGAGCTGTTCAGCGTGGGAGTGCTGATCGGAAGATCCTTTCGCGGGTGCCACGGGCGGGCGGGCGGGCGAATCAGGCGGGCTGCGGGACGCCGTCGGCCTCGGGTCCTCGCCCGGCGAGCAGCAGCGTGCCGTCGTCGGTGTTGCCCGGGGCCGCGGCGGTCGCCAGGGCGTGCTGCGCGACGGCGTCGTCGGCCTCGGGCGGAACGACCAGCAGCGTGAGCCGGTCGCGGTCCCCGCCGATCACCGTGAGGCTGCCGGGCCGCTGTGAGCGGAATCCTTCGAGCCGCACGACGTGGTCGTCGAACACGAGCCGGTGCCGGGTTTCCGGCCACTCGTCGAGGGAGTAGGTGACCCGGTCGATTCTGCTCAGCCGAGCGGCCATCGCCGTGAGCAGCGCGGGCAGTTCGGTGGACAGGTCGCGGCTGCGGGGCCACCACGCACCGTCGACAAATCCCGTGGCGGGCGCCGCGGGCTTGAGCTGCAGACGTACTTCGGTGGCAGTAGGGGAAAAAGTGGCGGTGTGCGGGACCGACGGCATGTCGGTACTCCCAGTCCCCGGCCACAGATGTCGGCCGGACTCGGGCCGAGGACGGCGCGGGCTCTGGCGCCCACGCACGAAATGCTCTCGGTCACCACCCAGCGTACAGGCCACGGTCTCCCCCGGCTGCCGTGGTCCGATGAGAGGACCGAAGCGGCCCTGCGGAATCAGCCGCGCGACTTGGCCGCGGACTTGCCAGGGCCGCGCTTGCGGCGCGGCTTTCGCGACTGCTCTTGCTGCGCCTTCTCATACGCCACGACGACCTCGCCGGGAATGCGGCCGCGGCCGGACACGGCCCAGCCGTTGTCGACCGCCCAGCTGCGGACGGCTCGGGAACGCTCGCGATCCTCGGCCGTTGGCGCGGGAGTCGGCCGGCGGCCACCGGTGCGACGGGCCGCGGCCACGTAGGCGGCGAGGTTGTCGCGCAGGGTTTCGGCGTTGGAGTCGGAGAGATCGATCTCGTACTGGACGCCGTCGAGTCCGAAGGGGACGGTCTGGCCGGCCGTCGAGCCGTCCAGGTCGTCGACCATTTCGACGAAGACCTTCTGAGCCATGGCGTGATTCCTCCTGGGAACAGGGAACGAGTTCGCCCGGACTGTAGCAGCGGTCCATTGTGGCGAGTCCGCAGGAGAACGCCGGATCACGGCCGGACGGTGGATCTTCCGCGTAGGGGCGCGCCGACCTCGTGGAGGTGCCGCAGGATTTCGCCGTAGGTCCGGAACAAGCCGCCCTGGCTGTAGCTGATCCCGCGGGCAAGGCAGAACTCACGAACGAGCGGCTGGGCCCGGTGCAGAGTCGCCATCGGGATGCCGGGGAAAAGGTGGTGCTCGATCTGGTAGTTCAGCCCGCCCAGCGTGTAGGTCATCCAGCGGCCGCCACGGACATTGTGCGACGTCAGCACCTGACGACGGAGGAAATCGAGGCGGTGTCCGGGCTCGAGGTGCGGCATCACCTTGTGGTTGGGCGCGAATGAGCATCCCATGTAGAGACCCCAAGCGGCGTGGTGCACGGCGATGAACACGACCGCGACCCCCGGTGGCAGCAGCAGGAAAACCGCCCCCAGATAGGCACACCCGTGCGCGGTCAGCAGCACCGCTTCCAACCGGCGGTGCTTGAGGTCACCACGCCACACCGCCTTGATCCCCGACCAATGCAGGTCGATACCTTCCAGCAGCAGCAAGGGAAAGAACAGGTAGGCCTGGTACTTCGCCATCCACCGCAGGAAACCCGCGCGGCGGCTGCCTTGCCGGACGCTCAACGCCAGCGCGGAGAGGTCGATGTCCGGGTCGGACTCCTCGAGATTCGGGTTGGCGTGGTGACGCGCGTGCTTGGGCACCCACCAGCCGTAACTCAGCCCGACGAGACCGGCCAGCGCCGTGCCGAGCATGTTGTTCGCCCGGCGGCCGGGCAGAATCTGCTTGTGACCGGCGTCGTGGCCAAGGAACGACAACTGGGTGTAGGCGATCGCCAGCAGAACAGCGGTGCCCAGCTGCCACCAGGACGCGCCGACGAGTGCGAGAAGCGTCCACGCCGAGGCGTACACCAGCAATGCCAGCCCGCCACGCAGCGCGTAGTGGAGCGGGCGGCGGCGGAACAACCCGGCTGCTGACACCACCGCAGAAAGCTGGGCGAACTCGCTGCCACGGGAAGGCCCCGCGGCCGGTTCGGTTATTGCGTCCATAGTGGACCTCCGACGAGGTGGGAAGAGCTGCCGGAAAAGGCAAACTGACTGTGGGCGACACTTCGCGCCCGGGCGTGACGACGCATTCCGGGAAGGGCGGGGCCGCCGGCAAGGAAGAAAGGTCTGCGTGCCGTAGCCGCACGGGCAATGTGCGCTTCTGGCATCACGGGCCTCCTCGGTCGTCTCAAGCCGCGATGCGGCTGGGTCGTGGCGACCAGGGTCTGAGGCCTCACCAGTGAGCCTACACTGCCGGGACCGCGAGACGCACCGACCGCCACACGATTGCGCGACGAAGCAGAGACCCCATCCCCGGATTTCAGCGCCCCGGCAAGAGTCCCGGGCGTGTACGGTGGACGTTGTCCGAGAACATCACGTGTGTGAGCGATCGAGCTCGCGCCATCCTCGGGCCTCATCCGGGCGGTGAAATCCGGGGATGGGAGTACGGCATGTAGGCGGGCTCCACGACGCACCCTCGTCACCCCAGCGGCCTGAAGGCCGCCGAGCAGCTCCCGCTCCGACCGCGTCCGCGGCATCAGCTGGTAGTGCCCATCCGGGGAACGGCGAGAGTGCGGCGCCCCGTCCGCGCCGTAACCGGCCTCGAGCCGACACGCCCTGCCGTGCGGTGCTCCCGTTCCGGCGGTGCCACCGGTAGCACTCGAATCGTGGCTCGCCGCCGTCCGGCCATCAGTCCACTGTGGATAGTGAACACGGTGACGGACCACCGGACTGGAGCGTCGAGATGAGAGTTCGAAACCGCTCGCCCCGGGCTGGCCGGCGTTTCCGTTCGGCACGGCGGCGAGGCGGCCGCACCGGACAACGGCTCCCCCGGCGCACGATCGTCCGGGTGCCCGCGACCCCGTCGTCGGACAACTGGGACCCACCGCCCGAGGGAGCAGAGCGACGCTTGCTACCTGCCCGGCCCGAGGGGAAATTGCCGTGACGACCGGCGTGGCGCAGCTGCGGGCCGACGTGCTGGCCGCGCTCGCGCGGCCAGGTGTGCCCGGCGGGACCGACGTCGTCGGCCAGGTTTGCCGCGCGTGCGCTCGGCTGCTGCCCGTCAACGGCGCGGCCCTGTCCGTCGTCTCCGGCGCGGGGCACCAGCAGACGATCTACGCCAGCGACGCCACGAGCGCCGCGTTGGCCGACCTGCAGTTCTCATTGGGCGAAGGACCCTGCTGCCAGGCCAACGCCACCGGGGAGGCGGTCCTCGTGCCCGACCTCGCGCGCGGGTCCGTCCTCAGCTGGCCGGTCTTCGCCGGACAAGCGGCCCAACAGCCGGTCGCCGCACTGTTCACGTTTCCCGTGCGCGTCGGAGCCGTCCAGGTCGCGACGCTCGACACGTACCGCGCGACCGCGGGTGCACTGACCTCAGCCGAGCTGTCAACCGCTTGGCAGGTGGCCGACGTCGCCGGGTGGACCTTGCCGTCCTTCGCGACCGCGGAACGGCCGTTGCTCGACGCGGGCGGCCGGCTACCTGAGACCGCGGTCCGGTGGCACCGGGAGATCCACCAGGCGACCGGCGTGCTCATCGCTCAGCTGGACCTGCCCGCCGCCGCGGCGCTGGCCAGGATGCGGGCTTACGCGTTCGGCCGGGGCAGGTCGTTGGCGGAGGTTGCCGCCGGGATCGTGAGCGGACGGCTGCGGTTGGACCTGGAACCGGATTGAGACGACGATGGACGCCTCGGACGGCCATTTCCGACCAAGCGAGGCGATCACCATGACCGAGAGGGAACGGCAAGTGATCGCCGCGTTCGTCACGCTGGCCGACACCCTCGTCGACGATTACGACGTGGCCGACCTCCTGCACGCCATGGTGGAGCAGTGCGTCGGTCTGCTCGGCGTGACGGCGGCCGGCCTCACCCTCGCCGACGAGGGGGGCGAGCTGCGGGTGCTGGCGTCCTCGACCGAGCAGGCCCGGTTGCTCGAGGTCTTCCAGCTCGACACCCACGAGGGCCCGTGCGCGGACTGTTTCACCGGGCGAGCTCCGGTGCTGGTGTCCGACATCGCCCGGGACACGCGGTGGCCGAGGTTCGCAGCCGCCGCGGCGCGCAGCGGATTCGCCTCGGTGCACGCACTCCCCCTCCGGCTGCGCAAGCAGACCATCGGCGCGCTGAGCCTCTACGGCGACCGCCCCGGACACTTGCCGGCCGACGACGTCGCGCTGGCACAGGGGCTCGCCGACACCGCAACCATCGGCATCCTGCACGAGCGAGCCATCCGCCACGAAGAGACGCTGTCCGAACAGCTGCAGAACGCACTGGACAGCCGCGTCGTGATCGAGCAGGCCAAAGGGATTCTCGCCGCCACCGGCGGCATCGGCATGGACCGGGCGTTCCAGGCGCTGCGCGACTGTTCCCGCAGCTCCCAGCGACGGCTTGGCGACATCGCCCGAGCCCTGGCCGATCGCCGCCTCGACCCCGGCGTGGTCCTGTCCGCGATGGCCCGAAAGCCCGGAGCCCGCTCGTGACGACTCCAGTGCCAGTGCCGCCGGCACTGGCCGGGCTTCGCCGGCGACCCGCTTCAGTCGCCCACGAGTGAGGTACCTCACTTCGACGCCGCAGGCGGTGCGCCGTGCCGGCGGGATCCTCACCGGAGAAACGCCCTCAGCCGCAGAATTCGCGTGGCCTCTGAGCAGGGCGATCGCCGCGTTCGGAGTACCCGCTGGTAACTTCGCGTGTCATGAACCGACCGCTGCCGTTCGACCCGATCGCCCGCGCGGCCGAGATCTGGGAGGACCGGATCGGTCCCGCCGGAACCATGGCCGCGGTCACCGGTGTGATGCGAGTACAACAGATCATCCAGTCGGCGGTCGACGGGGCGCTGAAGCCCCACGGCCTCACCTTCGCCCGCTACGAGGCGCTCGTGCTGCTGACGTTCGCTCGCAACGCGCGACTGCCGATGCGGGTGATGGGCGAACGGCTGCAGCTGCACCCGACCAGCGTCACCAACATCGTCGATCGGCTCGAGCGCGACGGCCTCGTGAAACGCGTGCCGCACCCCACCGACCGGCGCACCACGCTCGTCGAGATCACCGACGACGGCCGTGCGCGCCGCGAAGCAGCGACCGCGGCCGTGACGGACATCGACTTCGGGCTCACCGGCCTCACCGAGCGTCAGGTCGAGCAGTTGACGGACCTGCTCACCAAGGTCCGCAAGGCGGCGGGCGACTTCGCCGAATAACCTCGTGATACACGAACAGCCACGGAAAAAGTCCAGGGCCCGCACGACCTGAAGGTCATGCGGGCCCTTGCTGTGCTGTTCGTTACCGATCCGGCCGGGCGCACAAGGTGGCCTCCGAGGCCGGGAAATCCGCCTGCCTTCGGCCGGGATCGGCGAGTAGCGGCAAACCTCAGGCGTTCACGGCCTCCGGGGCGCTCGCCGCGAAGAGGCCGACACCGCCCTTGGTCAGGCGCTCGGGGCCGTCGAGGCGGCCGTTGCGTAGAGCCCACTTCTCGAAGATCCAGGTGAACAGCGGCGGGATGCTGGCCAGCAGCGCGAGCACGAGGGTCCGCGGGCGCCAGCCGAGCGGCTTCGCGACGGACAGGGAGGTGACGACGTAGAGGACGAACATCACGCCGTGGACCATGCCGATGACGGGCACGCCGCCCTCACCGGAGGAATGCACGACGTACTTCAGGAACATCCCGATCAGCAACGCGGCCCAGGACAGGGCTTCGGCGACTGCGGCCACGCGGAACACGAGAGCGGCCTTGCTGGACACGACTTTCCTCCTGTGACGTCACCCGGGTGCGTGCTGCCTGCACACACAAAAACGCGTCCTCGGCACTGTCCACGGGGGACACCCCGCGCGATCGTCAACAGCACTGTCAGACGCGTATGACACCAGTGTGAAGGGTGCCCGGCCGCGCCGGTACACCGGGGCCCGTGACTATCCTCACCTCGCTTGATCACTTGTGGTCTGAACCACTTCGAGCAGGCGGGGAATCAGTGGGGAAATGCCCGGAAAACGGTGAAGACCCCCTCCCGATCTCGCGATGCGGGAGGAGGTCTTCACGCTCAGTTCTCACTCGCGCACTAAGCGGCACAAGGTGACGGCGGCGCGGACGTGGGTGATGTTGCCCACGTCGCCCGCGAAGCGTCGCCAGTCAGCGCGAAATCGAGGGTGGTGCCGCGCCGCAACTGCTCGACACTCACGTACGACTTGTCCGACGGCCGCGCGAGCGAACCGTCGCCGACGGTGAGCCCCTGGACGTACTGCAGCTCGCTGCCGTCGGCACCGGGCGCCTTGATCGTCACGTCGTGTCCGTTCTGCAGGTGCAGCACGGACTTCGCGAACTCCGGCGCGTTCAGCACGAAGTTTCCGGTGCCGGGCACGGCCGGGTAGAGGCCGAGCGAGCTGAAGACGTACCAGGCCGACATGGTGCCGAGGTCGTCGTTGCCGGTGACCCCGTTGGGGGCGTTCGTGAAGAGGGTGTGCGCCGCGCGCACCACCGCCGAGGTCTTCCACGGCTGGCCGGTGAGCGTGTACATCCACGGCGAATGCAGATCGGGTTCGTTGTTGGGGTTGTAGCGGAACTGGTTGTAGTAGCTGTACGGGCCGACCACCCAGTCCTCGCGGACGGTCTTCGCAGGGTCCTTCACGAGGTCGTCGTAGGCGAAGAAGTCGTCGAGCCGCGCGTGCGTGTTGTCCGCGCCACCCATCGCCTGCTCCAGGCCGGGCACGTCCTGCTGCACGAGCCACTGGTACTGCCACGCGGTGCCCTCGTGGAAGCCGTCCTGGCTCTGCGGGCTGTAGGGCTGGCCGGCCGGGGTGAACCAGTCACCGCCGGTGACCTTGGGGCGGAAGAAGCCCGTGAAGCCGCGGTCGGTCACGGTCGGGTCCCACAACGTCTGGTACGTCCGGCCCTTGGCCGCGAGCTGCGCCGCGTCCTGCTTCTTGCCGAGTGCGGCGGCCATCACCGACAGGGAGCAGTCGCCCAGTGCGTATTCGAGGGTGGCCGACGCGCCGTGGTTGGGGTCGGTGTCCTGGCCCTTCTTCGGGAAGTTCGGGTCGTACTGCACGAACCCATCGGCCTGATAACTCGCGTTGCCCGAGCGCCCCTGGAACGGCGACGACGCCGGCGGGATCTCCCGGGAGTTCTGCAGCAACGCGTCGTAGGCGTGTGCTTCTTCACCGGAGAGCGCCCCGAAGCGCCACAAATCGACCAGGAACGGCGTGACCGGATCGCCGGTCATGGTGTTCGTCTCCTGGCTCGCGTACGCCCACCGCGGCAGCCAGCCGCCCTCGTCGTGGATCGCGAGGATGCTCTTCGCGATGTCGCGCGCCCGGTCGGGTTCGAGCAGCGCGAGGAGCTGGTTCTGGCTGCGGTAGGTGTCCCACAGCGAGAAGAAGTCGTAGTAGGTCCAGCCGATCGCCCGGTGGATCTTCTTGTCGAAGCCGTAGTAGCGGCCGTCGGCGTCGTTCGCGGTCAACGGCTGCAGGAAGGCGTGGTACAGCGACGTGTAGAACACCGTGCGCTCGTCGGGCGTGCCGCCGGTGATGTCGACGCTGGACAGCTCCCGGCGCCAGGCCCGCTGGACCTCGTTCTTCACGGCGTCGAACGGCCTGACCTTCGACGCGGCGAGGTTCACGTCGGCGCCGTGGGCGTCGACCTGGGAGATCGAGGTGGTGGCGGTGATCTGGCCGCCCTTCGGGAAGGTGAGCCACGCGCCCCGCAGTCCCGCGCCGCCTTCGGCCGACTTGCTGCCGGGTGTGCCGCCGGTCGGCGACCAAGTGCCGTAGCTCGTGAACGGCTTGTCGAACTTCGTGGTGAAGTACGTCGTGTAGGCCTTCCCACCGCAGAAGGCCTGCGATTCGACCGTGCCCGCGATCGTGTGGTCGTCGACGATCCGCACGCTGCTGCCGGTCACGGGCTCCTTGGCGTTGGCCTGCCCGACGTTCACGAAGACGTTCGCCGGCCCGCCCTTGTCGAACGTGTATCGCTCCACGCCGCTGCGCGTGCTGGCCGTGGTCTCGACGTCGATGCCGCCGTAACCAGTTAGGTGCACTTTGTAGTAGCCGGGTTTGCCGACCTCGCCGTCGTGGGTGTAGGGCGCGGCGTAGTTCGCGTTGTCGAAGGTGGCGGGCTTGGTGGTGTCGAACGCCGCGCCGGGTCCGACGTCGCCCGTGGTGGGCAGAGTGGACACCAGCCCACCCTGCTCCCAGCAGCCGGCGCCGGACAGGTAGAAGTGGCCGAAGCCGCGGATCGCGGTGTCGGTGTAGAGGTAGCCGGCGTAGTGAGTGGTCGACGGCGAAACCTGCGTCATGCCGAACGGCGCCGACGCACCGGGGAACGTGTTGCCTTCGTCCTGGGTACCGATGAACGTGTTCACCGCGTCCAGCGCGTCGGCCGGTCTGGCTTCGGCGGCCACCGGCGTGAGGCCGGCCGCCGCGACGGCGAGCGCGACCGCGCCCGCCAGTGTTCTGCTCCTCATCGAGCTCCCTCAACGAAACGGGTCCGTGGCGGGCTCCTGGTGTCAGGTGCCCGCCACGGGTCGGGTGAACGGGGGTCAGCCGGCCGCGATGGCGAAGACGTGCAGCGCGCCGCCACTGACGTCGGCCGGCAGCGTCACGCTCGCCACCGTCTTGCCGGCGTCGAGGGTGATCGGCGCGGTGGCGAACACCATCGTGCGGATCTGCTGCGGATCGCCGCCCGAGGAATTGCGGTACGGCGTCGAGAGCACGATCCGGTTGCCGAACGCCGGCTGCGCACCGTTGCCACCGAGGGTCCAGTCGGACAACCCCACGGTGGCGGTCGACGTGGTGCCGTCGGTGTAGGTGATGGTGAGCGTGCCCTGCGCGTTGCCGTTGGACGCCGAACCGAGCAGCGCCAGCCGGCCAGAGCCGGACACGTTCACCTTCTGGCCTGCCGCCACGGCGTTGTCGGGGTCTCCGGCCGGGAACGACGGCCAGGTGAACGTGATCCCGTCACTGGTCACCGCGCCGCCCGGGGTGGCGCCGGCCGCGGCCAGCGCGTCGGCCGAGTAGCTCCAGCCGCCGCCGTCGAAGTTGGCCTTGGCCGGGTCGGAGTCGGGCGAGATGCCTGCGTTGTCCACTGTGGCCAGCCAGCTGCCCGGCTGCGCCACGAGCACCGTGAGCACCGCCTGCGTGCTCGCCTCACCCGGCGCGGAGAACGTGACCGGGATGCGGCGGGCACCGTCGGGCGTACCCGCGGGAACGGTCACGCCGACCGTGGCCTTCGCCTTGCCCGAGGCCGGCACGTCGATCGAGCCGGTCGCCGGGCTGAGCGTGATGCCGTCGGTGCTCGAAGCGGTGTAACTCCAGGTCTTCGCGGTACCGGACAGGTCCTGCACCCCGACCGTCGCGGTCGCCGTCGAACCCGCCGGGGTCACCACGCGGGCCGGGTCGGCGAACGCCAGGCTCGGCTTCTCCTGGTCGCGGAACGACGGCGGTACGTCGGCCGTCCCGGCTCCCCACTGGGTGGCCGTGGCCGAGCGGGTGAAGTCGAGCGTGCCGCCGTTGGAGACGAGGCTTTCGGGCAGCCACGCCTTGGCCTCGTCGGCGCCGTTGACCTTGAGGCCACCGACGTAGTCACCGGTGCCGGGTGCGTCGATTGTGATCTTCTTGCCCGCGCCGGTGGTGAGCACGGCATGGGAGAAGCGTGGCGTGACCAGCAGCATTTCGGCGCGGCCCGGGATCTCCGGGTAGATGCCGAGCGCGGACCACACGTACCAGGCCGACATCTGACCGAGGTCGTCGTTGCCGATGAGGCCTTCGGGCCGCGGGTTGTACAGCTCGTCCATGGAGCGGTGCACGATCGCCTGCGTCTTGGCCGGGCTGCCGGCGTAGGAGTAGACGTAGGGCGCGTTGGAGTTCGGTTCGTTGCCCATGAAGGCGTACGGCTCCTGCGTGCCGGCGTTCAGCTTCGTGAAGAAGGTGTCCAATCGCGACTGTGTCGCGGAGTCGCCGCCGAAGGCCGACACCACGCCGCCGAGGTCGTAGGGCACCATCCAGTCGTACTGCGCGCCGTTGCCTTCGACCCATCCCTGTGAGCTGGCCGGGTCGTAGTTGCCCGAGAACGAACCGTCGGCGTTGCGCGGCTGCAACTGCCCGGTGCCCGGGTTGTAGAGGTTCTGCCAGTTCTGGGCGCGCTTCATGAACGTGGTGTACGTCGCGGAGTCGCCGAGGCGTTTCGCGAACTGGGCGATGGCGAAGTCGGCGCTGGTGTACTCCAGGGTGTCCGCACCGGCGCCGGGCACGTAGCCGAGCTTCAGATAGTCACTCAGCCCGGGACGCTCGACGTAGCCCTGTGTCGGCTGCGTGGCGCCCTTGATCATGAGCAGCAACGCCTTCTGTGCGTCGAAATCACGCGCTCCGAAGGCGTAGGCCTCGGAGACGATGATGTGGTACGGGTCGCCGTTCATCACGCCGGTGTAGTCGTTCGCGACCGTCCAGCGGTCCCACGAACCACCCTGCTCGGCGTACGCCATCATCGACCGCACGATGTCCGAGGTCTGTTTCGGATCGATCGTCGCGAGCAGCGGGATCTCCGAGCGGTAGATGTCCCAGCCGGAGAAGTTGGTGTACATCGCGTGGTTCTTGTCCGCCTTGTGGATCCGGCCGTCGAAGCCGGGGTAGGAACCGTCCACATCGGAGAACACGTTGGGCTGGACCAGCGAGTGGTACAACGCGGTGTAGAACGTCGTCAGGTCGGCGTCGGACCCACCGCTCACGGCGACCTTGCCGAGCTGGTCGTTCCACGACTTGCGCGCCGCGGCCGCGACCTGCTCGAAGGACTTCCGGCCGTCGTTCTCGGCCTTGAGATTCGCCTTCGCGCCGTCGACGGACACGAACGACAGGCCGACCTGCACGTTGACCTGCGCGCCGTTGAGGTTCGCGAAGGTCACATACCCGCCGCTGCCGGGGCCGCTGACGGTGGTGTCCTGTGTCTTCTCCTTCGCCGGCCGCCCGAGCGACGCGTTGATCCCGTTCGGCTGCGCCACCTTGGCCCGCGCCCCGCCGGTTTCCGACGTCTTGCCCGGCGTCACGGTGCCGTTCTTCCACGTGCCGACCGAGGCGAACGGCGTGTCGAACTTGGCCGAGAAATACACGCGGTAGCTGTTGCTCGTGCCGCAGAAGCGACCGCTCGTCGCCCAGCCGCTGATGGTGTCCTTGCCGATGGTGATCGACGCGTCGTCGGTCCCGTTGACCGAGCCGGACGTGTTGATCAGCAGCGTCGAGGCGGCGCCGGCGGGGTAGGTGAAGCGTCCGGAGCCGGTGCGCTGGGTGGCCGACAGCTCGACCTTCGCCCCGCTGTCGAGGGTGACGTCGTACTCGCCCGCGGTGGCGTGCTCGTTGTCGTGGCTGAACTTGGACGTGTAGTGGCCGGGGTCCGTCGCGGGCGAAGTGGTGACCTCGCCGACGTAGGGGATGAACGGGATGTCTTCGTAGCTCGAGCAGCCCGCGCCCGAGAGGTGCGTGAGGCTGAACCCGGTGAGGGCGTTGTCGTCGTAGAAGTAGCCGCCCGGCTGGGACTTCACCGTGTCCGGGCTCCACTGCACCATCCCGAACGGCACGTCCGCGCCGGGGAAGGTGTTTCCGGCACCGCCACCGGTGCCGAGGTCCTCGCCGCCCGGCCGGGTCCCGACGAAGGGGTTGACCCACTTCGCGAAGTCCGTACCGGGGGTGTTCGCCGCGGCCAGGGCCGTGGCCGGCGCCACCGCCGCCACCACCGCCGTGGTCAGGAAGATCAGTCCGGCTCTCCAGCGCGCTCGCGCCATCGCCATCGCCTTTCCTGTTCGTCGACGCGACCGGGCTGCCGGGGCAGGGAGACGTGGGATGACAACCTTGTCGCGCACACCGTCGATGCGGGCAACCTTGGGCAATCGCTCACGAAACCGTCAAGGCACGCGTTGAATGCTGTCTGGTTCAGGACAGACTGATCAGCCAATCGCCCTACTACTTTCGAAGGCTGAATCCCATTCGGTGCGAACCGGGCATTGACAGCGACCTGCGGTGTGGTGTGCAATCTGCGCCACTATGACAACGTTGTCTCCCCACGGCCGGGAAGCGGACGGGCTCGCCCGCCCCGCGAGCAGGCGGGCCACGATGAGCGACGTGGCCCGGCTGGCCGGCGTCAGCATCAAAACCGTGTCACGGGTGGTCAACGACGAACCCGCGGTCCACCCCGACACCGCCGAGCGCGTGGTGGCGGCCATCGAGCAGCTCGGCTTCCGCCGCAACCTCGGCGCCCGCAACCTGCGCCGCGGGTCGAGCACGGGCACGATCGGGCTGATCGTGGAGGACGTCGGCAACCCGTTCTACTCCGAGCTGAACCGCGCGGTGGAGCGCATTGCCACGTCGTTCGGGCGCCACGTGCTCACGGGCTCGTCGGAGGAGAACTCCGACCGCGAACGCGAGCTCGCACTGGAGTTCTGCGCCCGGCGCGTCGACGGGGTCCTCGTGGTGCCCGCCGGCCTGCAGCACGGTTACCTCGTACCGGAGATGCGCGCGGGGACGCCCGTGGTGTTCCTCGACCGGCCGGCGGGCGACATCGTGGCCGACACCGTGCTGGTGGACAACCTTGGCGGCACCATCGAAGCTGTCACGCACCTCGTCGCGCACGGGCACCGCCGGATCGCGTTCGTGGGTGACAGCCCCGACATCTTCACCGCGGCCGAGCGCCTGCGCGGCTTCCGCGAGGGCTGTGTGCGCAACGGTGTCTCCTACGACGAGAGCCTCGTCGTGATGCGGACGCCGACCCCGGATTCCATCGGGCACGTCGTCTCGGCGCTGCTGACCGGCCCGGACGGCGCGACCGCGGTGATCGCGGGCAACAACCGCGTCGCCGTGAACCTGTTGCGGGCGCTCGCGCACGCGGCGCACCGGCCGGCGATGGTGAGCTTCGACGACTTCGAGCTGGCGGACCTGCTGGACCCGCCGGTGACGGTCGTCGCACACGATGTCAGTGCACTGGGGCACGCGGCGGCGGAGTTGCTGTTCGCGCGCATCCAGGGAGATCAGTCCGCACCCAGAAAGGTAGTCCTGCCCGTGCATCTCGTCGCCCGTGGTTCCGGTGAGGTCGCCCCGTGACCACGCACCTCGAGCCGATCCGGCTCCCGGCCAACCAGCCGCCGCAGTTCTACCGCGGAGGCGACGCGATCGCCGCGCTGCGCGGCGCATCCGGCACCGGCCCTTCGAAGTTCGGGCCCGAAGACTGGGTCGGCTCCGTCACCACGATGTTCGGCCAGGACACCAACGGCCTGACGAAGCTCCCCAGCGGTGTCTGGCTGCGCGACGCCGTACGCGACAACGCCGAGGCGTGGCTCGGCGCCGAACACGTCGCGAAGCTCGGTGACTCCACCGGCCTGCTGGTCAAGCTGCTCGACGCCGGTCAGCGGCTGCCCGTGCACTTCCACCCGAGCAATTCCTTCGCCGAGAAGCACTTCGACTCGCACTTCGGCAAGACCGAGGCGTGGATCGTGATCGGCACCTACGGCGACGACCCGCGGGTGTACCCGGGGTTCAAGGAGACGCTCAGCAAGGCGACCGTCGCCGAGTGGACACGCGAGCAGGACGCGCCGAGCATGCTGGGCGCACTCAACAGCGTGCCCGTGCGGGCCGGCGACACCGTGTACATCCCGGCCGGGTTGCCGCACGCGATCGGCGAGGGCGTGTTCGTGGTGGAGCTGCAGCAGCCCACGGACTTCTCGCTCACACTGGAGTGGCGTGATTTCCTGGCCGCGCCGGAGAAGGGCCACCTCGGCCTCGGCTTCGACACGGCGATCGAAACGCTCGACACGTCCGGCTGGGACGCCGAGCGGCTCACCACGATCGTCAAGCACACCGCCGACGACGAGGCCACGTCCGTGAACCTGCTCGCCGCGGGTTCGGAGCAGTTCTTCCGCGCCGACCGCGTGCGGCTGTCCGACGGCGCGTGGGCGTTCGACCCGTCGTTCTCGGTGCTGGTGGTGCTGGAGGGATCCGGCACGCTGCGCACGGAACACGGCGGCGAGTTCTCCCTCGCCAAGGGCGAGACGTACGTGGTGCCCTTCGACGCCGGGCAGGTCGAGGCGTCGGGCACACTCACCGCGATCCGTTGCCGCCCGCCAGCACCGGAGAAGAGGTAACCGATGAGCGAGATCCTGCTGGACGCCGTGGACCTCACGAAGCACTACGGCTCGGTGGAAGCCCTGCGCGGCGCTTCCTTCCAGGCCAGTGCAGGCGAGGTCACGGCCTTGATCGGCGACAACGGGGCCGGCAAGTCGACGCTCGTGAAGTGCCTGTCCGGCGCCGAGCAGCCGACGTCCGGCAGGATCTTGCTCGACGGAACCGAGGTGCATCTCGACTCCCCCGTCACCGCGCGGCGGCTGGGGATCGAGACGGTGTACCAGGATCTCGCCGTCGCGCCGGAGCTCGATCCGGCGGCGAACCTGTTCCTCGGCCGCGAAATTCACCGCAAGGGCCTGCTCGGCAAGCTGGGCATGCTCGACAAGGCGGAGATGCGCCGTCAGGCCGTTGACGAGTTCCAGCGCCTCGGTGTGACGTTGCAGAGCACGGACGTGCCCATCGGTTCGCTTTCGGGCGGGCAGCGCCAGAGCGTCGCCGTGGCGCGGTCGGTGGTGTGGGCGTCGAAGGTCGTGTTCATGGACGAGCCGACGGCCGCGCTGGGCGTGGTGCAGCGCGAGCGGGTGCTCGACGTGATCAAGAAGGTGCGCGACAAGGGCATCGCCGTGGTGCTGATCAGCCACAACATGCCCGAGGTGCTGTCGGTCGCCGACCGCGTCGAGGTGCTGCGGCTCGGCAAGCGCGTGGCCCGCTTCACCGGCTCGGACACGAAGCTGGAAGACCTCGTGGCGGCCATGACCGGCGCCCTCGTTCAGGAGGAAGCCGCGTGAGCACTCCGACCAAGGACATTCAGACCACTGTGGACGGCGGCTTCGGCAAGGTGCCGTTCGGGAAACGACTGGTGGCCGCCAACACCTTCTGGATCGCGCTCGTGCTGGTGGCGCTCGTCATCGTGTTCACGGTGCTGGCGCCGGGTGAGTTCGCGACGCTGTTCACGTTGCAGACACTGCTGATCGAGACGTCGGTGCTGCTGGTGCTGTCGGTCGGCATGACGTTCGTGATCATCACCGCGGGCATCGACCTGTCCGTGGGTTCCGTGCTGATCTTCGCCGGCATGGTGGCCGGCAAGATGATGGAGGCCCTCAGCGGCGGCGACGCGTCGAACGCGGGCTGGGGCGTGATCATGGTCGGGCTCGTGGCCGCGGTGGTGGCGGGCACGATCTGGGGGCTGATCAACGGCTGGCTCATCGCCGTGGCGAACATCCCGCCGCTGATCGTCACACTCGGCACGATGGGGGCGGCGCTCGGCGCGGCGTACCTGCTCAACGGCGGTTCCGACGTCCGCAGCGTGCCGACGACGCTGAACAAGACGCTGGGCTACGGCACGTCGCTCGGCGGGGTGCCGAACCTGGTGATCGTGGCCGTGGTGATCACGCTGATCGGCGCGTGGCTGCTGCACACCACGAAGTTCGGGCGCTACACATTCGCCGTCGGCTCCAACGCCGAAGCGGCGCGCCGTGCGGGAATCGGCGTGACCGCGCACCTGCTGAAGGTGTACACGCTCACCGGATTCCTGGCCGGCATCGCGGGCTTCCTCTCACTCGCCTACTACGCGTCGACCACGATTTCGGCACACACCACGGACAACCTGAACGCCATCGCCGCGACGGTGATGGGTGGCACGAGCCTCTTCGGCGGCGTCGGTTCGGTGCTGGGCACCGTGATCGGCGTGTTCATCCCGGCCGTGCTGAAGAAGGGTTTCAACATCACGCACGTGCAGGACTTCTGGCAGATGATCGCGGTCGGCGCGGTGCTGATCGCGGCGGTCTGGTTCGACCAGCGGCGCCGGCGGCGCCGCAACTCCCGCTAGTTCCACCGGTTTCTCGGTACAAAGGGGTGCTTTTGATGAAACTGACCAAGACCCTCATCACGGCAGGCGCGCTGGCTTCGGCGGCTTCGCTGGTGGCCGCATGCGGCTCCGGGCAGGTCGGCCAGAGTGGCTCCGGCAGCTCGTCGAACAACACGGCGAACAGCAAGAACCTCGTGCTGGTGCCGGGTGTGCAGGCCGAGCCGTTCTACATCTCGATGCAGTGCGGCGCACAGGCCGAGGCGAAGAAGCTCGGCTACACGCTCACCACGCAGGCGCCGCAGAAGTTCGACGCGGCGATGCAGACCACGATCGTCAACGCACTGGGCTCGAACCCGCCCGCCGCGTTGCTCATCGCCCCGACCGACGACCAGGCGATGCTCGCCCCGATCCAGCAGGTGAAGAACCGCGGTTCGAAGATCATCGAGGTCGACACGTCGCTGAAGGACAAGAGCGTCGCCGCGTCGTCGATCTCCTCGGACAACACCGAGGGCGGCAAGCTCGCGGCCCAGACGATGGCGAAGCTCGCCGGCAACAAGGCGGGTTCGGTCCTGATCCTCGACACGATCGCCGGCACGTCCACCACCGCTGCCCGCGCGAAGGGCTTCGAGGACGAGCTGAAGAACCACCCGAACCTGAAGTCGGCCGGGGTCCAGTTCACGCAGAACGAGCCGGACCAGGCAGCGTCGAAGGTCACCGCGGCATTGGCCTCGACGCCGGATCTCGTCGGCATCTTCGCCACCAACCTCAACACCGGCGAGGGAGCCGCGACCGGCCTGCGCAACGCCGGCAAGATCGGTCAGGTCAACCTGGTCGGCTTCGACGCCAGCCCGTCCGAAGTGGACGGTCTGAAGAAGGGCGAGTACCAGGCGCTCATCGCCCAGGACCCGGCCGCGATCGGCACACAGGGCGTGGACCAGGCCGTGGCCGCGCTCACCGGCAAGCCGGTGACGCGCCAGCTGACCGCGGGCCTGCACTCGATCACCAGGGACGACATGGACGCGAACTCGAAGTACTTCTACAAGCAGAGCTGCTGACCACCGGCCGGATTGCCCGAAGGGGACTTTCGCGCACGGAAAGTCCCCTTCGCCGTGTTCGGCACAGTAGGATCTACTCCCCACGAGCCCGTCGCCGAGGGGAGGCCGCCGATGACCGACGGTGTGCAGCTGCCCTGGCGGCACGCCGCGCCCGCCGACGCCGTGGGCGTACTGGCCGCCGCGCGGAAGATCACCGACGACCTCGTCGACGGGCTCACCGGCAGCCATGCCCGGCGCGCGGCACACGGGCTGCGGCGACTGTTCGGCGTGGCCGGGCTGGGACTCACGGACCTCTCGGGCGCGCTCGTGTGGTCGGGGCGTCCGGCGCCGGACGCGACCGTGACCCGGGTGCTCGACGACATGCTGCACAGCGAAGAACTCACGACGGCCGACGGTGTGGTGGCGGTGCCGCTGCACGTCCACGACGAGCTGGCCGGCGCGCTGCTCGCGGTGGGTGGCCCGCGTCCGGGCGTGGTGCGCCACGCCGCCGACGTGGTGGTGCAGGCGCTCGAACGTGGGCGGCTCGAGGCGTCGGCGGATCAGGCTGCGCAGGCCGAGCTGCGGGCGCTGCGGGCGGAGATGTCGCCGCACTTCGTGTACAACGCGCTGACGGTGATCGCGTCGCTCGTGCGCTCGGAGCCAGATCGTGCGCGGGACCTGATGCTCGACTTCGCCGACTACACGCGCTACAGCCTCGCACGCCACGGCGAGTACACCGTGGTGGCCGAGGAGTTCCGAGCCGTCGAGACGTACCTGGCGCTGCAGCGTGCAGTGCTGGGCGAGCGGCTCAAGGTGCAGGTGCGGGTGGCGCCGGAGGTGCTCGCGGTGGCCGTGCCGTACCTGGTGCTCGAACCGCTCGTGGAGAACGCCATCCGGCACGGCATCGAACCGCGCGCGGGAACCGGGCTCGTCCAGGTCCACGGCCAGGCGGAAGGCAACGACTGCGTGATCAGCGTGGAGGACGACGGCGTGGGCATGGAGCCGAAGCTGGCCGCGGACATCCTCGCCGGCCGCCGCGCGAGGGATGGCGAGGGCCCACCGGGCGGCGGCCTCGGACTGGCCAATGTGGACAGACGGCTGCGGACCGTGTACGGCGCCTGGTACGGGCTGACCGTCGAGACGGAGGTGGGTGCCGGCACGCGGGTGGTCGTGCGGGTCCCGCGGTTCCAGCCGGGGGTGCTGCCGTGAGCAAGCTGCGGGTGCTGGCCGTCGACGATCTGGCCCCGGCGCTGGACGAGCTGTGCCGGATGCTGCGCGACGCGCCCGAGGTGGGCGAGGTCGTGGGCGCCGGGGATGCGTTGCGGGCGTTGAAACTGCTGCAGGCCGACCACTTCGACGCGGTGTTCCTCGACATCTCGATGCCGGGCCTCGACGGGCTCGAGCTGGCCACGCTCCTGGCGAAGCTCTCGGAACCGCCGGTGATCGTATTCGTCACGGCCCACGACGGGCACGCCGTGGCGGCGTACGGCATCGGCGCCGTGGACTACCTGCTCAAGCCCGTGCGCACCGAACGGCTCGCGGCCGCGCTCGCGAAGGTCGTGCGCATGGCCCCGGCCGAACGCCTGCCGGTGCCCGGCGCGATGGCTGCGCTCCCGGTCGACGCGGGCGGGCGCACGCGCTACGTCCGCCGCGACGACGTACTTTTCGCCGAAGCCCACGGCGACTACGTCCGCCTCCACACGCGCACCGGCGTGTACCCCGTGCGGATGCCGATCTCGCGGCTCGAGGAGTACTGGGAGGGCACCGGTTTCACGCGGGTCCACCGCGGTTACCTGCTCGCCGTGTCGGCCGTGCTGGAGCTCCGCAGCGACACCACCGGTGGGCTGCTGGCGCACACGCCGGCCGGCGACGTGCCGGTCAGCCGCCGGCACGCGCGCGACCTGCGGGACCGCTTGCTGGAAGCCGCGCAGCAGGGCCACCTGGGGCCGGCGCGGTGAGCCGCGTCCGCCGCGTCGCGGTGACCAGCCCGCAGACGCGCCTGGCCCGGTCGCGACGCCAGGCGCGCGGACGCTGGCGCATGCCCCGGCTGCGGGCGGCTGACGCCGAACGCGCGGCGGTGCTCTACCGCGTGCAACGCCGGAGGGGGCTGCCCGCACTGGCGGCGATGTTCGCGCTCGTGCTCGGGCTGCCGGTGGTGTTCGCCGTGGCACCGGGGCTCGATTCGGTGCGCCTGTGGGGAATTCCGCTGTCCTGGCTGATGATCGTGGTGCTCCCCTACCCCGTGATGGCGGCGCTCGCGCGGTGGCAGCTGCGGCGGGCGGAGAAGGCCGAGGACCGGTAGATGGACATCGCGCTGGCGGTGACACCCGTCGTGCTCATCACGCTGCTCATCGGTGTGCGCGGGGTGGCCGCCATGCGCACGACCTCGGATTTCCTGGTGGCGTCGCGGCGGATCTCACCGCTGGTGAACTCGGCGGCGGTTTCGGGCGAATACCTGTCGGCGGCGTCGTTCCTGGGTGTCGCGGGGCTCGTGGTGAAAGACGGCATGGGCGCGCTGTGGTACCCGGTCGGGTTCACCGCCGGGTACGTCGCGATGCTCGTGCTCGTCGCGGCTCCCCTGCGCCGCTCGGGTGCGCTCACCGTGCCCGACTTCGCGGAAGCCCGCCTGGCGTCGCCTGCCTTGCGGCGGATCGCGGCCGTGGTGGTGCTGGTGATCGGGACGATCTACGTGGTGCCGCAGTTCCGCACGGCCGGGCTGGTGCTCACCGCCGTGGGCCACACGCCGTACTGGGTCGGGGTGGTCATCGCGGGCACGGCCGTCAGCGTCACGCTGGCACTCGGCGGGATGCGCGCGGCCACGTACGTGCAGGCGTTCCAATTTTTCCTGAAGCTACTGCTGTTCCTCGTCCCCGCGCTGTGGCTCGTGCTCCACGTGAGCACCGCCGACCGCGAGGCCGCGCTCACGCCCGTCGAGTTCACCCGCTTCACGCACGAGACTCCGGTGGACTTCCAGTACGGCGTGACGATGGTTCTGCGGGAACCCACCACGATCGTGAGCGCCGCCGGACCCGAGACGCTCGCGCCCGGTCCGCTGACCGCACACCGCGGCGACCACCTCACGTTCGCCGCCGGTGCCCGGGTCCCCGACGTCGGCGGGGCGGCGCTCGGCGGGCCTGCGTGGCAACGTCCGCTGCTCGACGTGGCCACCGGCTACCCGCTGCTGGCCACGTGGGCCGTGCTCATCGCGACGATGCTCGGCACCATGGGCCTGCCCCACGTGCTCATGCGGTTCCACACGAGCCCCGACGGCCGGGCCGCGCGCCGCACCGCCGCGATCACCGTGGCGCTGCTCGGGGTGTTCTACCTGTTCCCCGGCATCTACGGCGTACTCGGCCGGGTGCTCGTGCCCCGGATCTACCTCTCGGGCGACACGGACACCGTCGTGGTCGCGCTGCCGTCCCAAGTGGACACCGGGTGGGCGGGAGAGCTGTTCACGGCGCTGCTGACCGCGGGCGCGTTCGCGGCGTTCCTGGCGACGTCACTGGGCCTGCTGCTGGTGATGTCCGGCGCGCTGGCCTACGACCTCATGCCGGGCGGGCTGCGGCGCCTGCGGTTCACCGTGGTGTTCGCCGCCATCGCGATGGTGGTGCTCGCGCTGCCGTCGGCGCGGCTCGACGCCGGGGTGCTGGTCACGTGGGGGTTCACCGTGGCCGCGTCGACGTTCTGCCCCTTGCTCGTGCTCGGGATCTGGTGGCCGCGGCTCACGGCGGCGGGTGCGATCGGCGGGGTGCTCACGGGGCTGGTCGCGTCGTCGGGTTCGATCCTGTTCGCGCTGGCCGGGCCCCGGCTGGGCGGCTGGCCGGCGATCCTGGTGGCGCAGCCGGCGCCGTGGTCGGTACCGCTCGCGTTCGGCGTGATGGCGCTCGTGTCGCTGCGCGGGCGGCCACCGTCGTGGGCCGGCGCGGCGATGCTGCGCCTGCACCTCGACGAACGGCCGCCCGCCCCTTCGTCGGCTCCCGCGTACCGTTCGTCAACCGTTCGTCGTGTGGCCCGGCGTTTGAACCGCTGACGCTTCCGGCCGCCGGCCTGCCCTCCCTACTGTGGCGCGGACCACATTCCGCAGCGTGGCGAGGGAGTGACCATGAGTACCACCGATGTCGAGTCCGGCGACCCGCCGGACACCTGGGAGCGCGCGCAGGAGAGCGCCGAGTTCCGCCAGCTGCGCACCCGGTTGCGCCGCTTCGTCTTCCCCATGGCTGTGCTGTTCCTCGCTTGGTACCTGCTGTACGTGCTGCTGGCGGACTACGCCCACGGCTTCATGAGCACCAAGATCGCGGGCAACTTCACCGTCGGCCTGCTGTTCGGGCTGCTGCAGTTCGTGTCGACGTTCCTCATCACGTGGCTCTACGTGCGCTACGCCAACCGCAACCTCGACCCGCTGGCCGAGCGCATCCGTGACGACATCGAGAACCCGGCCGGTAAGGAGCCCCGATGAGGACGCTCGCCGCAGGCGTCGAAGGCAGCAACCCGACGCTCAACATCATCATCTTCGCAGTGTTCGTGCTGATCACGCTGGTGATCGTGTTCCGTGCGAGCCGCAACACCAAGACGGCGTCGGACTACTACGCGGCCGGGCGCGCGTTCAACGGCCCGCAGAACGGCATCGCGATCAGCGGTGACTACCTGTCGGCGGCGTCGTTCCTCGGGATCGCGGGCGCCATCGCCGTGTACGGCTACGACGGGTTCCTGTACTCGATCGGCTTCCTGGTGGCGTGGCTGGTCGCGCTGCTGCTCGTGGCGGAACTGCTGCGCAACACCGGCCGGTTCACGATGGGCGACGTGCTGGCGTTCCGCATGAAGCAGCGCCCCGTGCGCGCCGCGGCGGCGATCTCGACGCTGATCGTGTCGTTCTTCTACCTGCTGGCCCAGATGACGGGCGCCGGCGGCCTGGTCGCGCTGCTGCTGGGTGTCGAGGGCAAGGCGGCGCAGTCGGTCGTCATCGCGATCGTCGGCGTGATCATGATCGCCTACGTACTCATCGGCGGCATGAAAGGCACCACCTGGGTGCAGATCATCAAGGCCGCGCTACTCGTCGTCGGCGCGCTCGTGATGACGTTGTGGGTGCTCGGCAAGTACGGCTTCAACTTCTCCGCGCTACTGCAGGGCGCCGTCGACAAAGCCGGGCGGGCCGGTGAGACGCTGCTCGGGCCGGGCAAGCAGTACGGCAAGCCCGGAACGTCCAAACTGGACTTCTTCTCCCTCGGAATCGCCTTGGTGCTGGGCACCGCGGGCCTGCCCCACGTACTGATGCGCTTCTACACCGTGCCCACCGCCCGCGACGCCCGCCGCTCGGTCGTGTGGGCCATCGTGCTCATCGGCGTGTTCTACTTGTTCACCCTGGTCCTCGGCTACGGCGCCGGCGCCCTCGTCGGCCCCGACGACATCAAGGGCGCACCCGGCGGCGTCAACTCGGCCGCCCCGCTGCTGGCCCTCAACCTCGGCGGTCCGGTCCTGCTCGGCCTGGTGTCGGCCATCGCCTTCGCGACGATCCTCGCCGTGGTGGCCGGCCTGACCATCACCGCATCGGCCTCCTTCGCCCACGACGTCTATGCGAACGTCTTCAAGAAGGGCAAGGCGTCCACGGGTTCGGAGGTCCGCGTCGCCCGCTGGACGGCCGTGGTCATCGGCGCGGTCGCCATCCTCGGCGGCATCCTCGCCAACGGCCAGAACGTGGCCTTCCTCGTGGCGCTCGCCTTCGCCGTCGCGGCCTCGGCCAACCTGCCGACGATCCTGTACTCGCTCTTCTGGAAACGCTTCAACACCCAGGGCGCGCTCTGGAGCATCTACGGCGGGCTCATCGTGTCGATCGTGCTGATCGTCTTCTCCCCCGCCGTGTCGGGCAAACCCGTCGACGCGGCGACCGGCAAGAGCCCTTCGATGCTGCAGGGCGTGGACTTCCACTGGTTCCCGCTCGACAACCCCGGCCTCGTCTCGATCCCGGTGGCCTTCCTGCTCGGCTGGCTCGGCACCGTGCTGTCGAAGGAACGGAACTCGAAGAAGTACGCGGAGATGGAGGTGCGGGCTTTGACGGGCGCCGGCGCCGAGAAGGCGGTGCAGCACTGACGCCTGCGAGTGTTTCCTGGCGGGGCCACCGTTCAGCAAGGTTCAGCAAGAAGGAACCGTTGTAAGCACACCTGCAAACACAGAGCGAGCCGGGTGAATTCACCCGGCTCGCTCTGTGGCGTGAAGAGATCAGGCCGACGGCACCCGCAGCAGCAACGCGTCGCCCTGGCCACCACCGCCGCACAGGGCGGCCGCGCCCAAGCCGCCACCGCGGCGGCGGAGTTCGTGGATGAGGTGCACGGCGAGGCGGGCACCCGAGGCGCCGATGGGGTGGCCAAGCGCGATGGCGCCGCCGTTCACGTTCACCTTCGACGGGTCGAGACCGAGCTTCTCGGACGACACCACGCCCACCGCCGCGAACGCCTCGTTGATCTCCACCAGATCCAGGTCGGCGACGTCGAGCTTGGCCTTCTCCAGCGCCTTGCGGATCGCGTTGGACGGCTGCTCGTGCAGCGACGCGTCGGGGCCCGCGACGACGCCGTGTGCACCGATCTCGGCCAGCGGCGTGAGGCCCAGCTGCGCGGCCTTTTCGGGGCTGGCCACGATCACCGCGGCCGCCCCGTCGGAAATCTGCGAGGACGAACCCGCCGTGATCGTGCCGTCCGAGGCGAACGCCGGACGCAGCTTCGCGAGCGACTCCACCGTCGTGTCGGCGCGCACGCCCTCGTCAGCCGAGAAGACGACCGGCTCGCCCTTCCGCTGCGGGATCGTCACCGGTGCGATCTCCTCACGGAAGAACCCGGCCTCGATCGCCGCCGCAGCGCGCTGGTGCGAGCGCGCGGAGAACTCGTCCTGCTGCTCGCGCGTGACGCCGTAGCGGCTGTTGTGCTTCTCCGTCGACGCGCCCATGGCGACCTGGTCGAACGCGCAGAACAACCCGTCGTGGGCCATGTGGTCGAGCATCGTGACATCGCCGTACTTGAATCCGGCGCGCGACTTCGGCAGCAGGTGCGGCGCCTGCGTCATCGACTCCTGGCCACCGGCCACGACCAGATCGAACTCGCCCGCGCGGATCAGCTGGTCGGCCAGCGCGATGGCGTCGAGGCCAGACAGGCACACCTTGTTGATCGTCAACGCCGGCACGTCCATCGTGATCCCCGCGGCGACGGCGGCCTGCCGCGCCGGGATCTGACCCGCGCCCGCGGTGAGGACCTGGCCCATGATCGTGTACTGGACCTCGGACGGCGACACCCCGGCCCGCTCCAGCGCCGCCTTGATCGCGATCCCGCCGAGCTGGGCCCCGGTGAAGTCCTTCAGCGAACCGAGCAACCGCCCGATGGGGGTCCGGGCTGCGCCCAGGATCACGGAACCGGACACGTCGTCCTCCCAAGAATTTGTCGACCAGAATTTCTCGACTGTACCCGCGCGGACGGCGTCTTGATTGAGCCAGTGTGAGGGGACGCACGTCACTCCTGGCGGCGGGACGACGCGCCTATTCTGCCCCCATGACGACTGACGCGCGGGCCACGTTGAAACCGTTCGTGACGGCCATCGATCACGTCGGCATCGCCGTGCCCGACCTCGACGAGGCCATCGCCTTCCACGCCGAGCACTTCGGCCTGGTCGTCGCCCACGTCGAGGTGAACGAGGACCAGGGCGTGCGTGAGGCGATGCTGCGCGCGCCCGGCACCGAGGGCACGGAAACGCAGGTCCAGCTGCTGGCGCCGCTGCGTGAAGACTCGACCATCGCGAAGTTCCTCGACCGCAGCGGGCCGGGCCTGCAACAGCTCGCCCTTCGCGTGTCCGATGTGGACGCCGCGTCGGCCGCGTTGCGCGAGCAGGGCCTGCGGCTGCTGTTCGACGAACCACGGCGCGGCACGGCGAACAGCCGCATCAACTTCGTGCACCCGAAAGACGCCGGCGGCGTGCTCGTGGAACTCGTGGAGCCTGCCGCGCACTGACCGCTCAGTCCGTGCGGGCTTTGGCGGACAGTGCGTTCGCGAGGAACGTGAGCTCGCCGTCGAACTCCGCGGGCCGGTCGGCGCCGGAGTGCCGGGCCGTCGCGTGGCGGTGGGTGACGGCGCGGGCCAGCAGTCCCGAAGCGCTGTCGACGTCCGCGACGGCCAGCCGCCCGCCGGCCGCCGCGACGATCACCGAACGCACGAGCCGCACGAGCTGCTGGAAGCGGTCGCCGAGCGCGTCGCGGACCACATGGTGCGTGTCGGCCTCACGCCAGAGCAGGTGTGAAAGCCCGAGCGAACCGGTGAACCGCCGGTCGAGCTCAGAAACGAGCCGGCGCAGCGAACCCGCGAGATCACCGGGCACGACGACCGTCGACGGTTCGATGTGCTCGTCGGGCAGGCGCGCGACCAGCGCGGCCAGCAGGTCGGACTTGCGGCGGAAGTAGTAGTGCACCAACCCCTTGGGCACCCCGGCGCGCTCCGCGATGCGGGACGTCGGGGTGGCCTCGAAGCCGGACTCGGCGAAGAGCGCTTCCGCCGCACACAGGATCCGCTCCTTCGCCGAGTCCTCGGTCATGTCAGCTCCTTCAGTGCTGCCCCGCCGTCCGGTGGGCGGCGTTGGCCATCGGCATGGCGGCCGCGCCGGCGATGATCGTGAGCGCACCGGCGACCCAGGACGTCCACGACGCCCCGTTCAGTTCGGTGTACCCCATCACCCATGGCGCGATGAACAGCAACACCCCGAGGACGACCTGCACGCCCTCGCCGTACACCAAGTCGGGCGCCGCCAGCGACACCAGACCGTCGATGGCGATCAGGGCACCGAGGATCACCATCGTCCACATCGCAGTCGTGCTCGTACTCAGCCAAAGGGGTGAAAGAGCGGCGACAACACCGATGACGACTTCGGCCCAGTCATGGGGCCTCGTCCAGGCGCGCGTCGAGACTTCACTCATTCGTGCTCACCTCCGCGGGAGATCTCACTGTCGGGATGTTTCCCCTGCTTCGATCATGCGCCTTGGTTGGCCGGCCGGTCAAGGACGAACCTTCGGGCTACTGTGTTCCCCCGCTCGGCGCAGGCTCGCCGAGACAGCGTGGGTGCTCACCCGTCCGTGACCGCACAACGACTACGGTGGGACCATGAGCCTTGGCGAGGAACGGGAGCTTGTGCCGCTGGGAGCCGGCTTCGACGTGGCGAAGCGGGGGTACAGCCGGGCACAGGTCGACGAACATCTTGAACGGCTGGACGCCGATCTGAAGATGCTCACCGCCGACCGCGACGCCGCCATCGCCCAGGCGGGGGATCTGGCGAGGCAGCTGGAGATCGCGCGCGGCGAGATCGCCGACCTGCGCGGTCAGGTCGACCGGCTGGCCCAGCCGCCGACGAGCGTCGAAGGCCTGTCCGAGCGGCTTCAGCGCATGCTGCGCCTGGCACAGGACGAGGCCGCCGACACGCGGGCGCGCGCCGAGGCCGAGGCCGGCCACATCCGCGCCAAGGCCGAAACCGACGCCAGCGCCATGCGGGCCCGCTACGAGCAGCTGCTCACCGAACTCGACCTTCGGCGCAAGGAGATGGAAGCCGAGCACCGCAAGGTGCTGGAGGACGCCCGCGCCGAGGCCAAGTCGATCACCGACAAGGCCGAAGCCGAGCGCAAACGGCTCGACGCCGAGGCCGAAGCCCGCCGCACACAGGTCGAAGAGGACTTCGAGATCGCCATGGCCACGCGTCGGGCCGAGGCGATGCGCGTGCTGGCCGAGCAGGAGGCGTCGTCGAAGGCCGAGGCCGAGCGCCGCGTGCGCGAAGCCGCCGAGGACGCCGCCGCCATTCGCGCCAAGGTGCTCGAAGACGAGACGGCCGCACGCAATGAGATCGACCGCCGCCAGCGCGAGTCCATGGCCGACGCGAACAAGCGCAAGCAGGACTCGATCACCGAGGCCAACGCCCGGCTCGCCGAGGCCGCCGACGAGGCCCGCCGCCGCGTCCGCACGGCCACCGAGGAGTCCAACCGCCGCATCACGCAGGCCAACGAGCGGGTCGAGGCGCTGCGCAACGTCCGCACCGCACTCGCCGACCAGGTCCGACAGGCCCGCACGGTGCTGGCCGAGGCGCACCACGTGCTGGGCGAGGCCGATCCGACCGTGCCGCCGGACATCAAGGCGGCCGAACCGAAGCCGTCCGGCTCGGCATCAGGGCCGAATTCGGAGCCGAAGCCCGCGGCCAAGCCGGCCACGAACCCGACCTCGGGTTCGGGTTCGGCCGCCAACTCGAACGCCGGCACGGGTCCGGCCGCGAAGTCGGGCTCAAGCTCGAACTCGGGCCCGGCCGCGAACTCAGGCTCCGGACCGGGTGCCGGGTCGCCTGACGTGGAAAAGACCGTCCGGCTCAACACCGCCGACGTGCCGAAGGTTCAGCCCTCGCCCGAGCCCGCGCGCCGCGACTCGTAGTCGCCGCAGGCCTGGCCCGGCGAGATAACCGACTGACGAGTAACCTCGCTGCGGACAACCGACAAGTGGGGCGGAGCCGCCCCGATTCGGGATCGCCGGGAGGTTCTGGATGGCTGTCTATCGGACTGTCGTGGTGGGCACGGACGGCTCGGACTCGTCGTTCGCCGCGGTGGATCG
>DASZNR010000117.1:0-5618 GCA_035551175.1 Amycolatopsis sp. | reverse complement strand
CTGGCCGGTCTCCCACCCGTACTGCACGATCTGGTTCGCCACCTCCAGACAGCCCGCGTCCAGGAACGTGTCCGAGCGGCGCTGCCCGCACGCCTCGCCCCGCCGCAACGCCGCATACGCGATCAGATGGAACAACGGGTAAAGTGGGTGGTCGACCGCGAAGTCGAGGAACCGCCCGGTCTGCTCCCCCGTCCACACCATCACCGGGAACGGCACCTCCCCGGTGCGCCGCCACTTCGCCACCCGCTCCGGCGTCCACAACCGCGGCTTCGGCCGCTCCGCCCGCGGCAACTCCACCAGCACCGCCACATTCACCAGCAACAACCCTTCCCGCACCCGCCGGTTGAGCAAGGCTCGCAGGGTTTCCCGGATCCGGTGCAACGACAACGGCCCCACCGGACGCTGCCACTTCACCGCCGCGACCTTCCGCGGATCACCACTGGCGCGGTACTGCTCGATCACATCGTTGTTCTCCGCGATCGCCTCGAACATCGCGTCCAAGTGCGCGACGCGGAGCCTGTCGCGCCGGACCTTCCCCAAGTGCGGGCGCAGATACAGCCGCACATGGGATTCGTAGGAACGGTAGGTGTTGCGGCTCACCGACCGCTTCTTCACCGCCAGAAACTCGTCGAACTCCTCATCCATCAAGGGATGCTCCAGGACCGTCGCGGCCGCGCGCACGAGGCGCCGCACGGCTTCGACGTCGGGCAGCGGGTCCTTCTTCGCGATCACCGACGCGACCAGGTCGCCGATCTTGCGCAACGTCTCCTCGTCCCCTTCCTGCGCGATCCCGAGCAAGTCTCGGACCCGACCGAGACCCGTCTCGGCCTCCGTCGCGCTCGCATACCCGCCGCGCCGCCGCGGGCGGCGGTTGCCCGCGGCGTCCGGCGGCAGCTCGATCCGGAAGAACCACTGCCCGTGCCGCTTGTTCCGCAGCTTCGGGCACTCCTCCCCCAGCGACCTCTTGTTGCCGTCCCGGCACGAACACCGCCGGAACACCGAACCCTTCGGCACCGTCACCCTTTGCTCCTTCGTCACGTCATCACCCACCAGGGCAGTTCTCGGGCGTAGATACTCGCGCTGCGACCACGACTCGGGGAAGCCCGAGCGGGGCCGAGATCACCGGATCAGGTGGTCGATTCCCAGCAGTCGCAGCAGGCCGACCGTCGGGACCCGGTACGCCGCGCCGACGCGCACGACAGGGCAAGGGAACGAGCCAGCCCGCGCCAGCGCATACGCGGTCGTCCGGCCGATCCCCAACGCCCGCCGCGCCGTCTCCAGATCCACGATCGCGGGCAATGCTTCGACCTCGCTCAGCGTCAACACCTCGGCGTCGACCGTCACGACCGCTCCCCCGCCAATCCCAGCCGCTGCCGCGCGATCTCGTGACACCGCGGATCGAGGTCGATCCCGATGAACCGGCACCGGTGCTCCCGCGCCGCGAGACCGGTGGTCCCGGTCCCCGAGAACGGGTCCAGCACCGTCCCGCCCGGACGACACCCAAGCCGCACACAGCGGCGCGCGATCTCCCGGGTCCCGACCGCCGGATGGTTCAGGCCCGTGCGGTCCGCCGAGACCGTCCACACCTCAGGCCCGGCCGCGGTCTCGGTGTCGTCTCGCTGGCCTCGGCCGAGCTCGAAAATAGTCTCGTAGCGACGGGCGAAGCGGTCCCGCACGCTCTCCGGTCGCGCGTTCGGCTTGTGCCACACCACCTCCCGGCGGATCACCCAGCCGCGGTCCCTCAGCGCGAACGCCACCCGCCACGGCACACCCACCAGATCCTTGGCCCGATGCTTCTGCTGCGGCGGCCGATGCGACCCGTACCGCGACCGCACTGCTGTCGAGCCGTCCGCGACGTAGTTGCCCCACGAACCGCCGTAGCTGTCGCCCAGGTTCAACCACACGGAACCACCCGGAACAAGCACCGGAGCGACCTCGTCGAACACCGCCGCCAGCACCGCGACGTACTCCGCAACGGTCGGCTCGCCGCCCAGCTGGCCGGCGACCCGGTAGTCCCGGAGACCCCAGTACGGCGGAGACGTCACCACGCAATCGACCGAACCGGCAGGAACACGCGACAGCTCGTCGACCGCATCGCCGCAGTACAAGACGACCTGACCGTTGTCGTATGCCAACACCGGATTCTCGAATTCGTCAATCATCGCTTCCTCCACAGCCGCTGGACGTCCAGAGACACGGAGAAATCGGCACAATACGATACCGCGCGGACATTCGGCAGCCAAACTCAGGCAGCAGGAATTGCCTGCGATCCCGGAACAACTGAGCGGCCCCAGCGACGTGCCGCCGCCTCAGCATCGACCGTCAGATCCAGCACAGTCCCTCCCGGACGGCAAGCTGCCAACACGATCCTGTCGGTCAGGTGAGGCTCGCCAGCCAGTACGACGTCGCCTCGATTCGACCCCAACGCCGACCGCACGGCTGCCAAATCGAAGAAGTACCGAGTCTGTTTCACGCAGAAAAGCACTGTCTCATTCGGTCCGGAATCCGACTCGGCGACGACCGCATTGCGCAGCAGCCATCCACTGCGTTGAAGTTCGAGCGCCGCCTGCCACGGCCGCCCGGCAAGTCCCGCCGCAGTACGGACCTCCTCCACCAGAAACCATGCCGATCCGTCGGCACGCAGGACTCGCCGGAGCTCCGCCGCAAGGGCGCGCACTTCAGAGACGACCGCTGCAGGCCCCGCCCGGCTGAGCCTGACCATGCAGCAGTCCACAGAAGCGTCGGGAATTACCGCGATCACTGCGCTGACGAATCCCGGCCGAAGCGTTCGGACAGACATGCGCTCCTCCACGACCTGACGCTTTCAAAGGCCCGATATCGGCTGAATACTGCAACCGTTGGAGCAACGCGCGAGTCGATTCCTCCAGCGGCACACCCAGACTGGAACTCGACGCCCGCAACCGACTCGCGATGGTGGCCGCCGCGCGGTCACCAGCGAGCCCGGCCGCGGCTTGGCCAGGCCGGTGGCGAACCGCCGGTCGAACAGCCTGCGGACCACAGGCACGTCCGCTCCCACCTGGCGGCCGAGGAACCGCACGCCGCGCATCCGCCAGTAGTTCTCGCCCCGATACACGTCGAAGGCGCCGATCACGCTCCGCAGGCATGCCTCCGCCCGGCCTGGGATCTCCGACACGGTCGCGAACACCGGCTCGTCGGTGAGGAACTTGTTCTGCTGCAACGGTGCCCGCGCCGGGCCAGAGGAGAAAAGTCCTTGTCCGCGAGCAGCCAGAAGGAACTCGCCGGCCACCTCCGCAAGCCCCTCGCCCACCGCGCGCAACAATCCACCTGCGGACCCGGACGACGGCTGGTACTTCCGCGAGACGTGCCGCATTCGGGCCGGCGTCAGCGGGACCAGATCGATGCATACGTCGACCGTCTCGCCGAGATCCGGGCGAACATCGCCCAGCGCGTTCGCCAATGGCTGCAGGGGATCGTCCGGCCGGATCGGCAATGCCTTCGGCGAAAACTGCGGCGACCGCGCCAAAACCAGTTCGGCGCGTGCCACGTGGACTCGGTCAGCCTGCCTCATGCCAAACCCACCAGGACGGAGGCATCTCCTCCCAGCCTTCCCACGGCGCTGCCCATTGTCGGTCACCTCCGCACGTCGCGTTTCGCGGAGAAGACAAGGCATCGAGCGGCCACGATAATTCTTCCCGCCCGAGAGACCCGCATGACCGGTTGCTATCGTCAGGGCTTCGCTTTCCCGCTTCCGAGGAGAAATCACCCGCCATGGCGCAAAAAGTTCTCGTCGAGATGATCGACGACCTCGACGGATCCGAAGCCGGCCAGACCGTCCCCTTCGGACTCGACGGAGCCCACTACGAAATCGACCTGTCCGACGACAACGCCGCCGCCCTGCGCGACGAACTCGCCCGGTTCATCTCCGCCGGCCGCCGGACCGGCGGCCGCAAAACCACCGCGCACACCGCTGCCGCCCCGACCGCAGAGGACCGCGAACGCTCCCGCGCCATCCGCGCATGGGCCGTCGAAAACGGCTGGGCCGTCGCCGACCGCGGCCGCATCCCAGCCGAAGTCATCACCGCATACAACGAACGCGACCAGAACGCTCCGAAGCCGCGCCGCAAGCGCACCACGAAGAAATCCTCCTGAATTCCCCGAGGCAATCGTCCCGGTTAGGGTTCTTTCTTTGCCATGATTGCCGAGGCGGCGTCTCCTCCCTCACCGGGGAGGTTTCACCGTCGCTCGCCGCCGAGGCTCGGCGGATTTCCACCTGCGGATAGCTCGGCTTGTTCAGGACGCCGTTGATCGACTCCCGCCCCTCGATGCTCATGGTCATTTTCCCGAACTCCGGGTCCGTGCTGAACCACACCCGGACACCGACGACCGACCGCGGCACCCAGCCGTGCACCGGCCGCGCCCGGCCCAGCTGGTGCGCGAACGCCACCACCGCCGGCAGCGACGGATCGAACGCCGTCGTCGGCAACAGCTCGTAGCGGACACGAGAGCGGAGGTGGCGGGAACGGAAGTGTCGGCGGAGGACAAAGACCGCGATCACGCTCGCCACCACCGCCGAGGTCACCCACCACAGCGCGGCACTCGTCAGCAGGTGGTCCGCATGGAGCGCCTGCGGCGCGCCGTTCCCCAGCACGGCCTGACGGCCATGCGTGCGGGAGAACATGTCGGCTTTATGAGCAAGTGGGTAAAGCACCGCTGAACAGCGGTTTCTCCAGTCAGCGGCCAAAGCCGCAGCGACTGGCCAAGGACGGGGTCGAGGTAGCCCCCAACGGCAAGAATCACGGCACACCTCCGGAAGATCGACCGGCGAAGACACGCCGTGTTCGACGGCGCGTGATTCGGCAGCGTGACCCCGCTTGACTCGCCAATGCTGGCCGCGAGAGGCCCTCTGCCGTCGAGTACCAGGAGAGGCAGTTTGACTGACGGGTCCAGATCGGGCGCCTCGCTGGCACGGAGCACACAGACGAGGTGATTGTCGCTCACCTGATCCAGCGAGGGAGCGCGGTGCGGCGGGACAGAAGCAGCCACTGAAGTTGCGGCGGATCCCCTGGTGCAAAACGAGAACCGACGACCACCGCGGTGATGCTTCCGGCTGCGCCCAGCCAGCCGAAGGCAATAAATGCCGCGCAATTGCCGCGCATGGCGCTACGGAAGAAGCCGGACACCGCCGGGGTACTCGTGGAGGTCGACAGGGTCGGTCCGAATGAAGGTGCCGGACGCAAAGGCGTTGATCATCTGGCCGTCGCCGAGGTAGATACCGACGTTGTGGATGACGCCGGGTCTGCAGAAGACGAGGTAGCCCGGATGCAGCGCCTCGATGCCCGCGGCCCGGGGCAGGCGATCGCCCAGGGCGAACTGGGCTCCGCGCTGGTGCGGCAGCGTGATGCCGACGCGGGCGCGGGTGTAGCGGGCGAGTCCGCCGCAGTCGAAGCCGATCTTGTTGTAGTCGCCGTGCCGGTCGGGCACTCTTCCGTCGCGGATTCCCTGGCTCGGACCGGCGGCGGTGCCGCCTCCCCAGGCGTAGGACACCGATCTGGGACATGGCCGCGTCGATGACCTGCTTGGCTCGTCCGCTCGCCGGTCCATGGGCGGCGGGGCGGAGTTGCAGCGCGTCGTAGCCG
>DASZNR010000116.1:0-4135 GCA_035551175.1 Amycolatopsis sp. | reverse complement strand
GCGCTGCCGAGGTCGACGTGACCGTCAGCATCCGCATCAAGAGTCAGCTCGGTGTCGTCGACACCGAGATCTACAAACGCGCCGCCGTCGTCCGTGCTAGATTCGTGTTCCGTGTGCTGCGCCAACTCGGCCGGATCCGTTGTGATGAGCGCGTTTTCCTGCGGCGAAGCCAGCGACTGGAACGCGACTCTCTGCGTCCCGGTCGAGAGCAGACCTTGTCCCTTGTCCGCGGAAATCAGGAACTGCTTCTCACCCTCGGACAGGTTGAAGGTCGCCACGATCTCCTCGATCGCCTGCGGCGCTTGACGTAGCAGAATCTGCGTCGCCGCGTTAGCGATGATCGCCTTGCCCAGGTCTGTCCCGAGGACATCGCCGACATCCTGAGTCGCGATCGTCAAGCCCGCCCAGTGTTTCCGGGCTGCTTTGGCCATCCGGTGCAGAAACCGCGCCCCGGCAGGGTCCTGCATGAGCAGCCACGCTTCGTCGACGGTGATCAGCCTCGGCCGCCGGATGGCCGGGTTGGACACCCGCCGCCACACCGTGTCCAGCGTGAGCAGCGTCCCGATCGGCCGGAGTTCGTCGGGCAGGTCACGCAAGCTGAACACGGTCAGGTGCCCCTCTGGCCGCGTGGTGGTCGGCCCGGAGAACATCGTAGAGAACGCGCCCTCGACGAACGGGTGCAACCTGGAGCCGAGATCCGCGGCGATCGGATCGCCGGTGGCAGTGAGGACCGCGGCGAGATCCACCAGCAGCGGCGCCTGCCTGCCCCAGCTCCGCGGGTCGCTGGTGATCCCGGCTTGCTGGTAGGTGGCCATGATCGCCCGGTCGAGCACGGCGCGTTGCTGCGCGGACAATTCGGTGCCGAGCAGCACTCCGATGACGGTGTGCAGGAACAGCGCCCGGCGCGTCAGGGCGTCCTTGGGGGCGGTGCGGCGACCGTCCGGGCGTATCGCGATCGGAAGGTCGAACGGGTTGATGCGGACGTCGGCGTCGCCGAGGTGGATGTAGGTGCCGCCGATGGCCTCGCACAGCCGCCGGTACTCGTCCTCCGGGTCGATGATCGCGACCTCGACCCCGCGGTAGAGGCTGCGCAGGGTTTCCAGCTTCACCAGGTAGGACTTGCCCGCGCCGGAGCGCCCGAGCACGACACTGTTGTAGTTGTCGGCGGAAAAGCGATCCCAATGCACCAAACCCTGCGATCCGACGTTGAACCCGTACAGCACACCGGCCGGTGCGGCGACACTGGTCGGGTCGGCGGGCGGCAGATCGGGGCTGGTGAAGGGAAACGCCGCGGCCAGCGCACTGGTGTCGAACGTGCGGCGCATCCCGATGAGATCCAGCGCCAGCGGCAGGGTGGACACCCAGCCCTGCAGCGACCGGTAGGTGGTCGGCTGCGCGTTCATCAGCAGCGATGCCGCGAGCGCCCGCACCGCGGCCACCTGCTCGTCGAGATCGGCTTCGCTGGTGGCGTGCATGGTCAGATACAGCCCGAGCCGGTAGAGCTTCCCTTCGCCGCGGGCGACGCGGGCCGAGAGGTCGTAGGCGTCCTCGGTGGCGGCCTCGACCATCGGGTCCAGCAACCGCCCCTTCTCGCTGGTGTGTCGTCGTCCCGATTCCAGCTTGGACAGCTGGCGCTTGAGCCGGTTGGCGGCGGTGACCGGGTCGATCGGCTCGATGTGCAGCGACACGTCGACGCGGCCGGGGTAGGACAGCAACGGCTGCAGCCACCCCGCGTGCACTTCGCGGGGATAGCCGGTGACCGCGAAGGAGGAGACCCATTCGCCGCCGATCTCCAGATGCCGGGGTGCGACTGACAGCGAATCCGGGGTGAACGCACTGGCCCTGCCCACCGGTGCGTTCGTGTGTGGCGCGCCGCGGCCTCGAGTACGGCCGGACTTCCTGCTCATAGGTCCCCGCCCTCCCATTCATCCAGGGCCGTCGACTCCGGCGACGCGCTGTCGCGCCCGCCCCGGCTGGCCGTGCTTCGGTGATGGACTGGTGGCTCGTCGTCGGGGTCCGGGGCGGCAGTGGTGATCACTTCGTCCGCGCCGGCCAGACCCGCCGAGGGCGGGATCAGGCTGTCCGGGTTGCACGCGGTGGCCAGCACGGCGGTGGCCTGCCCGGCGTCCAGGGGCGTGATCGTGATCCCGGCAGGGGAGAGCAGTTCGGTGGCTTCGCCCAGCCGCCGCACGAGCCGGGTTTCCGCCGAGCGCCGCGCGGTCTCGGTGACCTCGCCGTCCCGTCCGCGGGCTCGCCGCGCCCGCAGCGCGGCGAGCGGGGACGCGCCGCCGAGCCCGTCGGTCGGCCCCGTAGCGCGGACCGGCTCGCGCAGCACCAGCAGCACCTGGCGGCGCAGCAGATCGGTGGAGCGGCGCAACTGGTCGAGGTAGGTCGTGTGCTCGCGCGCGGCTGCTTCGAGCATCGGATGCGGCAGACCGGGTGCGGCCTCGCGCAGGTCGCTGATCTGCCGGCTCAGGTCGAGGCGTTCGGCCCGGATGAGCACCTGTACCGGCGCGGAGATCGAATGCAGATACCGGCCGAAGGACGCTACCAACGCCTCCTGCTCACCGGGCGTGCGGAGCGCGAAGTTGACGGTGCTGGCCACCGCGATCATCGCGACCCCGTCGGGGCCGAGGTCGACGACGCCGGCCTCGGTGACCCCTTCCGCGGGCAGTCGCAGCGCCGCCGGAGACACCTCCGACGCGCTCGCCGCACTGGTGGCATCGGTCGCGGTGATACTGCTGGTCAGCCACTCGGGTGCGGCCCGCACCCCTTCGGGCGCGGCGACCCGGCGGCGGGGTTGCAGCCGCTGGCGGACCGCGGCGAGCACGAGCCGGTCCAGGCTCATGCCGTCGCGCTGCCCCAGCGCCAGGACCGCCGCCGTGATCCCGATCGGAATGGCGACGATCAGGAAGACCAGCAGCGGCACCACACCGCGGGTCAGCGTCCAAGCGCCGTAGAGCACGATCCCGGTCACCGCGAGGATCGCCAGCTGGCGGGCGGTGAGGTTGGCCAGGACGCGATCCTCGCGATCGACATCGGAGGGGATGCGCACGGGCTGGGTCATGACTTCTCACCTCCGCGGGGCGGGGTTTTCGGCACGGATTTGGGCGGCACCGGTGGCGTGGTCTGCGACCGGAACGTCACCGGCGGCACGGACGGCGTGCGCGGGCGGGCGTCGCCGATGCGCGGCTCCGGGTGCGCGGTCCGGAACAGCGGTGCAGCGGGTGGCACGGCCGCTGGTTTGACCGGCTTGGACACGCGGGTCGGTTCCGGCGTCGGCGGCTGGAACCGCAAGTGCGGCGGAACCGCGGCCACCGCCACCGGCCGCGCCGGTGGACCTCCGGTGCCCGCGCGGCGCGGCGCGGCGGGAGCTTGGAACCGGGGTGCCGTCGGAGCCTGCCTGCGGCGCCGCCCGGCGAGCGGCCGGGCCGGAGTGCTGGGCATGGGTGCGGAACTGAATTCGGGCATGACGGGTCCTTGGTTGACCGGGGTGACGGCCGGGTCGTGGGTGGTCTCCTGCGGACCGGGCTGCTGAAACTCCGGTCGCTGTGAGGGCGGGCGCGGCTGCTGGGCAGCACGGGCGCGCTCTGCGTCGTAGGCGGCCTGCATCCGCTTGTTGACCGCCTCCGGTGTCCGCGGGCTCCGCGGCTGAGCGGGCCACGTCGGATGGGCAGCAGCACCGGCCCGGCCCTCGCCGCCCCTGTGTCCCTTGCCGCTACCGGCGACGGTGCTGGCCTTGCCGGAGCGGCCGGACTTCCCGGCGACCATTCCGAATGTTTTCGCTGCGATGTAGGTCTTGACGAGGCTTCCGAGGAGAGAGCGGCCGTTGCCGATCTTGGCTGCCGAGAGGAACCAGAACGGAATCTTGAAGAGGATGTAGAACAAGGCGATCGCGGCGATGAGCATGCCGAGTGCGGACAGCGTCGAGCCGAACAGATGCACCCCGCCGGTCAGGAAGGTCCGCACGGTGCCGATCAGCACGAGCGACTGGGCGACCTGGATCGCCAGCGTCGCCCCGGTCGCCTTCCACCACCACCAGGCGATGCCGTCGGTGTGCGGCAAGCCGTGACACATCAGAAACAGCGGCCCGGTGGCGATCAGGATCAGCGTGATGACGACACGCACTGCGTAG
>DASZNR010000115.1:0-1728 GCA_035551175.1 Amycolatopsis sp. | reverse complement strand
GGTCGGTGAGCCAGTGGCCGAGCTTGGGGGCGTCGCGGATGCCGCGCGGGGCGAGGGGGCGTTCGCGGTCGGGGAGGTCGTCCGACCAGTCCGACTTGGCGTGCCGGAGCACGATCAGCCACCTGTCCATGGCGCCACCCTAGCCGGATGCCAGTCCGACATCGCGAGTTGCGGTCCGACGGTAAAGGCTTCGCGTCGATTCAGCCACTTAGGGAGTAGAAGGGTCGTTACCGGGTGGCGGCCGCAGCGAGCAGGGAGGCAACGATGGCAGACCCCGTGCTGATCGTGACGGTGGCCGTGAGCGCGCGAGAGCTGGCGCGGTGGCTCGCGCTGCGGACCAGGGTCGAGCTGGCCCGGCTCGCAGCCGCCGCGCCGGGCACGGAAGTCGTCGAACAGGACCGCCACGGTGGCAGCTGGCGATTCCGTTCACCGCGACAGCCTGGAGAGGCGCGTGGCTGAGCAAGCCGGGGTCGAGGCTTTGTACCGCGACTACGCGGAACCGCTGCGGCGGTACGTTCGACGCGTCGCAGCGAGCCGGGGCCTGTCGGAGTCCCTGATCGACACCGAAGGCGTCGTGCACGAGGCCTTCGCCTCGATGCTCGACACCCAGACCACCATCGAGGATCCGCCCGCCTGGTTGTTCACGGTGGCCCGCCGCCTGGTCGGCAAGATCGCTGCCCGGCACCGGAGCCGGGCCGAGGGCGACCCCCAGGAACTCCTGCACACCGACACGACCCAGTGGACGTCATTGACCGCCCGCACGAGCACCGAGGACATCGTCGAGGCCCGAGAGGTGCTCGGACATCTCGCCGCACTGCCCGACCGCCAGAAGATCGCGGTCTACCTGCGCCACGTACAGGGCTGGAGCGCCGCCGAGATCGGCGACTACCTGAAATGCGCGCCGGCAACGGCCCACGTGCACATCCACCGCGGCCGGCGAAGCCTCCAAGTCGCCCTGGCGGCGCTCTTCATTCTCATCACCTCATCGATGATGATGGTCAAGTACCCGGATTCGGCGCCCGCGGATGACGACCCGGTGCTGATCCTCATGGTGGTCATCGTGGTGGTTCTGGGCGTGCTCGCCGTCGTGGACGAAGTCCGGTGTCGCCGGAGGGCACGTCGTGAGGACCCAGGCAAGCAGGCACCACCGACCCCGCCGCGGTGATGCGGGAGAGGTAGCTCGTGGTGGGCCGCCTGGGGCTCGAACCCAGAACCTACGGAGAATAAGCCCAGGTCAGCGGCTAGTTCTCGTCATCTGTCGATACCAGTCTTCACCTGCATGAACGTCCGCGCCAAACGATCATGGTCGGTCGCTGGTTCTCGTCGTTCTGCATCGTTTCCCGGGGGAAAACCGGGGAGATGATCATGCCCTCTTCGCGGCCTCGTGACCGGCTCGCGCCTCCCTTACTGTACCGCCCACAGCTCCCCCACCATCCCGATACGAAGCCAGCACGCGGCCGGTGGCGTCGGGTCAAGGCACGCTTCCCAGCCTTGACGCGGCGCTACCGGCCGTTGTCACGATCAAGCTTCGGGATGGTGCTTACCGCCGAACGGGCGTAACACGGTGGCGTCTGACGACGACGCGGGTTGTACGACTCATCGGCGAGGGAGGCTCGACGTTGGCTGAATGGCTTGGACACGTCGTCGGCGGGCGGCGCTGCGCAGCTGCACCGAAGGCGGCCACGCCGCCCGGCCGGTCGGCAGAGCGGAGCGGAGCCGGCCGTGCCG
>DASZNR010000114.1:0-63307 GCA_035551175.1 Amycolatopsis sp. | reverse complement strand
TTGATCGTGGTTCGAACTGGTCATTCGTAAGATCAGCGGGACCCAGGGCTCTGGGTATGGCTGTCATGGTTTCGCCGTGAGATGGCTGGAAAGGCTTGGCCACCCAGAGCCCCGCGACGACCCGACCGCCAATTGGGAGATGCGACTCGATCGCTGTGTAGGGCAACGCCGGCGAGGTCGTCTGCTGGGCTGTGCACGCACGACGAGCTGACGGAGGTGACCATGCCTCGGACCTGGGCCGGTGTGGACATTGGCAAGGAACACCACCACTGTGTGGTGATCGATGCAGACGGTCAACGTCTGCTGTCCCGCCGGGTCCTCAACGACGAAACAGCATTGCTGGAACTGATCGGGGACGTCCTGGCCCTCGATACCGACGTGCTGTGGGCGATCGACCTCAACCACGGCGGCGCGGCGTTGCTGATCGGGCTGCTGCTCAACCATGAGCAACCCATGGTCTACATCACCGGCCTGACCGTGCACCGTGCCTCTGCCTCCTACCGCGGTGAAGGCAAGACCGACGCCAAGGACGCGTTCGTCATCGCAGACCAGGCCCGGATGCGCCGTGACCTGGGCGTGCTGCGGCCCGGTGACGAGATCGCGGTGGACCTGCGCACCCTGACCACTCGCCGCACCGATCTCGTCTGCGACCGCACCCGCCAGATCAACCGGCTTCGCGCCCAGTTGCTGGAGATCTTCCCCGCCCTGGAACGCGCCCTGGACCTGACCAACAAAGGGCCGGTCCTGCTGCTGACGGGCTATCAGACCCCGGCGGCGATCCGCCACAGCGGCGCCACACGCATCCAGACATGGCTGCGCCACCGCAAGGTCCGCGGTGCCGCCGCACTCGCCGAGACAGCGGTACGCGCTGCTGAAGCCCAGCACACCACCCTGCCTGGCATCGGCAAGCAGACGGGGGCCGTGTTCATCGCGGCTACCGGCGGCGACCTGGACGCCTTCGGCAGTGCCGACCGGCTCGCTGGCTACGCCGGCCTGGCGCCTGCCCCGCGTGACTCCGGACGGGTCAGCGGCAACCTCCGCCGGCCCCGTCGTTTCCATCGTGGCCTGCTCAACGCCATGTATCTTTCCGCGCTGTCGAGCTTGACGAGCAGCCCCGCGTCGAAGGCGTTCTACGTGCGCAAACGCGCCGAGGGCAAGGGACACAAGCAGGCGCTGCTGGCGCTCGCGCGCCGTCGCGTCAACGTCCTGTGGGCCATGATCCGCGACGGAACGCCCTACCAAGCCGCACCACCTACCGTCACAGCGGCTTGACATCAGCATTGGGAAGCCTTTCCAGGGTCAGTCGCGCACGTCGCGGACGAATCCGCCACCGCCGCGCCGAGGGAATCGGGACCGTCTTCGTGCCTGGCTTGTTCTCGCCCGCCGGCTCCCACAGCCGGCCGGGCCGGCTGTGGGAGCCGGCGAGTTCAGTTCAGTGAGTGAACTGAACCGACCGTAACACATGCTGGTTCAGTGAGCGAACCACGGGAGTAGCATGGCGGCATGGCACTTCCCAGCACCTACGCCGACAGCAACTGCTCCCTCGCGCGAGCACTGGAGATCGTCGGCGAGCGCTGGACCCTCCTGATCGTGCGCGACGCCTTCTACGGTGTTCGCCGCTTCGGCGACTTCGCCACGCAACTCGGCATCCCTCGTGCCGTGCTGACCGCGCGGCTGAAACTCCTCGTGCGCGAAGGCGTCCTGAGCCGCGAGGAGACCGGCGGCGCCGTCGATTACGTGCTCACGGACAAGGGCGTTGCCCTCTGGCCGATCGTCCGCTCCCTGATCACCTGGGGCGACGACTTCTACTCCCCCGCCGGCGCCCGCCGCACGATGACCCACGCCACCGACGACGCCCCCCTCACCGCCGACGGCCACTGCACCCGCTGCGGCACTCTCGTGGCCGTGCCCGACATCTGCATGGCCCCCGGTCCGGGCTATGTCTCCACCGGCGAGGACCTCGACCCGGTATCCGCCGCGCTCACGGCCCCGCGCCGGCTGCTCTCGCCGCTCACTCCGGCGCGCGGCGAGAGCTGACCCTCACCGTCCGGTTCGGACTCCCGAACCGGCCGACCCGCTCGCTTCAGCCCCGCGCAGGCTGCTCTCGCCGCTCACTCCGGCGCGCGGCGAGAACTGCCCCTTCAGCCCCTGGCCACGTCGACGCGCAGCACCGGCAGCGTCCGTCCTGAAGCGACGGTCCGCGAACCGATTCTCCTGGCCCCCATGTGCGAGTAGAACGGCTCGGCGTGGGGGTCGGCCTCCAGTTCCAGCGAGCGGAACCCGCGCTCGCGGGCCTGCGCGACGGCGTGCTCCCACAGCCGCCGGCCGAGTCCGGTGCCGATCGCCGTGGGGTCGACGAACAGGTCGACGAGCTCCCCGTCCGGCGGCGTACCGTCGAGCCGGTAGTACCCGAGAAGCCGGTCGCGTCCTCGGCCACCACCACGTTCGCGCCCCGGATCTGATGGGCGTGCACGACGAGGTCCTCGCGGACCCGCTCGAGGAACTCTTCGCGGTAGCCCCAGTACGCCTTGGACCGCCGGGCGAGTTCGGTGATCGCCGTGGCCTCGTGGGGTTCGGCCGCGCGGAGTCGGAGTGCGTCCATGGTCGGTGATTATGCGGGCGGCGGGAGGTCCGGTCGCCAGATTTTTCGGCGTGAGCACGTTCAGCGTCGTACAGAGTCTGTTCGGCGACCGTCAGGCGGGTCAGGTCAGGCGGGCTTGCGCCGTAGCCCGTAGGCGGCCTTCAGCACCAGCAGCAGCACCGTGCCGAGAATCAGGGGCTGTTGCAGGATCAGTTGGGCGACCTGCGGGAGCACCTTCATCGTCGGTGCCGGGACGAACAGGCCGCCGATCGCCGCGATGAAGGGGAAACCGGCGAGCATGAGGTTGTCACGGGACCAGTGGACGCCCGAGAGGGAGTCGATGGCGCTCGCGAAGAGAACGCCGAACAGCACGGTGCCCGCGGCGGCGAGCACCGGCAGCGGCACCGCCTGCAGCAAGTGGTCGAAGGGGGCGAGGCCGCCGAGCACCAGCAGGATGATCCCGGTCGCGAGCGTCACGTACCGCGAGCCGACCTTCGTCACGCGCAGCAGACCGATGTTGTCCGGATAGGCCAATGTGGACATCCCGCCGAAGACCGCCCCGACGGTGCTGCCGAGCACCTCGCCGAACACCCCCTGCGAAACGCGGTAGCCCGACAGCTCCTGCTTTCCCCAGCCCGCGACGATGTCGTAGGTCGCGATGCTCTCGGCGATCGCGGGCAGCAGCGTGATGAAGAAGACCACCACGAGGTCGCCCTGCACGGCGAAGCCGAACGGGAAGATCCGCGGCACGGTGAAGCCCACATGCTCCACCACGCCGGCGAAGTTCGTCGGCTCGAAGATCGCGTAGACGGCCGTGCCGACGACCACCGCCACGAGCACCGCGCCGCGGCGCAGGAGACTTCCCCTGCGCAGCAATGTGAGAACGATGACGATCACCGCCGTCACCCCGCCCGCGACGAGGTTCACGACCCCGAAGCCGGGCTTGCCGGGGGTGCCGAGCACGTTGGGCAGTGCCGTGCTGCTGAGCTGCGTCGCGAGGATCAGCACCAGCACGCCGCACGTGATCGGGTCGCGCACAAACCTCGACAGGTACGTGATCAGCCCGAACCGTTTGAGTGGCACGGCAAGCACGCACCAGATCAGCCCGGCCACGACCATCGAGCCGAACGCGGCGCCGAGGCCGCCCTCGCCGTGCCCCACGGCCAGCAGCGCCGCCAGCGAACCGGCGTACGGGCCCTGCACGATCGGCAGCCGCAGCAGGAACACCGACTGCAGGATCACCACGAGCCCCGACGTCATGAACGTGACGCCGTAGAGGTACGCGGTGTCGGTGGGCGACAGCTTGAACGCGGTGCCGATCAGGGCCGGAAAGATGAGCAGCCCGGCCATGCCGAGGATGTTCTGCACCCCGAGCCCGATCGAGCTCGACACCTTGACTTTCTCGTCGATCCCGATGTCGAAGATCGGGACGGGTTCTGATTTCGGGTCGACCGGAGCCGTGGTGGCGGTGACGGCCATGGGGGAGCTCCAAAACGATGACGGACGGCGTCGGCGGCCATCGGGCGGGGGGACGGGGAGGGAAGGGCGGGGCGTCAGGCTTCGGTGGACTTGCGCAGGCGCTCGGCCCACCGTTCCAGGTAGCCGGCGAGCACGATCCGAATCAGCACCGACGCTTTCATCGGTGGTGCTTCGGTGAACTGTGGCGCCGCCGCGGCGGTGGGCACGGGCCGGATCGCGGTCGCCGTCGCGGTGCCGGAAGCAGTACCGGCTGCGACCGGCACGACCGGTGGCTCTCCTCCGTTCTCGATCCGCTGCCGCACCCGCGACGCGAGCTCGCCGACCATGCGGCCGGAGACGTCGGACATGATGCCCCGGCCGAACTGCGCGAGCTTGCCCGAGATCGTCAGATCCGTCTCGAGTGCGACGTGGGCACCCTCGCCGGCCGGGGTGACGCGCATGGTCGCCTTCGCCTTGGCCGTGCCCGCACCTCGGGTGTCCTTGCCGTCGGCCTCCAGCACGGCCACGCGCGCGGTGGCGTCCTTCTCGACGATCTTCGCGACGCCCTGGTAGGCCGCCGTCACCGGCCCCACCTTGATCTTCACCTTGCCGCGGTAGGCGTCGGCGCCCAGGTCCTCCACGAGCTCGGCACCCGGGAAGCAGGCGGCGACGTTGTGCGCGTCCTGCAGGAAGGCGAACACCTCGTCCGCGTCGGCCGCGACGTCGAAGGAGTTCTCGATGAGCATGAAGAAACCTTTCAGTTCTGGCCGGCGGTTTCGGCAGCGGTTTCGGCGGCGGCGATCGCGTCGACGATGCGCGCCGGCGTGACCGGAGCACGCGTCACCCGCGCCTTCAGCGGCCGCAGCGCGTCTTCCACCGCGTTGGCGATCGCCGCCGGCGCCGGGATCGTGCCGCCCTCCCCCGCGCCCTTGACCCCGAGCGGGTTGAGCGGGCTGGGGGTCTGGATGTGGAAGAGTTCGACCGGCGGCACCTCGGTGGCCGACACGAGCGCGTAGTCGAGGTAGCTCGCGGCCTGCGGCTGGCCCTCGACGTCGTAGACCGGCTCCTCGTACATGGCGTTGCCGATGCCGTGGGCGAAGCCGCCGAGCACCTGGCCGTCCACGAGCATCGGGTTGATCACGTTGCCGCAGTCGTGTCCGATCACGTATTTGAGGATCTTGATCTCACCCGTCTCGGGGTCGACCTCCACGAGCGCGGCGTGCGCACCGCTGGCGTAGGCGGCCCGCTCCGGCGAGAAATAGCTGGAGGTCTCCAGGCCCGCCTTGATCCCGCGCGGCAACGTGATGCCGTGCTTGCCGATGTTCGCGGTCTGCGCGAGCTGTTGCAGGGAAACGGACTTCTCCAGGTTCCCACCGAGGCACGCCTTGTCGCCGACGAAGTCCACTTCGGACGCGTCGCAGCCGAGCAGGATCGCCGCGGTGTCGAGCAGGCGTTGGCGCATCTGCTTCGCCGCGTCCATCACCGCCGGCCCGCAGGTGGCCGTGATGCGCGAGGCGAACGTGCCTTGCCCGAACGGGATCCGGCTCGTGTCGCCGGTCTTGACCTCGATGTGCTCCATGTCGAGCCCGAGTCCGTCGGCCGCGATCTGCGCGTAGACGGTCTCGTAGCCCTGCCCCTGCCCGGCCGCCGCGAGCGTGACGAGGATGCGACCCTTGTTCGTGAGCCGGACCTTCGCACCCTCGTACGGGCCGAGGCCGCAGCCTTCGACGTACACCGAAAGCCCGATCCCGAGGTACCGCCCTTCACCGCGCAGCTTCGCCTGCAGTTCGCGCGCCTCGTCGTAGCCGATGCGCTCCAGCGTGCCTTCGAGCAGCGCGGGGAAATCGCCGCTGTCGTAGGTCAGCGGGCTGCCGTCGCGGAACATGATGCCGACCTTGTACGGGAACTCGTCGGCCTGGATCAGGTTGCGGCGGCGCACCTCGGCCGGGTCGAGCCCGAGGTGCTCGGCGATGCGGTCCATCATGCGTTCCATCACGAACACCGCCTGCGGGCGGCCCGCGCCGCGCACCGACGAGGTCGGGACCATGTTGGTGTAGCAGGCTTTCAGCTCGACCGCGATGTTCGGCACGTGGTAGGGGCCGGGCACCGTCGACGTCGTGATCGACGGGACCTGCAGGCCGGCACAGTAGGCGCCCTGGTCGTGCTCGACGAAGTCGCGGACCGCGATCAGCCGTCCGTCGTCATCGAAGCCGACCTCGACGCGGTGGGTCTGCGAGCGCTCCATCATCGCGGTGATGAAGTTCTCCTGGCGATCCTCGATCCACTTGACCGCGCGGCCCAGCTTCATCGCGACCCACGGGATCACGACTTCCTCGCCGTAGAACTGCGCCTTCGGCCCGAAGCCGCCGCCGACGTCGCGGGGCGCGATCAGGCGGATGTCGTCCTCGGCCATTTCGTAGATCACCGACAGCTGCTGGCGCGCGTAGTGCGGCGCCTGCGTGCCGTCCCAGATGGTCACCTGCCCGGTCGCCGGCTCGAACCGCGCCGCCACCGCGCGCGGCTCCATCGAATGCCCGCCGCCGCGCATCACGAAGAACTCGTCCGACAGCACGTTCGGGGCGCCGGCCAGTGCCTTCGCGGCGTCGCCCGCGCTCTGGCTGAGGACCACCGCGACGTTGGTCTCGTCGCCGGAGTGGGCCTTCGGCCCGGCTTCCTGTACCGCCACGGCGGTCGAGGAGACGGCGGGCAGCACCTCGTAGTCGACCTCGATGAGCTCCAGCGCGTCTTCGGCGAGGTAGCGCGATTCGGCGATCACGACGGCCAGTGGCTCGCCGACGTAATGCAGCTCCTCCGGCGGCATCGGCAGGCGCGGGTAGTCGCGCAGCTGCGGGTGCTGAACCTTGGGCGCCAGCGGTTTCTGGATTTCCGGCAGGTCGGCGCCGGAGTAGACGGCGACGACACCCGGCAGCGCGAGCGCTTCGGTGGCGTCGAAGGAGAGGATCTTCGCATGGGCGTGGGGCGAGCGCAGGAACGCCGCCGCGAGGGCGTCGGGCAGGTCGAGGTCGTCGAGGTAGGCCCCGTGGCCGGTGAGCAGCCGCTCGTCCTCGCGGCGTTCCATCCGGCGGCCGATCATCGCGGCGTCGGGGACCACGGTTTCGGTCACTTGGCCGGCTCCTCTCCGGTCCGCGTGGCCGCGACCTCCAGCACCGACTTGACCAGCCCGGTGTAACCGGTGCAGCGGCAGATGTTGCCGCTGAGCACCTCGCGGGCCTGCTCCTCGCCGGTCACGGTCTCCTCCCGCAGCGCCGCCGTGACGCTCATGAGGAAGCCAGGGGTGCAGAACCCGCACTGAAGTGCGTGGTTGCGCTTGAACGCCTTCTGCAACGGCGCCAGCTCGCCGTCGGAGGCCAGGCCTTCGACGGTCTCGACCGCGGCGCCGTCGGCCTGCACGGCGAGCATGAGGCACGCGCGGGTGGCCGCGCCGTCGACGATCACGGTGCAGGCGCCGCACACGCCGTGCTCGCATCCGAGGTGCGTGCCGGTGAGCCGCAGCTTCTCGCGCAGGAAGTCGGCCAGCGTCATGCGCGGGTCGACGGCCGATTGGTACCCGGCGCCGTTGACCGAGCACGAGACGGTGTGCGTCTCGGCTTCGGTGCGGGCGGGGAACTCCGTCACTTGATCACGCACGGCTCGCCTCCAGTTTCTCGTGGGTGTCGGTGAGGGCTCGCTTCACGAGCACCCCGGTGAGCCTGCTGCGGTACTCGGCGCTGGCGTGGATGTCACCCGTCGGCTCGACCTGGGCACGGGCGGCGGCCTCGACCTCGGGCCACAGGTCCTCGCCCGGCCGTGCGCCGGTCACCAGCGCCTCGACGTCGGTGAGCCGGTGCGGCGTCGGAGCGACGCCTGCCGCCGAGATGCGGCACGCCGAGACGGCTCCCGTTTCGTCGAATTCGCAGACGGCCGCGACCCCGGCGAGCGCGAAGTCGCCGCGCCGGGTCGCGAATTCGCGGAACGACGAGAACTGGTTCGCCGGCGGTCGCGGCACGCTCACCTGAAGCAGCAGCTCGTCGGGTTCGAGCGACGTGGTGAGGTGGAAGAGGAAGAACTCCTCCGCCGACACCTCTCGAATGCCGCGCGCGGACACGAGCGTGAACGTCGCGTCGAGCACCGAGAGGACGCTGGGCAGCTCGGCCGCGGGGTCGGCGTGCGCGAGGCTGCCGCAAATCGTGCCGCGGTTGCGGATCTGCGGGTGCGCCACCTGGTGCAGCGCTTCGGTGAGCACAGGCAGCAGCCGAGCGGCCTCTTCGGATCGTTCGAGCTGCCGCTGGCGCACGAGCAGCGGGATCGTGACGCGGGTGTCGCCGAACGTCGGCTCGGCGTACTCGGCGCCGAGGCGGTTCACGTCGACGAGGTGCTCGAAGCTCGCCAGGCGGAAGTTGAGCATCGGCATCAGGCTCTGGCCGCCGGCCAGCACCTTCGCGTCGTCGCCGTATCCCTGCAGGTCGGCGAGGGCCTCGTCGAGGCTGCGCGGTGAGTGATAGGTGAATCTGGCGGGTTTCACTGGGACTCCGTGGAGACGGCGGCCCCCGCGCGCAGGTGCGCGCGGACGCGCTCGGCGAGCGCGGGCCGTTCGATCAGGGACATGTGCCGCAGGTCCAACTGGACCTCCAGCTCGGCGCCGGGGATGCCATCGGCCAGCGCCCGCGCCATCGCAGGCGGGGTGGCGTAGTCGTGCTCACCGACGAGCACGAGCGTGCGCGCGGTGATCGCGGGCAGCAGGGCCCGCGAGTCCATCTCGCCCATGGCGATCGACGCCGCGGCGTGTGCTTCGCTGTTGGTGCGCAGGAAGATCTTGACGATCCGGTCGGCCTCGGCCGGTTCCGCCTCGCGGAACTCCGGCGAGAACCAGCGGTCGAGCTGGAACTGCACCTGCTTGGCTCGCGGCACGGTCACGGCCTTCTCGGCGCGTTCGGCCCACACCTTCGGCGCGTCGTCGCCGTAGTAGGCCGTGGTGTCGGCGAGCACGAGCGAGCGCACGCGGTGCGGGAAGCGGCCGGCGAAGTTCGCGCCGACGCTGCCGCCCATCGACAGGCCCAGCAGCGACACCGTGTCCAGGCCGAGCGCATCGAGCGCGGCGCCGACGTCGTCGGCCAGGTCGGCGATGGAGAACGGTCTGCCGTCCCACGCGGACTCGCCGTGGCCGCGCAGATCGAACGCGAACACCTGGAACTCGTCGGAGAGTGTTTCGGCGAGCGGCGTCCACAGCTCGCCCGACGTGGCGAGCGGGTGCAGCAGCACCACGGGGTCGCCGGCGCCCCAGCGGCGCACCGCGAGCGGTCCCGCGGTCGAGGTCGTGGGGGTCATTCGGGCCTCCGGAAGATCTTTTCGGCATTGGCGCGCAAGATCGCCTCGGTGTCGCTTTCGGACAGTCCGGCGTCGAGCACGGTGTGCACCGGGCGCGGATCGCCCAGCGCGAACGGGTAGTCGCTGCCCAGCACCACGTGATCGGATCCGACGAGCCCGGCGAGGAACCGGATCGACGACGCGGACAGCGCGACGGTGTCGTAGACGAAGTCGCACAGGTAGTCCGAGGGCTTCTCGCGCTCCAGCTCTCCGGCGAAGGCTTCCCTGGTGCGGTAGCCACCGTCGAGCCGGCTCGCCTGGTAGGGCAGGAAACCCCCGCCGTGCACGAGGATCAGCTTGAGTCCGGGGTGCCGGTCGAGCAGCCCGTGGAGGATCAGCTGCGTGATCGCCACGGTGTTGTCGATGAGCCGGCCGTGGATGTTGCCCATCGTGCCGAGCGTCGCCAGCTCTCCCGAGGGCCCGTATGTGGGCGGGTGCAGCACCACGGGGATCTCCTCGCGCGCCGCGACCGTCCACAGTGGCTCGAAGTTCGCCTCGTGCGGCGCGGAACCCGTGAGCGGGTCGGTGCTCAGCATGACGCCGGTGAACTCGGGGCGCTGCCACACCTCGAGCAGGTCGGTGGCCGCCTGGTCACCGTCGTCAGTGGCGATCGACGCGAGCGCGGTCGTGCCGCCACCGAGTTCCCGCACCGACTCGGCCATCGCGTCGTTGACCGTGCGCGCCCAGTCCCGGGCAGCCGGTGGTTCGAGAAACGCCGCCTGGATGTCCATCCACGGCGAGATGACCTGCCTCGTCACTCCGGTCTGCGCGCGCCAGCCCGCCCGGGGGCCGGTCTCGTTCATCCGCGCGCCGATGGGGCGCGTCTCGCCCATGCCGGGGACGTCGACGACCCAGCCCTTCTCGGTGCGGCGGGCGCTGAAACCTTGCACCGGCGCCTTTTCGAGCGCCGTCAGCAGCGAGGGCGGCACGATGTGCGCGTGCGTGTCCACGACCGGATACGACACGGCCTCCGTGCTGTCGCTGGCGTCCGTCCGACTCACCTTCTCGAACCTTTCGGGTGGCTGGGGGAGATCTCACAGGTTTGTCACGCTAGGTGCCGAGGTCGGTGGCAACCAGCGCGCTTTGCTGTCGGCCCCGTAAGGAGGTCTAACAGCGCCCCCCTCGCGCGAGCGCGGCTCGGCGTGATGCGATGGCGTCAACCCGGCACCACGCCCGGGTGAGAGCAGAAGGGTGGGTGCCCGTGACGGCCACAGGACTTCCGCGGCGCAACGTCGTCGTGGCGATCACCGGTGCGAGCGGAGCGTGTTACGGGGTGCGCGTGCTGCATCTGCTGCGCGATCGGCCGGACTTCTCGACGCACCTGATCCTGTCCAAGGCCGGGATCCTCACGCTCCGCCACGAATGCGATCTCTCCGTCGAGGCGGTGAAGGAGCTCGCCGACCACACGTACCGGCCCGGTGAGATCGGCGCGACGATAGCGTCGGGCTCGTTCCCCGTGGAGGCCATGATCGTGGCGCCGTGTTCCATCAAGACGCTGTCGGCCGTCGCCACCGGCTACACCGACGACCTCGTCGCCCGTGCCGCGGACGTTTGTCTCAAGGAAGGCCGCCCGCTGCTGCTGATGGTGCGGGAGACGCCGCTGCACCTCGGGCACCTCAAGTCGATGACCGCGGCGGCCGAAGCGGGCGCCATCATCGCGCCGCCCGTCCCGGCCTTCTATTCTCGACCGGGGACGATCGACGAACTGGTGGACTTCACCGCTCGCCGCGCACTGTCCCGGGTGGGCCTGTGGGAGCTCGCGCCGGTGCCGTGGGACGGTGATGTGACCAGGCGCGGCGACGCTCTCACCCACGGTGGCTGACGGCGGGACCGCGCAGGCGGTCGGGAAAGGACTCGGGTGCTCGAAGCTCGGCGGCTGCAGATCTTCTCGGCGGTGGCCGAACGCGGTTCGTTCACCGCGGCCGCCGAAGCACTGTTCATGACGCATTCCGCGGTCTCGCAGCAGATGGCGCTGCTGGAGCGGCAGCTCGGCGTCACCCTCATGATCCGGGGACCGCGCGGCATCGAGCTCACCGACTCCGGCCGCATCCTGGCCGAGCGCAGCACGGGCCTGCTCGGCACGATCGCGAACATCGAGCAGGAGATGCGGGATCTGAAGGCGCAACAGTCCTATGTGCGGCTCGGCGCGTTCCCGACGGCGGGCGCCGATCTGATCCCGAGGGTGGTGCGCACCTACCAGGAACGCTTCCCCGATACCAAGATCGTGCTGCGGTCCGCGCACGCCTCGGACATGCCGGCGAACCTGCGCGACGGCTCCATCCACCTCGGCCTGGCGTGGGACTACGACTTCGACCCGCGCTCGGTGCCGGCCGACGTCGAGTGGATCCACCTCGCCGACGACCCGATGTGCGTGCTCGTGCCCGTGGACCACCCCGTGGCCGGGGAGTCGGAAGTGGAGTTGCGCGAGCTCGCGGGCGAAAGCTGGGTGGTGCGCAGCCACCGCCCGCCCTACGACGAGGCGTTCACGACACTGTGTCGGCTCGCCGGGTTCGAACCGGACATCGGCTTCGCCACCGAGGACTACCTGTCCGCGCAGGGCCTGGTCGCCTCGGGCGTCGGCATCAGCGCCGCACCGCGGCTCGCGCTGGTGGCGCTGCGCCCGGACGTCGTGGCCGTCGACCTCGCGAGTCCGGCGCCACGGCGGCGCATCGCGGCCGTTCGCTTGCTCAACGCCAGCCATCCCCCGGCCGCGCAGCAGATGCTCGAGGTGCTGCGCGCGGCCACGAACGGTGAGGAGACCGTGTGACGGGGCCAGACGAGGGCCGTGAATCGCCGGGCATCGACGTCTTGCGCCAGATGTTGCGCGGCGGGCGGGCCGACGTGTCGCTCGTCGACCGCATCGTCGAGGACCTGGCGATGCAGATCATCGACGGCAGGCTGGCGCCGGGCGCCGATGTGAACTCCGTCGAGCTGGCGCGCCGCTACACCAGCAGCCGCACGCCCGTGCGCGAGGCGCTGCTGACGTTGCAGAGCGAGGGCCTCGTGGACATCCCCGCGCGCCGCCGCCCGCGCGTCGCGCCGGTGACGCTGAGCCAGGCCCGCGAGATGTACGAGATCCGCGCGAGCCTCCACGGTCTCGTCAGCGAGCTCATCGTGCGCAGCGCACCGGACAGCTCGCTCGACGTGCTCGACAAGTGCCAGGCCCACCTGCGCGACGATGCCGAACGCGGCGACGTGGACGCCTACTTCTGGCACAACGTCACCTTCCGCCAGACCGAGGCCGAAGTCGCAGGCAACCAGCAGCTCACGCGCGTGCTCGGCTCACTCGGCCTGCGGACGCTGCAGCTGCGGCACGTGAGTCTCTCGCTGCCCGGGCGACTCATGCGGTCGGTCGAGGACCACGAACGGCTGCTGGAGGCCTACCGCGACCGCGACACGCCACTCGCGGTGGCGCTCACGAAGTCCATCATCACCGCGGGGCTGCAGGCGATCGAGGAGTCCGGCTGGTCCGGTCTGGCGCCTGAGCCCGGTCCCGTCGCCGGCGGCGAGTAGCGCCCGTCGGGCGGCGGCGAGTCCCCGTCGGGCGGCGGCGTGGCGGCTTGAAGCGGCCCACGCCGCCGGTCACACCTGCCCGGACCGTTCGATCGCCCGCAATCCCCGCAGCACCAGCGACTTGCTCACCGCTGCCGCCAGCGCCGCGTCCCGGTCGGCGTAGGCGCTCACCAGCCGTTCGTGGTCGGCCAGCGAGTGGAGCAACCGGCCGGGCAGGGAGAGGCTCAGATGCCGGAAGCGGTGCATCTGCAGGCCCAGTGAGCTCAGTCTCCGCTGCAGTTCGCTGTTGCCCGAGAGGCTGGCCTCGGCGTTGCGGAAACCGACGTTGTGCCAGAAGTAGGCGTGGACGTCGCCGCGTTCGGCGTCGTCGGTGAGCAGTTTCTGCCACGCCCGCAGACCGTCGATGCCTTCGTCGCTGGCGCGGGCGACGACGAGGTCGCTCACGAGCCCGTAGAGGCTGCCGCGGATCTCGTAGATCTCCCGGACCTGGCGCATGTCCACTTGCGACACATACGGCCGCCGCCGCGGCGGCACGATCACGAGAGATTCACGCTCCAGCAGGAGCAGCGCCTCCCGCACCGGGGTGCGGGAGGTGCTGAACCGGCGCGCCAGCTCGGCCGAGTTGACCTCGTGGCCCGGCTGGAGCCTGCCCTCGACGATGCTGATCGCGAGTTCGCGAAAGATCGCGACCGCGAGCGACGAGTCCTCGGCGGACCCGCGCAGCGCGCTGAACAACAACTCCTTCCGCAGGTCCTCGACGCCGCCGTCGGTCACTAGCCGAGCACCTCGGGCCAGCGGCGGGTCACCGACGCCACGAGCTCCTCACTCGATTCGGCCACCACCGGGAAGTCCTTGAGCCGCTCGAACGGACGGCAGGCGTCGATCACCGCCCGGCTGTTGAACGCCAGCTCGCCGGGCAGTGTGAGCGGGTCCACACGGCTTCCCCACGTGCGTTTCATGACCTCGATGTCGAGCTCCGGGTTGGTGCGCCCGCACATCGCCCACACGACCTCGCCGAGATCGCGCGGGTTCACGTCGTGGTCCACCACGACCGTGAAGCGGTTCATGTACGCCGCGTTCGGCAGCTGCGCGGTGAGGTACGCGGCCTGCCGTGCGTGACCCGGATAACGCTGTTCGATCGCGACGATGAGCAGGGACCGCCCGCCACCCGCCTCGTGCGCCCAGACGCCGCGCACGCCCGGTAACCCGGTCTTGCGCAGGGAGTCGGTGATGATCGCGGACTTCATCACGGTGCGCATGTACGAGTAGTCGTGCGGGGGTTTCCCGGGGGGCGCCCCGAGCAGGATCGGGTCGTCGCGGTAGTAGACCTTCTCGATGTCGATCGCGAGGATCGGGTCCTTCGAACCCGAGTAGTACCCCGTCCACTCGCCGAACGGGCCTTCGGGGCGCGTGTCGGCCGGGCGCACCCAGCCTTCGATCGCGATCTCGGCGTCGTGCGGCAGCGGCAGGCCGGTGGCGAGGCCCGCGATGGTGCGCACCGGTGCACCCGTCATGGCGCCGACGTAGTCATACTCCGACACGTCGGCGGGAACCTCGACCCCCGCGGCGACGAGATACGCCGGATGGTGGCCCAGCGACGCCGCGATCGGTGCGCGGCCCTCGGCTTCGAACCATCGCCGCAGGTGTTGTGCGCCGTGCTTGCCCGCCTCGATGTTGACCGTCGCCGAGCGGCCCTCGTCCTGCACCTGCATGCGGTAGGCGCCGAGGTTGATGCGGCCCGTGTCGTAGTCGCGCGTGACGACCGCGCAGCCGGTGCCGATGTAGCGCCCGCCGTCACCCTCGTGCCAGCGCGGTACGGGGAACTTCAGCAGGTCGGCCTCGTCGTCCACATGGGACATGAGTGGGCCGTCGTCGACCGTCACGGCACGGAAGTCGGCCGCGTTGGCGACCCACTCCCCCGGCCTGACCGCGAGGCTGTCCATGAGGTCCTCGTCGGTGTTGCCCCAGCCGAGGCCCAGCACCGAGCCGAGCAGGCGCGGATTGCTGACGGAGCCCGACAGCACGCGCGAGCCGGCGGCGTAGTCCTCGATGCCGTCGAACAACAGCGCCTTTGGCGTGCTGCGGCGGTAATTCACCTGCGAGAGCGCCCCGATCTCGAGCTCCCAGTGGGCACCTTCGATAGGCTGCACCTCGCCCTCGCGTTCGGCTTCGGCCAGCCAGCGGCGCAGGTCCGGACCGGTCTCGTTCATGCTGCTCCTCGTTGCCCCGTGCCGGAACGGAGGTACTCGGCCGCAGCCTCGGCCGTCACCACGTCGGCATATTTCTGGTTCAGGTCGAACAGGCTCATCCAATGCGACGACTCGAACCGGTCGAAGCACAGATCGCCGACCACGCCGACCCGGTAGCCGCGGCTGCAGGCGTCGACAACGGTCGAGCGCACGCATCCGCTCGTGGACTCGCCGACCACGAGCAGCGTGTCGTACCCGCCGGCCCGCAGAATCGTGTCGAGCGGCGTCTGGAAGAAGCAGCTCGGCCCGATCTTCTGCAGCACGATGTCCCCGGCGGCCGGCTCGACCTCGGCGACGATGCTGTTGGGGTCGACCGCATGCGGCTTCGGTTCGAGCGCTGGGCGCGGCTTGCGGTTCCAGCGCCCGTAGTCCGCCGGGGTGGCGTGGAAGTAGGCCACCCGCACCTTCGCGTCGCGGGCCGCGCGCAGGAACGGCGCCGTCCGGTCGACGGCCTCCCAGCCGCGGTCACCGCACGAGCTGGGCCACTCGGCAACCGACGAGACGATGTCCGTACGCGGCAGGCCGAGCGCGGCGTAGTACAGGTCCACCGCGACGACCATGGGCTTGGACCCGAAGCCCAACGGCGCCCGCTTCGCCCACGACGTCGCTTCGAGCACCGCGAGATCCCGCTCGGTCAGGTACTCCGCCCAGCCCGCTTCGAACACCGGGTCGGCCGTCCGCGGCACGCTCACGCCGCCGCCAGCGTGTTGTCGATGTACTGCGTGACGTCCGTGGGTGCGGTCTTCTTGGCCTTCAGTGCGGCTTCGTCGAACGCCTGCTTGATCACCTTCGGGTCCACCTCGGGCGTCTTCGACCACACCGTGAGGAAGAAGTCGTACGCGTAGTCGGCGAGCTCGTCGCTCTGCACACCGCTGTACTTCTTGATGGCCTTCTCCGTCTCCGCCTTGTGGCCGCGCAGGTACTGCAACGACTCGGCTTCGGCGGCGTAGAACCGTTTCGCGGCTTCGTGGTTGTTCTGCAGGAACTTCGACTGCACCGTGTAGGCCCCGAGCGGGAACTGCAGGTCGGCCAGCGAGGCCAGGCGGTGCGCGCCTTTCTCACGGCTCTGCGTGCCGTTCGGCGGCTGGGTCAGCAGCGCGGACACCGCGCCGCTGCCGAGGGCGGCGACCTCGGCAGGCACGCTCTTGACGAACACGGCCTGCACGTCTTCGCGCTTCATGCCGTTGGCTTCGAGCAGGTCGGTCAGGCCGAAGTCGCTCTGTGAACCCGGCGAAGAGATCGCGACCTTCTTGCCTTTGAGGTCCTTGATCGTCTTGATGGCGGGACTCGCCCACATTTCCAGGTTGTAGTGCGGTTCCGACATCGCGATGTACTTGAGGTCGGAACCCTTCATGATCGCGGCGGCCGTGTCGGCCGCGACGCCGACGCCGATCTGCACGCTCCCGCTCGAAAGCGCGGCGACGAGCTGCGAGCTGTCGTTGAGCCGGTTGAGGGTGACCTTGAGGCCGTGCTTGGCGAAAATGCCCTCGTCCTGGGCCACGTACAGGTCGGAGTAGCCCGCGCCGAGCGCGGTGTAGCCGATGGTGATGGGAAGCGCGCCGTTGGCGTCCGCCTTGACCGCCGCGGTCGAGCCGCCCTTGCCGGCGCAGGCGGAGAGCCCGAGCACGAGCGCGGTGGTGGCCGCGACCGCGGAGAAAACCTTGGTGTACTTCACTGTGCACCTGCCCAATGGGTGAACCGGCGTTCGACCATCCGCACGGCGCCGTTCAGCAGAAGTGCGACGACGGCGAGGATGACGATGCCGGCCATGGCGTTGTCCATGTTGAAGTTGGAGGTCTGGGTCTGCACGAAGTAGCCCAGGCCCTGGCTGGCGAGAAACAGTTCCGCGACGATCGCCCCGACCAGAGCCCGGCCGACGGCGAGGCGCACACCGGCGAGGATGTAGGGCAGGGTCGCGGGCAGCGCGATGGTGTAGAAGAACTTCAGGCGCGGCGTGCAGAACACCGTGGCGACGCGCGTGTAGTCGCGGTCGAGGTTGCGCACACCGGCGGTGATGTTGATGATCAGCGGCAGGATCGCGGCCCAGATGATGACCAGGATCCGCGAGACGTCGCCGATGCCGAACCAGAAGATGATGATCGGCAGGAACATCACGTAGGGCACGGAGTAGAGCACGTTGACCATCGGCTCGGTCATGTCGTGCAGGACTTTGCTGCGGCCGAGCACGAGACCGACGGGGATGCCGACGACGAACGTGATCAGCAGGCCCCACAACAGTTCCAGCCCGGTCGCGCCCAGCGCCGGCCAGATGTCGCCGGAGCCGAACAGGTCGATCTCCGCGGAGACGATGCGGGTGGGGCTGCTGCTGAAGGAGATGTCGACGAGCCCGGTGGCGCTGCAGATCTGCCACAGCACCAGGACGATGACGACGCCCAGTGTGCCGAGCAGGCCACTACGCCGACGCTGAATCCAGGCGGACAGCCCTTTCGACTCCATCGCCGCCGGTCGCCCGTGGTCGGCCGGCGGCCTGGTCAGAGTTGACGCCGTGGTCATGATTCCTCGCTGAATCTTCCGAAGCTGTGGTTTCCGAGGTGGTGGCGCCGGCCGGCTTGTGGTGCAGTGCTTCGAGAATCCGGTCGCCGTAGGCGAGGAACTCGGAGCTGCGCCGCCAGGCGGCGTCGCGCGGGCGGGGCGCGTCGATCTTCACCTCGAGCGCGACGTGCGCCGGGGACTGGGAGAAGACGATCACCCGGTCGGCCAGCAAGACCGCTTCGTTCACGTCGTGGGTCACGAACATGGCCGTCTTCTTCGAGCTGACGGTGCCGGCCTGCCAGATGCGCAGGAGTTCGTCCTGCAGGATCTCCCGCGTCTGCGCGTCGAGCGCCCCGAACGGTTCGTCGAGCAGCAGCAGAGTGGGATCCGTGGCGAGGGCGCGCGCGAGGTTCACGCGCTGCTTCATGCCGCCGGACAGCTCGTGCGGGTACTTGTGCGTCACGTGCGCGAGACCGACGATCTCCAGCAGGTCTTCGGCCCGCCTGCGCACATCGGCGGTGAGACGGCCCTGCACCTGCGGTCCGAACAGGACGTTGTCCAGCACGGTCCGCCATGGGTAGAGCGAGGCGTGCTGGAACACCAGCGACCGCTCCGGCCCGGGGCCTTTCACGGGTTTGCCGCCGACCTCGAGTGTTCCGCCGGCCACGGGCACGAGCCCGGAAACGGCTTCGAGGAAGGTGGTCTTGCCGCACCCGCTCGGCCCGACGATGACCACGAACTCCTCGTCCATGATCTGCAGGTTGAGGTCGAGGACCGCTGTCGAGAACGCGTTTCCCCGCCGGGCCTTGTGGCCGAGCAGCAGATCACGCGCGTCGAGGCATACGTTCGACGAGGTCATCAGCCGACCGCCGCCCCCGCGGGCCGGGCTTCTGGCTTGCTCACTACTCGCTCCTCCTTGCTGATAGCTGCGCTGCGTTTTCGCAAGGTGTCGACACTTCGGAAAAGTCTCCGCGTGGACCTCGGCAATGTCAAGGGTCGTGTCGAAACTTACGAATCGGGCCACTGCGAAAAAGACCTTGTGTTTCAAGGAAGTTAGCTGGCCACACCGCTCGCGAAGAGTCGCGGGGCCGGCAGGCCGGCCTGGGCGTCACCGAGGCCGCACCGCTCACGCACCGCAAACCGTCGACACTAGCCGCCACGGGCCAGTGGGTTCCCGGTGGTGTGCCAAACCGGTGCACGGGCGTTCCCGGCGCCGTCACGCCGTCAGGGTGTCCGCTGAACTCGTTGGAGGAGGTCACGATGCCCAGTGCGAACGCGGTGTCGACGCCGATCGCCGTCGACACCGAACAGATCCGGGGACGGTACGCCGCTCTCGGGAGCTACACCGTCGGCTTCGAGACGTTCGCTCGGGACGCCGATCCCGCCCCGCTGTTCACCGGCTTGCCCGGCGACCGCTGCCAGTGCGAGCACTGGGGCGTGGTCACCGCGGGCCGGATCACCTTTCGATGGCCGGATCACGAAGAGACCTTCACGACCGGCGACGCGTACTACGCCCAGCCGGGACACCTGCCGCTGATCGCGGCCGGTACGTCGATTGTCGAGTTCAGCCCGGCCGACGAGCTCGCCGCGACCATGACCGTGCTCGAGAAGAATATGGCGGCGCTCGGATCGGCCACGATGACCGGAGAGCGGTCGTGACCGCCCCGGCCGGCACCCGGGTGGCGGTCGAGAACTTCGTCCGGTTCCTCGAGACCGGGACCGTCCCCGACGACCTGTTCGCCCCGGACGTCTTCGCCGACCTGTCGCTGCCGCAGTGGCGCGTGCAGACCGCGACCGCCGGAGACCTCGTGGCCCTGCGGGCGGACAGTCACCCCTATCCGGGCCGGGTACGGATCGAGCGGCAGTCGACGACCGAGTGCGGATTCACGCTCGAGTTCGAGGAGCGCTGGACCCACGAGGGCAGGCGCTGGTACTGCCGCGAAATGATCAGGGCCGACGTCGAAGGAGACCGCATCACCGAGCTGTCGATCTACTGCACCGGCGACTGGGACGAGACCACGCAGCGCGACCACGCGGCCGCGGTGCGCCTCCTGCGGCCCTGACCTGGTCGAATGCGCCGTCGCCGACCTACGATGAGGTGTGGCGAGCGAGCCGCTTTCGGAACTCCTCGACCGGGCCGACGCCGCCCGCGCCGCCGGTCGAGGAGACGAGGCCGCGCGGCTCTACGACACGGCGCTCACGCTGGGCCGACGGGCTGAGGATCTCGCCGGCTGGACCCGTGCCGCACTCGGCGCGGCGTCGGTGTACACGTTCGGCACCGAGCCGGGCCGTCTGCCCGCCGAGCTGCACGATGTGCTCATCCGCACCGCGCACGATCCCGGCCGGGCCCGCATCGCGGCCGCGCTGGCGCGCTGCTGGGCCTACGCGGGCCATTCCGCCCGGGCCCGCCGGTTCGCCGACGAGGCGACGCAGTGCGCCGAGCGCGCGGGCGAGCCGTCGCTGCTCGCCGACTGTCTCGACGCCGCGCTCGCCACCCGGTGGGGACCCGACGACGCGGCCGCCCGGGTCGAACTGGCCGCCCGGCTCGACGAGGTCACCGCGCATGTCGCCGACCCCGATACGCGGTTGCGCGCGCACCTGTGGGGACTGCAGGTCGCCTGCGAAACCCTTGCCGTGCCGTCGATCCATCGGCATTTGCGCGCACTCGACCACCTGGGCGAACAGTCCCCGAGAGCGCGGTTCTTCGCCGTGTCCCGGCGGCTGATGCTGGATCTGCTGCACGGGCGTATGGACACTGCCGAGCACCTGATCGCCGAGGCCGCCGCCGCGGGCGAACGCGCGGAGCTTCCGGACGCGTGGATGGTCGTGGAGACCATGAAGGGCTACAGCGCGGTCCAGGCCGGCAACGCCGAGGTCAGCGCGACCGTCGCCCGGGAATCCGAGACGTTCGCCCTCGCCGAGGGCGCGACCACGGTCCTCGCCGAGAGCGCCTACCTCTGGTCCGGTGCCGGTCGGCTCGACCGGGCGAGTGCCGTGGTCCGCCTGTTCCACGGCCGCGTTCTCGACGAGCTGCCCCGCGACGTCAACTGGCTGCTGACCCTGCAGTGCGTGCTCGAGGCGGCCCTCGCCGTCGACGATCGCGACATGGTCGTAACCGCGGCCCGCCTGCTGACGCCCTACGGAGGCCGAGCCGTGTTCAACGCCGGCGCGGTGCTGTTCCACGGGCTCACCGACGACACGCTCGCCAGGGCGGCCGCGGTGCTGGGTGACCCCGGCACCGCCGCCCGGTTACGAGAGCGGGCACTGGCCGGTTACGAACGAATCGGCGCCGAGTGGTGGCGGCAGCGGCTGCTGAACTGGTCCCCACCGCAGCCGGTGGCCTCCCGCCCGCCGCGCATCCACCTGCACCCCGCGACCGACGGCCTCTGGCTCGTCGGGACCGAGCCCGCTGCCGTCCCCGTCCGGGCGTTGCGGGGCTACAGCTACCTGCGCGAGCTCCTCGGCCGTCCCGGCCGACCGGTTTCCTGCCTGGACCTCGTGGCCGCGGGGCAACCCGTGGTCGACCAGCCCGCCGCAGGCGAACCACTCGACCGGCAGGCGCTGCGGGCCTACCGCCGGCGTCTCCGTGACCTCGACGAAGAGCTCACCGAAGCAGAGGACTGGGCCGACACCGCCCGCGCCGAGGCACTCCGGGCAGAACACGACGCGCTCGTCCACGAAATCACAGCGGCGGCCGGGCTCGGCGGGCGGCCGCGCACCGGCGGGTCCAGCCGGGAGCGCGCGCGGGTGGCCGCCACGAAGGCCATCACCGCGGCGATCGCGCGGATCAGCTCACTTGAAGAACCACTGGGCCGTCATCTGCGCTCGACCGTCCGCACGGGAAGCGAATGCGCCTACCACCCGGACCCGGGAGACCCCCGGCAGTGGATTCTGTCGGGCGAAGCGCCGACGGCCGAGGGCATCGGGGCCGCACGCCCGTCAGCCGGCCGGTCGAGTTCGCTGTCCGGCAGCCCTGTGAGCGCCACGAAGGGCGCGAACGGTGGCTGTGACCCGCGCTTTCACCCGGCCCCGTGGTCGCACCGGACACGGCGGTGACCCCGGGCCGGACGCTACGAGAGACCACCAGCGGGACGTCCGGTGGGCGCGTTCGACGAGCATCAGAAGGGCGACTCGGCGGGTCGCGCCGGACACGGCGGTGACGCCGGGGCCGGAGGCTGCGAGAGACCACCAGGGTGACCCGACCGAGCTTCGGGAGGCGAGGAGTCCGCCCTCATCACGGCCGCGTCCGGCCGGCAAGCCGGTCCGGGGCTGGCATTCCGCCTCGGCGGGACTGCTCACCGATGCATGCGCGACCCACGACCCATGGGACGACTGGTGCGAGACGATCCCGGCGGCCGCGGCCCGTCGACGGGCCGGGTCAGTGCCGTAAGACCACCGCGGGCGCGACCACCGGTCGTGCCCGTTTCGGCTCCGCGGCCGGGCCGGCTTTCACCGCTCTCGGAGCCACCCGGGTACAGCGCCGCTCGAGCCGCTCCATCAGTACGGCGGCGACCATCAGGACCACGGGCATTCCCAATGCGAACCACATGAGGTGACAGGTACCCCGCCGACCGCACCGCAAACCACCGCTTCCCGACGGTGTGAATTCTGGTTGCCGGCAAGGACAACACCGTTCGCGACGCCGGACTCCCCCTGCGTCCATGATCACGTGGTGAGCGGGCGGCGCCGCGACCGGCCGGCCCGGCGGGTGCGGCCAGGTGCTGCCCGACCCGACCCGGCCCGGTGCGGCGCGGCCAGGTGCGGCCCGGCGCAGTGCGGGTCGGTGCGGCGCGGCCAGGTGGGGCTCGGTGCGGCCCAGTGCGGCCCGGCCAGGCCCGGCGCGTGCGGCCAGGTGCGGGCCTATGCGGCGCGGCACGGCGCGGCCCGGTGCGGTGCGGCCCGGCCCAGTCCGGCCCGGCCCCGTCCGGCCCGGCCCGGTGCGGCCCGGCCCGGTGCGGCCCGGCCCAGTCCGGCCCGGCCCGGTGCGGCGCGGCCAGGTGCGATCGCACAGCCGACCCGGGTGAACCTCGGCGCGCTCAACAGCGGCCCGGCACCGGTGTGCCGTGGGAGGCGGTGTCGCGCGGGCCGCGGCGGTGGGTGGCGCGGCCGGAGCTGTTCCGCCGCGGGTCCGGGTACCGGCGGGGAGCGTGTGCGCGGTGTTCAGCGGGCCACTCAACCTGCCGGTCGCGCTCGTTTTCTACCGGCCCGCTTCGGTCGCCGGCGCGCAACCCCTTTCCTCAGCCGTGACGTCGGCGCCGGTGTTCTTGTTCGACGCCTGGCCGTTGCCGGAGGCGACGCGTGCGCGGCGCCGAAGATCTCGAACGCGAGCCGGCCCGCACGTAAGCTGATGCGGTGCGGACACGACCGACCTTGAGCTGGACCGGGACCGGTGAACCGCTCCCGCGCACCGGCACGATCGCGGAGGTGGCCGAGGTCGTCGCCCGCGGCCGGGTGGTGGCGCTGAGCGGTGCGGGCCTGTCGACCGAGTCCGGCATCCCCGACTACCGCGGCGAATCCGGCAGTCTTCGCCGTCACACGCCGATGACCTACGACGAGTTCACCACCAGCCCTGCGGGCCGTCGGCGCTACTGGGCGCGCAGCCACCTGGGCTGGCGCAGCATCGCGCGCGCCGCACCCAACTCCGGCCACCACGCCGTCGCCGCGCTGCGGCGCGCCGGCCTGCTGTCGGGTGTCATCACGCAGAACGTCGACGGCCTGCACCGCGCCGCCGGCACGCGCGGCGTGGTGGAGCTCCACGGCAACCTCGACCGCGTGATCTACCTCGGCTGCCGTCGCACCAGCCCGCGCGAAGAGCTCGACTCGCGCCTGCGTGACGCCAACCCGGACTTCGGTGGCACCGCCACCCGGATCAACCCGGACGGCGACGCCGAGCTCCCCGAAGCCGTCGTGCGCGGGTTCACCCTGGTCGACTGCACCGCATGCGGCGGCGTGTTGAAGCCGGATGTCGTGTTCTTCGGCGAAAACGTGCCGCGCGCCCGGGTGGAACGCTGCTACCGGCTCGTCGACGACGCTTCGGCGGTCCTCGTGCTCGGGTCCTCGCTCACCGTCATGTCCGGTCTGCGGTTCGTGCGCCACGCGGCGAAGGCCGGCAAACCGGTGGTCATCGTCAACCGCGGCCAGACCCGTGGCGACGCCTGCGCGCAGGTGCGGGTGGACCGCCCGCTGGGCGAAGCGCTCACGGATCTGCTCGGCCTGCTCGGCGACCGGCTCGGTCAACCCGCCTGAGCCGCCCGGATTTTCACCCCTTCCCGGACGGACTTCCCGAATCACCGGCCCTCCACAATGGTCAGCACCGGATCACGCGCGTCGCCGGGCCGCCTCGCCTCGGCGCTTGAGTAAGCTCGCGCCGTGGAGCAACCGACCCAGTACGTGAACCGGCGCGCGGCGCGCGGACCGGCCCGGTCGGTTCCCGGCGGGCGGCCGAGCGCGTAGGAATGGCGGTCGAGCACCCCGGGGCCTCGTCCGCCCCGAAATCCGGTCACCCGCGGCGCGCGTTCCTCCTGGGCGCGGGCGCGGTGCTCGCCGGCTCGGGCGCCCTGTCGGCGGCGCTGAACCACCCGGCCGAGCCCGGCGCGACGACCGGATTCGGCACCGACTGGCTGTTCGGGCCGTTCGTGCCCGGCTGCACCGAGCAGGACTTCGACGACCGGTCGATGGCGCTCGTGTCGGTGCCGCACTGTGTGACCCCCTTGTCGTGGCAGGGCTGGCACCCGGGCGACTGGCAGCACCTGTGGATCTACCGCCAGCACTTCCTGGCGCCGCCGCAGCTGCGCAAGAACCGCGCGTTTCTCCGGTTCGACGGCGTGCTGAGCGCCGCCACCGTGTACCTCAACGGCCGCCGCATCGCCTCCCGCAGCGGCGGCTACCTGCCGCTCACGAGCGAGATCACCGGGCTGCTCACCGACAAGGACAACGTGCTCGCCGTCGCCGTCGACGGCCGCTGGCAGCAGGACACTCCCCCCGATTTGCCGGAGTACCCGAACCCCACGGCCATCGACTTCTACCAGCCCGCCGGCATCTACCGCACGGTGAACCTCTACGGCACGCCGCAGGTGTATGTGAGCGACGTGTTCGCCGAGCAGATCGCCGTGCTCACGCCCAACCGGACCGTGGTCGTGCACTGCACCCTCGACGCGGCCAAAGCCGTGAAAGGCCCGGTGCGCGTCACCGCGACGCTGAGCCAGGCGGGCACCGAGATCTCCACCTCCGTCAGCGATTCCACCGGGCTGCGCAAAGGCAAGACGGCCACCACCGTCACCCTCGGCGGACTCGAGGCGGTGAAGCTGTGGGACGTCGACGATCCGGCGCTGTGCGACATCCTGGTCACGCTCTCGGTCGCCGGTCGCAAGGTTCACACCTACTCCGTGCGGACCGGCCTGCGCGACGCGCAGTTCACTGTGGACGGATTCCGCCTCAACGGGAGGCCACTGAAGCTGTTCGGGCTCAACCGCCACCAGTGGTACCCGTTCGTCGGCGGCGCGATGCCCGAACGCGTGCAGCGGCGCGACGCGGAGATCCTGAAAAACGAGCTGAACGTCAACATGGTGCGCTGCTCCCACTACCCCCAGTCGCCGGCGTTCCTCGACGCGTGCGACGAACTCGGGCTCCTGGTGTGGGAGGAGCTGCCGGGCTGGGACCACGTCGGCGACTCGGCGTGGCAGGAGCTCGCGGTGCGCGACGTGCACGACATGATCGTGCGCGACCGCAACCACCCGTCGATCATCGTGTGGGGCACCCGCGTGAACGAGACGCTGGGTCAGTACACGCTCTACGGCAAAACCGATCAGCTGGCCGCCGAGCTCGACCCGACGCGACCCTGCACGGGCGCGGTCGCCGGGCAGCGCGGGTACGTTTCGCAGCTGTACCCGGTGAAAGCCGCGGGTGGCGTGTTCTCCTTCAACGACTACAGCCGCCCTCACCCACCCGGTTCTCCCCCGACGCTGCGCCCGCCGCGTCACGGCGTGCCCTACCTCGTGAGCGAGGCGGTGGGCACGCTCGTGGGCTCGCCGTACTTCCGCCGCACCGACTCGCTCGACGTGCAGCGGCAGCAGAGCATGCTCCACGCCTGGGTGCACCAGCACGCGGCCGCGGACCCGCGCTACTGCGGGCTGATCGCGTGGTGCGCCTTCGACTACCCGTCCGGCTGGTACCACTCGGTCCGCGGGGTCAAATATCCCGGTGTGGTCGACTTCTTCCGGATTCCCAAGCTGGGCGCGGGTTTCTACCGCGCGCAGCGGGACCCGGCGCGCGGAGCGGTGATCGAGCCGGCGTTCTACTGGGACTTCGGGGCCGGCTCGCCCCGCGGTGGGCCCGGCCGGTCGGCGCTCGTGTGGTCCAATTGCGACCAGCTCGTGGTCACCGTCGCGGGCCGGCGCCCGATCACCGTGCACCCGGACCGCGCGCGGTTCCCGGACCTGGATCACCCGCCGTTCGTGCTGAACCTCACGAGTATCAGGGGCGCCCCCGAGCTGACGATCGAAGGCCGGGTGAAGGGGCAGACGGTGCTGCGGCGCCGATTCAGCGCCGACCCGACGACCGATACGCTGTCCGTCGTCGCCGACGACGGCGAGATCGCAGCCGATGGCCAGGACACCACCCGCGTCGTGCTCCGGATCGTGGACCGCTACGGCGCACCCCGGCCGCACGCGCGCGGCGTGCTCAGTGTCGCCGTCGACGGGCCCGGAATCCTGATCGGTGACCAATTCCTGGATTTCGGCGCGCTCGGTGGCGCGGCGGCGGTCTGGATCCGCTCGATGCGCGACACCCCCGGCACGATCACCGTGACGGCGTCGCATCCGTTCCTGGACACGGGATCCGCGACGATCTCGGCCGTCTGAACCACTGCGCGGAGCGGGCGCTTTCGCGGGTACCATCGCCGTGGGGCGACCGGGAGCAGGGAGGCGGCATGGCGCGCACGCTGAGCCACAAGGATCCTGTGGAAGTCACACTGCAGCAGGCCCTCGACGCACTGACCGATCCGGTGCGCCGCACGATCCTGCGCGAGCTTTCGGCGGTGCCGGACTTCACGCGTGCGTGTGGCGCGTTCGACCTGCCCGTCTCGAAAGCCACGGCGAGCCACCACTTCGCGGTGCTGCGCTCCACCGGGCTGCTGGAGCAGCTCGACCGGGGGCCGCGCCGCTTCAACCGGCTGCGCCGCACCGAGTTCGACCAACGGTTCCCCGGGCTGCTCGACCTCGTGCTGTCGGAGAGCTGATCGCGACGGCTCGTGAGTGGCGCGGTCGGTCAGAACCGGCGCCGCCACTCACGAGTTCCACTGAGGACGGTCACTCGTGCGCCAGTTCGTCGAGCCACTTCAGCAGCAGCTGCGTCTCTTCGGCGCCGAGGCCGGAATCCGTGGTGCCCAGCAAAGCGGCGAGCTGCAGCGCCGCCGCCGGCAGCGGCGTCACGTTGTCGGCATCAGCCTCGGTTTCCGGAGCCGGAGTGAGGAGACTGTCCTGCACGGCGTCGCGCACGCGCGCGGACAGCTCGGGGTCGGTGTAGGTCTCAGGCTGGGACACCAGGCTCAGCGCGACGCCGATGTTGGCCGCCATGATGCGCTGGGCAGCGACATCGGGATCCACCCGAAGCCGGCCGACCGCGGCGCAACGCACGAGCACTTCCCGCAGCAGCCGTAGCGCTTCCTTCGCGGCACTCGGCACGTCGGCGAACGCCGGCGAGTACATGAGCCGGTAGACCGCGGGGTGTTCGCGCGCGAACGCGACGTGGGTGTCCCAGCCCTTCTTCAGATCGGCGATCGGGTCCGCGGACGGCTCGGCGGCGCGCTTGGCCGCGAGGTATCGCTCGAAGCCGTGATCGACGACGGCCGACAGCAGCCCGTTCTTGTCACCGAAGAGCCGGTACAGCATCGGGGCGCCGACGCCGACGGCCTCGCACACCGCGCGCGTGGAGATGTCGCGGTCGGGTGAGGCATCGAGCAGCCTCTCGGCGGCCTCGAGCATCTGGGTGCGGATGTCCATGTGCGAAGTGTATCTCAGATATCGAAATTACGTAACAGTGCTACGGACCTCTCCTGCGACAGGCAACCCGCCGCGGGCCGCACAGCATGGCGCCTCGAAGGAAAACGAATTCACCAGCTGACGGGGACGCTCGCCACCCCGCCCGTGAGGCGGTTGGAGCGCACGTCGAGGTCGTCGACGGGCACGGCAAGCCGCAGACCGGGGAACCGGCGGAAGAGCGTGGAGAACACCACGCGCAGCTCGGTGCGCGCAAGGCTCGCGCCGATGCAGAAGAACCCGCCGTAGCCGAACGCGATGTGGGAGTTGGGTTTGCGCTCGGCGTCGAACTGATCGGGATCGGCGAACACGCTCGCGTCACGGTTGGCCGAGGCGGTCGAGATCATCACGGCGTCTCCGCGGTGGATCGTGACGCCCCCGAGCTCGACGTCCTCGTGCGCGTAGCGCAGCAGGCCCAGCCCGCCCGGCGCGGACATCCGCAAGATCTCCTCGACAGTGCCGTGCACCCGCCCTTCGGGGTCGGCGGCCAGCGCGTCGCGCCGGGCCGGTTCGGTGAGCAGGAACAGCACGCCGAGGTCGATGCGGTTCGACGTGGTTTCGTGGCCCGCGAACAGCAATCCGGCGCCGAGGCGGGCCAGTTCGTCGTCAGTGAACGTCGGGTCTTCGGCCTGCGCGGCGACCAGGTCGGACACGACGTCGGCCGCCGGCTCCGCGCGCTTCTTCGCGGCCAGCTCCCCCATGTAGGCCATGAACTCGCCCATGGCGACCTGCGCGTCGCCGCCGCTGTCGAGCACGCCGATGCGGTCGGACAGGTCGCGGAACTTCGCACGGTCGGCGTAGGGCACGCCCAGCAGCTCACAAATCACCAGCACGGGCAACGGGAACGACAAATACTCGTGCAGGTTCACCGGCGCGCCGGCGGCCGCGTCGTGAGCCGCTTCGAGCTCGTCGAGACAGCGGTCCGTCAGCTCCTGGATGCGCTCGCCGAGGCGGCGCATGCGGTTGGCGGAGAATGAGGGCACGAGCAGCCGCCGCATCCGCGAATGAGTCGCCCCTTCGGTCTCGTAGTTACCCTGCGGGCCGTTCAGCACGGCCGCGTCCGACACCGCCGACGCCTCCTCCGGCTTCGGGTGCGAACGGCCGAACCGCGGGTCCGCGAACACCGCGCGGGCCTCTTCGAACCGCGTGACGAGCCAAGCCGGGTCGCCCGCGGGCGTGGTCACGCGCACGATCGGCCCTTCACGGCGCAACACCTGATAGAGCGGCGCGATCTCCAGCACGTTGGGGCGGTCGAACGGGAGCCGGGGACTCTCCGTGGTGGTCATGGGGACCTCTCCTCCTCGGGCGATGGGTTGCGGGCTTGCACCCGAACGGTGGCGAGCCAGTGCTGTTCCTGTTCGGCGCGGCGGCAGACTTCCGCGAGCACCAGGCGGCTCCATGGGTTTTCCTGCGCCGCGGCCAACGTTTCGAGACGCTTGCGCTGGGCGTCGAGGGCGCGTTCGCGGGCGTCGAGCACGCGCAGGCGTTCGGCGGGTTCGAGCCAGCCGAACCCCGCGAGGCGCGCGAAGAACTCCGCGGGGTCGCCGGCGAGCTCGGCGGGCAGGTCGGCCAGAAGATCGTGCAACAGCTCGCGGCCGACGTCGGTGATCGTGTAGATGTGCCGCGGAGGCTTGCCTTCCTGCGCCTCGGCCGTCCGCGTGACGGCGCCGGCTTCGGCGAAGCGGCGCAGCGTCGGATACAGCGAGTTGTTGGACAACGCGCGGCCGCTCGACTCCTCGACCTGTCTGCGCAGCTCGTAGCCGTGCATCGGCTGCCCGGCGAGCTTGGCGAGCAGCAGAACCTCGATCCACATCTAGGTCACCGTAACCTAGGTTCCCGTGACTGATCAACCGCCGATCCGGTGGTCACGGGAGAAGATCTCCGGAGCTGACGGCCGGAAGACACAGCCAAAAGACCCGAAAGACACAGCCAAAGAACATTGAGCCGCAACTCCGTCCCGGTCCTCAGCGACCGCCACGCTGGAACGCGGCGGTGGCGCCACCCGAAACCCGGCAGCCGGCCGAGAACCGGCGAACCCCACCGAACAACGACGACGCCGCGCAACAGCCGACCGGGTCCCTCCGATGGCAGCTGGCGGTCAGCGACCAGGTGTTCTAACGTGGGAGCACCGGTTGAGCCCCCAGCCGCCACTGTGTGCGTGCGCCGGGGAGGGGTTGCCGATCGGCTGGGATCGCGGATCCGGCCCTCTCCATCACCCGGTGCGACCGACGAGAGGCGGGCCGCCATGAGCGCCCTGCACCATACGAAAGCACCGCCGGCGACGGACCGCACCGTCGACCTGATGGGCCTGCTCCGATTACGCGTCCATCGTCCGGTGCCCGGTGCGTGCGTGGTGGAAGTGATCGGCGAGGTCGACCTGTGCACCGCGCCGCACCTGGCCGAGGTTGTCGAGGCGCGCGTGCGCAGCACGGTCGGCGTGGTGATCGTCGATTTGGGACGCACGACATTCCTTGGTGTCGCCGGGCTTCGGGTGCTGCGCCACCTGCACCTGCTGGCGCAGCTGCACGACACCGACTTCTACGTCGACCCCGGCAATTCGCACGCAGCCGGCCGGCTGCTGCAGCTGGCACCGCTCGGTTGCGAGCGGCCGGGATGCGCCGCGGGTCTCTCCGTCGCCGTCCCGGGCCAACACCGGGCCGACGCACAATGAGCCGTTTGTTGGTTGTCGGGTGGCCTGGGTCGCGAAGCTTCCGGGATGACCGAGCGCCGTCACCGGCACCCCCTTGACGGGCGAGACGAACTCACCGAAGCCGCGGAGCACGCCGGTACCGACGTGGCCCAGCCCGTGCCCGGCCACGACCGCGCCGCGTTGGATGCCGAAACCGACCTCGGCGTCGACGGCGAACCGCCCGAGTTCCGCGGCTGACCCGGCGCGCCGGAACGCGGGCGCCGAAGCGGGTCCACACTCGACATCCGGACGCGGTTGAACCGTGGACTAAAGATCCGGACATCAGCGGACGCGGACGACACGACGCCGCGGCGCAGTGGTCACCTCCGCGCCGTGGTGTCTCTCGTCCCCTGACGCCCCCACCGAAGCGACCCGGTGACCGGGCTCGATGTCACCTCCGCGCCGCACTCGACGCCCGGCACCGAGCCCGACCGAAGCCGTACCGCGACGGCACCGGTTCAGGTGGTGCCCGGGTCGCGGAAGTCGTCGGGGCTGACCTCGTCGAGCAGGTCGCGGAACTGCTGGATCTGGTCCTCGCTGATGGCCCCCTCCTCACCGAGGGTTTCGGTCTGCTCTTCGCCGCCGGCGACGGTGACGTCGACCGCCGCTTCGGCGAGCACGTCTTCCGCGACTTCGATCGGGGCGTGGGCGCGCAGGCCCACGGCGATGGCGTCGCTGGGGCGGGCCGACACGCGCAGGCCGTCGGCGAGCACCAGGTCGGCGTGGAAGATACTGTCGCGCAGCTCGGTGACCTCCACTCGTTCCACGTGCTGTCCGAACGTCGAGAGCACCTCCAGAATCAGCTCGACCGTGCCCGGACGGGCCGAGACGACCTGTTCCTGCGCGGCAGCCAGCTCCTGCGCCTCGGGCGCGCCGATGGTGATCGCCAGCCAGCGGCGCGTTCCCGTTTCCTCGCGCAACAGCACCACCGGCGCCGCCTCCTGGGCGACGACGGCCAGCCCTTGCACCCGAACCTGCACCATTCCGGTTCACCTGCTTCCCACGGAGAGCCCCCACCCGCACATACCCAGTGTCGCGCGCCCGCACGCGCGCCGACGCAAACGGGCCCGACAAAACACGACGGGCCCGGCCGGCGACGTGTGGTCGCCGCTCGAATTGGGTATGCCCCCGACCATGGACACCGAAGCACCAGGCTCGGGGACGCCCGCAGTCGACGATTTGCTCGATGAGGTGGTCGAACTCCGGCTACCCGCCGAGACGGGGCAGGTGCCCCTGGTGCGGATGCTGGCGCAGGCCGTCGCCGCCCGCAATGACCACGGACTCGACGCGATCGCCGACGCGAAAATGGCGGTCGACGAAGCGTGTGCGCAGCTCGTGGAGCTCGCTGACATCGGTTCGACGATGACGTGCCGGTTCCACGTGGCCCCCGGCACCCTCGACGTCACCGTCGAGTCCACCGTGCACCACACCCGGCTGCCCAGCCGCCGCAGCTTCGGCTGGCACGTGCTCTCGACCCTCGCCACGGCCGTATCGGCCACGAACACCCCGGCACCCGACGGCGCAGGCAACACGCTCGCGATCCATCTCACCCTCGGCGCGGAGCGGGCGGGGTGAACCGCCCGCCGGCCACCCGGCACCGCGACGACTACGCCCACACCGCTCCCCTGTTCGAGGAGCTCGCGGGCCTCGATGCGGATGATCCGCGCCGTCCCCGGGTCCGCGAGCGGCTCGTGACCGAGTTCCTGCCCGTGGCCGAACACATCGCCGTGCGGTTCACCGGCCGAGGGGAACCACGCGAGGACCTCGTGCAGGTCGCCCGCATCGGGCTGATCAACGCCATCGACCGCTTCACCCCGGGCCGCGGCACCGACTTCCTCTCCTTCGCCGTGCCGACGATCATGGGCGAGGTCCGTCGCCACTTCCGTGACACCGGCTGGTCGATCCGCGTCCCGCGGCGGCTCAAGGAGCTCCACCTCGCGCTCGGACAGGGCTCTGGCGAGCTCGCGCAGAGACTCGGGCGCTCCCCCACGCCGAGCGAGCTGGCCGAGCACCTCGGCCTCGACGTCGCCGAAGTACACGAAGGCCTGATCGCCGGCCACGCCTACCACACGCTTTCGGTCGACAAGCCGGTTCACGACGACACCGAACCCCTGTCGCTCGCCGACACACTCGGCGAGGAAGACCCGGAACTGGAGCACATCGAAACCCACGAAGCGCTCGGCCCGCTTTTGCGGGAGCTGCCGCAACGCGAACGGGCGATTCTCGTGATGCGGTTTTTCGGCGGGTTCACGCAGACCCAGATCGCCGAACGCGTCGGTATTTCCCAGATGCACGTGTCGCGCCTGCTCTCCCAGACCCTCGAACAGCTGCGGGGAAAGCTCGCCGACGGGTGAGCCGGGGCGGTTCGGTCGTTGTCGGGCTACTCCTGATCTGCGAGGATTCAGTTCCCGTCCACAAAGACGAAGGAGCGTCCGGTGGCCACGATCCTCAACCCGTACATCAGCTTCCGCGACGAAGCCCGCCCGGCCATGGAGTTCTACCGAGAGGTGTTCGGTGGCGACCTCACCGTGAGCACGTTCGGTGAATCCGGCATGCCCGACGGGCCTGGCGCCGACAACGTCATGCACGCCCAGCTACAGACCGACAACGGGTTCACGCTGATGGCGGCCGACACCCCGCCCGGCATGGAGCACCGGCCGGGCAGCAGCATTTCGATCAGCCTCAGCGGTGACGACGGCGAGCAGCTGCGCGGCTACTGGGCGAAGCTGTCCGACGGCGGCACCGTCTCCGTGCCGCTGGAGAAGCAGATGTGGGGCGACGAGTTCGGGATGTGCGTCGACCGGTTCGGCATCGGCTGGATGGTGAACATCGGGCAGCCGCAGAGCTGACCGCACCGGTCCACCGCGTTCCCCACCGCCCCGTTACTTCACGGCCGGTACTCCACTGTGGACTGATCAGGACACCACCTCGACGGCGGAACCCACCGAGAGGTCGTCGAAGAACACCGCCGAGTCGTCGGCGGACAGGTGGATGCAGCCGTGCGACGGCGTGTCCAGCGGCCCGGCGTGGAACGCGACGCCGCCGGGGGCGAAGAACACCGAGTTGGGCATCGCTTCGCCGAACTCGCCGCTGGCGTGGACCTTGTCCTTCCACTCGACCCTGAACGAGCCCACGGGAGTCGGGTCAGCTCCTGCGCCCGGCTCCATGGGCACGGGTCCGTGCACGACCACGCCGTCCTTCAGCAGCCACGCGAGCCGCAGCGACAGGCTCGCGCAGGCCCCCGTCGTGATCGTGCACGGCGGCGGAGGAGGAGGGCTCGAGGTCGGCGGGGCGACCGACGGCGTAGTACGAGCGGGCCACGAGCGTCGAGCACGCGCGGGCGCTGCTGGCCAAGTACGGCCCGGAAAGCCGCGTGATCGCGGGCGGGCACAGCCTCATCCCGATGATGAAGTTGCGGCTCGCCCGGCCCGAGGCGCTCATCGACGTCAATGAGCTCACGGAGCTTACCGGCGTCGAGGTCGACGGCGGCGAGCTGCGCATCGGCGCCCTGGTCCGGCACGCGGAGCTGCTCGTGTCGGCCGAAGCCGTCGGACTGTTGCCGATCCTGTCCGACGCCGAGCGCGTGATCGCCGACCCGATCGTGCGCAACCGCGGCACTATCGGCGGCTCGCTGTGTCAGGCGGATCCGTCGGAAGACCTTTCGGCCGTGTTCGCCGCGGTGCGCGCGAACGCCGTGATCCGCGGCGAAACCGGGACGCGGACGGTGCCCGTACGTGAGTTCTTCACCGGCCCGTACGGCACGGTCGTCGGGTCGGCGGAGCTGCTGACCGAGCTGCGGCTGCCGATCCGTGAGGGCGGCGGGAGCGCGTATGAGAAGGTCGGCCGCCGCGCGGGCGACTGGGCGGTCGCGGCGGCCGGTGCGGCGCTGGTGCTGGACGGCGACGACGTCGCCGAAGCCGGCATCGGGCTGACCGCGGTGGGCGCACCGCGGTTCGTGGCCGCCGAGGCCGAGGACTTCCTGCACGGCGGTCCCGCGACGGCGGATCGCTTCGAGAAGGCCGGGCTGATCGCCGCCGAGCACTGCTCGCCGACCGCCGACCAGCGCGGGCCGGTGGACTACAAACGCCACCTCGTCGCCACGCTCACCACCCGCGCGTTGCGCCGGGCCAAGGAAAGGGCTCTCGCGTGGAGATCACAGTGACGGTCAACGGCGAACCCCGTCGCCGCACGGTCGAACCGCGGCTGCTGCTCGTGCACTTCCTGCGCGACGAGCTCGGGCTCACCGGCACGCACTGGGGGTGCGACACGTCCAATTGCGGCACGTGCGTGGTGTGGCTCGACGACCTGCCCGTGAAGTCGTGCACCGTGCTCGCCGCGATGGCCGACGGCAAGCGCGTGCGAACCGTCGAGGACCTCGGCGACGGCGCGGCCCTCGACCCGGTGCAGCAGGGTTTCGTGGCCTGCCACGGGATCCAGTGCGGTTTCTGCACCCCCGGCATGCTCATGACCGCGCGCTGGCTGCTGGACCACAACCCGGATCCGGACGAGGGCGTGATCCGTGAGGCGATCTCCGGGCAGCTGTGCCGCTGCACCGGGTACGAGAACATCGTCCGCTCGATCCGGTGGGCGGCCGAGCACCCGGACGGGGAGCCCGCATGAGCTACGGTTCGTTGCCGCGCAAGGAAGACGCCCGGTTCGTGCGCGGGCGCGGCACCTTCGTCGACGACCTCGTGTTGCCCGGCATGCTGCACGGCACGATCCTGCGCAGCCCGTACGCGCACGCGCGCCTCGTCTCGGTGGACGCGAGCGCGGCGCAGGCGCATCCGAAGGTCCGCGCCGTACTCACCGGGCAGGACCTGGCCGAGCGCGGGATGGCGTGGATGCCGACGTTGTCACACGACGTGCAGGCGGTGCTCGCCACCGACAAGGTCCGTTTCCAGGGCCAGGAAATCGCGTTCGTCGTCGCCGAGGACCGCTACGCCGCGCGCGACGCACTGGAGCTCATCGAGGTCGAGTACGAACCGCTGCCGGTGGTCGTCGACGCGCCGGCCGCCCTCGCCCCCGGCGCCGAGGTGATCCGCGACGACCTCGGCAAGAGCGACAACCACGTGTTCGACTGGTCGGCCGGCGATGCCGAGGCGACCGAAGCCGCGTTCGCGAAGGCGGATGTGGTGGCGCGCCAGGACATGCTCTACCCACGTGTGCATCCGGCGCCGCTGGAAACGTGTGGCGCGGTCGCGCAGGTCGACGCGATCACCGGCAAGCTCACCGTGTGGGCCACCGCGCAGGCGCCGCACGCGCACCGGTTGCTGTACTCGCGCGTCACGGGCCTGCCCGAGCACCGCATCCGCATCGTCGCGCCCGACATCGGCGGCGGCTTCGGCAACAAGGTCGGGATGTACCCGGGTTACCTGTGTGCTGTGGTGGGTTCGATGGTGACCGGGCGGCCGGTGAAGTGGATCGAGGACCGGTCGGAGAACCTCATGAGCACGGCGTTCGCCCGCGACTACCACATGAGCGGTGAGATCGCGGCGACGCGCGAGGGCAAGCTGCTCGGGCTGCGCGTGCGCGTGCTCGCCGACCACGGCGCGTTCAACGGCACGGCGCAGCCCGCGAAGTTTCCCGCCGGGTTCTTCCACGTGTTCACCGGGTCCTACGACCTGCCCGCCGCGCACTGCACGGTCACCGGGGTATACACGAACAAGGCGCCGGGCGGGGTCGCCTACGCGTGCTCGTTCCGGATCACCGAGGCGGTCTACGTCGTCGAGCGGATGATGGACGTGCTGGCGCGCGAGCTCGCGATGGACCCGGCGGAACTGCGGATGCGGAACCTGCTGCGGCCGGACCAGTTCCCGTACACGTGCGCGACCGGCTGGCAGTACGACTCGGGTGACTACCCGCGGGCGCTGACGCTGGTCAAGGAGCTCGCGGGCTACGAAGAGCTGCGCCGGGAACAAGCGGCGAAACGGGAGCGCGGAGAACTCATGGGCATCGGGCTGAGCTTCTTCACCGAAGCCGTCGGCGCGGGCCCGCGCGAGCACATGGACATCCTGGGGTTCGGCATGGCCGACGGCGCCGAACTGCGCGTGCACCCGACGGGCTCGGCCGTGCTGCGGCTTTCGTGCATGTCGCAGGGACAGGGTCACGAGACGACGTTCGCGCAGCTCGTGTCGGCCGAGCTGGGCATCCCGCCGGACGAGGTCGAGGTCGTGCAAGGCGACACCGACGCCACCCCGTTCGGCCTCGGCACGTACGGGTCCCGCTCGACCCCGGTCTCCGGCGCGGCCGCGGTCACGGTCGCACGCAAGGTGCGCGAGCGGGCGCGGCAGGTGGCGTCGGCGATGCTGGAGGTGAGCCCGGACGACCTCGAATGGGAACGCGGGCGCTGTTTCGTGCGCGGAGTGCCGGACCGCGGGCACACGATCCGCGAGATCGCGCTGGCCGCCCACTCGGACCTCGCACTGCCCGACGGCGTGGAAGGCCACCTCGACGCGAGCACTGTGTACAGCCCGCCCAACCTGACTTTTCCGTTCGGTGCCTACCTGTGCGTAGTCGACGTCGACGCCGGGACCGGGCAGGTGCGAGTGCGCCGGTTCGTCGCCGTCGACGACTGCGGGGTCCGCATCAACCCGTCGATCGTGGCCGGCCAGGTGCACCGCGGGCTCGCCGACGGCATCGGCATGGCGCTGATGGAGCTCGTCACCTTCGACGCGTGCGGCAACCACCTCGGCGGTTCGTTCATGGACTACCTGCTGCCGACCGCGCTGGAGTGCCCGTCGTGGGAGCTGGGCGAGACCGTCACGCCGTCGCCCCACCACCCCATCGGCGCGAAGGGCATCGGGGAATCGGCCACGGTCGGCTCGCCGGCCGCCGTCGTCAACGCGGTGATCGACGCACTGGCGCCGTTCGGGGTCCGCCACGCCGACATGCCGCTCACACCGGCCGCGGTGTGGCGGGCGATCAAGGGCACACCGCTGCGCGCCGATCTGGCGATCTCGTGACGGCTTTTCCTGTAGTGGCCTCACCGGCGAGGGCTCAGCGTCGGGGGAACGCGAGTACGGCGCCGAGGCTGATCAGCGCGACCGCGACCATGTACAGAGACACCGACAGCGACGTTCCGGTCGCGGTTTGCAGTGCCGTCGCGATGAGCGGCGCGAAGCCGCCGCCGAGGACCGCGCCCGCGGCGTAGGCGAACGACGCGCCGCTGTAGCGGAAACGCGGTTCGAACAGTTCCGCGAACAGCGCCGACTGGGGACCGTAGGAGGCGCCGAGTCCGAGGTTCAGCACCACCACCGCCACCGCCAGCAACCACGGCTGGCGCGTGTCGACGAGCAGGAAGAACGGAATCGACCACACCACCAGCAGGACCGACCCCGCGAGGTAGACCCGTTTGCGCCCGACGCGGTCGGACCAGATCGCCGACGCGACGATGCTCACCAGCCAGACGACGCTGCCGACGATGATCTCCACCAGCATCGTCGTGCTCGACAGCTTGAGCACCGCCGTGCCGTACGAAAGCAGGTAGGCGAAGAAGACGTAACCCAGCGCGGTGTTCGCGATGAAACTCAGTGCCGCCACCAGCACTTCGCGCGGCCGGTGCCGCAGTACCTCGGCGATCGGCACCCGGACACGTTCGCCGGCTTCGCGCAGCCGCGTGAACACCGGGCTTTCGGCGACCCGCAGCCGGATCACCAGGCCGACGACCACGAGCACGAGACTCACCAGGAACGGCACGCGCCAGCCCCACGCCCGGAAGTCCTCGGGCGACACGGAATTGGACACCACGAAGAACACCAGCTGCGCGAGGATCAGCCCCGCGGGCACACCGACCTGTGAGAACGAGCCGAACCGGCCGCGGCGGCCCTCGGGCGCGTGCTCGACGGCCATCAGCGCCGCGCCACCCCACTCGCCGCCCGCGGAGATGCCCTGCAACACTCGCAGCACCACGAGCAGCACCGGAGCAACGACCCCGGCCGACGCGTACGTGGGCAGCACACCGACCGCCGCCGTCGCGAGCCCCATCAGCACCAGCGACGCGACGAGCATCGCTTTCCGCCCCACGCGGTCGCCGAAGTGGCCCCACACGATGCCGCCCAGCGGGCGCGCGACGAACCCGACCCCCAGCGTCGCGAACGCCGCCAGCGTGCCCGAAGCCGGCGACAGCGACGGGAAGAAAGCCTTGTTGAACACCAACGCGGTCGCGGTGCTGTAGATGAAGTAGTCGTACCACTCGATCGTCGTGCCGATCGAACTCGCCAGCGCGACGCGGCGCACCTGCGCACCGCGTTCCAGTACCTGCTCCGTCATGCGCACTCCCCCGGGTCGGCCGGTCAGCTTAGTACCGCGCGAGCGCGGCGCAACCGGCCAGAAGTCGGGTTTGCCCAGGGCTACGGCGGCGAGCGTAGTTCCACCGGCACCCGGCGTCGCTTCGCCGGTGGCGCGGACGTGCGCTCGGGATCGATGGTCACGGTTGCGGTCTGCGCGACCGCGACCCCCTCGACCTCGAACGCCCCCGGCTGCCGGCGCAGCCGGGCATCGACCCTGTCTTCCAGCACGCCCATTTCCCGGCCGCGCACACGGAATGTCCACTGTGTTCATGCATCCGGTTGCTCTCTCACCGGTGATTCGAGCCGGTTCCACCCGCCCGGTCGTAGTGGCACCGCGGCGGTCACCCGGACACCTCTGATCGGCGCCCGCGGCGCCGGGCGACCGCCGGATCAGCTAGGGAGTTCACACCCGGCCCTCGGCCACCCGGCGGCGACCTTGGCAACGGGCACGGGCTGTTCACTGCGAGCGGCGAGCACACCGTCGGTCTCGCCGACCTCCTCGGTCACCGATGCCACGCAGTGACTGCAGGTCCTGCCCTTGACGGAGTAGCCGGATTCCGCCACCGGCACTGCGTCCTCACACCACGTATCCGCCACGACGGCACGCCCCCCCATACGCAAGGGGCAATCAGAATTCACGGCGCAGCCGCGCGACTTTTTGACCGCTCCGGAATCGCCGGCGCGCTGTCAGGCGTCGGAAAGCCGAGAGGCAGCAGCCTCCGGGCACGACACGGCGCTGCCGCGTAACTCCGGTGACGGCATGAGCACTGTGCCCGCGGGCGACGCCCGGGGTGTGGGGCGGCCGCTGGGGCCGCCCCACACCGGGGTCACAGGGTCGCCAGCAGCTGCTGCATTTCCGTGATCTCCGCGGTCTGCGTGTCGGTGATGCGCTGAGCCAAAGCTTTCGCATCCGCGTTCGCGCCGGAAGCCAGTTCAGTCTTGGCCATCTCGACGGCGCCCTGGTGATGGGTCACCATCATCTGCAGGAACATCGTGTCGAACGCGGCCCCGCCGGCCTGCTGCAACTTCTGCATGTCGGCGTCGCTCATCATCCCGGACATCGAGCCGCCGCTCATGCCCGGCATCGACGACGCCATCCCACCGTGGTTCATCTGTGAGGGCATCGAGCCCGATGCACCCCACTGCTCGAGCCAGGTGGTCATCTGCTGGATCTCCGGCCCCTGGGCCTTCTCGATCCGGGCTGCGAGGTCCTTGACCTGCGCGTTCGCCGCGTGCTGCGCCGCCATCGCCGCCATGGTCACCGCCTGCTGGTGATGCGGGATCATCTGCTGGGCGAAGGTGACGTCGGCGTGGTTGTGGGCAGCCGCCTGTGCCGGTGCGGGCGGCTGCACGCTGCGGGACACGCTCGTAGTGGGGTCGCCGGCACGGTCACCGCTGCTGCAGCCCGCGAGCAGCAGGACCGCGGCCGACACGGACACGCCGATAGCCATGATTGTCTTGTTCACTGCGGAAAGTCCTTCGGTAGTAATGAGGTTGGTGGCTGCGAAAGGGCAGGCGAAAGCCCCGCGCATCACAGCCGCAACACGCACACCGAAAACAGAAGAGACCGCCCGCCCAGGCCGGAGGCCTGATCAGGAGCCCGCGCCATCGCTCGCGGTGCCGGGCGCACGCGCCGCCACAGCATCAACCCGGCAGCCAGCACCAACCCGGCAGCCAGCAGCAACGCGAGCAGAAACTTCGCAGTGACCTGCCCGACGATGGCGAGACACTCGTGGAGCATCGCGCCCATGCCATCCTCGCCCGCAGGCGCGGCAACCGGACCCACGGTCGTCGAGGCCGGCATGGCCATCAACATCGCCGCAGCGCCGCCGTGGGCGTTCTGTTCCCCGGCTGGCGCGTGATGCATCAGCACCACACCCACCGCCACCACCGCGAGCAGCAACCATCGCCCGAGCCCGGCACGACGGCTTCTGGTCATACCTGCACGCTAGCCGACACGCAAAATGCTCATCGAGAAGGTGCGGCAGCACTACGCGATCGACACGGTCGGCGCCGTCCGCGTCCTGATCGTCGTCCCGCTGCTGTTCGGCGGCAAGGTGCGGGGCGACTCGCCGCTCCGAGCGGTGACGTTCGTGATCGTCGGTTTCCGTGCGCGAACGGGCTCGCCACGATCGCTGCATCTGGCGGTCCGCCGGCCAATCGTCACCGGCAACACCCGGCAGTGCACCCTCCACTGGCATGGTGTCTCAGACGCATCCACGTTGCATCCGGACCGCACCGCGCTGCACGCTGCGCGCCTACATCGTGGCTGTGTCGAGAAGCACCCGCGACCGGCGTGAATCATGATCATTACAACGAACCCACGTTGCGTTCACTGCAATAAAGGAACTTTCGCCTCAGCCGGATTCCGGTCCGGACGGAGCCCGCGCCAGGCCGTGTGGCGCAGCCGGTGGTCGCCGGGGGTCAAGCGGCGGTAGACGACCTCGCCGACGAGCGACGGTGTCACCCAGTGGGCGCCGCGGGCGCGGTCGCGGGGCACGGTGGTGGCGAACGGGCTCGTCGGACGTTCCAGCGGCGCCAGGGTTTCCTGCAGATCGAGCAGCATCTGCTCGGTGAATCCGGTGCCGACGTCGCCGAGGTACACGAGGTCGCCCGTCTCCGGGTCGTGGGCGCCGAGCAGCAGCGCGCCGATGGTGCCGTCGCGACGGCCCTGACCGGGGCGCCAGCCGCCCACCACGACCTCGGTGGTGCGGATGAGCGGATGTTTGAGCCACTCCGGGCTGCGTCGTCCCGGGTGGTACTTCGAGGAGCGCACCTTCACCACGAGGCCCTCGAGCATCGTCTTGCGCGCGACTTCCAGCAGATCGGCGGGGCTCATGCCCTGCGCCGAGAGGTCGGCGTGACGGTAGGACGGTGTGATCGCGACACTGCGCCGGTCCGGCGGTTCGATCGTGTCGAGCACGCCGCGGCGTTCGTCGTACGGCGCGTCCAGCAGTGATTCGGTACCGAGCAGCAGGATGTCGAAGACGAAGTACGACACCGACCGGGCGGCGGCGTCGTGGTTCTGCAGCAGCCCGAAGTCGGGGTGGCCCTGATCGTCCAGTGCCACGATCTCGCCGTCGAGCACGGCCGGGCGCCCGCCCAGCGCGTCGCCGAGCACGCCGGTGAGCTCGGGAAAGCGGGTGGTGAAGTCGTTGGCGTTACGGCTGGTCAGCAGCGTCGTGCCGTCGGGAGCCACGCGCATGATCGCGCGGTAACCGTCCCATTTGAACTCGTAGGTGTACTGCGGGTCGTCGCGCAGGTTGCCGCCGTCGGGTGTCGCGAGCATCGGCTCGATCGCGTCGGGCACCGCGATTGTCCAGCACCACCAGCCATTCCGCCCTCCCGTCCGTCCGGCTCCACCGTAGGCCGGACAGCCGGGTTCCGCCCGGGACGTCCACTGTGGTCAGCCGCCGTGGGTGCGGCCGCTGCGGTACTCGGTGTAGGTGTAGGGGTTGTCGAGGATCTTCGTCTCCGGCACGTCCGGGTTCATGCCCTGCTGCCACGCCTCCTCCCCCAGCTGCGACCGCAGGTGCGTCACGGTCTCCTCCACCGTCCGGCGCACGGCGGGCAGGTCCACGCCCACGAGCCGGTGGTCGCGCTTCACGACGCGGCCGTTGACCAGCACCGTGTGCACGTCGCCGCGCTGGGCCTGGAACACGAGGTGTCCGTGGGGGTTGAGCAGCGGGAACGACACCGGCGAGTCTTCGTTCTTCACCAGCACCAGATCGGCCTTCTTGCCGACCTCGACGCTGCCGAGCTCGTCCTCACGTCCGAGCGCCCGGGCCCCGCCGCGCGTCGCCCACTCCACGACCTGCTCGGCACGCAGCGCGGCGTGCGTGACGGTGTCGCCCTTCGCGTGTGCCTCGAGGTGCTCGCGCGACCGGTCGGCCCCGAGCGTGCTGCGCATGGCGCTGAACAGGTCGCCGCTCCACCACACGGACGTGTCCATCGACAGCGAGACCGGGATGCCGTGCGAGCGCAGGGCCCAGGTGGGCGGATAGCCCTGGCCGGCGCTCTGCTCGCTCTCCGTCGACACCGACACCGACCCGCCGGTCGCGGCGATCCGGTGGTAGGAGTCGGCCGACAGCGAAGCGCTGTGCACATAAATGGTCTCGGGCGTCATGAACCCGTGGTCGTACATGAGCTTGATGCTGTCGTCGCCGGTCGCGCCCCACACGCCCGCGTGCGTGGTGACCGGCAGGCCGAGTTCTCGCGCGACCTCGAACGCGGGTTTCTCCGGGAACGCCGGATCGCCGGTCACGTCGAAAGCCAGCTGGAAGCCGAGCATCGGATCGCCCGTCGTGTGACGGGCGGCGAAAGCGCGGAACTCCGGCGTGGCGGTCCAGTTCGCGGGCGCGTCCTGGATGTTGCCGTACGCCAGCACGAACCGGCCCGGCACGGACCGCAACGCGTCGACGGCCGCCTCGGCGTGGTCGGTCGTACGCAGGCCGTGCGACCAGTCGACGGTCGTGGTCACGCCCGCGTCGAGCGCTTCGACGGCGGAAAGCAGGTTGCCCGCGTACACGTCCTCGGGGCGGAAAACCTTGCCCCAGTCGAGGTAGTACCACACGAAGTACTGCGTGAGGGTCCAATCGGCACCGTAGCCGCGCATGGCGGTCTGCCACATGTGCCGGTGCGTGTCGATCATGCCGGGCATCACGATGCCGCCGGTCGCGTCGATCTCCAGGCTGCCCGGTGGCACCGCCAGATCCGGGCCGACGGCCGCGATCGTCTCACCGGTCACCAGCACGTCGTGGCCGGGCAGGACCCGGCGCGTCGCGTCGACGGTCAGAACTGTTCCGCCGCGCAGCACGACCGGACGGCCGGCGGTCTCGTCGTTGGGCTCGCTCATGGCTGCCTCTTCTCACGCAGGCTTTCCCACGTACATCTGTCCGCTTGACGGACAATAAGGGGGTGAAGACACCCTTACGCACACCACCGTCGCTGTCAATGCCCGCCCTGCGCCTGTCCGCGGACCCGAAACCTCTCCGCGAGGGGCGATCACGCCGCCCACCCCGGCGACGTTGTCCGGCTCGCGGACATTCAGCGGCTACGCTGCGCGAAGAGTCACAGCAAGCCAGGTCATAGGAGGTCGCGCACATGCCACGTGAGGGAACCGGACCCGATTTCATCGAGGCGCTCGCGCGCGGGCTCGAGGTGATCGCGGCGTTCGAACCCCACCGGCCCGCGATGACGCTCGCCGAGGTCGCCGCCGCGACGAAGCTCGCGCGCCCGACCGCTCGGCGAATCCTGCTGACACTGGAAGAGCTGGGCTACGTCCGCACCGCGGAACGCGGGTACTCGCTCACGCCGCGCGTACTCGAACTCGGCGTCGCGTACGTGCGATCGATGGGCCTGTGGGACGTCGCGCGCCCCTACCTGGAAAAGCTCGTGGAGCAAACGCACGAGTCGTGCTCGATCGCGCAGCTCGACGGTTCGGACATCGTCTACGTCGCCCGCGTTTCGGTGCCGAAGATCGTCTCGCTGGCCGTGCAGATCGGCACGCGGTTTCCGGCGTTGGCGACCTCGCTGGGGAAGGTGCTGCTCGCCGCCCTGCCCCCCGACGAGCTCGACTCCGCGCTCGCCCAGCCGACGCGTTCCGGCCTCGTGCCGCGCTGGCAGCCCACCCGGGCTGAGCGCGACGCCGAGCTGCGTGAGGTCCGCGCACGGGGCTGGGCGCTCACCGACGAGCAGCTGACGCTGGGGATCCGCTCGGTCGGCGCGCCGTTGCGCGACGGTTCGGGCCGGGTGATCGCGAGCATCAACGTCAACTGCCACGCGGCCGAAACCTCGGTCGACCGGCTCGTCGGCCACCACCTGCCGCTGCTGCTGCAGGCCGCCGGCGACATCAGTGCCGACTTCGCGCGTCTTCAGGACGTGCCCCACGTCCAGGTGGCGGGGTTCTCCGGCGTGTCCGGGGTTGTCGGAAGCGGCGCTTGACGCCGAACACCACACAGCGCAGACTCGCCTACGGACAGTGGTCCGCTTGACGGACACCACGCTCACCGGAAAGGCAAGACATGGCGGACGCCGGACCGCTCTCGGGATTGCTCGTGGCCGACTTCTCCCGGGTCCTCGCCGGCCCCTACGCCACGATGCTGCTCGCCGACCTCGGCGCCGAGGTCGTGAAGGTCGAGGGGCCCCATGGCGACGAGACCCGCACCTGGATGCCGCCGGTGCGCGGCGAAACTTCCACCTACTACCTCGGCGTGAACCGCGGCAAGCGCTCCATCGCGCTCGACCTGCGCGATGAGGAGGATGCCACGCTCGGCCGCGAGCTGGCCGCGCGCGCCGACGTGCTCATCGAAAACTTCAAGCCCGGCGGCCTCGCGAAGTACGGGCTCGACTACGAAAGCGTCCGGACCACCAACCCGGGCCTCGTCTACGCGTCGATCACCGGGTTCGGGTCCGGCGCGGGGCGGCACGTGCCCGGCTACGACCTGATGGTGCAGGCGATCTCCGGCCTCATGAGCCTCACCGGCGACCCCGACGGGCCGCCGTACCGGGCCGGGATCTCCGTGTTCGACGTGATGGCGGGCAACCACGCCGTGATCGGCATCCTGGCCGCGCTGCGGCACCGCGACGCGACGGGCGCCGGCCAGCTAGTGGAGGTGAACCTGCTGTCCTCGGCCTTGACCGGGCTCGTCAACCACAGCTCGGCCTACGCGGCCGGAGGTGTGGTCCCTTCCCGCATGGGCAACGCCCATCCCAGCGTCTTTCCCTACGAACCGCTGCCGACGGCCGACGACGACCTGATCGTCGCGGCGGCGAACGACGGCCAGTTCCGTCGGCTGTGCGAGGTACTCGCGATCCCCGAGGTCGCCGACGACCCGCGCTTCGCGCACAACGCCGACCGTACGAAGAACCGGGAGCAGCTGCGCCCGATCCTCGTGGAGCGGCTGGCGGAGCGCGGCGCCGTCGAGTGGTTCGAGGCTCTCACGGCCGTCGGTGTGCCGTGCGGGCCGATCCAGACCATCGACGGCGGGTTCGCGATGGCCGAGCGGTTCGGACTCGACCCGATCGTCGAGGTCGGCGAAGGTGCGCGCGCGGTGCCGACCACCCGGCACCCGCTCCGGTTCTCGGCGACGCCAGCCACTTACCGGCTGCCGCCGCCCGAACTCGACGAGCACGGCACCGAGCTGCGGGCCTGGCTCACGCAGAAGGACCACGCGGAAGGACATGGATGACTGATCGACCGGTCTACGAGACGGCGCTCGGCGCGGCGGCGCCGGACAAGATCACGTTGCTCGGCGAGGACCTCGCCCGCGACGTGATGGGGAAGGTCGGCTTCGGCGAGCTGGCGTTCTGGCTCGCGACGCAACGGCGGCCGACGCCGGGTGAGACGCGCGTGTTCGAAGCCGTGCTGGCGGCACTCGCCGACCACGGGTTCACGCCGACCGCGATCGTCACCCGCCTCACGTATCTGTCCGCGCCCGATTCGGTGCAGGGCGCGCTCGCGGCCGGCCTCCTCGGCGGCGGGTCCCGCTTCCTCGGCGTGACCGAAGACTGCGGCCGGTTCCTCCACGACGTCCTGGCCGGCGCGAGGGCAGCCGGAGACCTCCCCGGCGACGACGACGGCTGGGACGCGCTCGCACTGGCCACCGTGCGGGCACGGCGGGTGGCGGGCGAGTTCGTGCCAGGGCTCGGCCACCACGTGCACAAGCAGGGTGACCCGCGAACGCCACGGCTGCTGCAGATCGCGGCGGAGGAAGGGCTCGTCGGGCCACACCTCGCGTTGTTCACCGCGATCGGGCGCGTGCACCCGCAGGTGCTGGGCAAAACACTGCCGCTCAACGGCGCCGGTGTCTGCGGCGCCGCCCTGGCCGACCTGGGTCTGCCACTGGAGCTGCTCCGCGGGTTCGCCTTGCTCGCGCGGACCGCCGGTCTCATCGGGCAGCTCGCGGAGGAGCTACGCCATCCGGTCGCCCGCGACGTCTTCCTTTCGGTGGACCTGAACAACCGGCCCGTCGCGCCGGATCCCTTTCCGCCAGAACAACTTTGACTCCCCCGCCACAGAAGGGACAACGATGGAGCTCGTCACCGAGGACAACATCACGGAGCTGGCCGAGCGACGGTGGGCGACCGCGCACGATCCGCGCACGAGCGAGGTGATGACCGCGCTCGTGCGGCACCTGCATGCCTTCGCGCGCGAAGTGCGCCTGACCGAAGCCGAGTGGGCGGCGGCGATCCGGTGGCTCACCGCGACCGGACAGATCAGCGACGAGAAGCGCGAGGAATTCATCCTCGCGTCCGACGTCCTCGGCCTGAGCATGCTCGTGGTGCAGATGAATCACCGCTTCGCACCCGAGGCCACACCCGCGACGGTGCTCGGGCCGTTCCACATCGACGGCTCCCCCACACTCGGCTTCGGCGGCGACATGTCCGACGGCGTCGCCGGCACTCCGCTCTACCTCACCGGTTTCGTCCGTTCCCTCGACGGCTCCCCCGTCGGCGGCGCCATCCTCGACGTCTGGCAGGCCGACGCCGACGGCGCCTACGAGTCGCAGCTGCCGGAGATCGAAGAAGCCCGTCTGCGCGCGAAGTACACCACCCGTTCCGACGGCTCCTACTGCGTGCGGACCATCGCGCCCAAGGGCTACTCGATCCCGATGGACGGTCCCGTCGGCGACCTGATCTCGCGTACCGAAATCAGCCATTTCCGGCCTGCGCACGTACACTTCCTCGTCACCGCCGACGGCCACGAGCCCCTCACCACCCACCTCTTCCAGGAAGGCGCCGCCTACCTCGACCGCGACGTCGTGTTCAGCACCAAACAGGAACTCGTCGTCACCTTCGAGCCCCACGACGCCGGCCCCACCCCCGCCGGCGGCACCTCGGCCGAACCGTGGCTGGAAGCTCGCTACGACTTCGTGCTGCAACCCGTGTGCTGAGCGACCTCGCCGCCCCGCGGGTTTCGGCGGTGGCGAGGTGGGAAGCCTAGGCTGCGAAGGCCGGTTTCCACGGCGGGTGCCGGCCGGAGGGTGACGAGCAGAAGGGACGGCTGCAGCCATGGCGATCGCCACGATCAATCCCGCGACCGGGGAGACGGTCAAGACCTTCCCTGAGCTGAGTGAAGCCGAGGTGCGGGAGCGGATCGGCGTCGCGCACGAGCGGTGGCGAAGCTACCGGCGCACGTCGTTCGCCGAGCGGGCGGAAATGCTGGACGCCTCGGCCGATCTCCTCGAGAAGGAGGCCGGGGAGATCGCGGCGACGATGACGGCCGAAATGGGCAAGACGCTCGCCGCGGCGCGCGCCGAAGCGCTCAAGTGTGCGAAGGGCATGCGGTTCTACGCCGAGCACGCGGCCGAGTTCCTCGCCGACGAGCCGCTCGCGAATCCCTCTGTGGTGGGCGCTTCGCGCGCGCTCGGCCGGTACCAGCCGCTGGGCGTGGTGCTCGCCGTCATGCCGTGGAATTTCCCGCTGTGGCAAGTGGTGCGGTTCGCCGCGCCCGCGCTGATGGCCGGCAACGTCGGCCTGCTCAAGCACGCGTCCAATGTCCCGCAGTGCGCGTTGTATCTCGAGGACCTGTTTCGGCGCGGCGGGTTCCCCGAAGGCTGTTTCCAGACACTGCTGATCTCGTCGCGCCTGGTCGAGCCGGTGCTGCGCGACCCGCGGGTGGCCGCGGCGACTCTCACGGGCAGCGAGCCGGCCGGCCGGTCGGTGGCCGCGATCTGTGGCGACGAGGTCAAACACACGGTGCTGGAGCTCGGCGGCAGCGACCCGTTCGTGGTCATGCCCTCGGCCGACCTCGACGGCGCCGTGGAAACGGCCGTGACCGCCCGCGTGCAGAACAACGGCCAGTCGTGCATCGCGGCCAAGCGGTTCATCGTCCACACCGACGTCTACGACGAGTTCGCCGCGAAGTTCGTCGAACGCATGCGGGGTCTCACCGTCGGCGACCCGACCGATGACGCCACCGACGTCGGCCCGCTCGCCACCGAGCAGGGCCGCACCGACGTCGAGGAGCTGGTCGGCGAAGCCGTCGCCGCGGGCGCCGAAGTGCTGTGCGGCGGTCAGCGGCCCGACGGCCCCGGCTGGTTCTACCCGCCGACCGTCATCGGCGGGATCACCCGCGACATGCGCATGTACCGCGAAGAGGTGTTCGGCCCGGTCGCCTCGCTCTTCCGCGCTTCGAACATCGAGGAAGCGCTGGAGATCGCCAACGCGACGTCGTTCGGCCTCGGCTCCAACGCCTGGACCCGCGACAGCGCCGAGATCGAACGATTCGTCAGCGACCTCGAAGCCGGGCAGGTCTTCATCAACGGCATGGTCGTGTCCTATCCGGAGCTGGCCTTCGGCGGCATCAAGCGCTCCGGCTACGGCCGCGAGCTGTCCGCACACGGCATCCGCGAATTCTGCAACCTCAAGACCGTGTGGGTCGGCTGAATCCTCAGAGCACGCCCGGGTAGGCGCCGCCGTCGATCAGCAGGCTCTGCCCGGTGACGAATCCTGCCGCCGCGGAGCACAGGTAGGCACAGGCGGCGCCGAACTCGGCCGGGTCGCCGAAACGCCCGGCGGCAATCGCCGCACGCTGGCGTTCGGCGATCACTTCCGGGGTCACGCCGGCGCCTGCCGCCGCGGACTCCTGGGCCGCGCGCAGCCGCCGGGTGTCGAACGAACCGGGCAGCAGGAAGTTGATCGTCACGTTCGCGGGTGCGACCGAGCGCGCGACGCCGGCGAGGAAACCGGTGAGGCCGGCCCGTGCGCCGCTGGAGAGGTCGAGGCCCGCGAGCGGCATCTTGACCGAGCCGGACGTGATGTTGACGATTCGGCCGAACCGGCGCGCCACCATGCCGTCGACGACCGCCTGCCCGAGCCGGATCGGCGTCGTCATATTGGCCCGCACACCGGCGAGCAACGCGGCCTCGTCGATCTCACGGAAGTCGCGAAACGGTGGGCCGCCGTTGTTGTTCACGAGAATGTCGACGTCGCCTGCGGCGCCGAGCAGCTCCGCCTGCACGGCGGGGTCATCGACGTCGCCCGCGACCGGCACCACGGTCGCGCCGGTCTCCTGCGCGATCTCCCGCGCCGCGGCGCGCGTCGACTCGTCCGACCGGCCGTTGACGACGACGGTGCAGCCGGCCTGTGCGAGCTCGCTCGCACAGGCTCGCCCCAGCCCGAGTGTCGAGGCGCAGACCACGGCCGTGCGGCCGGCGATTCCGAGATCCACGAATCCCGCTCCCTTGTCGTGCCACCGGAAACCCCGACCTTACCCGGTGTCACTCGGCACGGATCTCGCACAACGCTTCGCCTTGGGCACGGCTGTCGCCCACGGCGACCGTGAGGCCGGTGATCACGCCGGCTTTGTGCGCCTTCACCGGGTTTTCCATCTTCATCGCCTCCACGACCGCGATGAGATCTCCGGCCGTCACCCGGTCGCCCTCGGCTACCGCGAGCTTGACGACGGTGCCCTGCATCGGCGTCGCCACCGCGTCACCCGACACGGCCTTCGCGCGCGGGCCGAGCGCGACGGCCGCCGATGCCACGCGGATCTTTTCGGCCCGTACGGTGTCCACTTCGGACAGCCCGGGTAACGAGACGCGCAGCGCGCGGCCACCGACGGAGATCGTCACGCGCCCGTCGTCCGATTCGCCGGGGTACTGCGGCACTTCGCCCGCGAAGTCCTCTTCGATCCAGCGCGTGTGGACGGTGAACCCGTGCTCAGCGGTGAACGCCGGATCGCGCACCACCGCACGGTGAAACGGCAGCACGGTCGCGAGGCCGTCCACCGCCAGCTCGGCCAGCGCGCGGCGGCTGCGGGCCAGCGCCGTCGCCCGGTCCGGGCCGGACACGATCAGCTTGGCGAGCATCGAGTCGAACTGGCCGCCCACGACCGTGCCGGCCTCGACGCCGGAGTCGAGCCGGATGCCCGGACCTTCGGGCGCGTCGAAGCGACGCACAGTGCCAGGAGTCGGCAGGAAGCCGCGCGCAGGGTCTTCACCGTTGACGCGGAACTCGAACGCGTGTCCGCGCGGCAGAAGATCCTCGGGGTAGGGCAGGGGTTCTCCCCGCGCGATGCGGAACTGTTCCAGCACGAGGTCGAGTCCGGTCGTCACTTCCGTCACCGGGTGCTCGACCTGCAGCCGGGTGTTGACCTCGAGGAAGGAGATCGTGCCGTCGGAGCCCACGAGGTACTCCACGGTGCCCGCGCCCCGGTAACCCGCTGCCGCGCAGATCCGCTTGGCGGAGGAATGGATCAGCTCGCGTTGCGCGTCGGTGAGGAACGGTGCCGGCGCCTCTTCGACGAGTTTCTGATGGCGCCGCTGCAGAGAACAGTCGCGTGTGCCGGCGACGACGACCGTTCCGTGGTCGTCGGCCAGCACCTGCGCTTCGACGTGCCGCGGGTGGTCGAGGTAGCGCTCCACGAAGCACTCGCCGCGCCCGAACGCCGCGACCGCTTCGCGCGTGGCCGATGCGAAAAGCTCAGGAATCTCGTCGAGCTCTCTTGCGACCTTGAGCCCGCGCCCGCCGCCACCGAACGCCGCCTTGATGGCCACCGGCAGCCCGTGCTCGCGGGCGAACGCGACGATCTCGGCCGCCGACGCCACGGGCGCCTCGGTGCCCGGCACGAGCGGCGCTCCGACGGACCGCGCGATGCGGCGCGCGGTGACCTTGTCGCCGAGGTCACGGATCGCCTGCGGCTCCGGCCCGATCCACACGAGGCCGGCGTCGAGCACGGCCTGCGCGAACTCCGCGTTCTCCGAGAGAAAGCCGTAACCCGGGTGCACGGCGTCGGCGCCGCTGACCTTGGCGACATCGAGCAGCTTGTCCATGTCCAAATAGGACTCGGCGGCCGTGGTGCCGTGCAGGGAGTAGGCCTCGTCGGCCAGGCGCGTGTGCGGTGTGCCCGCGTCCGGATCGGCGTACACGGCGACGGAGGCGAGGCCGGCGTCGCGCGTCGCGCGGATCACGCGCACCGCGATCTCGCCGCGGTTGGCGACCAGCACCTTGCGGAACTCAGCCATCGGAGCTTCCCTTCTCCCGGATCCCGGGCAGGACCTCGGTGGCGAACAGATCGATCACGCGGTCGCGGTCCGCGGCCGCGCAAGCCGGGGCGAACACCACCCGCTCGGCGCCCGCGGCCGCGAACTCCGCCAGGCGCTCGCGCACCCGCGCGGGGGTGCCGAACAGCAGGTACCGGTCGGCGTAGGGCTCGAAGTCCTGCCGGTAGATCCCGCTGACGGCCGACACGACCTCACGGCGGGCCCGGTCACCGTCGCGATCCACAGTGGACCACAGGTACACGCCACCGCTGACGCGGCGACGTGCGTGCTCGCGGACCCGCGCGAGGCTGTCCGCGAACCGCTCAGGCGTCACCAGGTACGGCAGCCAGACGTCGGCGTGCTTCGCCGCCCGCCGCATCGCCGCCGCACGCCGCCCGCCGACCCACACGGCCGGGCGCCGGGCAGGCACCGGCCGCAGCTGCTGGTCCTCGATCGTGGTGAACTCACCGTGGAACGTCACCGGACCGCCCGCCAGCAGCCGGTCCAGCACCTCCAGCGCTTCGTCGGCCCGCCGCCCGCGTTCGGCCATCGGCACGCCAACGGCCTCGAACTCAGGCGGATGCTCGCCACCCACTCCGACCCCCAGCTCGAACCGCTCGCCCGACACCGCCGCCAGCGTCGTGACGAGCTTGGCGGCCAGCGCCGCCGGATACACGGGCAGGATCGTCAGCGCGCTCAGCAACCGGATCCGCTCGGTCGCCCCGGCCGCCGCCGCGAGCCCGACGAACGCATTGGTGACGGGACCGTGGAAGAACACGTGCTCACCACAGCAGAAGTAGTCGAACCCCGCTTCCTCCGCTCGCCGCGCGAGCGCCGGGATCTCGCCGGGATCCGCGTTCGGCGGGAACATCAGACCGACCCGCATCACGGCTCCCTGGGCACGCGCGCGAGCACGGTGCGCGCCATGCGGACGTGGACGTCGTCGACCATCTGTCCGTCGACCACCGCGACGCCGGCGTCGGCGGCGGCGAGGACGGCTCGCGCGTGCGCGACCTCGTCCGGCGCCGGGGTGAAGACCTCGTGGGCCAGCTCGACCTGACGCGGATGCACACAGATCTTGCCGGTGTAGCCGATCGCCCGGCCCTGTTCGGCGTCGGCGCGAAACCGTGCGTCGTCCCGGATCGCGACCACGGCCTGATCCACGGTGGACACTCCGGCGAGGTGGGCGGCGAGCCGCACCTCGCTGCGGGCGTAGAGCACCTCGTCGCCGCGGGCGGTGCGGACGCCACCGATGTCGGCGATGTAGTCCTCCGCTCCGAAGTAGACGGAGTCCGGCCCGGCGCGCAGAAGCCCGCGGCAGTCCGCGACGCCGCGCACGGTCTCCAGCCCGGCCACGATCGGCGCGTCGGGCCCGAGCCGCGCGCGCAGCACGTCGATCTCCTCGCGCCGCTCGTACTTCGGCAGCACCACACCGATGCCACGGAGCCCCGCGACCGCCGCGAGGTCGTCGGCGAACCACGGTGAGGTGACCGGGTTGACGCGTACGAGCACGGTGGTGCGCGGGCCGGCGTCGAACCCGGCCAGCGCGGCGATCGCGGTCTCGCGCGCTTCGGCCTTCTGCGCCGCGGGCACGGCATCCTCGAGGTCGACCACGGCGGCGTCAGGTGCGATCGCCGGGATCTTCGCGATCATCGCCGCCTTCGAGCCCGGCATGAACAGCAGGCTGCGGGGTACCAGTCCGGTCATCGTCATCACACCGGGCTGATCAGGTGGTGACGGCGGTGCCCCGAACGCGCCCAGTTCCGGGCGGCCCGCAGCCGGCCCAGCAACTCGGCCCGCAACGCGTCCGGCTGCACCACGGTGTCGACGTGCAGCTCACCGGCCAGGCGCAGGAGCGTGAAGTCCGCGGCTTGCTCGGCGACCCGCGCCCGCACGAACTCCGCGCGCTCGGCGGGGTCCTCGATCGCGGCGATCTTGTTGGCGTACACCGCGTTCGCCGACGCTTCGGGCGACATCGTGCCGATCGTCGCCGTCGGCAGCGCGATCGTGGCGCGCGGTTCGAAGCCCGGTGCGCACATCGCGTAGAACCCGGCGGCGTAAGCCTTGCGCAGCACGACACTGAACTTGGGCACCTCGGCGCTCGCCATGGCGGCGACCATCTTCGCGCCGTGCCGGATGATCCCTTGCCGCTCCACGGCGACGCCGACCATGAACCCCGGCACGTCCTGCAGGAACACCAGCGGCACGTTGAACGCGTCGCACATCGAAATGAATCGCGCCGCCTTGTCGGCGGAGTCGACGAAGATCGCGCCGCTGCGCACCGACGGCTGGTTCGCGACGAGCCCGACGGTCTGGCCACCCAGCCGCGCGAACCCGGTCACCATCTCCGTGGCCCACGCCGACTTGATTTCGAAGAAGCTGCCGGCGTCGACGAGCCGCAGGATCACGTCGCGCACGTCATAGGCCGCGTTGGGGTCTTCGGGAATGAGGCCCTCTGGCCAGTCGCGCAGCTCGGGCTCGGCGGGTTCGGCGTCGGCCGGCGCCGAACGCCAGTCGTCGGGCAGGTAGGACAGCAGCAAGCGGGCGGCCGCGATCACCTGCCAGTCCTCGTCGAACACCTCGTCGCCGCACCCGGAAACGGTGGCGTGCATGACCGCGCCGCCCATCTCCTCCAAAGTGGTGTGCTCACCGGTCACCTTCTCGGCGACCCGCGGCGACGCCAGGTACATCGACGCGTTGCCCTCGACCATGCCGACCCAGTCGGTGAACGCCGGCATGTACGCACCGCCCGCGGCCGAAGGGCCGTGCAGGCAGCAGATCTGCGGTACTCGCCCGGACAGCTGGATCTGCAATTGGAAGATCCGCGACGCTCCGCGCCGGCCCGAGAAGAACCCGAGCTGGTCGGTCAGCCGCCCGCCCGCCGAGTCGACGAGGTAGAACACCGGAAGCAGGTCACGGTCGGCGCGTTCCAGGATGCGCACCTGCTTCTCGCACGTCAGCTCGCCCCACGATCCGGCCTTCACCGAGAAGTCGTGCGCGATCACCGCGACCGGGCGGCCCTCGACCGTGCCGACGCCGGTCAGCACACCATCGGCAGGCAGACCGTCACGAGCGGCGCCGGCAAGTAGCCCGTCCTCGACCCAGCTGCCCGGGTCCAGCAGCAGCGCGATCCGTTCGCGCACCGAGATCTTGCGCGGCCACCGGCTCGAGTCGCCGCCCGCGAGCGCGGCGCGCTCCGCCTGCTCCAGCTCGGCCCTCACCTCACTCATCGCCGGGCCGCCTCCTCCGTGACCACCAGCGTCTTGAGCGCCGCCGCCAGCACGGTCTCCCCACGCTGGTTGAGGATCCGGAACGCCGAGGTGACCACACCCCGGCCCTCGTCGCGCGGGGTCAGCTCGGTGACCTCGGTTTCGACGTGGATCGTGTCGCCGACGCGCACGGGCGTGACGAAGCGGAGCCGGTCGATGCCGTAGAACGCCTTCATCGCCTCGGGCCAGAAGGTGACCAGCCCGAGTGCGACGGACAGCGACAACGCGCCGTGTGCGACCCGGCCGCCGAACACCGGGTCCTGCCCGAAGTACTCGGCGTCGGTGTGGGCCGGGTGCCAGTCGCCGGTGAACATCGCGAACTGCACGATGTCGGTCTCGGTGATGGTGCGGGCGCGGCTCGTGTGCCGGTCGCCCACCTTGATCCGGTCGAAGTATTCCGTGATCACGCTTGCTCTCCCGTCGGCCGGCGGTGCATCAGCCCGGTGCGCCGCGCCCGGCACACGAGCTCGTCGCGCTGGTTGTACGCGCGGTGCTCGAAGACGACGATCCCCGCACCCGGACGTGACTTCGACGCCCGCGCCTCGACGACCTCGCTCTCCACCCGGATCGTGTCGCCGGCGAACACCGGCTTCGGGAACTCCACATCGGACAGACCCAGCTGGGCGACGATCGTGCCCAGCGTCAGCTCGTACACCGACAGCCCGACCACCAGCGCGATCGTGAACATGCTGTTGACCAGCGGCTTCCCGAATTCGGTGCGCGAGGCGTAGTCGGCGTCGAGGTGCATCGGCGCCGGGTTCATCGTCATCGTGGTGAACAGCACGTTGTCGGTCTCGGTGACCGTGCGCCGCGTCGCGTGGTGCACGACGGTGCCCACCGGCAGCTGTTCGAACCACCGCCCCGAAACGGGGCGGTCGTCGGGTGTGCTCATTTCTGTCCTTCCATGCTGGTCACCGGGCTGCGTAACGGGGCTGTGGCGTCAGGCTGTTCTCAGGCTGTGTTGTCAAGCTCTGTTTCGATGTCAGGCTCGGTTTTCGGGCTGTGTTGTCAAGCCGTGCTGTCTGGCCGGGGCTGGGTCACTGGGTCTGGCCGAAGTCGGGTACCCGGCGCTCGGCGAACGCGGCGAGCCCCTCGCGTGCGGTCTCCCCGGCCAGGTGGGCGAGCAGCGTCTCGCGCTCGGCGACGATCGCCGCCGCCGGATCTCGGGTCAAGGCCGTGCGGTGCAGGCGTTTCATGCCCCGCAACGCGTCGGGAGCGTGCCGGGCCAGGCGGGCGACGAGCGCCTCGACGGCGGCTTCGAGGTCACTCGCGGGTACCGCGGTGCTGACCAGTCCGAAGCGGGCGGCGGTGGCCCCGTCGACGATTTCGCCCGTGTAGAGCAGCCGCCGCGCGAGGGCCGGCGCGACGGCGTGCGTGAGCCGCACCGAGCCGCCGGCACCGGGCAGCAGCCCGTATTCGAGATGGCGGTCGCCGATCTGCGCCGTCTCGCTGACCACGGCGAGGTCGCACGCGAGCATGATCTCGCAGCCCCCCGCGACCGCGTACCCGTCGATCACGCACACGGACACGAACGGCGCCGCCTCAAGCCGGTCGAGCATCACGCCGATCGCCGTGATGTACTCCCGCACCGCGGCCGCGTCGTCGAGCACCGAGCGCAGGAACTTCAGCTCAGCACCGGCGGACAGGGTGCCGCCGCGCCCGCGGACGACGACCACGGAACACCCCTCGGCAGCGATGATCGCCCGATCGAGACCGGCGATCACGTCGGGGGCGAGTGCGTTGCGCGTGGCCTCGCGATCGATCGTGATCCGGCCAACCGGTCCGTCCACAGTGAACTCGACGGCTTCACTTCCTGATGACAATGCCCGCCGCCTCCCGGTCCCACAGCTCGCCGATGCGCTGCGCGGCGGCCGTCTTCAGCTTGTACTTCTCGATCTTCTCACTCGGCGTCTTGGGCAGCGCCTCGATGAACTCGAGGTAGCGCGGCACCATGTAATACGGCATGTGCTCGTCGCAGAACGCGATGATCTCCTCATACGACGCGGAGGCGCCCTCCTCGGTCACGAGGAAGACCATCAGGTCGTCCTCCCCGAGCTCCGAGGCGACCGGAACGGCGGCGGCCTCCAGGATCGCCGGGTGCCGGCACACGATCATCTCGACCTCGTACGCCGAGATGTTCTCACCACGACGGCGGATGGCTTCCTTCTTGCGGTCGGAGAAGAACAGGTAACCATCCTCGTCGAGCCAGCCGCGGTCGCCGGTGTGGAACCACAGGTCGCGCGTGGCGCCGACCGTGGCCTCCGGCATCTTGTAGTACTCCAGCATGGTCATCCCGGGTTCGTTGGGGCGCAGGCAGATTTCCCCTACCTCACCCGGCGGCAGCGCCAGGCCGTCGTCATCGAAGATGCCCACGCTCATGTCCGGGCGCACCCGGCCCGTCGACGGCACCTTCTCCAGCGGGTCGTCCGGGCCGAACACCGTGACCGCGCAGTTCTCCGTCATCGCGTACACCGACGTCACGCGGGTGCCGTACCGCTCGAGGAACCCTTCGGCCAGCTCGCGGGAATTGGGCACCATCATGCAGATGCGCACGGAGTGGTCCCGGTCCTGCGCCGACGGCGGCTGCTGCCAGATGATGTTCGCCATCGCGCCGAGCGCGTTGAACACGGTGGCGCCCGACTCGCGGATCTGCGTCCAGAACCGGCTCGCCGAAAAGTGGGGGTGGAGCGCCACCGACGCTTCGGCCCACAGCGCGGCATACACCGTGTACCAGAGCGCGTTGCCGTGGAAGACGGGCAGGCAGGTGTAGAGCACGTCGTCCGGGCGGTAGCCGCTGAGCGAGGCCATCTGGTACCCGACGGCGTGGCCCTGGGCCTGCGGGCAGATCGCGCCCTTCGACGGTCCGGTGGTGCCGGACGTGTACAGAATCAGATGGGGGTCGTTCCACCGAACGGGCGGGTCGAGGTGCGGCGGTCGCGCCGACGCCTGCGCGAGCGCCGCCAAGTCGAACGTCGTGACACCATCCACTGTGGATAGATCCGCCTCGAGCCCCAGCACCGTGCGCACGGCCGGCACCTCGGGCAACACGGCGGCGACGCGCGGCAGCAACTCGCCCGTCACACAGATCGCCACGGAGTCAGATTGGTCCAGGAAATACCGCAGCAGCTCGCCCTTAGCGGCGGTGTTGAGTGGTACGGCGACGGCGCCGAGCTTGCCGAGTCCCCACAACGTCCACAGGAACTCGGGGCGGTTGGGCATCAGCAGCGCCACGTGGTCGCCCCTGGTGATGCCGAGGCCGGCGAGTCCGTTGGCGTAGCGGTTGGTGATCTCGTCGAGGTCGCGGTAGGTGTACGTGCTCCCGGCCCAGTGGAGAAACGGCCGGTCGCCGACGCGGGCGGCTTTGTCAGCGAGGATGTGCGCGGTCGTCCTCTGATCGATCTCGTAAAAGCGCATCGTCGAGGTGCCTCCAAGTCTCCGCCCTGGACGCTATCCGGACAGGACGCGATCGGTCAACAAACAGTTGTTGCAGACGGTCCGACCGTCGACTCGTCACTCGCCGTAGTGTCTAATGGAGCGCGTGTCCGAACCAGCCACCGACTACGTGACGCCGATCGTCGAAATCGCCGCGAGCCTGTTCGCCCGCAAGGGCTACCACGCCACGTCGATGCGCGACATCGGCCGGGAGGTCGGCGTGCACGCCGGCAGCCTGTACGTGCACATCCAGGGCAAGGAAGACCTACTGGAAGCCATCGTGCACAGCATCATGGAGCGTTCCGAGCGCGACATGGAAGAAATCCTCGCCGGCGGCGGCACGGCCACCGACCAGCTGCGTCAGGTCGCCGCACGCGACCTCAAGCTCATCGCGGAGAACAAGGAGTTCGCCACCGTCTTCTTTCACGAGTGGCGCAACCTCTCCGAGCCGCGGCAGCAGGCCGTGATCGCCAGCCGCGACCGCTGGGAAGCCGGTCTGCGCGCCATCATCACCCGCGGCATCGAGGAAGGCGAGTTCCGCGCGGCCGATCCCCGTATCGCCGGCATCGCGCTCACGAGCATTCTGAACTGGGCCTACGTCTGGTACTCCCCCGAAGGGTCACTGACGACCGACGAGCTGGCCGAGCAGTTCGCCGACCTGCTGCTCGGCGGCCTGCGCGCACCCTGACGCCCTCCAGCGGTATCGGACGACCGCCGTGACCAGCGGCGGCCCCGGACACCATGGCCCCGGACACCATGGCCCCGGACCGCCCGGGCCACACGGCCCGAGCGGTCCGGGGCGCCTCAAGGAATTTTCGTCACTTCGACGGCTTGGTCAGTGCGTCGTTGTTCTTCGCGATGTCCTTGCCGTAGTCCTTCCACCAGTTGTCGTCCGGCGGGTTGGCGTGGTAGGTGGACACCCACTTGCCCGCGGTGGTGTCGTAGTGGGTCGTGACGTCGTAGATGATCCCGTCGTCTTGCGGAACCTTCTTGTAGTCATTGACGACCGTGTTGTTGCGCGCTTCGACCGCCTTCTCGTACTGCTTGTCGAGATCCTGGTTCGACTTCTCGATCTTCGCGTCCATCTCGCTCTTGAGTTCGGCGTTCTTCTGCTTGGCCTCGTCCTTCGAGATGGTGCCGTCCTTGAGCTCCTGCCGCACCTTCTCGCTCTCGGCTTTGGCGTGGGCCCTCGCCTCGTCGGCCGCCTTGATCTTGTCCTCTTGGATCTGGTCGTGTGTGTCCGAGAGCTTCTGATCGATCGGGTCGGTCTTGTCCTTGGTCATCCTGCCGACCTGGTCGGCCATGTGGTTCTCGTGCCACGTCTTGTCGACGTTCGACGGGAACTTCGTGCCCGGCTTGCCGGGATAGGACTGCATCCCGAGGAAGCTGTTGCCTCCCGCCTGATGCTTCGCCTGGTGGTGATCGACCTGCACGCCGACGCCGTTGTGGTCGCCGAGGTTGTAGGTGGATTTGTCGGGGCTGAGGTTGGGGTCCGAGCTCGCCGACGTGCTGTTGTCAGAGGCCTTGCCCTTGCCCTTGCGGTCGGGGATGTTGCTCCCGTCGTTGCTCCCGCCGGGCCGGTCCCCCGCTTTGCCGCCACCACCGCCGCAGGCGCCCTTCTTGGCCAGACCCAGCGGATCGCACTCGGCGAACGGGTTGGGCACGTAGGCCACGGGGTTCTCCGCGGGCCCGAGCCCGAGTGGGTCCTGGCTCAGGTACCGGCCCGTGGTCGGGTCGTAGTAGCGGTAGACGTTGTAGTGCAGGCCCGACTCACCGTCCGCGTACTGGCCGGCGAAGCGCAGCGGGGTCAGCGTCGCGTCGCCGGCCCGGTCCCACAGCCCGCCGCTGTCCCGCCACACCGTGGCTCCCCCGGCGTCGAGCAGTTCGGTCGGAGTGCCGAGCAGGTCGGTCACGATGGAGTGGAACTGCTCGTCCACAGTGGACGGCCGGTCCAGTTGCAGGATCGGCCGGTCGTCCTCGGGGTGGTATTCCCACGTGGTGACGGTGCGCTGCCCGGCACCGTCCACGTGGCACTGTTCGACGAGCTGCGCACCGCTCCACGTGAACAGAACCGTCTCGGCCACCCGCCAGGATCCCGCGTCGGGCACCAGGCGCTGCTTGCCGACGCGCCGCCCCACCGGGTCGTAGCGGTAGGTCCACCGGTGTCCCTCGGGGGTGAGGAGCCCGACCAGCCGGTCGTGCGCGTCCCAGGTGTAGTGCCACGCCCGGTTGCCTTCGCGCCGCACGACGACGCGGCCCTGGAGATCGTGTTCGTAGGCCGTGGCGCCCGCGGCCACGAGGGTGTTGCGCACGTACTGCCGGGCGCCGGTGGTCGCCGCGGCACCAGGGTCACCGGCGTCGACGACGTTGCCGAGCCCGTCGTAGCGGTACTGCCGGTTTCCTCGTGGCGTGTGCAGCTCGAGCACCCGGCCGACGGCGTCGAGCACCAGGTTCGTCCGCCCGGCCGCCTCGTCGTCGATCGCCGTCAGCACACCGTCGCGGCGGTAGGTGAACCGGCGGCGCCGTTCGGCTTCACCGGCTCGCACCGACTGCTCCACGAGGTTCTCGTCGCTGTCGAAGGTGTGCGACACGACCACGCGATCGTCGACCGTACGCTCGACCTCCCGGCCGCCTTCGTCGTGGCTGAAGCGCACCGCGTGCTCTCCGATCCGCACGAAGGCGGGATTCCCGGCGGCGTCGAAACTCCAGACGCTTTCGACGCCGGACGGTGTCCGGCGCACCAGAGCCCCGGTTTCGTCGCGGCCGAGAGTCACGGTGCGGCCGTCGACGGTCTCGCTCAGGAGCGTCCCGTCGGGCGCGTACTCGACCCGCAGTTCGACGTCGCCCAGAGTCGCGCGGACGAGCCGGCCGACCGGGTCGTACTCGTATCGCGTGCTGCCCGTCGGGGTCCGCCGTTCGGCGACGTTGCCGAGCGAATCGTAGGCGTACGTGGTCTGCTCGCCCGCGCCGTTCACCGACCGCACGAGCCGCCCGGCACGGTCGTACTCGAACCGCAGCACCCGTCCGTCGAAGTCGGTCTCCTCCACGAGCCGCCCGGCCGCGTCGTGCCGGTAGGTCCACTGCAGCCCCAGTGGATTCGTCACCGTGGTGAGCCGGAGTTCGGTGTCGTAGCCGTAGGTGGTCCTCGCACCGGCCGCGTCGACCGTGGCCGTGCGCAACCCGAACGGGCCGTACTCGGTCCGGCGCGCGAAACCGGCGCCGTTCACGTGCTCGACCTCGTTGCCCTCCGGGTCGTACCGCCGGGACTCCCGGACGCCGGACGGGTGTACCCGCAGGTTCTCTTCGCCCTCGACGGTCCATCCGAGCCGCACCTGCCGGCGCGACCGGTTCAGCACGGTGCTCACGCGTCCGAACACGTCGCGCGGCTCCGAGGTGGACACCGGCCCGGTTTCGGCGGCCGTCACCGCCGGTGCGCCGGTCCGCCGGTCGGCCAGCTCCGTGTAGCTCAATGCGGCCGACACACCCAGCGGATCGGTGAGCGGGTCGGGCCGGTCGTCACCGGTGTACGTGCGGCTCCAGTACCGCTCGCCCTCGCGGACGGTGATCGTCAGGCCCGTCCGGGTGTCCTGCACCTCGACGACCGACCCGTCAGGGCGGGTCACCGAGGTCAGCGCGCCGAACGTGTCATAGCTGTAGGCGGTTGTGGCGCCCATCGGGTCGATGCTCTCGAGCAGCCGGTCGTAGCGATCCCAGACGTAGGTGGTCACCGCGCCCAGCGGGTCGACCCGGCGCAGCATCTGGTTGGCCTCGTTGAGGTGGTACTCCGTGACGCCGCCGAGCGAATCGGTGTAGCGCGTGATGAGGCGCTCGCGGTCGTAGGCGAACGAGCCGCTGTAGAAGCCCTGCGGGCCCACCGTGCGCACGCAGCGGCCGTCGGCGTCGTAGACGTAGCGGTACCAGGTTCCGGTGCGGTCCTGCCAGCCGACCATCCGGCCGTGCACGTCGTAGTCGTATCCGGCGGGCAGGCCGGACGAGTTGGCCACGGTCGTCAGCTGGCCGTACCGGTTGTACCCGAACTTCGCCACCGACACCGTGACCTCGCCGTCGGCCACCTCGATCCCGGTGATTCGACCGTGCTCGCTCAGCAACCGCACGGCCCGACCGTCGGAACCCGTCAGTCCGGCCGGGACCGCCGAGGGGCCGTACCGCACGTCGATCCGTTCACCGGACTCGTGTTCGATCGCGACGAGTGGCAGCACCGTGCGGCGCGCTCCCGGCACCGCGGCGAACTCGAGGCTCACCTGCCGCAGCGGATCGGCCAGCCGGTAGCCCGACTCGGTGGCGAGGAGCGGCAACCGCGGGCCTTCGACGGGCAGCACCGTGTCGCCGGTCCGCGGCAGCGGGTAGACGAGGATCATCCCGTCCGCCGAGAAGTAGCAGACGTGCTCGTCGTCGAACTCGACGCGCTGGTCCAAAGTGGACGACCAGCTCGGCCCGAACAACCGGCCGGCCCGGTAGGACGAGATGTGCGTGCGTTCGAGGGAGAGCTCCGGCAGGCCCGGCATGACCAGGTCCACCTGGGTCATCACGACGTCACCGGTCGCGACGTCCACCGGGTCCGACTCGCACACGCGGTCGTCGGTGCCCACCGAGCGATCGCGTGGCGGTTCCGGCTTTTCGGGCACCTTGGCCGGCGCTGGTCCGCCCGTCGAGCGGCCGCCCTTTGGTGCCCCACCGCCGTCGGCCCCGGACGTGGTCGTCGAACCGTCGCCGGGATCGGTCCTGGCCGGTGGCGGGTCGGTCTTCGCGGGCGGCGGAGTGCCACCGCCAGTACCCGACGGGTGCGTGCCGTCGCCACCGGCGCTCGACGTGTTCGTGGAGTCGTCGCCGCCCTTCGGCGTGCCGCCGCCCTCGGGCGCACCGCCGCCGTGCACGGGCTTCGGCGGATCCTTCGGCATCCCCCCGACATCACCGCCCTTGCCCGCCGGCG
>DASZNR010000113.1:0-40505 GCA_035551175.1 Amycolatopsis sp. | reverse complement strand
CCTCGACCGAACCTGTCGCTCACGACGAACGGGATCGGTCTCGAGCGGGTTGCCGATGGGCTGGCTGCCGCCGGGCTCGATCGCATCAACGTCAGCCTCGACACGCTGCGCCGCTCGACGTTCACCAAGCTGGCGCGGCGGGACCGTCTCGACGACGTCTTGCAAGGGCTTGCGGCGGCGCGCGCCGCCGGGCTCGACCCGGTCAAGGTCAACGCGGTGTTGATGCGCGGCGTCAACGACGACGAAGCGCTCGACCTGCTGCAGTTCTGTCTCGACCACGACTACGAGCTGCGGTTCATCGAGCAGATGCCGCTCGACGCGCAGCACGGCTGGAACCGCGCCGACATGATCACCGCGGAGGAGATCCTCCGGATGCTCGGCGAGGAGTTCTCCCTGTCGCCGTTCCCGGCCGCCCGCGGCGGCGCGCCGGCCGAACGGTGGCTGGTCGACGGCGGACCTGGCGACGTGGGCGTGATCGCGTCGGTGACCAGGCCGTTCTGCGCCGCGTGCGAGCGCACCCGGCTCACCGCCGACGGCGCAGTGCGCTCGTGCTTGTTCTCCCAGGACGAGACGGACCTGCGCGCCCTCGTGCGCGCGGGCGCGCGCGATGAAGAGGTGGCGGACGCGTGGCGGGCCACCATGTGGGGCAAGCTCGCGGGCCACGAGATCAACGAAGCCGGGTTCGCGCAGCCGATCCGGCCCATGAGTGCGATCGGCGGATGACATGTCGTCTCAGTCCCTCGAACCGAAGACCGTGCTGGTCCGGTACTTCGCCTCGGCGCGCGCGGCGGCGGGTGTCGAAGAGGAGAAGCTGAAGCTGCCCGAGGGCGCGACGGTGGCCGACGCCATCCGCGTCGTGCGCGAACTGCACCCAGGCGCGCTGGCCCGCATCCTCGACGCGGCGAGCTTCCTGCTGAACGAGATCGCCGTCCGCGATCGGGAGCGTGCGCTGAGTGACGGCGCGCAACTCGATGTGCTCCCGCCGTTCGCCGGCGGGTGATCCGGATCCAGGCCCCGACAACGGGCGCTGAGTGGTTCACTGGGCTTCGAAACGGGTCCGTCGCGCCGTTTGGTCCGGACCACGGCAAGCTGCTTCGCAGAGGCCGTGAGCGGCCTTTTTCACCAATCCTTACTCTCCGAAGTAGTTCGCTCACGGCGTATTCCGCGCCCATCGGCGAACCACTCGATCTGCACTGGCGCAGTTCGCACTGAGTGGTTTAAGGTGCGCGACTCTATCGGTGCGCGAAAGGTCCTTTGGCGCCTTATCGACGTGACCCAAGCCTCACGATCCGTTAAATATCTCGGCCAGAAAACGGGCAGATAACGGCCCTCTGACCAGCGCAAACAGGGCGATCGTGGGGAGGTTGCGCCTGTTACTGTGATGTAGGTCACATGCCGAATAATTTCCGATCACGGCTCTCGTTACGTACCGTCGCTTTTCGGTTGGCCCCGACCGACCGTGCAAGACCGGGAATCCGTAGCGCCTAGCCCTGTCCAGCGGATCCCCGGACCCATACCCCGAGCGAAAGCATTTCCGGACAGGGACGAGGGGACGAAGGCCGCGCGTCGTGCGTGGTCGGCGTCTGCCGCCCGGTAACGGGCGGACGGGCTCCCAACCCGGCCCTCAGCCTTCGGGCTCGTAGGCGCAGGAAAACCGAGAAGTATTCCAATGTCTTACCGAGGCAAGCACCGCAAGATGTCCGCTGCCACCCGCACCATCGCCCGCGTCGCTGTCGCGGGCATCGCGGTCGGCGCGCCCATTGCGATCGCCGCGACCCCCGCGTCGGCGACGAACTGGGACGCCATCGCGCAGTGCGAGAGCGGCGGCAACTGGAGCACCAACACCGGCAACGGCTACTACGGCGGCCTGCAGTTCACGCAGAGCACCTGGAAGGCCTACGGCGGCACCGGCTCGCCGCAGAACGCTTCGCGCGAGCAGCAGATCGCCGTCGCCGAGCGCGTCATGCAGGGTCAGGGCATCCACGCCTGGCCGGTGTGCGGCGCCAAGGGCGGTTCTTCTTCCACCGCGCACAAGTCCACCGCGCACAAGTCGACCAAGAAGGTCACGCCGAAGAAGAGCACGAGCGCCCGCAAGGCCGTTTCCACCCCGGCTCTCGTCGCCAACTCCAACCCGAACGGTGACTACACCGTCGTGGCCGGCGACACGCTGAGCAAGATCGCGAAGAAGTTCAACGTCCAGGGCGGCTACCAGAAGCTGCAGGACCTGAACAAGTCGTACATCTCGAACCCCGACTTCATCGTCGTGGGCCAGAAGATCGCGACCAAGTGATCTCCGGCCTCCCATGGGAGGCCTCCGCGATCAGGCGGCACCAAGGCTGAGCAAAGCCTGCGAAAGGCCCCACCGCGACTTTCCCCCGGCGGTGGGGCCTTTCGTCGCCTTCTGCGGGCGGCAGGCGCCGCCGAGCCGGCCCACGAAGTCCACATCGACCGGTTCGGGCGGACGCGGGCACCGACAGGCGCTGAGCGGTGCACAGCCGCCGTCGGCGGCCGATGCGGGCCTCAGCTGGTCTGGTCCAGTTCGCGCCGGTCCGGCGCGCTGGGCTCGGACGACCGGCCGCGCGGCTGGGGTCTGCACGAGCGAAGCAGGCGATCCCGGATCCGGCCCGCTCCGATCGGCCCGTCGGCGGGCTTGACGTTGCCTGTTTCGGGCTCCGAGCACAGGTCACTCTGCGAAAACGGTTCGACCCGGCCGAATCCGGCCCGGGTGCGGCTCCTAGGAGCCCGCCCCGGTGATCGGGCAGACGGTCCACTTCGCGACGGCCCGGCGCGCTGAGCTCGGACGCCAACCGCTACGCGCGCGAGGCAGACGATCCCGCTCCAATCGCGCTGCCGACGGGCTTGACGTGCCTGGTTCGGGCGCCAAGCACGAGTTCCCCGCCAAACGATTCGACCCGGCCGAATCCGGCCCGGGTGCCGCTCCGAGAAGACCAGGCCGCTGATGGGCCGGACGGTCCACTTCGACCGGCCCGCCCCTCGAGAAGCCCCGCCCCGGTGATCGGCCGGACGGTCCATTTCAACCGGCCCGGCAGAACTCTCGAGGTCAGGGCGAGTTGACCCATTCGTCGCTGCCATCGGTGAAGTGCTGGTGCTTCCAGATGGGCAGGCGGGCCTTGACTTCGTCGACGAGCTGGGCACAGGCGGCGAAGGCCTGACCGCGGTGCTCGGCCGCGACGGCGCAGGCCAGCGCCACGTCCCCGATGGACAGTGGCCCGACGCGGTGGCTGACGGCCACCGCGCGCACACCGGTCCAGCGGGCGGCGAGGTCGGTGACGACCTCGGTGAGCACGTCGCCCGCCGACGGATGGCCCTCGTACGTCAGATCGCGCACGCCCTTGCCGCCGTCGTGGTCGCGGACCACTCCGCCGAAGGTGACGACGGCGCCGGCGCCGTCGTCTTCGACCAGGCGCGCGTGTTCGTCCACCGAGAGCAGCTGGTCGCTCACTTCGGCGCGCAGGATGCGCACGGCGGGCGCCGCCGGGGCCGCGCTCCGCGGGTGATCGCCGCCGGCGAGCTGGTCCACGGCGTGGTCGAGGATGTCGGCCAGTACGCCGAGCCCGTCCTTCACCCCGCCGGTCGAGCCGGGCAGGTTCACGACCAGCGTGCGCCCGGCGACGCCGGCGACGCCGCGCGAGAGCACGGCCGTCGGCACCTGCGGCAGCCCGGCCGCGCGGATCGCGTCGGCGACACCGGGCAACTCGTAGTCCAGCAGTTCCCGCGTGACATCGGGGGTGCGGTCCGTCGGAGAAATCCCGGTGCCGCCAGTGGTCAGGACCACCGCGACACCGTCGGAAACCGCCGCGCGCACCGCGACACCCACCGGCTCGCCGTCCTCGACGACCACCGGCGCCGGCACGTCGTACCCGCGCGAAGTCAGCCAGGACACGATGATCGGGCCCGTTTTGTCCTCGTAGACGCCCTTGGCGGCGCGATTGGACGCCACGATCACCCGTGCCTTGCTCATGAGTGCCGCTCCCACGTGCCGGTCTTGCCGCCGTCCTTGCGGATGAGGCGGACGTTGTCGAGGGTCGCCGCGGGATCCACGGCTTTGATCATGTCGTGCACCGTCAGCCCGGCGACGGCGACAGCCGTGAGCGCTTCCATTTCGACTCCTGTGACGTCGGTGGTCTTCGCCGTCGCGGAAATGTGCACCTCGGCTTCGCCGAGTTCGAACTCCACCTTCACACCGGAAAGCGCGATCTGGTGGCACAGCGGAATCAGGTCCGGCACCTTCTTCGCGCCCATGATGCCCGCGATCCGGGCCGTCGCCAGCGCGTCGCCCTTCGGCAAACCGTTGGCGGACAACAAACCCACCACTTCCGCGGTGGTGTGCACCGTGCCGCCCGCGAGCGCCGTGCGCGCCGTCGCGGTCTTGCCCGAAACGTCGACCATCCGCGCGGCGCCGGCTGCATCGACGTGGCTGAGTTCACTCACCCCTGGAGGCTACCCACGCCCGCGGCGGCGGGCACGCAAAGGGCCCCGCCGGAAAGCGGGGCCCGCAGCGGAAGCGGGTCAGCTGACGGTGGCTTCCTTGCGCACGGCGGCCCGCACGGCGTCGGCGACCGCCGGCGCGACCGCACTGTCGAACACGCTCGGCACGATGAACGACGCGTTGAGCCGGCTGTGGTCCACCACGTCGGCGATCGCGTCGGCGGCGGCCAGCAGCATCGTGTCGTCGATGTTGTGGGCCGCGGCGTCGAGCAAGCCGCGGAAGACACCGGGGAAGGCGAGCACGTTGTTGATCTGGTTGGGAAAGTCGCTGCGGCCCGTCGCGACCACGGCGGCGTGCTTCTGCGCCTCCAGCGGGTCGATTTCCGGATCGGGGTTGGCCAGTGCGAACACCACGGCGTCCTTGGCCATCGTCGCGACCTGCTCGGCGCCGAACAGGTTCGGAGCCGAGACGCCGATGAACACGTCGGCGCCCACGAGGGCCTCGTGGAGCGTGCCCGACTGCTTGTCCTCATTGGTGTGCGCGGCGATCCAGGTCAGGTTGTCGTCGAGGTTGCCGCGGCCGGGGTGCACGATGCCATCGATGTCGGCGGCCACGATGTCACCCGGATTCTTGCGCAGCAGCAACCGGATGATGGCCGAGCCGGCGGCGCCGACGCCGCTGATCACGATCTTGCAGTCCTCGATGTTCTTGCCGACCACCCGCAGCGCGTTGCGCAGGGCCGCGACGACCACGATCGCCGTGCCGTGCTGGTCGTCGTGGAACACGGGGATGTCGAGCTGCTCACGCAGGCGCGCCTCGATCTCGAAGCAGCGCGGTGCGGCGATGTCCTCGAGGTTGATGCCCGCGTACACCGGAGCGATCGCCTTGACGATCCGGATGATCTCCTCGGTGTCCTGCGTGTCCAGGCACACCGGCCACGCGTCGACGCCCGCGAACTTCTTGAACAGCGCCGCTTTGCCCTCCATCACGGGCAGCGCGGCCGACGGGCCGATGTTGCCGAGGCCCAGCACGGCCGACCCGTCCGTGACCACGGCGACAGTGTTGCGCTTGATGGTCAGGCGACGGGCGTCCTCGGGGTTGGCCGCGATCGCCTGGCACACGCGGGCGACGCCCGGTGTGTACGCGCGGGAGAGGTCGTCACGGTTGCGGAGCGCGACCTTGGGAGCGACCTCGATCTTGCCGCCGAGGTGGATCAGGAACGTGCGGTCGGAGACCTTGCGCACCTTGACACCCGGCAACGAGTCGAGCGCTTGCGTGATGTCCTGTGCGTGGTTTTCGGACAGCGCGTTGGCACTGATGTCCACCACGATCATCTCGGCGTGCGACTCGACGACGTCGAACGCCGTGAGCACGCCGCCGACGCGGCCGACCGCGGTGGTGAGGTCACCGGCGGCGGTGGACGAAGCCGGGGCCTCGACCCGGACGGTGATCGAATACCCGGGACCGGGAACCGGCATGGCACTAACTCCCCGCTGGGAAACCTGTGGCTAGGACACGGAAGACACTAGTCCCGTGACGCCGGACACCCGATCCCAACCGGGTGACTCACCGGTAACCGCTACTTCCAGTTGATTTCCGTCTCCGGGTGCACGTACGGCACCGCGTCGAGCGGGAAAGTCACGTCGCCGAACGGCGACAGCGCGCCCTGGCGGTCGGAGGAGAGCTCCGTCACCGGGTGCTCGCCGTCCTCGCCCGGCCACGTGGGGTCCACGCCCTTCTTCTTGCCGTTTTCACCCTTGGCCACAACGTCCTCCATCGGCAAACTCGCACCGGCTTCATCCATAGTCTGCCCGAACACCCCCCGGGCCCGCGCACCCGCCCGGTATCCTGGGCTTCTATGCCCGCGACCTCTTTGGCGGACTGGCTGCGTGCGGAGTCCGACGACGCACTCACCGAGCTGCTGCGCACCCGTCGCGACCTGTCGACCCCGCCACCGTCCGACACCACCGTGCTGGCCACCCGCGCCGGTACTCCCGGGTCGGTCGCGCGGGCCTGCGAAGACCTGGACACGGTCACGCTGGCAGTGCTCGACGCCCTGCTCGTCGCGGGCGCCGACACCGCCCCGGTGCCGCTGGGAACCGTGGCGGAGCTCACCGGCACCGACGTCGCGGCCCCGCTGACGCGGCTGCGCGCGCGAGCGCTGGTGTGGGGAGCCGACGGCGAACTGCGCGTACCGCTGGCGTTGCGCGACGCGCTGGGACCGTTCCCGGCCGGGCTGGGGACGCCGTCGCCCACGCTGGACACCACGGACGTCGCCGCGCGCGTTGCGGAAGTGGGCGACGACGAGCGGAAGGTGCTGACGGCGCTGGCCGCGGGTCCGCCGATCGGGCGCACACGCGACGCCGCGTTCGACGTCGCACTGGCCGACGCGACCACGCCCGTGCAGAAGCTGCTCGCGCGCGGGCTGCTGCTGCGCCGCGACGACCAGACGGTCGAGCTGCCGCGCGAGCTCGGCCTGCTGATGCGCGGCGGGCGCGCGTTCGATCCCGCGACCCTCGTGGAGCCGGCACTGCCCGTCCATCCACACGGGACGGACACTGTGGACACAACGGCGGCCGGCGAAGCCATGGAACTGTTGCGGCAGACGGAATCTCTGCTGCGGTCGTGGTCGGCTACACCGCCGCCCGTGCTCAAGTCGGGCGGCCTCGGCGTTCGGGAGCTACGGAAGCTCGCGAAGGACCTCGAGGTCGACGAGCCGCGGGCGACCCTGGTCGCGGAGCTGGCCGTGGGCGCCGGGCTGGTGGCCGACAGCGAGTCGACGGCCCCGGAATGGGTGCCGACGACGCTCACGGACACCTGGCTCGCGTCACCGACCGTGCAGCGGTGGATGACGCTCGCGCAGGCGTGGCTGGAGCTGCCCCGGCTGCCCGGGCTCGCCGGCGGGCGCGACGCGAAGGACAAGCCGATCGCGTCGCTGGCCGAAGACCTGCGGCGCCCGCTCGCGCCGGTCGGGCGGCGGCGGGTGCTCACGGCGCTGGCGGCGCTGCCGCCGGGGTCGGGGGTGAAGAGCGTGGACGAGCTGGTCGCCGTGCTCGCGTGGCGCGCACCGCGGCGGGGCGGGCGGCTGCGCGACGAGACCGTGCGCTGGACGATGGCCGAAGCGTCGGCGCTGGGCCTGGTCGGGCTGGGCGCGCTGACGTCGGCGACGCGCGCGCTTCTGGAAGACGACCGTCCGACGGCGGTGGAGGCGATGCACGACGCGTTGCCGGCCCCCGTCGACCACGTTCTCGTGCAGGCCGACCTCACGGTGGTCGCGCCGGGACCGCTCACCCCCGAACTCGCGGCCGACATGGCGACGGTCGCCGACATCGAGTCGGCCGGCCACGCGACCGTGTACCGCGTGACCGAGGAGACCATTCGCCGGGCCCTCGACACCGGCCGCACGGCCGACGAGCTGCACGCACTCTTTCGCGGCAAGTCCGCGCCGCCCGTGCCCCAGGGCCTCACGTACCTGATCGACGACGTCGCCCGCCGACACGGCCGTCTGCGTGGCGGCGCGGCCGGCTCCTTCCTGCGCTGCGACGACGAGGCCCTACTGGCCGAGGTGATGGCGTCGCCCGTCGCCGCCGAGTTCGACCTCCGCCTGATCGCGCCGACCGTCGTCGTCAGCCCGGCGCCGCTCGGTGAAGTGCTGGACGCCTTGCGCGGCGCGGGTTTCGCGCCCGCCGCGGAAGGCCCGGACGGCCGGGTCGTCGACATCCGCCCGTCCGGTCGCCGCCTACCGGCCCGGTCTCGCGCGGCGCGGGCCCGTCCCGGCGAGCAGGCCGTGCTGTCCGACGACCAGGCCGCCCGCATCGTCGCCAACCTCCGCGCGGGCGACTCGGCCGCCGCGCGCCGCCGCGGCGCCCGTGTCGGCGCTCCCTCCGGCGGCGGCGCCGACACCACCGCCACACTCGAACTGCTCTCCCGCGCCACCCTCGAACACCGGGAAGTGTGGATCGGCTTCGTCGACTCCCGCGGCACCGCCAGCCAACGCGTCGTCCGCCCCACCCGCATCGGCGGCGGCGTGCTGGAGGGAACGGATCACGAGCGGTATCCCTTGCACCGCATCACTTCGGTGGCCCTCGTCGAGGACTGACGAGCTCGGGTACGGCTTGCCGGCCGGCGCTGCAGCTCGCGGCGGGTTTCCGGACTCGTGAGCGTTCACGCCGGTTAGAACCGGGTTAGAACCGGCACCCGCACTCACGACCCCGAACCGCGGTCAAGGTGGGCTCGCTTTGGTGTGGGTGTCAGAGGTTGCGCAGCCCCTGCAGCACCCGCTCCATGAACTCGCGCGACGAGCGGTCGCCGAGCACGAGGTCGGTCTGGTGGATCAGGACCAGGCCGATGTCGGCCATGTCGCCGACCAGCACCTTCACCACGCCCAGCGGCAGGTGCAGGTGCGCGGCGATCTCGGCGACCGAGCGGGTATCGAGGCAGAGGTCGCAGATGCGCCGGTGCTCGATGGAGCGCACGCCCCGGTAGCGGCGGCCGTCGTCGCTGGTGGAGACCAAAGCCTCGAGGGCGAGGTTGTGATCGGAGCGCGTGCGTCCGCGGGTGCGCGCGTACGGGCGCACCCGGGACCTCGCGGGTTTGACCGGGGCCACGTCCTCACGCGGCAGGTCAGGGTACGGATCCTCCGGCGACCGGCCGGATCGCGCGTGCCCGCCGGCCGACGGCGAAGGTGCCACCCCGGCGTACGCGGCTTCGCGCTCCGGCTCGAAGGACGGATCGCCTTGCACAGCAACCGGTTCGTGCACACGGCGGCGGCCAGAGCGGCGGGCGGGCGAGTGATCGGCTGGTTCGGCGAGACGGTGCGGATGCCGGTCGACGGCCGGGGACGAGTGCCGCGGCCCGGGCGCGGCGGTCTCGACGGCCGCGTGCGGCCGGGCCGAGTCGGCGCCGAACACCGGTGCACCAGTTCGCTCGACGATCGCGTGCCGGCCAGTTGGCTCGGCCACTTCGTGGGAGGGCTCCTGGTAGGCCGCCGCGGAGTCGTCGTACTCCTCCGCGCCCGCGTCGCGGCCGAGCTGGGTTGCCTCGGCGCCCGGCGCCGCGTCGTAACCGGCGTCAGCCGACGCCTCGGACACCCGAGCGTAAAAGCCGGAGTCAGCCGCAGCGTCGGACACCCGCGCGTAGTAACCGGACCCAGCCGCGGCCTCGGATGCCTGCGGGAAGTAACCGGAGTCGGGCCCCGAGGACGCGAGATCAACCGTGGCCGAATGCCGCCGCCCGTATGCGGAATCCTCCGGCACCTGACGGTCCTCGTGAGTCAGGTACGACTCGGTGTCGTAGTAGCCCGACGAAGGCCCGGTCTGCTCCCAGTACCCGGATTCGCCGTCCACGACCCACTCGTAGCCGTCGTCGGACTCAGAAGGGGCGACGGACTCAGGAGGGGCGACGGGAGCAGGACGCTGCCGGTGCGGCAATCGCGTCTTCAGCGTGCTCAGCTCGTAGTGGCTGGGCGAATCGAAGTTCTCGCGATCGGTGCCCTTGTGCAGCGTGTCCCAGGCACTCGTGTCCTGCTCGCCGAATCCGGAGATCTTCATCTACTCACCCACGCATCCCGCCCTGCAGCTGGGCGCGCAGCTCGGGTGTGAGCTGCTGGCCGACGCGTTCGACGAGCAGCGTCATCTCGTAGGCGACCGTGCCGATGTCGCACGTGGGCGCGGCCAGCACGGCGAGCGAAGAGCCATCGGAGACCGACATGAGGAACAGGTAGCCGCGTTCCATCTCGACGACCGTCTGGTTCACGCCACCGGCCTCGAAGCAGCGCGCGGCGCCGTGGGTGAGGCTCACCAAGCCTGAGGCGACGGCCGAGAGCTGCTCGGCGCGCTCCTGCGGCAGGCCTTCCGACGGCGCAAGCAGCAGACCGTCGGCCGACACCAGCACGGCGTGGGCGGCGCCGGGTACCCGGCGCACGAAATCCGTGATGAGCCAGCCGAACTGGTCCTCGTGGCCGGAAACGGTCACTGTCCCTCCAAACCGGTCGAACACTGCCGAACACCGCCATGATCGCCGGGCGGCCGTCAAAGCGCCGTCCCAGCGTATTCACCCGCCCGACACTGTCGAGCCCGCGTCGGGCGGGCCCCGCGCACTGTGCGTACTCAGGCGGACGCACATCGCGCGATCCCCTGAGAAATCACGCGTACGCGGGTCACTCGGTGGTGGCGTCGGCAACGGTGCGCAGTCGGGTGTCCGCGCAGGTCACCGGCGTTCCGGCTGCCCGTTCGGGCGTTGCCGGCCCCGACCGTACCGAAGGGCCCGCGAGCAGCCCTACTCCGGTCGGCGGCACCACTCCCCGAAGCGGGTGAAGCACGCGGGGTTCACTCCAACGGCCGCACCCGGCTCCGAGTACTCGGTCTAGCCCGCCCTCAATGCCGTGTCGTGCGCGATCGCGTGCTGCACGACGGAGATCAGCACCTGCTTGGCCGATTCCCGTTCGCGAGCGTCGCACGCCATGATCGGCACCGAGGGAGAGATCGTCAACGCGTGCCGCACGTCCTCGATCTGGTGGTGCAACAACCGGTCGAAACAGTTGATCGCGACCACGTACGGCAGCTTCCGGTTCTCGAAGAAGTCGATGGACGGGAACGCGTCGGCGAGCCGCCGCGTGTCCACCAGCACCACGGCGCCGATCGCGCCGACGGCGAGGTCGTCCCACATGAACCAGAACCGGTGCTGGCCCGGCGTGCCGAACACGTACAGGACCAGGTCCGAGTCCAGCGAGATGCGGCCGAAGTCCATGGCCACCGTGGTGGTCATCTTGTTCGGCGTGGCGGACGTGTCGTCGGTGCCGACACTCGCCTCGGTCATCATGGCCTCGGTGGTCAGCGGGTCGATCTCCGAAATCGCCCCGACCAGTGTTGTCTTGCCCGAACCGAACCCACCCGCGACCACGATCTTGGCCGACGAGGTCGGACCTGTCAGCTGCGGTGTGTTCGCGTCGGAGTCAAATTCTCCGAAGCCCACTGAGCACCCTTTCCATGAACTCGATACTGGGGCGGTCGCCCGAGGTCGTGCTGGTGGTCGTGTGCACCAGAACCAGTCCGAGACCCGCCACGTCACCAATGAGCACCCGCACGACGCCGAGCGGCAGGCGCAGCAGCGCCGCCACCTCGGCCACCGACCGGGTGTCGATGCACAGATCGCAGATGGACCGGTGCTCGGGCACGCGCACGCGGTCGAGCACGCGCCCCTGTTCGCTGGTCGAGACCAACGCTTCGATGGCGAGGTCGTAGGTCGGTCTCGTCCGTCCGCGGGTGCGGAAGTAGGGCCGCACGAGCCCGGACGTCTCCACGTCGGCGACCGGCGGCTCGGCCACATAATCGCCGGCCGCCTGCATCGGCAGCGCGGCGGAGAGTTCGTCGGACGACGGGCCCGGTGATTCGTCGCGCGCGGCGGAGAACGCCGCGAACTCGGCCGAGTCGTAGAGCGGGCCGCTGGCCCCGCCGAACAGCTCGGCGCCGGGACCGCCCAGCAGGCGATCGCGGTACTCCCTGGTGATCGGGGTTTGCCCGGCGTTCGAATCCGTCAGCCAGTTCGGTGGTTCACGCACGGGGTCCGCGTCGGATCCCGTGGTGCGCCGGGCGCGCCATTCGCGGTCGACACGGTCCCGGAAGGACTTCCAGTCCTCCCGGCCCTCGTCCCGCTCGGACCACCCACCGGTGTCGTCGTCACCGAGCCGGCCATCGCCCCTCAAGCGCCCGTCGTCCACGGTCTGCTCCTGAAGTCCCCGGCCCGCCTAGCGGCGGACCGCAGCGCCTTGCAGCTGCGCTCGCATCTCCGGTGTCAGCTGCTGCCCGACGCGTTCGACCAGCAACGTCATCTCGTACACCACGAGCCCGATGTCGCTGTCCGGCGCGCCCAGCACCGCGAGGCACGAGCCGTCGGAGACCGACATCAAGAAGAGGAAGCCGTTGGCCATCTCGACCACGGTCTGCGCGACAGGTCCACCCTCGAAGACCTTGGCCGCGCCGCGAGCCAGGCTGGTGAGCCCGGACGCGACGGCCGCCAGCTGGTCGGCCCGGTCCTTCGGCAGTCCGCGCGAAGCCGCGAGCAGCAGCCCGTCGGCGGAAACCACCACCGCGTGCGCCGCACCCGGCACGCGGTGGACGAAGTCGGTGATCAGCCACGCGAAGCTGCCCGCCGCGCTCGCCGCGGCCCGGCCGTTCGGCTGCGCCGAACCGCCACCCGGCTGCACTGCACCCGCCCGTGTCACTGTCGCTCCTCACTGCTGTCGCTCACATACCCGGCTCCGGTAACCCGGACGCCATCCTCGTCGAGCCGGGCCTCGGCCGGCCGCTCCTGCAGAGCGTGCCTGCCGGACTTGTACCCACGCTGGAAGCTTGCCATCCGCGTGCGAGCCGCGGCAGCCGAGCGGGTGATAGCACCCGTTCCGGGCAGCCCGGCGGTCGCGTCCGTGAACGAGTTCTGCTGCGCCGGCTCGGAATTGCCGCCGATCGAGCCCGGAACCAGATACGCGTTGGGCACCCGCTTCGGCAGGCCCGCCGGCGTCAGCTCCTCGGCCTTCTTCTCCAGCAGCGACTGCGCCGCCTGCCAGCCTTCGTCGGCCGACGCGCTGCTCCAGCCGTCTTCGGGGCCGGGGTAGAGCGGGGTCGCTTCCACCGGCTCCTCCTCACGGTTCTGAGCGACGGCGGGTTCGGCTACGGAGGGCTCGGCGTCGGCCGGCCCGTCGTCCGGCGGCACTGACGTCGGTTCCGCGGTGTCCTGCGCCGGCGGTTCCGAAGCCTCCGGCCCGGCCGCTGGCACGGCGTACTCGTCGAGCGCGTTGCCGGATTCGCCGTCCTCGCTGCCTTCGCTGAACCACCGCGAGAGCACCGACTGGTAGATCGGCAGGCGCCGCGTCGGCACGTCGTCTTCGAGCGCCGAGGCGCCGTCGTCGACCGCCGGCTCTTCGCGCGTGGGTTCCTCCGGCGCGACGTACTTCGGTTCGCGCTTCGGGAGAACCAGCGGCGGGAACTCGGTTTCCGCAAGGCTCGCACCGTCCCCATTGGACTGGTGAGTGAGCGGAGCGAGGTCGTCGGCCGTCGGCCACGCCGGGGCTTCCGGCATCGCCGTCTCCGGACTCAGGAACGGGCCGGCCGCACGGTTTCCCGCGACGAGATCGTCGAGGCTGATCGGCTGGTCGAGCGGCACGAGGCCACCGTTGGCCGGGGCCGGGGCCGGAACACCCGGTGCCACCGGCGGCTGGGCCGGAGCCGACGGCACGGGTTCGGGCGGCGAGCTCGACTCCGGTTGCCGGTTCACCGGCGGCAGGCTCGGGTGCGAGACCTCGGCGCGGTTGAGCGGCGGCGTGGGCCGCGGCACGACGCTCGACGGCCGCGCCTGCGTGAGCAGCTCGGCGGGCACCACGACGCGGGCGATGACGCCACCCTCGATGTCCTCGTTCTCGCGCAGCCGCACCTCGATGCCGTGGCGCTGGGCCAGTCGCGCGACCACGTACAGGCCCATGCGGCGGGTCACCGACACGTCGAGATCCGGCGGATCGGCCAGCCGCTGGTTGAGCTCCTCGAGCCGGTCCTCACCCATGCCGACGCCGTGGTCGGTGATCTGGATCGCCAACGCCTTCTTGCGGGTCACCACGGCCCGCACGGTGACCTTCGTCTCCGGCTCGGAGAAGTAGGTCGCGTTGTCGAGGAGCTCGGCGAGCACGTGCACGAGGTCGTGGATCGCGAGGCCCTGCACGGCGACCTCGGGCACGATACCGACCTCGATGCGGGCGTACTGCTCGATCTCGGACACCGCGGCGCCGATCACGTCGGCGGCCGGCACGGGCTTGGGCACGGACTTCGCGAGGCCGGCACCGGAGAGCACCAGGAGCGATTCACCGTTGCGCCGCAACCGGGTCGCGAGGTGGTCGAGTTCGAAGAGGCTCGCCAAGTGGTCCGGGTCCTGCTCGTCGGCCTCGAGCCGGTCGATCACGCCGAGCTGGCGTTCCACGAGCCGCTGCGAACGCCGCGAGAGGTTCACGAAGATGCCGTTGACGTTTTCGCGCAGCAAAGCCTGTTCCGCGGCCATTTTCACGGCTTGCTCGTGTACCACGTCGAACGAGCGCGCCACTTCGCCGATCTCGTCGCGAGAAGACACGGGAACCGGGTCGACCGCGCGTTTCGACGCGTTGACGGGGTCTGGATCGTCCAAAATGGACTGAACCGTCTCCGGCAGCCGCGTGTACGCCACGTCGAGCGCCGTCGTCCGCAGCACCCGCAGTGGACGCAGCATGAGGCGCGCGATCACGAGCATCAGCAGCAGCGCGGCGATCAGGGCCGCGAGCACGATCACGCCGCCGACCCACGCCGACCGCACGGCCGAGCTCGCCAAGTTGTCGGCCTGCGTGCGCATCTGCGTCAGCAGGTTCGACTCCACGGCGCGCATCTTGTCCGACGTGACGGTGCTGTCCTGCGCGAGACGGGTCGGGTCGAGGTTGAGCGGCTGGCCGAGTTGCGCGAAGGAAAAGGCCTGCTGCTGGAGCCGGCGCCGGTCGTCGACCTCGGGGCCCGACACGGTGTCGGAGTACAGCTGCACCTGATCGTCGGTGGCGTTGGCGAGGAACGCGGCGATCGACGCGTCACCACTCGCCTCGGCGGCGCGGGCCTGGTCCTGCAGGTCGCCGGGAAAACCGTTGCCGTAGGCCGCGATTTCCAGCGCCGTGTCGCCTCGGGAGGTGAACTCCTTGGCCTCGCTGATGGACTGCGTGCTGTTGCCGAGCCGTAGCAGGTTCTGGTCGGTGACGGCCGTGGTCACCTCGCGTCCGAGCTGGATGAGCGAGTCGAGGATCGACGAGTACGTGTCCATCACGGCGATGTCGGAGTACGACGAGCTGTTGATGGCTGCGCGCAGCGGCCGCAGCGCGTCGAGACGCTGGATCCCGCGGGCGTACCGGTCACTGGTCGCCTGGTCGTCGGTGTTGAGGTTCACGAGCGCATTGCGCAGGTCGTCGACGTCGTGGTCGACCTTGGCCATCTGCGCGTCGAGCCCGGTCTGGCGCAGCGAGTCGCCGGAGGCCAGCCGGATCACCGCGAGCGAGCGTTCGCCCTGCAGGTCGTGGATGACCGTGGTGACCTTCACCGCGAACGCGACCTGGTCCGCGGTCTGGCCGAACTGCACAGCCTGGCGGGAGTCGTCGACCACGCGCAGCGCGCCGAGCACCAGCGCGGTCAGCGTGGGGATGATCAGGATGAGAGCGAGTTTCGATCGAAGTCGCCAATTGTTCAGCGCGAAGACCGAGCCCTTTCGGGCTGGGAACACCCCGCCTTCGCGCGCAGGGGCCCCTCCCACCCCCGCGGTGTCTTCGTTCGGCACCGCCGCACCACCATCGTTTTCCGGCCCCGAAGGACCCTGTGTATTGAAGCCTGCCGAGCCCGTGACCACTAGTTGCACGCTCCCGGCAGCCCGCCCGGCATGACCCGACCCATTACACCCGTTCGGGTGAAAAGATCCACTTCCAGGTGCGGTTTCGCGTCGCGCTTGACGCGGAATCGGTTCAGTATTCGCATGGCGTTCGATCCCCGCACTGGTCGATCAGCTGGTCAACTAGGCCGAAGCCACCCGCCCGCTGCCGAGAGCCGGCCTGCGCAGAGTGTCTCTTGACGAAGAGACCCTCACTACATCGGTGGTCCACACCTCACACTGCCGGAGCAGAGGGTAGCGAACGACCGGCTCTTTTGTAACCCTCCCGACGGCCCTACCAGAGCACCCGCCCAGCGGATTAAGGCCGAACAAGGTTCGCCTCGACGTGCTGTCGGACCGGAATTCAGGGCAAGTCGATCACCTGATCGAGTGATTCACGACACCCCGATACCGTTGTTGACCACCCATTGTGATTGGGCGCGTTGCTTCTCTACAGTAGCCGCGTGACTCCGGACAATGAGCCACAGCCACCACCCCTTCGCGGTCCACACCACCCCGTGACCTCATTTGTTCAAGGAGCGGACTTGTTTGATTCAGCCGGGAGCAGCCAGGCCAGACTCGGTCGCCGTGGCTTCCTCTCCCTCGCGATGGCGAGCGGCGTCGCACTGACGGCGAGCAGCTGCGGGCTACTCGGCGGCTCCGATGACTCGGGCAGCACGAACGGCGGATCCGGCCTCGAGAAGAGCAAGATCAAGGTGTCGATCATGCCGACGATCGACGTCGCGCCGTTCCACCTCGCCGTGCAGAACGGCTACTTCAAGGACGAGGGTCTCGACGTCGAATCCGTGGACGCCGCGAGTGGTGACGCGTCGGTGACGAAACTCCTGTCCGGAGAGGTCGACATCGCGTACTCGAGCTACACGCCGTTCTTCATCGCGAAGAGCAAGGGCAACGCGGACATCAAGTTCGTGTCCGACGCGTCTTCGGCGGGCCCGAAGAGCACCGAGATCGTGGCGATGCCAAACGGACCGGTGAAGACCGTGCGCGACCTGGCCGGGAAGAAGATCGCCATTTCCGCGCCGAACACCATCTCCGACACCCTGACGAAATCCGTCATGCGCGACAACGGAGTGGACTACTCGAAGGTCCAGTGGGTCGCCTTGCCGTTCCCGAGCATCGGCGCGGCCATCAAACGCGGCGACGTCGACGCCGGCTTCCTCACCGAACCGTTCATCACGGCCTCGGCGAAGGCCAACGGAACCGTCCCGATCATCGACACGGCCACCGGCGCCACGCAGGACTTCCCGACCGCCGGCTACGGCGCGCTGGGCAAGTTCACGTCGTCGAGCCCGAAGACCGTGGCCGCCTTTCAGCGCGCCATGCTGCGGGCCACGAAGGAAGCAGCAGACCGGTCGAAGATCGAGCCGCTGATGGTGAAGTTCTCGAAGGTCGACCAGGCCACGGCCTCGCTCACCGCGCTGCTCACCTTCCAGTCCACTTTGGATGCACGCCGCATCCAGCGCGTGCCGGACCTGTTGCAGCAGTTCGGGTCGATCCCGGCGAAGATCGACGTCGCCCCGATGATCGTGCCGCAGCCGAGCGCCTCCTGACGTGCGGCTCGTCCGGAACTTGGCCGGTCTGCTCGGCTTCCTCCTGATCTGGGAGATCGTCGTGCGGACCGGCCTGATCGACGCGAACGACGTGCCGCCGGCCTCGGTGGTCTTCGCGCGGATCGGCGAGCTCCTCGGCGACACGGAGTTCCTGCGGGACGTGATCGCCTCGGTGCTCGCGTGGCTGATCGCGATGGGCATCTCCGTGGCCGTCGCCGTGCCGGCCGGGCTGCTGCTCGGCAGCGTCCGCTGGTTGCGCGACGCTACCAAGGCGATCGTCGAATTCCTGCGGCCGATCCCCTCCGTGGCCTGGATTCCACTGATCCTCATCGTCCTCGGCGGCGGACCGGAAGCGAAGATCCTCCTCGCCGTCTACGCGGCGGTGTGGCCGATCCTGTTCAACACGATCTACGCGATGGCCGAGATCGAACCGCTGCTCGTCGAGACGGCCCGCTCCTACGGCACCCCGAAATCGCGGCTGCTCACCTCGGTGGCGCTACCGCATGCGGCGCCGTTCGTCTTCACCGGCATCCGCATGTCGGCGGCGATCTCGCTGATCCTGGTCATCAGCACGGAGTTCCTCGCCGGCGCGAAGCTGGGCATCGGACAGTTCGTGCTCGAAGCGTCGTCCGGATCCGGGCGCATGGATCTGGTGCTCGCCGGCACGGTCGTCGCCGGCGTGCTTGGGTTCCTGGCGAACGAGGGGCTCGAACGGCTGGGCCGCCGGCTCTTCCGCTGGAGCAGCAACGACGAGGGAGCGCTCGCGTGACCGTCGTCGGCGAGGCGGCGACCGCCACACGGGAGCGTGGGCGCGTGCGCAGCGGGCTCGGCGGGTTCGCGCGCAAGTGGCTGCTGTTCGTGGTGCTCGTGGTGATCTGGCAGGTCGTCACGCAGCTCACCGACAGCGTCTTCTTCCCGCCGCCAACCAAGATCATCGCGGCCGGGGCGAAGCTGTGGTTCTCCGGTCCGGCGTCGCACGTCTTCCTCGGCGACGCCGTGTTCGACCACGTCTTCCCGAGCCTCGGGCGCGTGCTCGGGGGATGGCTGCTGTCGGTCGTGGTGGGTGTCGCGCTCGGCACCGCGCTGGGCCGCTCGAAAACCGGCATGGACTACGTGGGGCCGCTGTTCGCCTTCTTCCGCGCAATCCCGCCGCCCGCACTGGTGCCGGTGTTCATCGTGTTGTTCCACATCGGACCGGGCATGCAGATCGCCACGATCATCTTCGGCTCGATCTGGCCGATCGTGCTGAACACAGTGGACGGTGTTCGCTCGGTCGACAAGGTCAAAGTGGACACCGCGCGGGCGTTTCGCACGCCGCGCCGGTACTGGATCGGGCTCGTGGTGCTTCCGGCGGCGTTGCCGAAGATCTTCGCGGGACTGCGCCTCGCGCTGTCGATCGCTTTGATCCTCATGGCGATCTCGGAGCTCGTGGGCGCGCTCAACGGCATCGGCTACGAGCTGATCAACGCCCAGCGTCAGTACGATTTCGACCAGATGTGGGCATGGATCGTGCTGCTGGGCATCCTGGGCTACGGGTTCAACGCGGCCCTGCTCGGCGTGGAGCGGCGGGTGCTGTCGTGGCAGCCCGGCCGCAACTAGCTCTCTCCGGAAGGTGCGCACAATGTCGACCATGCTCGAGGTCTCGGACCTGAGCCACCGCTACGGCAGCGGAGAGACGGCCCACATCGCCGTCGACGACCTGTCATTCACAGTCGACGCCGGCGAGCTGGCGTGCATCGTCGGCCCGTCCGGCTGCGGCAAGTCGACGCTGCTGCGGGCGATCGCCGGCCTCGTGCCGCCGACGGCCGGCACGGTGAGCCTCCACGGCGACCTCGTCACCGGCGTACCGGACGACCTGGCCGTGGTGTTCCAGGACTACAGCCGCTCGCTGTTCCCTTGGCTGACGGTGGCCAAGAACGTCGAGTTTCCCTTGCGCTGGACCAAGCTCGACAAGGCGACGCGGCGGGCTCGCGCGGCCGAGGCGCTGGAGGCCGTGGGGCTGGCGGGCGTCGGCGCGAAGTTTCCGTGGCAGCTTTCGGGAGGGATGCAGCAGCGCGTGTCGATCGCGCGGGCGCTGGCTTCGCGGCCGGCGTTGCTGCTGATGGACGAGCCGTTCGCCTCCGTCGACGCGCAGACGCGCTTCGAGCTGGAAGACCTGCTGCGGCGCGTGCAGTCGGAGCAGGGCACCACGGTACTGCTGGTGACGCACGACATCGACGAGAGCGTGTACTTGGGCGACCGGGTGCTGGTGCTGTCGAAGTCGCCTGCCTCGATCGTCGCCGATTTGCCCGTGGACCTGCCGAAGGAGCGCGACCAGATCACGACGCGGGAGTCTTCGCGGTTCGTGGCGCTGCGGGGCGAGGTGGCGCGGCTGTTGCACGCCAAGGAAGCGGCCGACGCGCGCCACTGAGGACTCGTGAGTGTTGCGGCCGCTAGAACCGGCACCGCCACTCACGAGTCAGTAGAGCTTCTGCGGGTTCGGGTCGACCTTCACGTGGAGGAGCCGAGGACCGTTCTCCGCGAGCGCGCCCGCGAGCGCGTCCCGCAGGTCCGCGCCCTTTTCGACGGTCCGGGCAGGCACGCCCATGCTCTCGGCGAGGCGCGCGAAGTCGATGCCGCCGAGCTCGGTGCCGGGAACCTTCGTGCCGCCGGCGCTCTCGCCGAGGATGCGGACGGCGCCGTACTGCGCGTTGTCGAGCACCACGAAGGTGACCGGCACGTTCTCCCGCGCGGCCGTCCACAGTGCCTGCACGCAGTACATGCTCGACCCGTCGCCCAGTACCGCGACGACCTTGCGCTCGGGGCGGCCCAGCGCGGCGCCGACGGCGGCCGGGAGGCCGTACCCGAGTGTGCCGCTCGCGACGGTGAGAAAGCCGGTGTCGGTCGACGTGATCGGCAGGTGGTCGTGGAGGCAGTTGCGGTGGCTCGGCGTCTCCTCGACGACGATCGCGTTGTCCGGCAACAGATCCGCCACCGTGGCATAGGCGAAGTCCGGTGAGATCGGAGTGGTCTCCGCGGGCCGGGCGGGCTTGTCCGGCCGGGCCTTCGGTGCGCGCGTCTTCGCGGTCACGCTCTCGGTGAGGGCACGGATGGCGAGCTTCGCCGTGGCGCGGATGCCGGTGCCGGTGCCGGCGCGGGCAAGGATCTGCTCGTCGTCACTCACCAGAAACAGCGGCGGCAACGGGTTTTCCGGCTCGCCGCGGTACACGTGGTAGGTGAACGCGGGCGCGCCCAGCACCACCACGACGTCGTGCTCGCGCAGCGCCTCGGCCACCGCGATGCGTTCCGGCTGCAGGAAACCGAGGAACCGCTCGTGGTCCTCCGGGAACGAGCACCGCGACGACATCGGCGCCGCCCACACGCCGGCGCCGAGCTTCTCGGCGAGCTCGACGACATCGGGCACGGCGGCGTCACCGTCGACGCTCGCGCCGACGACCAGCGCCGGGTTTTCCGCGTGGTCAAGGGTTTCCGCGAGCTGACGGAGTGCGCCGGGGTCGGGGGCGAACCCGGCGGTGCGGGCACCGGCGGGCAGCGGCATGGTCGCCTCGGCGTCCCAGTCGTCCACCGGCACCGACACGAAAACCGGGCCCTGCGGCGCCTGCGTCGCCACGTGGTACGCGTGCGCGATGGCCGCCGGCACGTCCTGCGCGCGGGCGGGCTCGATGCTCCACTTCACATACGGCTTCGGAAAGTTCGCCGCCTCCACCGCGCCGAGGAACGGCTCATCCGGCATCAGCGACCGGGTCTGCTGCCCAGCCAACACGATCAGCGGCGCGCGATCGCGGTACGCGGTGAACACGTGCCCCAGCGAATGGCCCACTCCGCCGGCCGAGTGCAGATTGACCAGCACCGGTTTGCGCGTCGCCTGCGCGTAACCGTCCGCCATCGCCACGACGGCCGACTCCTGTAGCCCGAGCACGTAGGTGAAATCGTCCGGCCATTCGGTGAGGAAGGCGATCTCCGTGGTGCCGGGATTACCGAACACGGTGGTCAGGCCAAGGGTGCGGAGCAGTTCACGGGTGGCGTCGCGAATCGTGCGCATGATCCGGAGGCTATCCCGCGCCGGGACGTCGTGTCTCACCCACCCGAGTGAAGATTCGGAGTGATCGGCCACTGTGCGAGGCGAGTAGGGCCGCGGACCAGACCTTCACAGTCAGCCGGCCCGGCGGCGGTGTTCCGAATGCGAACGCCGGGGGCGGCTCCGCTACGCCAACTCGTCGAGAGTCAACGTGAGCGCATCGATCAGGTGCGCGCGGTGACCGGGGTAGAGGTTGATCTGCCGTCCGCCTCCGGGATCGCTGGTGACGAAGCTCGGGACTCGCCTGCTTTCTGACGGAGGTTGGTGACCACCATGTCCGCCACCCGCGCCAGGTCACACGGATCCGCTTTGCCCGTTTTAGCGGGACTCAGCACCAACCCCGCGTTGAAGGAGAGATCATCCGCAATACCGACGCTCACCGTGCAGATGTCACCCGCCCGCTCTCCCAGCTTGTCGGCAAATCCAACCGCCGGAAATCCCTGAATCAGCGGAAGTACCGGCCACAACGTCACCTTCGGCTTGGTGTTCTGATACACCGCGCTGAGCCCCTGGTGAGCTTGCGTTATGTAGCTCACCGAGACAGTGGCGTCCGCATGCCAGTTGCAACTCGGACCGAAGCCAGCAGTCGAATCTGGTTCACCTTGTGGTGCGGTACCAAGGATTTGATCGAGCTGATCCGTGGTCAACGCCCCTTGACAGGGATCGCCCGAGAGCACCGAGGCGGGGAGCGGGTGCTCGACCTTCGGGGCACCACTATGAGGCAACACCTCGCCAATCGATGGTGAAGGTGGCGCGCTAGTGGGGCTGGCGGCGTGCTGACCCGAACATCCCGCGATCAGCACGCCAGTCGCAGCCGCGACGGCAGCAGCCACCAACGCCCGGAAGTCATCACGCGAATCCCTTGTCCCGTCCGAAGTTTCGTTCCTGAGGCCACCAGCGGCCTCTGCATCGGAGGACTCGGTGGTCCCCGTACCTCCTCCAGCCGAGCAACCAGCTTATCCGCGTAGCCGAACGCAAGATCGACCTGATCTCTGCCGCGGCCGAGCACCCCGCCGTGATGGTCCACCCACCAGCGCGTGTTGTAGCCATCATTTCCTGGCCGTCAGCTGTGGGATCAGCTGGGAGCGTCCGGCAGCCTTCCGCCCATGTCGCCGTACTCGTCGTGGGCGCGTCTGGCGACCTGAGCATGCGGTAGTGCCTGGTGGTGGGCGAGGTCAGACGAGCTTGCGCAGCAGCTCCACCCAGGCGACCGGCCGAATCTCGAGCTCGCCGCCCCGGCGGTCCTTGCTGTCACGGACTCGCACGGCCTCGTTCAGCGCGATCTCAACGCATTGCCCCGTGTCGGAATAGCTGGACTTGCGCCACGCGCTGCCGAGCATCGTCATGCCTCCAGTTCGGCGAGCACCTCCTGGATGAACTCGATACTCTCCGGCTCGCCCAGTGCCAGCTCGTCCAGCTGTTTCGTGACTTCGCGGTACGCGGCCACATCGGCTTCATCGTACAAGTAAGCGCCGCCTCGAAACGCTTCCAGGTGCACGATGGAGGGCAGGCTCTCGTAGTCAAGGACAACGAAGCAGCCGTGCAATCCGGGATGGAAACCAGCCCCGCGCGGGACGATCCGGATGGCGACGTTGCGACGCTTGGCGATTTCCAGGACGTGGTGGAGCTGCTCGATCATAACTGCGGCCCCGCCGATGTTCGCGCGAAAAGCCTCCTCGCCAATCATCGCGGTGAACTGCTCGACCTTCGAAAGAACATCTCGCCGCGCCATCCGGATGAGCACGGCGACCTCGACATCGTCGTTCGTAACTCCCCTTTGGCTGCCCAAACAGGCACGCACGTAGTCACCAGTCTGGAGCAATCCCGGGATCAGCAACGGCTGCCAGTTGAACAGTTTCGTCGCGGTGCGTTCGCACTCGGCGTACGTCGCCGCCGGCGCCGGCGCGCCGGGAACCACGCTCTCCAGCCAATTCGGCTCACGAGCGTTGCGCGCCAGCGCCATCAGCCGCTCACGTTCCTCCACCGAGATGCGCAGGCACCCGGCGAGGACCCCGACCTCAGTCTCCTTGGGTACCCGGAAGCCGGTTTCCCAATTGTGCAAGTGGCCCGCCGAGAGGTGGGCGAGGCGGGCCAGCTCGCGCAGCCCCATGCGGCGGTCGTCGCGGGCGGCGCGCAACGCGAAGCCCAGCGCTCGGGCCCGGGGCGTCGCGATCGGTGTCGACATGAGCGCATTGTGTCACTGATCACCGACAATTCCGGTCGCCAGGTTCGGGAATGGTGTCGCCCGCCGCAAACACCACAGTAGACAGACAAGTGGGGCCCTTCCCTACCGGAAAGGGCCCCACCGCAAGGAAACGTCAGCCGATCAGACCCGAGAGCCTGGTGCCCTTGAAGGAACCCCAGCCGGTGACCTGGTCGTAGCCCGTGCCGGCGGTGAAGCCGGTGGTGCCGTTGAAGGAGTTGTTGCCGGTGGTGACGTCGTTGAAGCCCGTGGCGTACGACGAGCCGTTGCCGATGGTGTAGAAGGTCGGGTTGAGGTTGCCGAGGGGACCGCCGTGGATCTGGTTCTGCAGGGCCGTGAACCCGGCCCACAGCGGAGCCGCACCGGAGGTGCCCCACACGTTGCCGGTCTGGCCGCCGGAGACGATCGTGTAGGCGGAACCCGAAGCGGCGTCACCGGCCACGTCCGGGACCTTGCGCTTGGTCGTGCTCTGCTGCGACTGCCACGAGGGCGCGTTGAAGAGCGTCGAGATGCCGCCCCCGCCCGCGCCGGAGGAAGCACCGTCGTTCCACGCCGTTTCGCTGCTGTAGCCGTTGGACGACGTGACCGTCAGCTGTGTGCCGCCCACGCCGGTGACGTTCGGGCTCGACGCCGGGAAGTCCACGGCCTGCGAACGGCTGCCGGTCTGGCGGGCGCAGTCCGTGGTGCCGTCGTCGCCCGCGGCGGCGAAGTAGCTGATGCCCTCCGCGACGCCGGTGCTGATCGCGTTGTTCACGCTGGTGGCCGCCGACGAGCCTTCGGCCGCCTCACACGAGCCCCACGAGATCGAGACGACGTCGACCTTCTTGTCCGACGCGATCTGCTGGTACATCGCCAGCTCGCCGGCGTTGGAATTCGGAGCCTCGTACACGTACGAGCTGACGGCCGGCGCGAGCGCGTGCACGACCTCGATGTCCAGGTCGACCTCGACCTCGCCGTCGCCGGGGTTGGAGTCGTAGTTGGCGCCGTTCACCGGCACCGTCGTGACGCTGCCACCGGGCAGGTCGTACTTGCTGTCGTAGCTGCTGATGTCCGACTTGTCGTAGCCGTCGAACTCGACGAAGCCGACGTTCACACCCGAGCCGTCCGCGGAAAGCCCGTCGGTGCCGTAGGCGCTGCGCAGGATGCTCGGCGTCACGGGCTTCACCACGCGCGGCGCCTTCTTCGCCGAACGCTCCTTCACCGCGTGGTTGTCCAGACCCACCACGGACTGCACCACCGACGAAACCGAAGCGGGCAGCGACGGAGCCGAGTCGTTCGCGAAGAACTGCCGACCCGTGGTCGTGTCGGTGTAATTTCCGAGCCGCGTGTGGAACGTCGATTCCAGTTGCTCGGCCGAACCCGTGAACGTGATCGCCTGCCGGTTGCCGGAAACCTCGATTCCACGAGCTCCGTTTTGTTTCAGGAATGTGACGGCCTTGGCAACATCGCTCACCGTTGGGCCGAATGCACTATTGAATTGGGCCGGAGTGAGGAATCGGTGATACTCCGGGGAGGACGGGTTCTGCACATCGGCGAGGAACTGCTGCAGCGCCTGCTGGTTGTGGAGCTTGAGCGAGAGGGCGGCAGCGATCTGCTTGCCGGCGTCGACGTCGCCGGTCCGCGCGCTCGAGGCCAGCGGGGCGGCGTTGGTGCTCAGGGTGATCAGTGGATCGGCGTTGGCCACGCCGGCCAGGGAAAGGCACAGCAACGCCGGCAGCGGGACCGCTGCGGCGACGAGCTTGCGCAGGCGCATGGCAATTCCTCTCAAACGGTGGGGGACCTGGCCGCAACAACCTTGATCGCCAGACGTTGTTCCGGCCTGCCGGATGAGCATAAGAAAAGCCCCGACACCGAGGAACCTACTTTTGGCTGGGGTTCGTTTGTCTTTCACCGGAACAATTCCGGGAGTTTCCCGGCCACTGAGACGAATTGCGACCCGCGATCTGAAATGCGGGTTTTGCCCGGATCGGCACCTCACGAACCCGGCCGGAGCTCACCAGCTCAGCCTCCACAAGCTCAGCCGCGGGAGCTCACCCTTTGACGAGTTCCGCCCACTCCCGCACCGCGGCCGCCGACACCGGTGTGTCCCACCCGCCCGGCCGCACCGCGCTGCCGACGTGGAACCCCAACAGCCCACCGGCCTTCAACAGGTGCACCTGCTGCGCCCGCAAGCCTCCGCCGACGAGCAGCGCCGGACCGTCGGTGCGCCGCGCGAGTTGTTGCAGCACGGAAAGCCCGCTGCCGACGCCGTGCGGGCTGCCGGCCGCCAGCACCGTGTCGCAGCCGAGGCCGGCGAGCAGGTCGTACGCGGCCAGCGGGTCGCGCGCGCGGTCGATCGCGCGGTGGAACGTCCACGCCGAGTCGCCCAGCTCTTTCAGCAACGCCCGGCACGCGTCGACGTCCACTTCGCCTTCGCCCGTGAGGAATCCGAACACGAACTCGCGTGCGCCCGCCTCGACGAGGCGGGCGGCGTCGGCGCGCAACGCGTCGACGTCACCCGCGGCAAAGCCGTCGGCGGCTCGCAGCATCACGCGCACCGGCAGGTCGGTCGCGCCCAGCACCTCGCGCACGGTCCGCTCCGATGGGGTGAGCCCGTCGGCGGCCATGTTCGCGACCAGTTCGAGCCGATCGGCCCCGCCCTCCTGCGCGCGCTCCGCGTCCTCGGCGCCCAGCGCGATCACTTCCAGCAGGGCGGTCTTCGAGCTCATCGGCCATCCGTTCAGTCGGGTCGTGGGGTTTCGTCGCCCCTGGCGTGGCGACCACGCCGGAACCCGCCTTGAAGGCTCGTCATCCGTTCGCGCACCGCTTCGGGGGAAAGCGAGAGTATCGGCCACTCGTCCGGCCCCGGCCCGGGGTCGGCGAGGGCGCCGTTCCTCCCGGCTTCGACGTCCGAAACCCGGAGGAACGGCAACGTTTGCTCGGCAGCGTCCTCCTGGGTGAGTTCGTCGGAAGTCGGCCACTGGTGCGGTTCGGGCTCGGCTTGCACCTGCTCGGGCACATCCGGGTCGACCGTGGGGAATCCGGCTTCCTGGTACGCCGATGCGACGTGATCCTCTTCGGTGACCTCCGGGGTCTGCGCCATCGCCGGTTCCGCGGTCGGCACCGAAGGCTCCGGATGCGGCGGAACCTCGGCAACGTCAGGAACGTCGGCAGCCTCAGCAACCTCGGCAACGTCAGCAACCTCGGCATCCTCAGGAACATCAGCAGTCTCGGCAACTTCGGCAATCGGCTCCGGTAACGCAGGCGCCCGGCTCTCCGGTGGCGCCGCGGCGTCGAACCACCGGGACAGCACGTCGCGGTAGGCCGGCATGCGCTCGGTCGGCGCGTCGAGCTCCAGGTGCGAGCCCTCCTCCGGGAGCACCGGCCACTGCGGCGCGCTCTCCACCACCGGCGCGCGCCGCGGCGGCCCGGCCTCCAGAGCCGGCGCGGGCTCCTCGACGACCTCCGCCGGTTCGTCCTCGACGGCGACCGGCTCGAACGGCGCGAGCGCCGGCAACAATTCCGGCTCCGGCTCGGGCACCACGACCGGCGGCGACGGCGATTCCGGAGGCTCGACGATCAGCGCCGCGGGCACCAGCACTGTCGCCGTGATGCCGGTGCCATCGGCCAGTCGCAGCGAGACGTCGATGTGGTGGCGCCCGGCGAGCGACGCGACCACGAACAGCCCCATCCGGCGCGACACCTCGACGTCGACCTGCGGCGGCTTCGCCAGCCGCGCGTTGGTACGGTCGATTTCGGCCTGTGGCATACCCGCGCCGCGGTCGGTGATCTCGACGCGCCAGCCGCCATCGGGCATCCACTCGCTTTCGACGCTCACGGTGGTGCGCTCGGGCGAGTAGCGCGTGGCGTTCTCGAGCAGTTCGGACACCACGTGCACGAGGTCGTTGACCACTTCGCCGCGCACGGCGAGCGCGGGCGCCGACCCGAGCTCGATTCGTTGGTAATCCTCCACTTCGGACACCGCGGCGCCGATGATCTCGTCGGCCGCCACGGCCCCGCTGTCCTCGCGCACGAGGTCGGTCCCGGAAAGGACCAGCAGGTTCTCGCTGTTGCGGCGCATTCGCGTGGCGAGGTGGTCGAGCTCGAACAGGCCCGCGAGCGTGTCCGGGTCCTGCTCCCCCGCCTCCATGCGGTCGAGCACCGACAGTTGCCGTTCCACGAGATCTTGGCTTCGCTGCGAGAGATTGACGAACATCGAGTTGACGTTCTCGCGCAGCATCGCCTGCTCCGCCGCGAGCCGCACGGCCTCGCCGTGGACCGCGTCGAACGCGCGAGCCACCTGGCCGACCTCTTCGCGCGTGAACACCGGCACCGGCGCGACGGCCGCGCGGTGCCGCAGGTTCTCGGGCGCCGGATCGGGGTCCGTGAGCAGCCGCTGCACGGCTTCGGGCAGCCGGTGGTCGGCCACGTCGAGCGCCGTGCGCCGCAGCACGCGCAGCGGCCGCAACAGGGAACGCGCGATCACCACGGACAGGATCCCGGCCACGAGCAGCACGGCGAGCACGATGCCGCCGTCCCAGATCGTCGCCGTGCGCGCCTGCGCCGCGAGTGCATCGGTCTGCTCCTGCAGCTGGACGAGCAGGGCCTTTTGGACCTGGTACGCGAGGTTCACGGTGTAGGTGGCCGCGGTGTCCCACTGGTTCGGGTCGAGTCCCTGCAGCGACTGGCCGTTCTCCGCGCGGGTGAGCGCCGACTCAACCATGTCGTTGCCGATGTCGACGACGAGGCCGATCACCGTGTCGTCGTACATGCGCTGCTGGTCGGGAGTCGCGAAGGTGCGGTAGTCGTTGCGCGCGGCGCTGAGCTCCGCTTCGGCGCCGAGCAATGCGCGCGTGCGGTCACGGTTGAGACTGCCCTGCGCGAGGGCCTCGGCGAGGATCGCCCGCTTGACCGACATCTGGTCCTTGATCCGCGCGAGCGCGTTGCCGGCCAGTCGCAACCGCGCGAGCTCGGGGTCGGACACATCGGCGGCGGCGGTGTCACTGATGTCGAGCAGGCCGGAGATCAGTTCGCTGTAGGAGCGGAGCACGGCGTCGGCGGGAAACGCGGAATGCTCGGCGGAGTAGCGCAGTCCGCCCAGCACGCGCAGCCGATCGTCACTTTGCTGCAGGCTGCCCAGCGCGGCTGCGTTGAGGCGCGATTTGCTGTCGGCGAGGGTTTTCTCGAACGTGCCGATGGCCTCGTCCACGCGCGTGCGCTGGCCCGTGAGATCGGTCGTCGGGCCCTGCCGGTTGCCGGCGACGAACCGGACGGTCACGTCGCGTTCGCGCTGCAGCTGATGCAGGACCTCCGCGACGGTGCTGTCCACGCGCCCGCGCGCGGCGAATTCGGCGAGCTGCCGCGCGTCACGCAGATCGCTGCTCACCCGCAGGCCGACGAGCCCGACCACGGCGAGCGCCGGGATCAGCAGGACGACGAAAAGCTTGGTCCGCAGGTGCCAGTTGCGCAGCCGCCAGCGGCTCCCGGCCGGTCTGCCGGCGGCGGGGTCCGTCGCGTCGCGCCGAGGGGGACGCTGGTCGCGACGGCTCACCTGATCTTCCTTCTCCACCGCGGGACCTCACCCGCGGACTTCGTCGGGGTTGCCCGGCTTGACGGTACTGAACGGCCGGATGTCGATCACCGGACCGGCGGCCGGGCCACGGCCTGTCGGGGATCGTATGGGCTCCCGCCCCATACGATCCAGCGTGATGCTGAGATTCTCCCGGTAGGTGAGAGCTGATGAGCGTGCGCGCACTGGTGTTGCCCCTGGTGACAGTTCTGCTCGTGGTGAGCGGCTGCTCGCTGTTCTCCTCAGGTGACGCAGCGCCGCCGCCGCGCCTGGAACGAACCACGCTGCGCGTAGGCGTCGGCGGGCCGATCGACACCGCTCCGCTGCGCATCGCCGTGGCCGCGGGCAAGTTCCGTGAGGCCGGACTGAACGTCACTCTCGTCGAGCTCGGTACCGGCGACGGGATCCAGCAGCTCACCTCGGGACGGCTGGATGTGACGTTCGCCAGCGACGTGTCGCTCTTCCGCGCGGCGACCGCCGGCAGCGCCTTGCAGCTTCAGGGAGAGGCGTACACGTCGGGCAGCGACACCGCCGCACTCGTGACGCTGCCGAACTCCGACTACACCGAGCCCACGGCGAAGAAGGCCCCGAAGATCGCGGTGGACAACGTCGACGACATCGGCGCGCTCACCGCGCGGTCCGTGCTCTCGACCGCGGGCGTCGACCCGGCGCGGATCCACTTCGTGGCCGAGCCGTTCGATCGGATGCCTGACGCATTGCAGGCCGGCGACGTCGACGCCGCCCTCATGGTGGAGCCCTACCTCACGCGCGCCGAGCAGGAGCTGGGCGCGCGGATCCTCGCCGACGGGTCCAGCGGTGCCACGCTCGATTTCCCCGCTTCGGCCTACGCCAGCACCGGCGCGTTCGCCCGCACCAACCCGCAGACCCTCGCGGCTTTCCGCCGCGTACTCGAACAGGCCCAGCAGGCCGCATCCGACCCCGCGACGGTCCGCGACGCGCTGCCGACGTTCTCCGACATCGACCCGACCACCGCCGCGCTGATCTCGCTCGGCTCATACCCGACGACGCTGTCGGCGATCCGGCTGCAGCGCGTGGCCGACCTCATGCACACCTCGGGCCTCATCCCGAACCGGCTCGACGTGCAGGCGATGCTGCCCGACGAGGACCAGCCCTAGATGTTCTCCCCGACCGGCGAGAGGCACACCGTCCGCGCGGGCGGGCCCGTGTAGATGAGCGCGGTGTCGGATTCGCCGCACGAGTCGCCGTCGCTCCGGCCGTCGTGCACGGTCGCGCGGGCCACGGCGTTCGGGTCGCCGCAGTCGACCTTGCTGACGGCCGCCTCGTCGTCGACGTCGCGCAGGCAGTCGCCGGTGGTCACGTTGAGTGCGAGGCACAGCGTTTCCCGCGGGGTCATGGCTCGGGAGGACGCGCCGAAGATCTGGAAGCGCACGTAGTCGGAGCCGTGGCAGCTCGCCGTGCCGGCCTCGACGTCGTCCACACGGTAGGTGGCGCTACGCGACGAGCAGCTGACGCCGTGGTAGCTCTGCGAGCCCCTGCCCACGTCGGAGAGGTACAGGCAGCTCCCCGCAACCGGGCCGCTCGACGAACGAGCGATCGCGGCCACGCCGAACGCGGCGAGCACGCCGAGCCCCAGCGCCAGCACGATGGCGGCCGCGATCAGCGCCTTCACCGTGCCGCTGAGCCGCCCCGGTGCGCCGGGCAGCCCGGGCGGACCGCTCGGCGGCTGGAACGGGTTGGCGGCCGACGGGACACCGAACGGTGGTGTGGTCAAAGGTCCCCTCCCGCTGTTCTTCCGGATCATCTTGGCACCCACGCGGCCGCGCCGGGAGGGACGGGCCCGGGAGAACGTATAAAGGACGAGTGACTGATGGCCCACTGATCGTCCAGTCCGACAAGACCGTGCTGCTCGAGGTCGACCACCCGCAGGCCGACGACGCGCGGATCGCGATCGCGCCGTTCGCCGAGCTCGAACGCGCACCCGAGCACGTGCACACCTACCGGATCACGCCGCTGGCGCTGTGGAACGCGCGCGCCGCCGGGCACGACGCGGAGCAGGTCGTCGACGCGCTCACGACGTATTCGCGCTTCCCCGTACCGCAGCCGCTGCTCATCGACGTCGTCGACGTGATGGGCCGGTTCGGACGGCTGCAGATCGCGAACGACCCGGCACACGGGCTGGTGATGACGACCACCGACCGCGCCGTGCTGCTGGAGGTGTCGCGCAACAAGAAGATCAGCCCGATGCTGGGCGCGGTCATCGACGACGACACCGTGGTCGTGCATCCGTCGGAACGCGGGCGGCTCAAGCAGGCATTGCTGAAGGTCGGCTGGCCGGCGGAGGACCTTGCCGGCTACGTCGACGGCGAGGCGCACCCGATCGCGCTCGACGAACAGGACTGGCACCTGCGCGAGTATCAGCGCAAGGCCGCGGAGGCGTTCTGGGCCGGTGGTTCGGGCGTGGTCGTACTGCCGTGTGGTGCCGGCAAGACGCTCGTCGGCGCGGCCGCGATGGCCCACGCCAAGGCGACCACGCTGATCCTGGTGACCAACACCGTCGCCGGCCGGCAGTGGAAGCGCGAGCTGGTGGCGCGCACGTCGCTGACCGAGGACGAGATCGGCGAGTACTCGGGTGAGAAGAAGGAGATCCGGCCGGTCACGATCGCGACGTACCAGGTCGTCACGCGCAAGACGAAAGGCGAGTACCGGCACCTGGAGCTGTTCGACTCGCGCGACTGGGGCCTGGTCGTCTACGACGAGGTGCACCTGCTGCCCGCGCCCGTGTTCCGGATGACGGCCGATCTCCAGTCGCGCCGTCGGCTCGGGCTGACCGCGACCCTGGTGCGGGAGGACGGCCGCGAGGGCGACGTGTTCTCGCTGATCGGGCCGAAGCGCTACGACGTGCCGTGGAAGGACATCGAGGCGCAAGGCTGGATCGCGCCCGCGGAGTGCACCGAGGTCCGCGTGACGCTGACCGACGCGGAGCGCCTGCAGTACGCCACCGCCGACTCGGACGAGCGCTACAAGCTCGCCGCCACGGCGATGACGAAAACCCCCGTCATCAAGTCCATTGTGGAGCGCCACGAGGGCGAGCCGACGCTGGTGATCGGCGCATACCTCGACCAGCTGGAGATGCTGGGCGCGGAGCTCGACGCGCCCGTGATCCAGGGCTCCACGAAGAACAAGGAGCGCGAGGAGCTGTTCGACCGGTTCCGCCGGGGCGAGCTGCGGACACTGGTCGTGTCCAAGGTCGCGAACTTCTCGATCGACCTGCCGGAAGCATCGGTGGCGATCCAGATCTCGGGCACGTTCGGCTCCCGGCAGGAAGAAGCCCAGCGGCTGGGCCGGCTGCTGCGGCCCAAGGGCGACGGGCGGCAGGCCCACTTCTACTCGATCGTCTCGCGGGACACCGTGGACACGGAGTACGCGGCGCACCGGCAGCGGTTTCTGGCCGAGCAGGGGTACGCCTACCACATCGTCGACGCCGAGGACCTGCGCCGGCCACTGTGATCACCAGAAGGGGGTCTGCCGTCCGTCGGTGTCGGTGATGAAGACGACGGCGTCGGCGCCGGCCAGGTCCTCCGGCTCGAGCGGCAGGTGACCGCGGGCCATCGGTCCGGCGGCGGGGCGCGCGGAAGTCAGGTCGCGGAACAGGGTGCGGCCGGTGGTCGCCTCGGCGAGTTCGGCCTGCAGGGTCCCGGGTTCGGGAGCCACGGTCGCGTCGGTCGCCACGAAGACGTAGCCCTCCCCCAGCTCGAGCGCCACTAGCGCGCCGGCGCTCCCCCACGTCGCCTTCTCGGTGCCGACCTGCAACCCGGACCGGGTGCGCAAGAGGTGGACGTTGTGGGCGTGGACGAGGGTGGGGCAGGCGCGCCCGGCGATCGACAGCAGATTGCCGGCCATCATTTCGGCGCGGATGGCGATGAGCTCACTCATGCGGCCTGGCCCGCCTCCGGCCATCGCGACGTGGTAGCGCAAGAGACTCTGCGCCGTCCGGGCGTAGGCCTTCGCCTTGTGGTAGCCGGGATTCCGGGATATCGCGGGCGCGGCGCGGGTGAACGCGCCGGCCAGGTCGTCGGCGATGATCCGGAGGTCGCGGACCCGTTCCTCGCCGCCGATCGACGCCGCGGGGTCGTACATGGCGGCGGGATTGGTCCAGTCGGCTTCGTCGCCGAGGAGCTCGTCGAGGTCCGGAGTGTCCGGGCGGAGCGCCTCGGGCAGGAAATCGCGGACGGTTTCGAGCGCGACCCGCGGGCTGGGCGCCGCTTCGAACTCGGTCGGGGCGTCGAAACCGTGGAAGGTGACCCGTTCCCGCGGCGAGCGAGTGACGTTGTGGGCACGGAGCCACTCGACGAGTTCACGGTTGCCGGGCAAGCGGCCGAAGTGGTGGCTGAAGCCGGTTTCGAGGACTTCGTCGAGGTCGGCGTCCGATTGAAGGGTCACGTAGTCGTTGACCAGGTGGGCGGCGAAGAAATCGGTCTCCAGTGCGATGGACCGGAACCCCCTTCCCACGAGATGGCGAAAGATTTCGTTGCGCAGCAAGGGAAAGGCCTCGACGCCGTGGACGGGTTCTCCCAGGGCCAGCAGTGTCGGGTTCGCGGGGATCAGGCTGTCGAGGGCGTGGGCGAGCTCTTCGGGGCTGTGCATTGCGTCGGCCTTCATGTCTTCGACGCTATCGTTGAATGATCGGGTGAAACTTTGCTCTTCCCAAGCGGGGGTTATGGGTGGTCAAGTCTCAAACTCTGCGCCCCGCCGACCTCGCCCGCGAGCACGACCTGTCGCCTCAGGCCATCCGCAACTACGAGGACGCCGGCGTCCTCCCGCCGACGCCGCGCAGCCCAACCGGCTATCGCCGGTATACCCCGCTCCACGCGCAGGCACTGCGCGCGTTCCTCGCTCTCCGCCCCGCCCACGGCCACCAACCCGCCGTCGCCCTGATGCGCGCCGTCCACCGCGGCGACCTCGACTCGGCGTACCGCCTGATCGATGCCGCGCACGCCGCACTGGCCGCCGAGCGCGCGACGCTCGCCGAGGTCGCGTCGGCGCTGGATACGTTGATGGCCAAGGATTTCGACTGCACTTCCGCGCTCGGCCAGACTGCCGTTCTCCCTCACGCCACGCCCTTCACCGGCACCTCGTCCGCTGCGGCCGGGTCCCGCGTCGTGCCCTCTCGGGCGGTTGCCTCAGCCAGCGCGCCGTTGACGGTCGGCGAACTCGCTCGACGTCTCGGTCTTCACCCGGCGACCCTGCGGGCCTGGGAGACCGCGGGGATCCTGCGCCCTTCCCGGGTCCGCGGCCACCGCACCTACGACCCCACCACCATCCGCGACGCCACCATCGCCCACCAGCTCCGGCGCGGGGGCTATCCGCTCCGCCGGGTCGCCCGGTTCCTCACCACTCTTCACGAAGCCGGCGGCGCCGAGTCACTCCAGTCATTCCTCGATTCCTGGCAGTCGCGCCTGACCAGCCGCAGCCGCGCCCTCCTCCATGGTGCCGCCCAGCTCGACGTCTACCTGACGATGGTGGACGAGCCGGGCGGCGATCCAGCGCACTAGCCACCGAGCGCTCGCGTCGCGCGGCGAGGTTCAGCCAGTCGTCGCAGTGACCCCTTTCGCCACAACAGCCGCACAGCACGGCGTTGAGCTGCGGTTTCCGCGATTCACTCGAACGGACGAGCGACAAACACCCTGGAAATTGTCGGTCCCTCGAACTACTGTTCGATCAAGAGAACCGAACACCAGTTCGAGGGGAAGCTCATGACGATCGCACCGTTCCGTCCCGTCACAGGCGCACAGCCGGTTCAGCCGCTGCCGGGGAGGTGGCACGGGCGGCTGTGGGTGTCCGACGGGCCGCTCGAGGCGCCACAGCGGTATGTGGAGTGCGTGGCGGAGTTCGGGCGCACCGGGTTGTGGCCCGTTCTGATCCCCCACGACGAGCGGTTCGCCGCGCGCGGGGAGGACTGGATCGACGACCGCGGGCGCCTCGCACCGGCGGGGCACCGAGTGGGCTCGGCGGACCCCGGGGCAGCCCTCGCGCGCTGGTGGGACACCTCGTGCTGCGACGGTGCGTGCCTGCGGCCCTTCGGCGCGCGCTTCCCCGGGCTCGCGCGGCGAACCCACCGGCGCACCGACCCGTTGGCCGAGGCCGGCAACACGGGCACCGTCCTCGCGGCCCGCGCGCCGCACCGGCTCGGACTGGTCGAAACCGAGCGTCCGGCCGACATCCCGGCGCTACTGGGCTGGACGGGCATGATCAAGACCACCGACCGCGTCGCGGAGCTGTCCGCTGTCCTGCGAAGCTGGGAAGATCGCTTCGGGGCGACCCTCCTGTCCGTGGGGTTCGACTCGCTTGAGCTGTCGGTCTCCGCCCCGCCGCGCACACAGGCCCGCGCCCTCACTGTCGCGGCGGAACACCGCGCCTTCAGCCTCCCGACGTACCTCTCCCAGCCCGGAAATCTCCGCGAGTACGCAAGCACCCTCGTCCACTCCCGCCGCTGGAATTTCTCATGGGCCTGAGCACGCATGCCTTCGACGGCGAACCCATGAGACACCGGTCCCCGCAATTGGGTCACATGTCCCGAATCCCGGTGCGCGCGTCCGGCCGGCGACCCCGCGGCCAGGTCTACCGCAATCGTTCGTCCCAAACCCGCACCCGCCGCCACGCCGCGAAAGCCCTCGCCGAGCTCGCCCGTCGCAATCCCGAACGCGACGTCCCACGCACGAACCACTGGGCGAACCCGCCACCCACGGCGAGTTGCCCACCGCGGCGGCCGAGCGCCGGAAAGCCCGGCGCGCAAAGGTCGCCCAAAACAAGCCGGTTCGCCTGCGATGCTGATTTCATGGCCGACATGCAGAGTCCGTTGATATTCTCACCGGACCACCGGGGGCGGGAAAATCAACCATCGCGCGCACACTGGCCGCACGTCGGCAGAAGGCGGTCCATCTGCACACGGATGACTTCTGGCACTACATCGTGGCCGGGGCGATCGCGCCCTACGACCCGGCGGCGGACACGCAGAACCACGTGGTCCTCGACGTCATTGCCGCGGCGGCATTCACCTACGCCCTCGGCGGATTCACCACCTTCGTCGACGGGATCGTCGGACCCTGGATGCTGCCCCATTTCCACCGGCGAGCGCGAATCCATCCCGAGTTGCCGGTGCACTATGTGGTCCTTCGCCCGGCGCGCGAGGTCGTGCTCTCACGCGCCCAGCGGCGAACGGAACCGACCGCACTCACCCAGGAAGGACCGATCCTGCACATGTGGGACCAGTTCGTCGACCTCGGCGAATTCGAGCGGCACGTAATAGACACCTCACGAGAGGACCGGTACTTCAGCGCGCAATCCGTCGCTGCCGCCATCGACAGTCAGCGCTTCGTCCTCCGAGGGCCGGACTGACGAACTCTGTCGCCCAGCCGGCAGTTCGCCGTTGGCGGCCAGGCCCGGCCCGTTGCGGCGGTCCGGGTCCGCCCGGGCTGCTGCACGGCGACAGCGCGAGGCAGCCGGCACCGGCGATGGCAAAATCGGCGGCGATGAACGTTTACGCGCTGCCCCTGCACAACCGGTTCCGTGATCTGACCGTCCGAGAAGGTCTCCTGGTCGAAGGGCCCGCCGGGTGGGGTGAGTTCTGCCCGTTCGCGGACTACTCCGATGCCGAGAGCGTGCCATGGCTCGAGGCGGCGATCGAGGCGAGTGAGCAGGGCTGGCCGGAGCCGGTGAGGGAGCGGGTCGAGATCAACACGACCGTCCCGGTCGTGGCGGCGGAACGGGCACACACGATGGTGCGGGAGTCGGGCTGCCGGACGGCGAAGGTCAAGGTCGCGGACAAGCGGTCGGCGCTCGCCGAGGATTGCGCGCGGCTGGAGGCGGTGCGGGATGCACTCGGCGCGGGCGGAGCGATCCGCGTGGACGCCAATATGGCGTGGGACGTCGAAACCGCCGTGGCCGCCATCGCCGAGCTCGACCGGGCGGCCGGGGGGCTCGAGTACGTCGAGCAGCCGTGCCGGACGATCGACGAGCTGGCGGCCGTCCGCCGGCGGGTGGCGGTGCGGATCGCGGCCGACGAGTCGATCCGGCGGGCCGAAGATCCGCTGAAGGTGGCCGTCGCGGGGGCTGCCGACGTCGCCGTGTTGAAGGTCGCGCCGCTGGGGGGCGTGCGGCGCGCGCTGGAGGTCGCCGAGGCGTGCGGGTTGCCGTGTGTGGTGTCGTCGGCGGTGGAGACGAGCGTGGGCCTCGCCGCCGGACTGGCGCTGGCCGGCGCGCTTCCGAAGCTCGACTTCGCGTGCGGTCTCGGCACGATGTCGTTGTTGGCCGGAGACGTCTGCACCACCACACTGTCTCCTGTGGACGGTCAGCTGCCCGTGCCACGGCAGGCTCCCGCACCCGATCGGTTCACGGAATTCGCCGCCGCCGAAGACGTCACGCGGGCATGGCGTGAGCGGTTGGGCCGGGTTTCCAAGCTGCTGCCCTGAGGACGTCTCGGGGTCAGAGTCCAGGGTCGCTCTCCGGGGCGTTCCCCGATGTGCCCGACGTCCGCGCGGCTCAGGATTCATGGCATGACGAACAGCGTGCACACCCCGGAAACCAAGAAGCTCTTCCGCAGCCGCACCGACCGGATGATCACCGGCGTATGCGCGGGCTGGGCCGAGTACCTCGGCATCGACGTGGCCATGATGCGCATCGGCACGGTCGCCGCAGTGTTCCTGTCGGCCGGGCTGGTGCTGCCGGTCTACCTCGCCGCGGCCATCCTCACCCCGGAAGCGGATTCCTGAACCGCCGCGGCCCGGGGAGGGGCCGCGGTCAGTGGGACGACGGGGTGCACCACCAAGGGGGACGGAAGGGCCCGGACTCGCGGGGAGCGTCCGGGCCTTTTCGTGACAGCACAAAGGGAAAAGCCCGGTCCGCCGAAGCGGGCCGGGCTTTTCCGTTGTCCAGCAGGCGAACTCAGAAGTCCATGCCGCCCATGCCGCCGGACGGGTCGGCCGGGGCCGCGGGGGCCTTCTCCGGCTTGTCCGCCACCACGGCTTCGGTGGTCAGGAACAGCGCCGCGATGGACGCGGCGTTCTGCAGCGCCGAGCGGGTGACCTTCGTCGGGTCCGGCACGCCGGCCGCGAGCAGGTCCTCGTACTCGCCGGTGGCGGCGTTCAGGCCGTGGCCCTGCGGCAGGCCCTTGACCTTCTCCGCCACGACGCCGCCCTCGAGACCGGCGTTGACCGCGATCTGCTTGAGCGGAGCCTCGACGGCCACCTTGACGATGTTGGCGCCAGTGGCCTCGTCGCCGGTGAGCTTCAGGCCCGCGAACGCGACCTCGGCAGCCTGGATCAGAGCCACGCCACCGCCGGCGACGATGCCCTCTTCCACAGCGGCCTTGGCGTTGCGCACCGCGTCCTCGATGCGGTGCTTGCGCTCCTTGAGCTCGACCTCCGTCGCGGCACCGGCCTTGATGACGGCGACGCCGCCGGCCAGCTTCGCGAGGCGCTCCTGCAGCTTCTCACGGTCGTAGTCGGAGTCCGAGTTCTCGATCTCCGCGCGGATCTGGTTGACGCGACCCTGGATCTGGTCGGCGTCGCCAGCACCCTCGACGATCGTGGTCTCGTCACGGGTGATGACGGCCTTGCGGGCGCGGCCCAGCAGCGACAGGTCCGCGTTCTCCAGCTTGAGGCCGACGTCCTCCGAGATGACCTGGCCACCGGTCAGGATCGCGATGTCCTGCAGGATGGCCTTGCGGCGGTCGCCGAAGCCCGGGGCCTTGACGGCGACGGACTTGAACGTGCCGCGGATCTTGTTGACCACCAGGGTCGCCAGGGCTTCGCCCTCGACGTCCTCGGCGATGATCAGCAGCGGCTTGCCGGACTGGATGACCTTCTCCAGCAGCGGCAGCACGTCCTTGACGTTGGAGATCTTGGAACCGAAGAGCAGGACGTACGGGTCCTCCAGCTCGGCTTCCTGACGCTCCGGGTCGGTCACGAAGTAGCCCGACACGTAGCCCTTGTCGAAGCGCATGCCCTCGGTGAGCTCGAGCTCGAGGCCGAAGGTGTTGCTCTCCTCGACAGTGACGACGCCTTCCTTGCCGACCTTGTCCAGCGCCTCGGCGATCAGCTCACCGATGGTGCGGTCAGCGGCCGAAATCGAGGCGGTAGCAGCGATCTGCTCCTTGGTCTCGATCTGGACGGCGGCCTTGTGCAGCTGCTCGGTGATGGCCTCGACGGCCGCCTCGATGCCCCGCTTGAGGCTGATCGGGTCGGCGCCCGCGGCGACGTTGCGCAGACCCTCGCGAACGAGAGCCTGGGCGAGCACGGTGGCGGTGGTGGTGCCGTCACCCGCGACGTCGTCGGTCTTCTTGGCAACTTCCTTGACGAGCTCGGCCCCGATCTTCTCCCACGGGTCCTCGAGCTCGATCTCCTTGGCGATGGAGACACCGTCGTTGGTGATTGTCGGCGCGCCCCACTTCTTTTCGAGCACGACGTTGCGGCCACGCGGGCCGAGGGTCACCTTGACGGCTTCGGCGAGGGTGTTGAGGCCGCGCTCGAGACCGCGGCGGGCGTCCTCGTCGAACGCGATCAGTTTGGCCATTGCGGTGTGGTCCTCCGGTATTGGGCGCCACCGCCGCGCTGTGCTGTCTCGAAGAGACATGTCAGCGGCAGCAGCAGGACACTTCCTCGGCCAGGCTCGGTGCCCGCGACGGACGACCGACCGAATGGGTCAGCCTCACCGTCCCGACCTTCAGGCACGTGGTCCGAGACCACGCACCTGGCACTCGACGGCGCCGAGTGCCAATGCCGTGTTTAGCACTCCCACGGGGAGAGTGCAAGAACCGCAGGTCAGTGGCGAGCTGCGGTTACGGGCTCGGCTGGATCGGAATCGACGTCGGAGGCGCGTTGAGGGACGACGACGGCACGCTCGACTGGGACCCGCCCGGACCGACGGGGATGTTCGGGGCGGTCGTGGGCGTGGTCGTGCCGCCGCCGGAACCGTCGCCGCCGAAGAGGAAGATCGCGCCGACGACCAGGCCGGCGACCACGACGAGCCCCAGCACGATCCACAGCCACTTCAGGTTGCCACCACGGGGCTGCTGGAACGCGCCCGCGCCACCGGCCGGCGACGGCGGGCGCAGCCGCATCGGGTCGCCGGTCGGCCCGTAACCCTGTGGGCCCGGGTGGCCCTGCGGCGGGTTCGGATAGCCCTGGTTCGGATAGCCCTGGTGCGGATAGTCGTGGTTCGGATTGTCGTGGTTCGGATAGTCGTGGTTCGGATTGGCGTAGCCG
>DASZNR010000112.1:0-2880 GCA_035551175.1 Amycolatopsis sp. | reverse complement strand
TCCTGCCGTTCGGCGGCCGGTGTGGAGGCACGCAGCAGCTGCAGCACCTGATGGCCGTCCAGGGTCTGCAATTGCGGCTCGGTGATCTGCCCCTGGTTCTTGCCAGCCTCGACCGCGGCACTCAGCTGATAGGCGGTGACGCCCCCCAGCAACTCGTCGACGTGGTGGCGAGCTGCCGCGGTCGTCGTCCCGAAGTCACCAGACCCGTCCACGCTCTGCGCGGTCGCGATCCGGTTTTCCCAGTGCAGCAGCGTCGCGATCTGCTCCGGCTTGGCCGCGGCGCCCTGCTTGACCACGAGAGTCGCGGCCGCGTCGAAGTCGGCCTGGACCTCGGCGAGGTCGGCTTCCGTCGCCAGCCAGCGGTCGAACCCTTCCGGCAGGTCCGTCTTGGCCGAGGCGAGCTTCCACTCGCCCAACGTCTTGCCGTTGACCGTCTGGCCCGCGCACAAGGCGTCGTAGCGGGCCTTCCCCAAAGCCTGGATCTTCTTCTTGGTTTCCGCATCGGCCGGAATGGCCGGGTCCAGCCATCCGGCCAGGGCCTGCCCACTGACCAGTGTCGGATGCTCGAACCCCGCGTCGGCCGCGATCTCCGCGAGCTGCTCGGGGGTGAGACCGGCCAGGTATTCGGCGCTGAGCACCTGCAGTTGCTGGTGGTACGGCCCGGCCGCGGTGTCGGAGAGCTGGCTCTCGGCCGCGAGCGCGGTACCGACCGCCGCGGAAAACACGCCGAAGCCCTCGACCGGATCGTCCGGGAGGTCGATCGCCGGCGGCCCGAGCGGGTCGTCGGGATCGTCGCCGCCCGCCACGACCCCGGCGACGAACTTCAGGTTCTCCTCCGCGGCGTCCGCGGGCTCCTCGGTGTGCGCGCAGACCGCCGCGAGGTGCTGCAGAAATGAACCGGAGGGCGTGACGGCGTAGGCGGCGTGCCCGGCTTTCGCGTTGGTCCCCATCTCAGGCCGCCTCGGCTAGCGAGCCCAGCCGAGGATGTCGTCGACCTGCGCCCGAACCGCCTCCTCGAGTGCCGTGTCGACGGTGATCGGCTCGACCGGCACGGCGGGCGCGACGCCGGTCTCAGCCCAGGCCGACATCCGCTCGACCAGCGTCCGCGGGTCCGCAGCGGCCAGGCGCTCGCGCCAGATTCGCCCGGCCGTGTGCTCGCGCGGAACCCATTCGACGAAGATCTCGGCGTGGTCGTCTGCTCCGAGTACGCCAACCGGGGTCACGGCCGCGCCGACCTGCGGCGACCAACCCAGGAGGACCCAGACGTGTCGCTCCATCAGGTGCCTCCTCTGGTCGTGACGGTCTTGTGCGGAAACAGGGACGCCATGAACCGCACCGAGGGGGCGAAGGCATCGGGGATGCGGGCGTGGACGTCCTGACGTCCGCCGGCGGCCATGACCGCGCCGTGCAGGGCGTACTGCGCGGGGTTCTGGCTGATCACCAGCAGCCGCTCACCGAACAGCTCGAGTGCGGTCTCGATCCGGTCCCGTCGCGAGAGCCCGGTCAGGATGACGACCACGTCCGGCGGGAGGTTCTCGGCCAGCCACGACAGCCCGGGCAGCGCCCACGCCTGCCAGTTCGAGGTCTCGCGCACGGTTTGGACGTTGACCGCGACAGCCGCCGTCCCGGTTTCGGCGACCCAGTCAGCTTGCCGACGCAGGTCCTCGAGCCGGTACCAGTACAGGTTCGGGACGGTCGGGACCCCGGCGGCGGCTAACTCGGCGGCGATGATCAGCGAGCGGCGCATGTTGATCAGGTGCTCGGCGCGGGGCCAGTTGCCGTAGATCGAGTAGTTCGGGGCCAGCACCAGCCCGAACCGCAGGGTCGCGATCCGCGCGACGAGGTCGTCGCGGTGGCGGGCGGTCCAGAACGCCTCTACGAGCGGGTCTTCACCGTATCCGCTGAGGACCGTCAGGGTGGTGTCCGGCACCTCGAGGAGTTCCGCGGCGGTCCGGCCGTCGGTCCAGCGCGGGTACAGCGCGTGGGTGCGCGGCGAGAAGACCCGCCGGAGCCCGACCGCGTACGCGGGCCAGCGCAGAACTGCGTCGAGGTCGGCGACCCCGGACCCGTCGACCTGCGGGATGAACGACGGCATCGAGCCGGGCAGTGGCGTGCGGACGGCGAGGTCGTCGAACTCGAGCGTGCCGCCGACGTCACGCATCCAGGCGTCGATGTCCGTCCGGGAGCCGCAGCGGATGGGACAAGCTCGGCAGTCCGCGCGGGCGCAGCCGCAGTAGGCACAGTCGGAATTGCAGCCGGAACACAGCGGCGCGATGCCGATGCCGGGCTCCGCGTCCACGTACCACGGGCTGCGGGCGCAATCGCACCGCGCGGCCGGGGCGTTGGGCATGCCGAGGAACGTCGTCATCCGGAGTCTCCCTTGTGGACGACGTCGCCGAGCTGGTCGAGCAGCAGCACGAGGGAGCCGCGGTCGTGCTGGCCCAGTTCGGCGCCCTGCACGAGCGCGAGCAGGAGTTGGCGCAGAACGGCGAGTCCGCGTTCGACGAGTCGGCTGTCAACCGCTCGACGTTCGGCTTCGGGTTTGGCCCGGAGTTTCTCGGCGCGCGCGGAGTCAGCCTGCTCCTGGACACGCTCGGCTTCGGCCAGGGCTTGCTCCGCACTCAAGTTCTCGTCGGCCGAGGCGGCGGCCAGGGCGGACGGAAGGAGCCGGGTCCGGCCGGTGTTCTTCACTGCGGCCCAGATGTCCTGAGCGGCTTGCTCCCGGCCACGGCGCAGCTCGACGAACCGGATCCGCGTGTGCAGGGAGACCTTGGCTTCGTCCATCTCCTCGGCGACCTCGCGCGGCATCTCCGCGAACGCGCGAACCAGCTCGCGGGCCTTGCGCGGGCTCAGCTGCAGGCCGAGCCGGGTCAGGACTTC
>DASZNR010000111.1:0-27655 GCA_035551175.1 Amycolatopsis sp. | reverse complement strand
ACCGACGCCGTGCAGCTGTTCGGCGGCGCCGGCTACACCCGCGACTTCCCCGTCGAACGCATGATGCGCGACGCCAAGATCACCCAGATCTACGAAGGCACCAACCAGATCCAGCGCATGGTCATGGCCCGCGCCCTGCTGAAGGGCTGACGTCAGGCCCGCGCGCGGTCGAGCACGGTCGTACGCGGGCCATTTCCCCGTCCCTTACTTGATCAGACGGTGACCGTCAGGGCCTGGCCATCCGTCACCTCGTGCGACAAAATCCACGCACGGAGGTGACGGATGGCCACAGTGACCGTGAACGGCGGACAGCAGGTCCGCTACGTCGACTACGGCGGTGACGGCCCGGCGGTCGTCCTCCTGCACAGCTTCCTCATGGACCTCGACATGTGGGAGCCGCAGGTCGAGGCGTTCGGCGCCGACTACCGGCTGATCGCGGTCGACGAACGTGGCCACGGCGGTACCCCCGCCGAAACGGACTTCGATTACTGGGACGTCGCCCGCGACACTTTCGGCGTGCTCGACCACCTCGGCATCGACCGCGCCGCGATCATCGGCACGAGCCAGGGCGGGTTCGTCGCGCTGCGGATGGCGTTGCTGCAGCCCGGTCGGGTCACGTCGATGGCCGTGCTCGGCACGTCGGCGTCCGCCGAAGCCAACGAAACGGCCATCGTCTACCGGCACATGATCGCCGCCTGGCACGAGATGGGGCCGGCGCAGCTGGTCGACGGCGTGGCCACGTTCTGCCTCGGCGACTACGACGCATCCGCCTGGAAACAGAAGTGGCTCACCCTTTCCGGCGACGGTTTCCAGCGGAACATGGAGACGCTGATCAGCCGCGACAGCGTGCTCGAGCGCGTCGGCGAGATCCAGGCGCCGGTACTCGTGCTCCACGGCACGGGCGACAGCGAATACCCCATGGCCAGAGCCGAAGAGCTCGTCGCCGCGCTGCCCAACGCCGAACCGCTGATCACGATCGTCAGTGGCGCGCACTTCCTGAGTCTTTCGCACGCCGCGGACGTCAACCCGCACCTCGGGAAGTTCCTGGAAGCGAACGCCGCCGGAAATTGACCGGATCGGTACCGTTTCCGTTTCCGCTCCGGCGCGTTGAGTGATCATCGGGTTCCCACAGAGAGGTGGAGCGGATGGGCGTGCGCGCGTTCGGACGGCGGTTGGTGGTCATCACGGCGGCACTGGGGCTTCTGGCCCTCGGCGCCGGCCAAGCGGAGGCGGCGGGACAGGACCCGACGGGCCCGGTCCAGCCCAACATCATCGCGGCGGCGCTCTACTCCGCCGCCCAGCCGACCATCGCGCCACCGGGTGCCAACGACTGGGACTGCAAGCCCAGCGCCGACCACCCCTACCCCGTGTTGTTGTCCAACGGCACCACCGCCAACGCGTACGAGAACTGGGCGAACCTGTCGCAGGTCCTCGCCGATGAGGGCTACTGCGTGTTCGCCGGCAACTTCGGCGGTTCACCCGGCAGCTTCCTGCAGACGGTGGGCCCGATCGCGGGCACGGCGGCGCAGCTCGCGCAGTTCGGCGACGAGATCCTCGCGGCCACCGGTGCGGCGAAGCTCGACGTCGTCGGCCACTCGCAGGGCGGCATGAACCCGCGCTACTGGATCAAATACCTCGGCGGGGCCACGAAGATCGACAAACTCGTCGGGCTTTCGCCCTCGAACTACGGCACGAGCCTTTTCGGCCTGCTGAGCGCGATCCAGGCGATCCCGCCGGCGCGTGACCTCTTGGGCGTCGCGTGCGCTTCGTGCAACGAGCAGTCCGCCGGTTCGGCGTTCCTCACCGACCTCAACGCCGGCGGCGACACCGTGCCCGGCATCGACTACACGGTGATCCAGACGAAGTACGACGACGTGGTCACGCCTTACACCAACGCGTTTCTGAAGCCGGCGCCGAACGTCAAGAACATCGTGCTGCAGGACGTCTGCTCGCAGGACTTCACGGACCACCTCGGCATCCCGTACGACCCGATCGCCGAGCGCGAGGTGCTCAACGCGCTCGACCCGGCTCACGCGCGGACCCCGAAGTGCGTGTTCGTGCCGCCGGTGGCGAGCTGAGCTTCACAACGAGCGGTGCATCACGTGCAGGCCGACGTAGCCGTGCACCGGGTGGCGGAACGCTCGGGGCACCGTGCCGACCACGGTGAACCCGAGCGATTTCCACAGCGCGACGGCGTGGGAATTGGTTTCGACGACCGCGTTGAACTGCATCGCGCGGAAACCCACGGCGCGCGCCGCGGCGAGCACGTGCTCGCCGAGCGCCCGCCCCACACCCCGCCCGGACCGGGCGGGATCGACCATGAAGCTCGCGTTCGCGACGTGCGCGCCCGGCCCCGGCTGGTTCGGCGCGACTTTCGCCGAGCCGACCACGGTCCCGGAATCGTCGACGGCCACCACGGTCCGGCCGGGCGGTTTCGGGAACCACAGCGTTTTCGCGTCCTGTTCGGCCAGGTCACGGGGCAGCGTGTAGGTCTCGCCGGCGGCGATGATCTCGTGCAGGAACGGCCAGATGGCGGGCCAGTCTTCGATGGTGGCTTCGCGAATCAGCATGCCCCGAGCATCGCGCACGAGGCGACGAACGCGAAGTCTTTCGACCCGTTGCGCTCGGCCTTCGGAACTTCGCCGCACCGGCGCACGAAAAGCCGGTGGTGGGCGGATCCGGTCGCGGCGGCCGGTTCAGCGTCGCCGGCAGGGCCCGTGGCGGCGACGCTGATCGTCGTGCGCGCACTCAACGGCGCCTGCCCTCCTTAGGACAGGTCGGCGGTGGTGCGCTCGGCGTCGCGTTTGCGCGCGAGCTTGCCGGGGTCCGCGTGGGTCACCTGGACCAGGTGGGCGCTCGCGGCCAGTGGCACGAGCAGGGCGTCCAGCACGCCCTCCGGAACCGTCCAGTCCAAGGTGGACAGCACTCGGTCCGCCGCGGTCAAGCCGAGCTTCCCGGCCCGCGCGCGGGCTTCCGTCAATATCTCGTCCACTGTGGACGATCCCAGTGCGGGTGTGTCGCCGGGAATCGGAGACGGCGGCGTGAACTGGTCGCCCGACAGCCGGGCTTCGCCGAGGTAATCGAGAGCGCCACCCGGCGGCGGTGTGGTGAGGCCGCGGCCCATCGGGTCGAGCGACACGACGGCGACGGCCGGGGCGTCGACGGGAGCCTCCGGGCCGATGAACACCACACGAGCGCCGTCGGATTCGGGCACCACGCGGGCACCGGCCCACCAGGCGCCGAGCAGCACGCCCGCGGTCTGCCAATGGGCGGGCAGCTGCACGGCGACGTCGTCACCCGGCTCGACGTCGAACTCGTCGACGAGCCAGTTGGCCGTCTTCGCGGCCCAGTTCATGGTCGTCGCCACGGACAACTCGACTCGGCTCCCGAGTTGGTCGTCGTAGTGTGTGATCAGCGGTTTCGCGGGCGACGCCAGCAGTGGCCCCAGCAGCTTCTCAGTCAGGCTCATGCCCTCGCTCCGCTCACGCTCATTGCGTCATCGGCCGAAAACGCTGTGTTGAACGATTCGATGGTCAATGTTGCGATCGCCGGCTGCGTCATGGCGCCAAGGCTACGGCTCAGTCCACGCAGGGCACTCCGGGGATGCCCGACTCCAGCTGCATCACGGGCGCTCCCGCCGCAGCACCACCGCCGCCTCCCGCCGGCGCGCGACCGACCAGGCCGGCCACGTACTTGCGCACCGCTGCCGGATCGATCTGCACGATGCTCTGGCCGTCGGGGCTGCGGCCGTTGGCGGTGATCACCGGGATGGTCGAGAAGCTCAGGTCGCCCGACGTGAGGCCCTTCATCTGCTGCGCGAAGTCGAGTACGTCGAGGCCGTCGTCGACCACGATCGAGCGGTGCACGGCGTCCATCAGCTTGTTCATGGTCGACGGGCTGGTCAGCGTGCCCGCCGACAGGACCTGGTGCAGCGCCGAGGACAGGAACGCCTGCTGCCGCACGATCCGGTCGAGGTCGCCGTGGGGCAGGTTCTTGCGCTGGCGCACGAACGACAGCGCCTCCCCACCCGACACCTTCTGCACGCCGCGGCGGAAGTCGGCCCCGGAATCCTTGTCCGACGTCGCGTGGTTCAGGCACACCTGCACGCCGCCGAGCGCCTCCGTGAGCAGGTAGAAGCCGAGCAGGTTGATCTCGGCGTAGTGATCGACGCGGATCTGGGTGAGGTCCTGCACGGTCTGGACCAGCACGCGACGGCCCGCCGCGTCGGAGTCGCGTTCGATCTTGGCCTGGTCGCGCTCGCCCTTCGCACGCTCGGCGTCGGCGAACTGGGTCTTGGCGACGCCGTACGCGGAGTTGATCTTCGCTTGGCCGCGGCCGGGGATGTCGATCCAGGTGTCGCGGGGGATCGAAACGCCCGTGGGCTTGCCGCCGTCCTTCGGGAAGCGCAGCAGGATGATCGTGTCGGTGTTGATCCCCGGCTTCTCTTCCGTGCGCAGCGACTTCAGCATGCTCGTCGGCAGGGGATTGCCCTGCGCGTCGGTGCGGGCGTCGCTGCCGACGAGCAGGATGTCGGTGGCGCCGTCGTCGGCCGGTGGCGCCGGAGGTTCACCCGCGCGGGGGGTGAGTACGTCGGTGGTCGGGACGTTGTTCTGCAGTTGGTCCTTCGTCGCCCACGCGTAGCCGGTGACGCCGAGCGCGAGCACCGACACCAACCCGACTGCGATCCGCCGGGTGATGCGACCGGCCCGGCCGGGCCGTCGGTGCGTACCCGTGGTGCGTGAAGTCGGCTGTGGCAGGTCCATCCGGGGGTAGGGCGACGGCTTCCACCCGGGTGGCCGATCACTGTTCGTGTCGGCTTCCGGGGTGGGTTCGGCCTCGGCCGAGGCCGCGTCGCCATCCGGCGCTTCTTCGTCCGGCTGGGTGTCGTCCTCGTCCGCCTGGGATTCGCCGATTGCCTTGTCGCTGGTGGAATCGGCCGCCGGCGCGCCCGCTTCCGTCTCGGGTTCCGGCTCGTCCCGCTGCTCGTCGCTGTGCTCTGCCACCCCACGTACCTCCCCGTGCCCAGCGTAGAGGCCGCCCCGGCCACCACGCTGAGTGCTCGACTCTAGTTGACGCAGGGCACTCCGCCCGCCGTGATCGGCGGGGTCGGCGCCGGTGGCGCGACCGCCTTCGAAACGGGCGTGCTCGGCGTCGTGGTGGCCGGAACACTCCCCGCGCGGTCCTGGCCCAGCAGCACGCGTACGTGCCCCGCCGCGACGTCGGTGTCCGGCTCGGCCTGCACGACGCCGCCGAGGGCCTGGCGCACGAGTGCGAGCGCGGCTTCGTCGGCCGGGTTGTAGCGCAGCACCGTGGCCGGGCGCGTGGCCAGCTTCGTGTCCGCGGTGAGCTTAAATCCCTTGCCCAGCAACGAGGTGTGCAGCTTCACGGCCGCATCAGAGCCATCAGAGCCACTGCCGTCGAACAGTTCGACGGTCACCGCGCCGGCGCCCGGCAGCGTCGGCGCGGTCGGCGAGCGGGGAGGCGTTTTGCCGTCCGAGGTCAGCCGATCGACCTCGGCCTGCACCTGCGCCGGGTCGACGCGCAGCACGTCGGCGCCGCCGATCGTCGCGTTGCCCTCGGTGGGGATGGTGTGGAACTCGACGTTGCCGCCGGTGAGCCCCCGCATCTGCTCCGCGAACTCCGTGAGGTCCCAGCCCGCGGAGAGCACCACGGACTTCTTCACGGCATCGACGAGCTGCGCGATCTTGACCGGGTCGGCCAGCACGTCGGTGGAGAGCACCTTGTTGGCCAGACCCGAGAGGAACGCCTGCTGGCGCGCGATGCGGTCGAGATCCCCGTTCGGCAGGCCGTAGCGCTGCCGCACGAAGGCGAGCGCCTGCACGCCCTGGATCGTCTGGCGGCCCGCCGGGAGGTTGACGCCCGACTTGATTTCCTTGACGGGCGCCTTGAGGCAGACTTCGACACCGCCGATGGCTTTGGTGATCTCGTAGAAGCTCGCCAGATTGACCTCGGCGTAGCGGTCGATCATGCCGGGTTTGCCGATGAACTTCTCGAGCGTCGCCACGAGGTTCTTGCGGCCGGCGACCTTCGACTTCTTGTCGACGTCCTTGAGGTCGGTGTCGCCCTGTTTCTGCAGGGTCTTGAACGTGTCGTTGTAGGCGTAGACGTACGCGCTGTTGAGCTTGTGCTTGCCGTAGCCGCCGGTGATCTCCACGTACGAATCACGCGGGAACGAGATCGCGATCGCGTGCTTCCCGTTCTGCGGGATGTGCACGAGGATCATCGTGTCCGTCTGCTTCTCGCCGTCGGCGACACCGGCGTGGAGCATGTCGAGGACCTCGCGCGGCAGCGGGTCGCCCTGTGCGTCGGTGCGGCTGTCCTGGCCGACGAGCAGGATGTCGACCGCGCCGTCGAGCGGCTTCGCGTGGCTGTCCGGATGGTCGAAGATCTCGGTGGTCGTGAACCCGTTCTGCGGATCGCCGATGAACTGCCACGCGTACCAGGTGACGGCGAGGACGACGACCGACACCAGCGTGAGGAAGATTTTGCCGCCGCGGCGCAGCGCGACGAGCCAGATCCGGCCACGGGATCCGTGACTTCTCGATATCGGTGACCCGGGCCACTCGGTCACGCGTTCCTCCCCCGGCGACGCCCCCCTTGGCACCAGCGCGCCCCTCATTGAGACTCTACCGACTCTCGTGTGAGCCATCCGTAGGCTGGTGGTCTGATTGCCCGGTCGGGCACGGAGACGGGCAGGAAGGGTGGAAGAGGATGCGGGTCCTGGTCACGGGCGGTGCGGGGTTCATCGGATCGCACTATGTCCGGCAGGTGGTTTCGGGTGCCTACCCGACGCTGAGTGAGGCCGAGGTGGTGGTGCTCGACAAGCTCACGTATGCGGGCAACGAGGTTAATCTCGCCCCGGTCGCCGAGAGTCCGCGGCTGCGCTTCGTGCGTGGTGACATCTGCGACGGTCCGCTGGTCAACGACCTCATGCGCGGCGTGGACCTGGTCGTGCACTTCGCCGCGGAGTCGCATGTGGACCGTTCGATCCTCGGTTCGGCCGACTTCGTGCTCACCAACGTGCTCGGCACCCAGACACTCCTGCAGGGTGCGCTGGAGGCGGGCGTCGGCAAGTTCGTGCACGTGTCCACCGACGAGGTCTACGGGTCCATCGAGGATGGTTCGTGGTCGGAGGACCACGTACTGGAACCGAACTCGCCGTACTCGGCTTCGAAGGCGTCGTCGGATCTGATCGCGCGGTCGTTCTTCCGGACCCACGGGCTGCCGGTGTGCGTCACGCGGTGCTCGAACAACTACGGGCCGTACCAGTTCCCGGAGAAGGTGATCCCGCGGTTCGTCACCAACCTCCTCGACGGACAGAAAGTGCCGCTCTACGGCGACGGTCTCAACGTGCGCGACTGGCTCCACGTCGACGACCACTGCCACGGCATCCAGCTCGTCGCCGACCGCGGGCGGGCCGGCGAGATCTACAACATCGGCGGTGGCACGGAGCTCACCAACCGCGAGCTGACGGAGCGGCTGCTCGACGCCGTCGGCGTCGGCTGGGAGCGGGTGGAGCCCGTGACCGACCGGAAGGGCCACGACCGGCGTTACTCCGTGGACGTCACCAAGATCAGCAGCGAGCTGGGTTACGCGCCGCGGGTGTCCTTCGAGGACGGTCTGGCGGGTACGGTGCGCTGGTACGCGGACAACCGCGCGTGGTGGGAACCGCTGAAGGGCCGCGCCGCGCTCGGGGCGTCCTGACGTTTGCTCATGTGGAGGTGACGACGGTGCGCCTGGCTCTGCTCGTACCCGGCGGTTCCGGCCAGCTCGGCAGGGACCTGTTCGCACTCGCGGGTCCCGAGCTGGAGGTGGTCGCGCCGTCGTCGGCGGAGCTGGATGTGCGGTCGGCAGGCGCGGTGGTGTCGGCGGTGGAATCCCTGGTCGCCACCGCTGCCGCTTCGGGTGCGGCGCCGGTGGTGGTGAACGCGGCGGCGTACACGGCGGTCGACGCGGCTGAGACCGATGAGGTGCGGGCGTTCGCGGTGAACGCCGACGGGCCGCGGGTGCTGGCGGCGGTGTGCTCGTCGCGGCGGGTGCCCCTGGTGCACGTGTCGACGGATTACGTGTTTCCCGGGGATGCGTCGCGCCCGTATGAGGTCGGGGATGCGTTGGGACCCCGAAGCGCGTATGGCCGGACCAAGGCGGCGGGGGAAGACGCCGTGCTGGGGTCGGGTGCGTCGGCCTGGGTGGTGCGGACCAGTTGGGTGTACGGGAAATCGGGCTCGAATTTCGTGAAGACGATTCTGCGGTTGGAGGGGGAGCGGGATCAGCTGACCGTGGTGGACGATCAGGTGGGGGCACCGACGTGGTCGGCCGATTTGGCCAAGGGATTGGTGGAACTCGCGGGGCGGATTGCGGTGGGGGAGGGGCCGGCGTCGCGGGTGTTGCATTGCACGGGGTCGGGGCAGACGTCGTGGTTCGGTTTCGCGCGGGCGATTTTCGAGGAGATCGGGGCGGACCCGGAGCGGGTGCGGGCTTGTACCACGGACGAATTTCCTCGCCCGGCGCCAAGGCCGGCGTATTCGGTGCTGTCGAACGCTTCGTGGACTGAAGCCGGGTTGAAGCCGTTGCGGGACTGGCGCGAGGCGCTTTCGGCGTATTTTCAGGGTTAGGGTGCGACTCGTCGGCCCTTGGGGGCGACATGTGTTTCCTGGGTTCGGGCCATTGCCAAGGCGGACTTGACCGAGAATCCCGGGTTTCTCACCGAACCGGCGAGCGGGTTAATGAGCGTCCGCGCTGACCAACCGGGCGACGTGTTCGACGCGGACGGCCAGCCGGGTCGAGTTGACTCCGTTCCCGGCCGTGCGGGCAGCCCGGAGCGCCGACCGGGCCGCGTCGAGGTTTCCCGAGCGCGCGTATGCCTCCGCGATCCACGTGCGGTAGAGCGCCACCTCCCGGATGTGTTCGGGCGCGTAGGCGGCCACGGCGTGGGTGATAAGCGGTTCGGCGCGGGTCGGGTCGCCCAGCTCGACGAGGCAGCGTCCGGCCATCACGTCGATCTCGTTGCGGTCGAGCCAGTACACCCACTCCGGCTCCTCGACGCCGGGCGTACGCGCGGCGTACGCGTCGTCCACGGCGTCGAGGGTGCGGCGAGTGCCCTCGGCGTCGCGTGAACGCGCGGATGCCCACGCCACACGTTCCAGCAGCAACGCGCGCACCACGGGGGTGGCGTCGTGGGCACCGGCGACGGCGGAGCGGGCCAAAAGCGCCGCGTCGGCCGGGTCGCCCACGTTGGCCATTTGGTAGGCGAGGCTCGACAGGAGCTGTCCGGCGAGTGCCCGATCACCGGCGTCGCGCGCGGCGGACACGCCGGCCAGGTACACGTGTTGTGCTTCGGCGTACTGCCCGGCGTCGCTGGCGACCCACCCGGCGAGCTGCGCGAGTTCCCCGACTGCGGTGAGCAACCGACGGCCGGTGGCGGTGTCGTAGCTGGCCTCGTCCACCACCTGTTCGGCGTCGGCGAGTTCGCGGCGCACCACCGGGGCGAGGTCGCCTCCGCCGATCACGTCGTCGAGGTGGCGCAGCTCCACTACCCGGGCCTCGAGCTCACCGGCGAGACTAGGGCCGACGCGGCGCCCGGCGGCCGTGTGCCGCGTCATCGGGGTGTCGGACACCAGCCATTCGTGCGCGACGCGCAGCGGATCGTCCGGGGGACCGTACAAGGCCGTCACGGGCACACCGAGGGCACGGGAGTAGGCGGCCACGTGATCGGGGGTAATAGTGCGTTTTCCGGTTTCCAGCAAGCCGAGCAGCGGTTTGCTGTAGTGGGTGCGGGCGGCCATCGCCGCGAGGCTCACCCCGGCGTCGGTGCGAGCGCGCCGTAGCCGTGCCGCCAGGTCCATCGGTCACCCCTTGCCTCTCCGAGAATGACTGTAGACGACGGTAGACGGCGAACCTCTGTTCCTCGGCCCGGCCGCTCCCGAAGTAGAGGGCATGGGCGGGTGCGAACGCGAGGGCCAGACGACCGTGACGGCGCGGATCATGATGGGCCGACCGTGGCCCGGCACGGTCGGCGAAACCCTGCGGGTGACGCACGTGTTCCCCGAACCGGAGCACTACCCGTGGCGGGTCACCGCCTACTGCGGCGCCGGGTTCTGGACGGGAGATCTCGAATGGCTCGCTCACCCCACCGGGATGCCGTGCACCGCATGTCTTGCCGTGGTGCCGTTGCGCAGCGGCGGGCCCTGAATCTCCCGGCCGGTGCGGGTTGCGCTCCCCGACACGCCCCGCGCCGGCCGGGCTTCCATTGGTGCGTGAGGGGATTAGGTGAAGTCGGACGAGGAACTAGCAGCCTGCGTCCGGACGCCCGAAGGTCGCAAATGGGCAGGCGCGACGAGTGGGTGCGATCGGACGGCACGTCGGTTCCCGATGCCCAGCGGCCGGGACGCCGAACACGGTGACGCCGCCGTCGGCTCGTCGCGGAAAGCAATCGGCCGCGCCCGATGTCGCGGGGTCAGCGGTCGGCGGCGCGGTGGTAGGCCTCGACGGTGAGGGTGGCGCAGTTGCGCCAGGTGAAGCCGGCGGCGTGGGTGCGACGGGCGGCGGACGTGGCGGTCGCGTGGGGGTCTTCGACGGCTTGGCGCAGGGCGGTCGCGAGGGCCTCGACGTCGTCGTAGGGGACGAGGGTGGCGCAGGGGGCGGCGACTTCGCGCAGGGCGGGGATGTCGGTGCAGACCACGGGAACGTCGGAGGCCATGGCTTCCAGCACGGGCAGGCCGAAGCCTTCGTCTCGGGAAGGCAGCACGAGCGCGGCGGCGCCGGCGACGACCGTACGTAGGTCCACATCGGACAGATAGCCGGTCTGGCCGGAGCGGTGCAGGCGGGGGAACGGGCCGGGGCCGGCGAAGACCAGTGGGGGCAGGTCGGGCGCCGAGTCGTGGGCGCGAGCCAGCCAGTCCAAGCCCTTGCGGGGGCCGGCGGCGCCGGCGAAAAGGAGGTACTTGTCGGGGAGGCGCAGCTTGGCGCGTTGGCCGTCTTCGGGTGGACGGGCGGTGAACCACGCCGGGTTGACGCCGAGCGGGGTGACCACGATCTTGTCGCGGTCGACGTCGAGCCGCTCGGCCACGGAGTCGGCGACCGCGGCCGTGGGGGTGCAGATGACGTCGGCGCGGCGGGCGCCGCGGCGGACCAGCTCGGGCAGCGCATGGTCGGAGGGGGCGAGTTCCTCAGGTGCGTCGAGGAACGCCAGATCGTGGATCGTCAGCACGCCCGCCGCTCGGAAGCGGCCGGGCAGCACGAAGTTGGTGCCGTGCACGACGTCGGTGGGGCCGGCGAACAGCTCCACCGGCGGCAGCTGTGAACGCAGCCACGCGCGGCGCAGTAGCCGCGCCGGCACCGGCATGCCGCGGGCCCGTGCGCCGTGGGGCAGCACGCCGCGGAGCTTTCGCCAGCCCCGCAAGGTGAAAGCGACCGCGCGAGGGTCCACTTCGGACATCGAAGCGAGCTCTTCGCTCAGCGCGGCGGTGTACCGCCCGATGCCGGTGCGCTTGCCGAGCAGCGGCGTACCGTCGAGCAACACCCGCAGCGGCCGGTCAGCCACGGCTCAACCGGTTCCGCGCGACTTTCACCACGCGCCCGCCGACGCGCCGGGCCAGCTCACCAGGGCCGCCCTGCGCCAGGTACTCGCGCACGAGACCCAGGTCGCGCCGCACGAGCGCGGTGCCGCGCACCGCAGCCGTCGTCGTGAGGTCGGCGGCGCCGGGCAGCCGGTCGGCCGCCGGGCGCGGGTTGCGGCAGAACTCCACCAGCGGCTTCAACGCCTCCGGCCACGCGTAGCGACGGGCGACCTCGGCGATCCGCTCGACGCAGCCGGCCGCGAACTCCTGGTCGTAGAGCGCCTTCTCCAGAGCCGCGGCCAGCGCCGCCGAGTCCTCGGCCGGCACCACGACCCCAAGCCGCTCCGCACGTACGAGGTCCGCGAACGCGTCGCCATCGGTGGTGACGATCGGCAGGCCCGCCCACAGGTAGTCGAGCACGCGGGTGCGAAACGCGAAGGTGGTCTCCACGTGCTCGTAGTGTGTGGTCACGCCGCAATCGGCGTCGAGCAGCCAGTTCTGGCGCTCGCCGTAGGGCACCCACTGCTCGTTGAAGAACACGTGCTTGTCCGTGAGCCCCAGCGAATCGGCTAGGCGGATCGTGCGGATGCCGATGTCCATCTCGGCGACTTCGGGATTCGGGTGTTTCATACCCAGGAACACGAGCCTGGCGTCGTCGTGGTTCGCGCGGAGCAGGTCGATCGCGCGGATCAGTGTCAGTGGATCGAACCAGCTGTACACGCCCCCGGCCCACAACACGACCTTGTCCGACTCGCCGAGCCCCAGCGTGGCGCGCAGCCCGGGACCGGTGCGCACGGGAGCCTGCGGCGACAAGCCGAACGGCACCACCGCGAGCAGCGACTGCGTGGTCGGGTCCGCGTCGTACAGGCGCGGCGAGAGCCGTCCCAGCGCCGCGAGGTGACCCAGCCAGAAGTGGCGCTGCCGCTCCGAGGCGCACAGGAAGAAGTCCGCGCGCTCCAACTGCGCGTCGAGGACCTTCGTGACGCCCGCGAGGTCGAGCGCGCGCTGGTCGTCGGCCGCATCCTTGCCCTGTTCGAGCAGCTCCAGGTGCATGGGGTCGTAGACGTCGGCGACCACGATCTTGTTGGCGTGGCGTCGCTTCAACGTCGGCGCGAGCTCCAGCACGTGGCCCTGGAGAATCACGACGTCGGCCCACTCGATGGGTCCTTCGAGGTCGCGGAACTTGCCGGAACTGACGCGAAACGCCGCCGGCGGCGCCGACAGCAGCGGGTTCGTGGTGATCAGGTGCACGTCGTGCTCGGCGGCGAGCGTCGCGGCGATGTTCCACGCGCGGATCGCCGGGCCTGCCATGCGCTCGGTGATCGAATCGCCGGTGAGCACGAGGATCCGGCGGCGCTGCCCGAACGCCTCCTCGATGCCGAAGGCCTCGACGAGGATCTCGTGTGCCCGCAGGTAATCCGGCAGCGGGTACGCGGGCTCCAAAGCCTTGCGCAGCAGGGGAAGCAGGTCGGCGTCGGAGCGCACCCGCGCGGCCTGTTCGACCGCGCGCGACTCGGCCAGCGACGGCATCAGCTCCACGAACCGGTCGATCGCGAGGATCCCGGCGAGCGTCGGGCGCGGCACGGCGACGCCGTCCGTCTCGATGGGACCGACGCCCTTTTCCAGGTTGAGCTGCTCCGGGTCGAGGCCGCCGCGCGCGGTGGCGCGGCGCACAGCCAGCGCGAGCGCCGCCGGCAGCGCCTTCGTGAGGGACTCGTCGGAGAGGTTCTTGTACAGCGCGGCCAGCGCGTTGCGCTCGAGCAGGAACGTCTCGCGGCCGGTCTCCGGCGCGTCGACGGCGTTCATCGTGCCGTGGTGTCGGTGGTAGGCGAGCGACTCCGGCACGTACCGCACGCGCCAGCCGCGCAGGTTCAGCCGCCAGCCGAGGTCGACGTCCTCGTAGAACATGAAGAAGCGTTCGTCGAACCCGCCGAGCTCGGCGAACACCGACGCCCGCACGAACATCGCCGAGCCGGTGCCGAAGAGCACGTCCTTGGCCACGTCGCGCTCGGCCTCGGGCACGTCGGCCAGCGGACTGCCCGCGTGGCGCTTGTAGCCCATGCCGAACCACGTCAGCCCAGCGTCGACGAAATCGGTGCCGGTGCCGTCCCAATCGACGACCTTGCTCGCCACCGCGGCGAGGGTCGGCTGCGCCCGCAGCTCGGCGACGGCCGCCGAAACCCAGGCGGGCGCCGGGCGGGCGTCGTTGTTGAGGAAGGCGAGCACCGTGCCGTTCGCGTGCCGCGCGCCGAGATTGCAGCCGCCGGCGAAGCCACTGTTCACTGCGGACTCGACCACCGTCGCGTCCGGCACCGCGGCCCGGATTCGCTCCGCGTCGTCGCCCCCGGACGCGTTGTCCACGCAAATAAGCTCGACGTGCTCGTAGTCCAGGTCGGAAGACAGCGTCCGCAGGCAGGTGATCGTGTCGTCGGCGCCGCGATAGTTCACGACGATCACCGAGACCAGCGGTAGCGGTTCCCCCTGCGCCAAGACGAGCTCCCTGTCCGTGAAGTCGGGCTTCGCCCAGCTTACTGATCCGGCTGAAAGCAGGCCGACCCCCCGCGCGGTACGTAACCGTTGCGGAAAAGCCATTCGGCCGTGGCCGTGGTCGGATCAGTAACGATCAGCACGAGGAGCCCGCCCAAGCGTCCCAGATTGCGCCTCGGCCCAGGGCTGCGAACTCGCTGATGCGCTTGCGTTCGCGCAGTGTCGCGGGCAGCCGCACGAGCACCTCGGCCAACACGCGGACGCGGAGGCTGGGCCGAAAGTTGGCGGCGGCCGGCCGGTGCCGGCGCAGCGGCAGCAGAAGCGTGATGACGCCGAAGCGCAGTACTTCGCGCACGGCGACGGCGCCAGGCGCGCAGCGCAGGAGCATGAGGAGGCGGTTGCGTTCGTTCCAGCGGTGGAACAGCGGCGAGCCCGGCTTCGTGCTGGCGCCGTGCAGGTGACGGACCCGGGCCTTCGGCGCCGCCACGACGTGACCGCCGGCGAGCCGCAGGCGCCACGCGGTGTCGGTGTCCTCGTAGTAGCAGAAGAAGCTTGCGGGCACGCCGCCGACGGCGCGGAGGGCGGCTGTGCGCAGCAGCGCGGCGCCGCCGCAGAAGCCGAACACCTCGGCGGCCGGCTCGGTGAGGTCGGCGCCGTGGCCGTCGGAGGTGAGGCGGACGCCGGTCGACTGTGTGGTGCCGTCGGCCAGCTCGAGGTGAGACGTCGCGGCGACGGCGAGCGGTTGCTGAGCGAGGGTGTCTTCGAGTTCGGCGAGCCAGGTCGGCTCGGGGGCGGCGTCGTCGTTGAGCCAGGCCATCAGCGGCGTCTCGACGAGGTCGAGGGCTCGGCCCATTGCGCCCGCGTAGCCGGTGTTCCTGGCGAGCCGGACGACCTCGGGCCGCGACGGGTGGGCGGCGAGGAGAGCGGATGTACCGTCGTCGGAGGCGTTGTCGATCACCAGCGTCCGATGTGGACGGGTCTGGGCCGCGAGGGCGTCGAGACAGGCCGTGACGTGAGCTGCCCCACGCCAGGTGACCACGACGACGGTGCTGCCGGATTCCGCGCTGGTCACCTGGGTGAGAATAGCGGCGTGCCCCAACTGGTCGTGCTCGCAGAGCAGCTGCTCGCCCCCGTCCCCGGTGGGACGGGCCGCTACACCGCCGAGCTGCTGCCCGCGCTGGCGCGCACCGCGCCGCCGGAGTGGACCGTGACGAGCGTGGTCGCGCGCCACGCCGACATGTCCGCGGCCGAGGTGGAAGGCGTCGACGGCCCGCGGGCCCTGCCGTTCCCGCCGAAGGTGGTGACCGGGTTGTGGCAGCTCGGTGTCCCGTGGTGGCCGGGCGGTGACGCGGTGCACGCGCCGACGCCGTTCGCCCCGCCGCGCGCACCGGCGGGGAAGACGTTGACCGTGACGGTGCACGACACCGTGCCGTGGACTCATCCGGAGACGCTCACGGCCCGTGGCGTGAGCTGGCACCGTTCGATGATCGCGCGTGCCGCGCGGCGATCGTCGGGCCTGGTCGTGCCGACGCGCGCGGTGGCCGACGAGCTGGCCGTGCTGATCGACGTGACGGTGCCGGTCCGCGTCGTGCCCCACGGCGTGACCGTGCCGTCGGGGGACGCGCCACTGGACCTGCCGTCGAAGTACGTGCTCGCGGTGGGGACCATCGAGCCGCGCAAGGGCATCGACGTGTTGATCGACGCCGTCGCGGAAGTCGGTGACGTGGCGTTGGTGCTGGCCGGCCAGCCCGGCTGGGGCGGCATCGACCCGGTGCGGCTCGCGGCGTCGCGCGGCCTGACCGACGTGCACGTGCTCGGCAAGGTCACCGACGCGCAGCTGTCGACGGCGCTGCACGGCGCGAGCGTGCTCGCGGTGCCGAGCCTCGCGGAGGGCTTCGGACTTCCCCTGCTCGAAGCGATGGCCGCGGGTGTACCCGTCGTGCACACCGACGTCCCGGCCCTCGTCGAAGTCGCCGGCGGAGCGGGCCTGCTGGTTCCCCGCGGCGACGCCCACGCATTGGCCGCCGCTCTGCGCGAGGTCCTCTGCTCCCCGGCGCGCGCCGGCGACCTGACCCGCCTCGGCCGCGAACGCGCGCGCGAGTTCACCTGGCGCGCCGCCGCGGAAGCCGTCTGGGCCGCCCACGTCCGACGGCACCCCTAGCTCGTGAGTGGCGCCGCCGGTTAGACCCGGCGCCGCCACTCACGAGCTTTTCGGTTACCGAGCGTGCCAACCACCGAAAAATACGGTTCCCCACCTGCGCGCTGGGTGATCGCCGTACTCTGCTCACGTGACCGGTGATCCCCGTGTGCTGATCGACGCGACCGCGGTGCCCGCGGACCGGGGTGGCGTCGGCCGGTATGTGGATTCGCTCGTCGCCGCGCTGGATCAGGATGGGGCGCGCTTGACGGTGGTGTGTCAGCCGCGGGATCTGTCCCTGTACGACCGGCTCGCTCCGGGTGCGCGGGTGGTGCCGGCTTCGCCCGCGACGTCGACGCGCACGGCCCGGCTGACGTGGGAGCAGGCGACGTTGCCGAGGCTCGTGCGCAAGCTCGGCGTCGATGTCGTGCACTCGCCGCACTACACCATGCCGCTCGCGAGCGGCGCGGCTTCTGTGGTGACGTTGCACGACGCGACGTTCTTCACCGATGCCGTGCTGCACTCGTCGGTGAAGGCCCGGTTCTTCCGCGCCTGGACGGTCACGGCTTTGCGCCGTGCGCACCTGTGTGTCGTCCCGAGCCAGGCGACGGCGCTCGAGCTGGGGCGCGTCACGCCCGTGCGGCGGGCGGAGCTGGAGGTCATCCACCACGGCGTGGACACGGAACGATTCCACCCGCCGTCGCCGGGGGAGATCCTCGCGGCGCGTTCGGCCGTCGGGATCGGGGCGACGCCGTACATCGCGTTCCTCGGGGCGCTGGAGCCGCGGAAGAACGTGCCGGCGCTGATCCGCGGCTACGCCCGCGCGGTCACCGGGCAGCGCGACGCCCCCGCGCTGGTGCTCGCCGGCCAGCCGGGCTGGGACACGCAGGTCGAACGAGCTCTCGACGCCGTTCCCCATCGCCTCCGCGTGATCCGTGCGGGTTACCTGCCCTTCGGCACCCTCGCCGGCTTCCTCGGCGGCGCGGAGCTGGTGGCTTACCCGTCGCTAGGCGAGGGCTTCGGGCTGCCCGTTCTCGAAGCCATGGCCTGCGGTGCCGCCGTCCTCACCACCCGCCGGCTCTCACTCCCCGAGGTCGGCGGCGACGCGGTCGCCTACTGCGGTGTCGGCGCCGGAGACGTGGCCGCCGCCATCACCGACCTTCTCGCCGACCCCACTCAGCGAGCCGTCCTCTCGGCGGCCGCTCAGGAACGTGCGAAGGAATTCTCTTGGGCGACGACGGCGGAACGTCATCGTGAGGCCTACGCGAAGGCTTGGCATCGGCACTCGCGAAGTTGCTGACTCGGCCGGGCCGGTGGGTCAGCCGGGTTTGTCGTCGGCGGCTGCGAGCAGGGACATGGCGAGGTTGCTGACTCGGCCGGGCCGGTGGGTCAGCCGGGTCCGTCGCCTGCGGCTGCGAGCAGTGGCACGACGAGGTCGCTGATGGGTGTCGGGATGCCGTGCGCCCGTCCGCGCCGGCGTACGACGCCGTTGCGGATGTCCCATTCGAGCGGTCGGCCCGCTTCGCGGTCGGCGAGGATCGACGTGCCCAGATCGGCCGGGTGAGCGCGAAAGACGTCGAGGATCTTCTGCGGTACGTCGTCGCCGAGAGCCGCGCCTTCGGCCCGGGCGACCTGCAGACATTCCCTGAGGTAGGTCAGAGCCAGCTCGCCGATGTCGGCCCTGGCGAACACGCCCGAGCGACGGCCGGTGAGGACCATCAGCCCGGCGGCCGCGTTCTGCAGCAGCTTGCGCCACGCCATCGAGGTGAAGTCGGCGGCCAGCTCGACCGAGCACCGAGTGCCGCGCAAAGCGTCGTGCACCACGCGCGAGGCGGCCGTGTCCGGCAGGGTGAGGCGGGCCTCAGTGCGCAACCACACCGAGCCGTCGGGCTGCGCCTGTGCGGGAAACCACACGACCGAAGGGATGGCTCGGGCGCCGCCGAGGTAGGGCGCCACCACTGATTCCTGCTCGACGCCGTTCTGCAGGACACAGAAGACGGTGTCCGCGCCGCGCAATGCGCTCAGCCACGGCGCCGCGGCTTCGACCTGCGTCGACTTCACGGCGAGGAAAACCACGTCCACCGATCCGCCGGCCCGCGCCGGGTCGGTCTGCACGGGCCCCGGCACGACGACGCGATCTTGCTCCGGACCTTGCCCGAAACGCAGTTCGAGACGGTCCCGCGCGGTGCGACCACAGATCCGCGGCGTCCGGCCGGCCTCGTGCAATGCGGCAGCCACGGTGGTGCCGATCGCCCCCGGACCGACTACTGCGACGGTGGGACTCATCGATCATCTCCCTCGGGTACACACGGCGGTCAGACACATTGTCGCGGTCGTGGCTCACCCTGGGTGAGCGGGCCGGGGAGGTCTCGGTTGCCGTCGGTGAGCGGGGGACAATGGCGCGGTGACTGAGGAGCGCAGCTACGGCGACAAGCTGGCCGTCGTGACCGTGACGTACTTCGCCGGCGAAACGTTGGAGAAGTTTCTCGACACCTTGGACAAAGCGAGTGATCGGGAAGTGCGCGTAGTAGTCGCCGACAACGCGTCGACGGACGGGGCGCCCGAGCAGGCGGCCCGACGCGAGGGCGTGGAGCTGGTGAGCATCGGCGAGAACGTCGGCTACGGCACGGCCGCGAACCGGGGCGTGGCGGCGCTCAGTGACGACTACGGGTGGGTCGTGGTGGTCAACCCCGACGTCGAGTGGGAGCCGGGGTCGCTCGACGCGCTGCTGGAGGTCGCGAGCCGGTGGCCGCGGGGTGCGGCGTTCGGGCCCTTGATCCACGACCTCGACGGCACCGTCTACCCGTCCGCGCGGCTGCTGCCGTCGTTCGGACGCGGAATCGGGCACGCGGTGTTCTCCAAGATTTGGCCCACTAACCCGTGGACGCGCCAGTACCGGCAGGAGAGCGCGACTCCGGTCGAGCGCACCTCGGAGTGGCTGAGTGGGTCGTGCCAGCTGTTCCGGCGTGAGGCGTTCGACGCCGTCGGCGGCTTCGACACGCGCTACTTCATGTATTTCGAAGACGTGGACCTCGGCGACCGGCTCACGAAGGCCGGCTGGCTCAACGTCTACGCGCCGTCGTCGAGTGTGATGCACATCGGCGGCGCGTCGACGGCGCGCGTGTCCAAGAAGATGCTGCGCGCGCACCACGCGAGCGCCTACCGGTACCTCGCCGACCGCCACCCCGGGCTGCTGTGGAAGCCCGTGCTGGCGGCCGTAAAACTCGGTCTCGCGGTGCGGGTCAAGCTCGAAGGCGCGTGATCACAGCCCGTCGAGCCGGCGCGACAGGTTCGACTTGCCGTTGTTCTGCTTGATCGTCGGCACGAGCCCGGTGAGTTCTTCTTCCTCCGGCTCCTTCAACGGGCTGGCCACCGGCGCCGCCTTCGGCCGGGGGACGAGCGGGGTCGTCACCTGCGGCGCGGGCGTCTCGAGTGGTTGCGTCGTGCTCGCTGTGGCGAGCGGATGCTCGTCGTTCTCCTCGATCAGCGACGCCGGCAGCTGCGTCGTCGTGTCGGGGTCCTGCTGGTCGAGCTCCTTGACCACGGATCTTGCGATCTGCTGGGTGTTGGAGGCGTCCATCGGCGAAGTCATGTTGTCCGGCGTCACCACGAAGGCGCCGCGGGAACGAGCGCGTGCGAGCAAGGCGTCCGCGCGATCGCGGGGGTCCATTCCCCTCGGCCTCCCGACTGACCCGGGGCCTTTGGGGAAGGCCCGCTAGTTTCGTGTCTAGGGTAGGCCCTCGAGGGCGTCGCCGCCCACGTTTCCCGCGGCTTGTCGCTCAGGCGGTGCGTGGTACAACAGAACTTTGAGGAGTTTCCGTGACGTCCGAGTTCGAAGTCGACGCCGTCGTGCTGGTCGGGGGTAAAGGCACCCGGCTGCGGCCGCTCACCCTCTCCGCCCCGAAGCCGATGTTGCCGACGGCCGGCACGCCGTACCTGAGCCACCTGTTCTCGCGCATCCGCGCGGCCGGGATCCGCCACGTCGTGCTCGGCACGTCGTACCGCGCGGAGGTGTTCGAGGAGTACTTCGGTGACGGTTCGGCCCACGGTCTGGACCTGGAGTACGTGGTGGAGGACGAGCCACTGGACACCGGTGGCGCGATCCGCAACGTCTACGACAAGCTGCGCGCCGATCACGTGATCATCTTCAACGGCGACATCCTCTCCGGCGCCGACCTGTGCGCGCAGTTGCGGACCCATGTGGACACCGGCGCCGACGTCACGCTCCACCTGCAGCGCGTGTCCGACCCGAGCCGCTTCGGATCCGTGCCGACCGACGAGAACGGGCGCGTGCAAGCGTTTCTGGAGAAGACGCCGAACCCGCCCACCGACCAGATCAACGCAGGCTGCTACGTCTTCCGACGCTCGGTGGTCGAGACCATTCCGTCCGGTCGGCGTGTGTCCGTGGAACGCGAGACGTTCCCCGGGCTCCTCGCGGACGGTGCGCACCTGCACGGTTTTGTCGACTCCTCGTACTGGCTCGACGTCGGCACACCGGAAGCTTTCGTGCGCGGCAGCGCGGACCTCGTGCGGGGAGTCGCGCCGACGTCGGCGCTCGGCGGCCCGACCGGCCCGTTTCTGGTGTTGGCCGACGCTCTCGTCGCATCGTCGGCGGTGCTGTCGGGTGGGACGACGATCGGTGAGAAGGCGGTGATCGGCGACGGCGCGACCGTCGACGGATCCGTCGTGTTCGACGAAGCCGTGGTCGACGCCGGGGCCATTGTGGAGCGTTCGGTGCTGGGCCGCGGCGCGCGGGTCGGCGCGGGTGCGGTGCTGCGCGGCGTGGTGCTGGGTGACGGCGCGACCGTTGGCGCCGGCAACGAACTCCTCGACGGCGCACGCGTGTGGCCAGGCATCACCCTGGCCGATGGCGCCATCCGGTTCTCGAGCGACGCATGATCGAGTGGCGCCCACCGTTCACGCTGGACCTGGCGGCCGTGCTGAGTCCGCTCAGCCGCGGCCGCGGTTCGCTGAACTTTCGCGCCGAGCGTGGCGTGTGGTGGCTGGCGGCCAACACGCCGTCCGGAACCGGGACGCTCGCCCTGCTCCGCCGCCCGGACGGCGTCGTCGAAGCCGACGCGTGGGGCGACGGCGCGGCGTTCCTGCTCGACGGCGTGCCCGCGCTGCTGGGCGCCGAGGACGACGACAGCGGCTTCGTCGCGCACCACCCGGCCATCGCGTCGGCACGACGCGACGTACCGGGCCTGCGCCTCGGCTCGACCCGGCGCGTGTGGGACTCGCTCATGCTTGCCGTGCTGGAACAGAAGGTGACGGGCAAGGAAGCCATCCGCTCGTGGGCGCAGCTGTGCCGCTGGTTCGGCACGCCGGCGCCCGGACCCGGGCCGGCAGAACTGCGCGTGCCGCCCTCACCCGTGGCGATTCGGTCCATCGTGGACTGGAATTGGCATCGCATCGGCGTCGACCTCAAGCGGCGGACGGCTCTGATCAACGCCGCTCGCGCCGCACACCGGCTGGAGGAAGCCGTGGCCCTGCGTGGCCCAGCCGGGCGGGCCCTCTTGCGCACGATCTCGGGCATCGGCGTCTGGACCGCGGCGGAAATCGCCCAGCGGGGCTGGGGTGACGCCGACGCCGTCAGCTTCGGTGACTACAACATTTCGAACATGGTGGGCCACACCCTGCTGGGGCACCGCATCGACGACGAGGAGATGGCACGAGTCCTGGCCCCGTATGCCCCGCACCGCCAGCGCGCCGTGCGCTACCTGGAAGCCCGGGGGTCGCGCGCGCCGCGCCGCGGGCCCCGGATCGAACTTCGCGACTACCGCGCCATGTGACTCACTACCGCGGCGGATCCTGCGGTGGGAGCTGCTGCGGCTGCTGGGGTTGCGGGCTCTGCTGAGGTGCCGGCGGCTGCTGCGGCGCCGGGCCGGGCTGAGCGGGGTGCTGCTGTCCCTGCTGAACGTACGCCTGTGGATTCTGCCCCGGCACTTGCTCGCCCTGCGGGGGATACGGCTGCCACTCCTGCTGCGGATACGGCCCGGGCTGCTGCGGCCGGCCCTGGTTTCGGGGTGGGATCTGCCCTTCGGACTCCTTGGGTTTGCGGCCGGACGCGAACTTCACGACGAGGATCACCACCAGCACGATGATCAGCACGAGCGGAATGATCAAGTTGGTGAAGTTCACGAATCGTCTCCCTGACGTGGTGACCCGACCGGCGCCTCTCGGCCCGGCGTGTGCGGAAATCCTTGCCGCGGTGGACATCCCGGCGGAGGTTCGTCCCGATTTCCTTGCCAGCCCGCCGGAACCGGTGGCTCGTCCCGCCGGTTCACCGGCTCCGCGACCGACCCGATCGCCGCGGCGGCGTCGACGGTGCCCGGCAGGGGGAGCACCGGCACGCGCCAAGGCTGAATGGTGTTCACAGCGAAGCTCCTCCCGGCTTGATCGTCATCGTAGGGGGAGGGCGGTGGCGGCGCGAAACGTCAGCACCAAAGAGGTGGGCCGGGGTCAGCGCAGGGCGGCCTCGACGATGGCGAGCGCGGCCTCCGGTGTCAACCCGAGTCGCCGTGTCACTGCCGCGTACTCCGCCGCCGCCGTCTGCGCCCGCGAACGTGTCTCGTCGCCCGAGGCCCCGACGAAACTCCCGGCGCGGCCCCGGGTTTCGAGAAGACCCGCCTCTTCGAGCTCGCGGTAGGCCCGCGCCACCGTGTTCGGCGCCACGCCCAGATCGGCGGCGAGCGCGCGGACGGTGGGGAGTTTGGCGCCGACCGCGAGGGTGCCGTTGTTGATCTGCTTGGCGATGGCCGAACGTACCTGTTCGTACGGGGGAACGGGGGAGGTGCTGTCGTAGCTGACGGTCACCGGGAACCTCCAGACGTCACTTCTTGCGGCGTTTCCGGCGCAGGCTCACCACCGCGCCCACGATGACCAGCGCGAACGCGACGGCGAAGCCGATGGCGACCACCCAGCCACTGACGTAGCCGCCGTCGCCGAGGTGCAGGTGCGGGCGTTCGAGGAACACCCTCGCCACCCTACTGTGCCGTTCGTTACCCGTCCGGTCACCGCTGCGGGGGCCGAACGCGACCGGGACCCGTGTGGAGCCGCTTACTCGTCGCCGGATCGGCACCGCGACGCAACGGCCGCGGTCACCACCTCCGCGAGATCTTCCGAACCCGCGGGGAGGGCGTCCACCGGCCACCAGCGCAGATCGTCGGACTCGCTGCTGCGGACGGGCGAGGCGCCGAGCGGCGCGGAAACGAGGTAGCGCACGTCGAAGTGGCGGGTCGGCACACCGAGGGAGCACGTGATCGGGTGGACGTCGAGGTGCACGGGCCTTTCGCCGATCCGCAGGTCCGGGATGCCCGACTCCTCCGTCGCCTCGCGCAGCGCGGCACCGGCCAGCGTCGCGTCCGACGGCTCGCAATGCCCGCCCAGCTGCAGCCACCGGCCGACGCGCGGGTGCAGCGTCAGCAGCACCCGGGTGCCGGTCGAGTCGAGCACCACCGCGGACGCCGTGAGGTGCCCGGCCGCGCACGAGCGCAGCACGGAATCCTCGCGCGAAGCCAGAAAGCCGAGAAACGCCTGGCGCAACGATTCCTGCGCGGCAAGCCCGGGCGTCCACGCCGAAAGCGTCGAAACGGCGTCCGCGTGCAGGTTCACAGCTCCACGAGGCCTTCCCCCGGCTCGCCGAGCTCCCGCACGGGCGGGGTCTCGAGCGGATGCCCGACCGCGACGGCGCCCAGCGGCTCCCAGCGCGCGTCGAGCCCCAGCACGGAACGTACGAGGTCGGCGGCGAAGATCGTGGACCCGATCCAGCACGAGCTGAGCTCCTCGGCGGCGAGCGACACCAGCAGGCCCTGCACCGCGGCCCCCGCGGCGACCGTGAACATCGTGTGCTCACAAGCATTCCGTTGAGAATCCGGGTACGTGTGGGCGCCGTCGGGCACGAGGAACGGGATCACGACCTCAGGTGCGCGATACAGAATGTCCCCGCGCGACAAGCGTTTCTCGATCTGCGCCGGGGTGAAGCCGTCGCCCGCGAGGTCGGCGCGCCACGATTCGCGCATCGCGTCGAGCAGCTTCGTGCGCACGCCGCCATCGCGCAGCCACACGAACCGTACCGGGTGCGTGTGGTGCGGGGCGGGCGCGGTCAGCGCCGACGCGACGGCCCGGCGCATCGCGTCGGGTGAAACGGGCTTTCCGGAAAACGCCCGCACCGAACGCCGACTCGGCACCGCTGCGCGCCGGCCCTGCGCCAGCGCTTCATTGGTGCCCAAGCGAAACAGGTCCTCGTCGACCGGCCGCACGAGGTGCCGCGCGGTCGAGCCGTCGTCGGCGAGGTCGAGCCCGCGCACGACGGCGACCGGCAGCCCGCCGAGCTTGCCCTTCACCAGATCCGCCGCGGCCGCGACCTCGTCGGCCACCGCGATTTCGGTGACGGCCAGCTCGTTGCCCTGCGAATCGATCTGGCCCGCGTAACCGTGCAGCACCCGCAGACCCGACGCGCCGATCGCCGCGTCGGTCTGGCCCACGCGCCACGCGCGGCCCATCGTGTCGGTGATGACCACGGCGACCTCGACACCCAGCCGGTCCCGCAGCCCGTCGCGCAGCGCGCGCGCCGACGCGTCCGGGTCCGCGGGCAGGAGCGCGACCTCGTCACCCTGCACGTTCGACGCGTCGATGCCCGAGGCAGCCTGCACGATCCCCAGCGGGTTCTCCGTGATCAACGTGCGCGCCACGCGCGCCACGATCCGCACGGACTCCTGCTCGATCAACGCGCGCCGCGCGGCGTCGCGGGCCTCGGGGTCGGTCGGCACGCGCACGAGCCGCCCCTCGGTCTTCGACACGACTTTGCTGGTCACCACCACGACGTCACCCGAGCGCAGCCACGGGGCGGCCGTCACGAGCGCGCCTGTGAGGTCGTCGCCGGGGCGGAACTCCGGCAACCCGGGCACAGGCAGGATCTCGACCTTCGCCGAGGCGTGGTCGGTGAACCCTGGGCCGGGTGAATCCGGGCCGTTCGAATCAGGCAGGTTTGAATCAGACAGTTGTGATTCAGACAGTTGTGATTCAGACAGTTGTGATTCAGACAGTTGTGATTCAGACAGTTGTGAATCAGACAGTTGTGATTCAGACAGTTGTGAATCAGACAGTTGTGAATCAGACACTGGAAACTCCCGCGACATCCAGCGCCGCCCGCACCATCGCGGCGGTCTTGTCCACATCGGACATCAGCAACGGCACGGCGCGCACGGTGACGCCCGGCACCGTCACTTCGTGGTCCTCCTCGGCGACGAGCCAGCCGTCGAGCACGCCGCCCTCGGACCGCGCGCCGTAATGGCGGCCGACGGCCTCGGCGGAGGTCTCCACACCGATCGCCGTGAGGCAGGCGTCGGCCATGCCACGCAGCGCCTTGCCGCCGATAATCGGTGAAATTCCCACCACCTTGGCCCGCGACTTCCGCAGCGCCTCGCGCACACCGGGTACGCCCAGCGTCGTCCCGACACTCACCACCGGATTCGACGGCGCGAACAGCACCACGTCAGCCCCGGCCAGCGCGTCGAGCACGCCGGGACCAGGTTTGGCCTCGTCGTTGCCGACGGCGACGATCGAATGCGCCGGAGGCCCGGCCTGATACCGCACCCACCACTCCTGGAAGTGGATCGCCTTCTGCTGCTCCGGTTGGTCCGGATCGTCGATGACCACGTGAGTCTCCACGCGGTCGTCGGTCATCGGCAGCAGCCGTACGCCGGGACGCCAGCGGTCGCACAGCGCCTCGGTCACGGCCGAGAGCGGATAGCCCGCGCGGAGCATCCTCGACCGGATCAGGTGCGTCGCGATGTCCTTGTCGCCCAGCCCGAACCACGTCGGCTCGGCGCCGTAGGCGGCGAGCTCCTCCTTGACGACCCAGGTCTCGCCCGCGTGGCCCCAGCCGCGTTCGGGGTCGATGCCGCCGCCGAGGGTGTACATGCAGGTGTCGAGGTCGGGGCAGATGCGCAGGCCGTGCATCCACACGTCGTCGCCGGTGTTCACCAGCGCCGTGACCTCGTGCGGAGACGGCGGGTCCGGCTCGCCCGTCGAGGGCATCCCCAGCGCGGCCTTCACCCCGAGCAGGAACCGGGCCCCGCCCACTCCACCGACCAGAACGACGATCTTCACGACTGCTGATCCTCGCACGCGCCGGTGCCCGGGCCCCAGTAGCGGTACCTGTGGTGCTCCGTACAGCCGAGGCCGGAATACAGCTTCAGTGCTCCGGTGTTGCCCACGGCCACCTGCAGCACCCAGCGGTCGGCACCGTGTCGTCGGCCCCACGAAGCCAGCGCGCGCATCAGTGCCGTCGCCAGGCCACGCCGTCGAAACTCCGGACGCACGGCCAGCCGCGAAACGTGCAGCCACCCGTCCACGACCGCGCCGCGCACGGCCCCGGCGGTCCCGTCACCGACGTCGATCACGCCGTAGCCGACCTTCCCGGTGGTGAGCACATGGCGCTCGGCCGCGCTCGGCTCCGCGCGGTCGGCAGTGAGTTCCCACCAGGCCGACGTCGGCTCGTCGAGCATCTCCGCCGGACCCTCGGACTCGTCCGGCAGCGCACCGACCAGCACGGACACCTGGTAGCCGGCGGCGTGTTCGGTCCATTCGGCCCAGCCGGCGGCGGCCACGGCCCGCTCGACGTCGCTGCCCTCGACGACCTGCACCACCGCCGGGATCGCCCGATCGTGGGCGAAGTCACAAACCGCCTTGAGGGCCTCGGCGACGGGTCGTCCGGGATCGCCGACGGCGAGTGCGCTGTTCGCGCGCCCGGTGAACCCGTCGGCCCAGCGCAGCCGCCACTCGCCCAGCGGCTCGTCGATCAGCGGCGGCCAGGCCCGTGAGCACACGAGTTCGAGCGTTTCGGAGTCGTCCACGGTTAGATTGTGTCGGAGGTGGCACCCCGTTTCCGCAGGGAGGACCGATGAGTTACGCGCGCCGCGACGACCGGCACAACGAGGACCTGGTCAACGAGATCGCCGACGGGTTCGCCCGCACGATCAAGGAAAAAAAGGACGGGGAGGAGACGCGGTCCGGACCGGGCTTCACGATCACCGGCGACGCGCGCAACGCCCCGAAACCCCGGCGACGGGACCGCTGACCGGGGCGTTTCTGGCGCGGCCCGCCGCATACCGGCGGTACGGCTAAGGGTTGCCTAAGCAGGACCTGCGATGTGGCCAGCGCGTAATGTCCGTAAGGGACTGGCTCTAGAGAAAAGCAGGAGTGCGCAGTGACCTACGTGATCGCCGAGCCCTGCGTCGACGTGCTCGACAAGGCGTGTATCGACGAGTGCCCCGTGGACTGCATCTACGAGGGCGAGCGGATGCTGTACATCCACCCCGACGAGTGCGTCGACTGCGGCGCCTGCGAACCGGTCTGCCCGGTCGAGGCCATCTACTACGAGGACGACGTCCCGGACAACTGGTCCGATTACACGAAGGCGAACGTCGACTTCTTCGACACCCTCGGT
>DASZNR010000110.1:0-3316 GCA_035551175.1 Amycolatopsis sp. | reverse complement strand
TGATGGCGCTCGTGCTGGCCGCGCTGGTCGCCCTCGTCGTCGTCCTCGCTCGCCGGGGGCCACAGGCACCGCGGCCCGGCGACACCGCCCGGCGGATCCTCGACGAGCGGTTCGCCCGCGGCGAGATCGACCAGGAGGAGTACGAACGCCGCCGTGACGCGCTGACGCGGACGAGCTGACCGAGTGCCCGGCGCCCTCGCGCCGGAGCATCGACCGGCCGTGTCCGACGTCGACGGCCCGGCGGACGACGGGTACGCGGTCCGCTCCGCGCCGGTCGTGACCCTGATCCGAAGGGTGCGACCCGCTCCCGGCGGCCACGCCGGGCTGGCCGTCGCTGCGGGCTGTGCGCTTCGCCGGATCCTTCGAAGGCCTGAGCACGTTCGCCGTCGGCGTGCGCGCGATGCTGCCCTTCCGCGTGTTCACCCAGGCCGGGCCGCGGGACCAGGTCCGCCGGGTGGTCGTCGACCTCGCCCACTGAGAGGACGTCATGGACCGGCTCAGCCCGCTCGACGCGGCCTTCCTCGAAATCGAGGACGCCGACCCCGGCTCGTCGCTGGCCATCGCCTCGATCGCGATCGCCGAAGGCACCGCACCGGGCCAGGACGAGTTCACCGCCGCCGTGCTGGCGCGGCTGTCCGGTGTTCCGCGCTACCACCAGAAGGTCCGCACGGTGCCGTTCGACCTCGGGCCACCGGTCTGGGTCGACGACCCGGCGTTCGACGGGAGCGCGCACTTCGGCCGGGTGGCGCTTCCCGCGCCGCACGACGAGTCCGCGCTCTGCGAGCTGGTGGCCCTGCTGATGAGCGAACGGCTGGAACGCGACCGGCCGCTGTGGGAGTTCTGGGTGATCGAAGGGCTGCCCGCCGGCCGGTGGGCGATCCTGGCCAAGCTGCACCACGCGCTGGCCGACGGGCTCGCCGCCACCCACCTGCAAACGATCGTCTTCGGCGACACCGCGGCCGGCGCACCGGCCCGCGTCGAAGCGGCGCCCGATCCCGGCGGCACGCAGCTGCTCCTCGACGCGGTCGGCACGCTCTTGCGCACCCCGTGGGAGCAGACCCGCCTGCTGGCCCGGGAGGTGCTGCACCCGAACCGGCTGGCCCGCCGCGTCAGTGATGCCGCGCGCGGCCTCGCCGCGCTGACGTCGGCGCTGCTCCCCGCATCGCCGACCCGGTTGACCGGGCCGCTCGGACGGGACCGGCGGTACTCGACCGCCTCGGTCGCGCTGGCCGACGTCCAGGCCGTGGCCCGGGCGTTCGACGTCACGGTGAACGACGTCCTGCTGGCCGCGGTCTCCGGCGGCTTCCGTGAGTTGCTGCTGCACCGCGGCGAGACGCCCGCCGCCGACAGTGTGCGGACCCTGGTCCCCGTTTCGGTGCGCACCGGAACCGCCTTGGACAACGAGGTTTCTCTCCTGCTGCCGCTGCTGCCGGTCGATCTGACCGACCCGGTCCAGCGCCTGATCCGGGTGCACCGCCGCCTGGACGCGCTCAAGGCGGGCAAGGAGGCCGACGCCGGCGCACTGGTGACCGGGACGGCCGCGCACGGGCCGTTCGCGCCGATCGCCTGGGCGATCCGGGCAGCCGCGCACCTGCCGCAGCGCAACATCGTCACCGTGACGACCAACGTGCCCGGCCCGGCCGAACCGCTGTCCGCGCTCGGCCGCCGGATCGTCGAGATCTACCCCTACGTCCCGATCGCGCTGCGGGTGCGCACCGGCGTGGCGATGCTGAGCTACGCCGGTCGGATGACGTTCGGGATCACGTCCGACGCCGACACCGTCCCCGAGACCGGGGTGCTGGCCAAGGCGATCGAGCGGGAGATCCTGGCCCTGCGCGACGCGGCCCGCCGGGCACCCGCCCAGCGCTGAAGGCGTGGGTCAGGAGGCCGCCGCGAACTCCGCGGCCAGCGCTGCGACCAGTCCTCCCGGGTCCGGGATCAGCTTGCGGTCCGTGCCGAACCCGAACCGCACCTCCCCGGCGTAGCTGAAGATGCAGATCGTGATCGCCTGCCGCCCGCTGCACGGCGCCCAGCCGACGATCCCCTCGACCTCCGCGCCAGCCAGGGTCATCGGTACCCGCGGGCCGGGCACGTTCGTCAGCACCCCGACCGCCTTGCCGGCGAAGAACCGGCTCATCGCCAGTCCCAGCGGCGCCGGGCTCTGCGCGATGGCGTACTGCACCCCGAAGGTCAGCACGGGCTCGACCGAGTCGCGGATGCGGGCGACCCGGCGGTGCACCTCGGCGAGGCGCTCGGCGAACGTCCGGAGGCCGAGCGGGAGCTGGGCCAGCACCAGCGAAAAGTGGTTGCCCAGGGTGGCCGGCAGCTCGTCGTCGAACGAGGAGAGGCTCACCGGGATCATCCAGCCGAGGTCGGACGAGCCGGGCCGGGCGGTGCCGTGCGCGGTGAAGTACCGGTCGAGCGCGCCGGCGACGAGCGCCGTGCAGACGTCGTTGATCGTCGTGCCGGTCTCGTGCCCGATCCGGGCGAGTGTGATGAGCGGGACCGGATCGCTCCAGGCGGCGGTCTTTTCGACCTCCGGTTCGCCGTCCCACACCCCGGTGGTGGTGGCGGGACCGAGCAGATCGGCCACCCCGGCGGCGCTGTGCCAGGCCGTCGTCACCGCCCCGGCGGCCGCGTCGACCGCGTGCCGGGGCCCACCGTCCAGCGCCGAAGCCAGGAACCCGGCGACGGCTCCCGTGGCGCCCACGGCCACCGTCGCGCCGAACACCGGCAACGCCACCGCGGTCTCCAGCACCGGGTGCACGCGGGCCGCCCGCTGCTGCACCTTCGCGCCGGTGTCCCCGATCGCGCGCAGCACGGCCGCACCGAGGCGGACCACCGGCTGCGCAACGGGTTCCCGGTGCGGTGCGGCGCTGCCGACCTTCGCGTGCGGTGCGGTTTCGCCGCCGGCCGGATCCAGCAGGCTGAACAGCACCTGCGTCAGCCGGATCCCGTCGGCCATCGCGTGGTGGGTGCAGGAGACCAGCGCGCTGCCCCCGCGGTAGCCCTGCAGCAGATCGATGGTCCACAAAGGATGCTTCGGGTCGAGCGGCCGGCTCCGCCGGGCGGCGACGAACTCCTCCAGCGCCGCCTGGTCGGCGGGTGCCGGCAGGTCCTGCACCAGGACGTGGTCGCCGAGGTCGAAGCCGGTGTCGGTCTCCCAGGCGAGGGCGCGACCGTGGCGCACGGCCCGCTGCGAGTACACCGGATAGCGCGCGATCAGCCGGTCGGACACGAGCGACCGCAGCCGCGCCGGGTCCACCGGGGTCTTCGTCCACAGCACGGACGTGACGAGCATCAGGTTCTCCGGCCG
>DASZNR010000109.1:0-6677 GCA_035551175.1 Amycolatopsis sp. | reverse complement strand
TCTTCGCCATGGGTTCCATGATGAGGGACATCCCTTCCAGGGGCTCCCGCCCCTGATCAGAGGTGTCCGCCAAACCGGGTCAAGCCCAGTCCCGAATGAGTCATTCGCGACCCGGGCGGCGGGCGGCGGGTGCGATCACCGGCGGCCGGGCAACGCGAGTCGGCCAAGGTCACCTGAGCAACCGGCGGTCGGCAACGCAAGCCAGGCACGAGATCACCAGGCCCGCTCGCCCTCGCCAACCGGCGGCCGGCAACGCAAGCAGAGCACGACATCACCAGACCTCCCCCACCCCTCGTCCTCGCCGCCCTTCAGTCGACGGTTGAGCTTGTCAAGGCACGCTTTCCCGCCTTGACAAGCTCAACCGGCGGCTGAACACTCCGCGAGGAGGGGTGGGGGATGTCGGGCCCGGCCCTTCTTTCTGCGAGAGCGCGGGTTCAAAGACAAAAGAATGTCCTCGCCGGACGGGCAGGCTCCGGGATGGCCGGGGTCTCGTAGTTCTCTCGCGTTGGTGAGGTGGGCCGCGAGGTGGTCATCCCGTCGCCTGATTGAGGCCTATCACTTTGAGCCAGGCCCGCAAGCTTTCGTACTTCGGCTGAAGTAGACGAGGTAGTTGCGGGCCTGGCTCAAAGTGATTTTGACGGCCTCAGGCGACGGGATGACCACCCGCTCTTTAGGTTGCCGTGGCCGGGTTTTCCCGTGGGCTGAGGCCGTCCATCAAGAGGTCCAGCAGGCGAGCCGCCTTTGCCTCGTGCTCTGGTCTCGGGGCCACCGTGAACGTTCCGATCAATGCCGCCGCGATGTCCTCCGCCGTCACGTCCCTGCGGAGGTCGCCCCTCTCCCCTCCTGCCTCGAGGATCACCGTGATCGCCGCCAGTAGCTCTGCTCGGGTCTCTCCGTGCGCGATCTCTCCCGATTCGATCATCGCCAGCAGCGTTTCCAGCATGCCGTTCTTCGTTGCTATCCAGTCTCCGAACAAGTCCATCCAGCGCCTCATCGCCGCCGCTGGGGGGAGCTCGGCCAGCAAGTCCCGGGCTCCCTTTGTCAGCCTCCCGACCTGGTCGCGGTAGATCGCGTCCACCAGTGACTCCCGGGTTGGGAAGTGGCGGTACAGCGTTGCTATGCCGACCCCCGCTTCGCGGGCGATCGCGCGCATCGATGGCTCGGCCTCCGCCGCCATGAACATGTTCGTCGCCACCGTCAGCAGCTGGTCGCGGTTGCGCGTCGCGTCCGCTCGCATCGGCGTCTCGGGCAAAACGGATCACGCTCCGGATGTGTGTTAGGCTCGTTCGGGTAACCGGAGCATAGTCCGTTTTGCTGAGGAGGCACGCTTTCATGCAGGAAGACCGGAGCAGGGCGGTTCGGCTCGACTCGTTCGGGGGGACCGATGTCCTCGAGGTTCGGGATGTTCCCGCGCCGCAGGCCGGGCCCGGGCAGGTTCGCGTGCGGGTTGCCGCCGCCGGGCTCAATCCCATGGATTGGATCATGGTCGCCGACGACGATACCGCCGCCCGGTTCGGGTTGAGCTTGCCCGCCGGGTTCGGGACCGACTTCGCGGGCGTCGTCGACCAGGTTGGTTCCGGGGTCTCCGGCTTCGCGCCGGGTGATCGGGTGTTCGGGGGTGCCCTCTCCCGCGCCGTCGCCGACTTCGTCGTGGTCGATGTCTCCTCCGGCGCCGCCGCGAACGAGGTCCACCACACGCCCGATGGGGTCGATGATCGCACCGCCGCCACCCTCACCATCGCCGGCCGGACGGCGTCCGCCGCCCTCGCCGCCGTCTCGCCCGGTCCCGGCGACACCGTCCTGATCGGTGGCGCTGCCGGTGGGGTCGGGGTGTTCGCCGTCCAGCTGGCCCGGATCGCCGGTGCTCGCGTGCTCGGGACGGGGTCGGCTACCTCGGCCGATCACCTGCGCGATCTCGGCGCCGAGCCCGTCGTCTACGGTGACGGCCTCGCCGACCGGGTCCGGGCCCTCGCTCCCGGCGGTGTCACCGCCGCCATCGACCTGCACGGCGTCGAAACCGTGCACGCCGCCCGGGCACTCGGCGTTCCGGACCGGCGCCTCTGCACCATCGCCACGCAGGTCGACGGCGTCACGGCGGCCAACGGGGCGAACGCCGCTCCCGGTGCCCTCGAAGAGATCGCCCGCCTCGTCGCCGCCGGGCGGCTTCGGGTGCCGATCGCCGCGAGCTTCCCCGTCGAGGAGATCCGCCGCGCTGCCGAGCTCCAGGCCGGACGGCACGTGCGGGGCAAGGTCGTCATCGACCTGTAGCGGCCAGCAGCCGTACCGCTTCGTCGAGGCTGATCACGTCCGCGTACCGGTCCGCCAGGTCCGTCAACGACACCGGGCCCGACAACGGCCGCGGGTCTGCCACGCACTGCCGCACGATCTCCACCCGCAGTCGCCGCGATGCCGCGTCCACCGCGGTCGCGCGCACGCAGCCGCTCGTGGTCAAACCGCACAGCAGCACCGTGTCGATGTCCTCTTCGGACAGTCGCGCCGCCAGGTCCGTTCCGGCGAACGCGGATGCGTGGCGCTTCTCCACCACCACGTCTCCCGTGCGCGGCCCGATCCGGGGGTCGAACTCCGTCCCGGGCTCGCCGCGCAGCAACGGGCTCAGGTCGAACCTGGCCGCCCAGGCCGGGTCGGCGGCCGCCACGTCGTCGAAGACGATGCCCACGAGGTACACCGGGACCGCCGCCCGGCGCGCGTGGTCCAGCAATTCCGCGGTGGCCACCACGGCGTCGGCCACTTCCGGGTCCACGAAATGGCGTTGCACGTCGATGACGACCACCGCCGGCCGGCGGCCCGGCCCGTGCCGGATGTCAGAGGAAGACATGGCCACCGTCCACGACGATCGTCTGCCCGGTAATGAACGACGCCGCCTCGGAGGCCAGGAACAGGACCGCTCCCACCAGGTCGGCGGGGACCGCCGCCCGCGGGATCGCCCGCGCCGCGATCGCGCTGTCGAGCACCTCCCGCGGGTAGCGCTCGAGCACCCCTTCGGACTGGATGCTGCCCGGCGCGACCGCGTTCACGGTCACCCCGTCCGCCCCCACCTCACGGGCGAGCGCGCGGGTGAACCCGATGACGCCCGCCTTCGACGCCGCGTAGTGGAGCCGCTGGTGGCCGCCGAGGTGCGCGGTCGTCGAACTGATAGTGATGATGCGGCCGAAACCCGTCATCCCCGGCAGGGCCCGGCGCGCGCACAAGAACGGTCCGCGCAGGTTCACCGCCATCACCCGGTCCCACGTCGCAACATCGATGTCCCGCCACCCGGTGAAGGGCAGGTCCACGAACAACGCCGCGTTGTTGACCAACACCGTCGGCGCGCCGAACTCCCGCTCGATGCGGGTGAACGCCGCATCGACCGAGTCCTCGTCCGCCACGTCGACGACCACGCCGAGCGTCCCCGCCGAAGTGACGTCGAGGACCCGCTCGGCCCGGTCGCACACCGCCACCGGACGCCCTTGGGCGGCGAACGCCCGCGCGTACTCCCACCCGATCCCGCCCGCGGCCCCGGTGACCACCACCGGGCCGTCGTCGCCGCCCGGCATCAGGCGGCCCCCACCGGGGTGGGCAGGTCGCGCACGTCCAGGGCGCGTTCCGGGGTCAGCTGGCCGATCGTGGACGCGCTTTCGTCGGCGACCACGAGGGTCACGCCGGTCGCGCGCAGCTCGCGGAAGTACTCGATCAGCTCGTCGACCACCTTGGGCGCCAGCCCCATGAACGGCTCGTCCACCAGGAGCACCGTCGGGTCCCCCGCCATCGCCCGCGCCAGCGACAGCATCTGCTGCTCACCGCCGCTGAGCATGCCCGCGGCGACGTGCCGCCGCCCGGCGAGGCTCGGGAACCGGGTGTAGACCTCCTCGATCGCCGGGTCGGCGGCACTTCGCGGGCGGCGCAAGGCTTCGTGGGCGAACCGCAGGGTTTCCTCCACCGTCAGCCGGGGGAAGATGCGGCGGCCCTCGGGGACGAAGGAGATCCCCGCGAACCGCCGGGCTTCGGGACCCGAGCGCGTCAGGTCGACGCGCTCGCCGTCGCCGGTCAGCCCGGTGACCGAACCCCGGCCCGGGCCGAGCACCCCGGCCAGGCAGCTCAGCAACGTCGTCTTGCCCACGCCGTTGGGCCCGAGCACGCCGACGCACTCGCCGGCCCCGATCGTGAAGCCGACCCCGCGCAGCACCGTCATCTGCCCGTACCCGATGTCCGCGTCCTCGAGCACGAGGGCGCGGACCGGTGTACTCACGGACCTTCGTCGCAGCATCGTGGTCAGCTCCTCGTCCCGGATCCGATGACTTCGCGCAGGTCGCCGCGGGCGCGCAGCTCGGCGAGGTCGCCGACCCCGACGATCCGGCCGCCCACCATCACCACCGTGCGGTCGGCGATCCTCTCCACCAGGTCGTGGTCGTGCTCGACGAGCACGACCGCGCACCCGTCGGCCCGCCAGCGCCGCAGCGCCTCGACCAGGAACTCGACCTCTTCGTCGGTCAGCCCGGCGGCCGGTTCGTCGAGCAGCAGCACGCGGCACCCGCTCAGCTCGAGCCGCGCCAGCTCCACCCACCGGCGCACGCCGTGCGGCAGCACCGCCACCGGCCGGTCGAGCCACGCCGTCAGGGCCCACCGCTCCAGCACCTCCTCGAGCCGCTCGGGGTTCGCCCGGCGGCCCCAGCCGTCGCAGGCGAGCCCGACGTTGTCCCGCACGCTCAGGCCCGCCGCCAGCCGCGGCACCTGGAAGCTGCGACCCAGACCGTGCCGCGCCAGCCGGTGCACCCGGCCCCAGCGCACCTCCCGGTCGGCACCGTCGGACCAGCGCAGGCCGATCCGCCCGGCCTCCGGCGCCCAGATCCCGTTGAGGCAGTTGAGCAACGTCGTCTTGCCGGACCCGTTCGAGCCGATGATGGCGGTGATCCGCCCCGGTTCGAACCGCACCGAGACGTCGTCGAGCGCCACCACCGAGCCGAACGACTTCCGGACGCCGTCGGCGGCGAGGGCGACGATCTCCGGCCGCTCCGCCACCGCACCCGCCCGCGCACGGCGCACCAGCCACCGGCGGCGGCGGTCGCGCAGCGCCTCGGGGAACAGCCCCGTCGGACGGCGCACGACCACGAGGATCACCAGCAACGCGAACACGATCGTCAGGACGTTGCCGTCCAGCCCGCCGATCCAGCCCGGCACGCCGACCACGACGACGCTCGCCGCGACCGGGCCCCAGATGCTGCGCCGTCCGCCCACCATCAGCACGAGGAAGATCTGGATCAGCAGCGGCAGCCCGTAGGTCGTCGGCACCACGACCTTCTGCTCCTGCACCCACACCACCGTGGCCACGGCGGTGAGCAGCCCGCTCACGACCGCGACCCCGATCCGGACCAGCACGACGTTGGTCCCGATCACCCTCGCCAGGAACACGTCGTCACCGATCGCCACGCCGAGGCGGCCGGTGCGGCCGGACATGAACAGCCGCACGACGAGCCCGACGCCGACCAGCACGGCGACGCCGAGGGCGAGCGCGGGTCCCGTCTCGCGCGCCGAAAAGTCCACCCAGCGCGGGAAGTCCGTGAGCCCGGACGAGCCGCCGGTCAGGTCGGTGAACGTCGTCAACGCGGTGAGGAACACCGCGCCCACCGAGATGGTGACCAGGCCGAGCTGGAACCCGGTCAGCCGCACGCTCAAGCCCGCGACGGCGACGAGCACCGCGACCGAGCAAGCCGCCGAGACCAGGACCGCCCACCACACCGAACCGGTGGCCGCGGCCGTGATCGCGAAGCCGTACGCCGAAATCCCGATCACGGCGTGCTGGGAGAAGTTGAAGACGTCCAGGTAGCCGAGCACGAGCGAGTAGGCGACCGCCAGTGCCGCCGTGAAGGACACCGTCGTCAGCGTCGCCTGGAACGCGTAGCTGCCGCCGAACAGGCCGTAGAGGTACAGCGCGACGACGACCGACTGGATCGCCCGCCGCAGGAACCGCTCGTTCATCCGACCACCCTGCTCGTCCGGTCCGGGAACAGGCCCCGGGGTTTCACCAGGAGGATCACCAGCACGAGTCCCAATTGGACGACGGTGGCGGTGAACTGCCCGCCTCGCGCGTTCACGACCGCTTCGGCGATCCCGATGACCAGGCCGCCGGCGATCGGCCCGGCGATGCGCTCACCGCCGCCGATCACCAGGCCGAACAAGGCGCCGACGATGATGTGGAAGACGTTGTCCGGCGTGACCCCGACGACCTCGGCGGAGATGTCGCCGACGAAGAAGCACAACACGCCCAGCAGCGCGTAGGCGAGGAACGCCATCGTCGGAACGCGCACGCCCGACAGCCGCGCGGTGACCGGGTCGTCGGACACCGCCCGCAGCGCCCGGCCCAGCCGCGAGCGTTCCAGCACCACCCAGCTGCCGAGCCCGCCGAGCACGACCGCCGCGACCAGCAGCAGGGTGCCGGTCGTGACCGTGATCCCGCCGCCGAGCGGCAGCGTGCGCGCCGGCACCACCGGGGTGGCGAACCGCAGGTCCGAACCGAACAGCAGGTAGCCCAGCCCCTGCAGGGCGGTCGCCAGCGCGACGGTCACGAGCACCCCGCCGAGGTCGTGTTCCTGGCCGTGGCCGGGACGGCTCGCGAGCCACCGCGTCGACACGAGGTGCACGAGGGCGCCGACCGGCGCCCCGACCACGAGGAGCAGGAGCAG
>DASZNR010000108.1:0-23139 GCA_035551175.1 Amycolatopsis sp. | reverse complement strand
GCGGATCGCCTCGGTGGTCCAGCCGAGCGCCTTCAGCAGCACGGTGACCGGCTGGCGGCGCTTGCGGTCGATGCGGACGCCGACGGTGTCGCGCTTGTCGACGTCGAACTCGAGCCACGCGCCGCGGCTCGGGATCACGCGCACGCTGAAGACGTCCTTGTCGGTCGTCTTGTCGACACTGCTGTCGAAGTACACGCCCGGAGAACGCACGAGCTGGGACACGACGACCCGCTCGGTGCCGTTGATGATGAAGGTGCCCTTGTCGGTCATCACCGGGAAGTCGCCGAGGAAGACCGTCTGGCTCTTGATCTCGCCGGTGTTGTTGTTGACGAACTCGGCGGTGACGAACAGCGGCGCCGCGTACGTCATGTCCTTGTCCTTGCACTCCTCGATCGAGGCCTTGACCTCGTCGAAGCGCGGGGCGGAGAAGGACAGCGACATGGAACCGGAGAAGTCCTCGATCGGCGAGATCTCGTTGAGGACCTCTTCCAGGCCGCCGACCGGGTTCTCTTCACCTTCGTTGACGCGGCGCTCGAACCACGCCTCGTCGCCGGTGAACCACTGGAACGACTGGATCTGCACGTCCAGCAGGTTGGGGGTGGAAAGGGGTTCGCGAATTTTTGCGAAGGAAACCCGCGTGGGTGCGCCGGGGATTCCCGAATCCGACGCCGACTCCGAGCGGGATACAGCCGAGGTGGTCGCAGCAGTGGCCTGGTTCGCGGGAGAGACTGCCAAGATGCGTCCTTCCGGGGACAATGAGCGGTGAGCAGCCGCGATGGCAAGAGCTGTCGCGGACTGTCAGGGGTGCCGTGTGCCCACTATCCTAACTACCGGCTCGGGGCAGCCTGAAAGAGGGCAGCGCAAAGAGGCAGTCTAGCCCGAACGCCGCGGCTTGTCCAGGGGGCGCTCCCGACGGGGCCCAGCCTGCAACACGGCGCTTCAGCAATGCCTCCGGCTCCCCGAGGTTTCGCGTCCCTCCCGCAAGGTCCGCATCCCCGGCCGTCACCGTTGGCAGTAAGCCTGAACCCACGACGGCCTCCAGTCAAGATGCCACACTGCGGTCCCGCCGGTTGGCGCAGCGTCGGAGCGAGGATGCGGAGGGTGACAAGCGGGATGATCATCCCGGTTACCTCTCAGTACCTGCGGAAACCGCAGCCACGGGCACGGAAATAGCGATTTCAAACCGTGTTCTGCGTCACTGAGTGGCCTGGTGGTTCTCGGGCGAATCCGAAGTTCGGGGCCGGTTCACGGCGGCCTGGCGCGAGGGCCGAACGGCCCGCGGACGAGCTACCACCGGGCAGTGCCCGGATCGGGCGTCCAGCCTGCGGGAATGTCCGGATCTGCTGCGCAGCCCACGGTTACCATCAGGTCCGGCAGCGGTGTGACGGAGGGGTGGAGGCAGACCCGAGCATGTCCTTGTGTGAGGAGAGTACGACCGAACGCACGCTCACCGATCTGATCGTGGAGCGCCTCTTCGTCGGCGATCGCGTGGCGGCGGCCAAGTACGGCAGCGGCAAGGCCGTCGACGACCTCACCCGCGAGGAGCAGGAGCTGGCCTCGGTGCGCACTCGCGCCTTCGCGCTCGGCCTCGACCCGGAGCGCACGGCGGACTTCTTCCGCGACCAGATCGAAGCGAGCAAGGTCGTCCAGCGTGGCCTGCTGGCCCGCTGGACCGCCAACCCCGTCGAGGCACCCGCGATCAGCCCGGACCTCGCGGACATCCGCGCCGAGCTCGACGTGCTGACCACCGCGCTGCTGACCGAGCTCGCCACGGGCCAGCCCTCGCTGGGCCCCATCGCCCGCCCCGACCTCGACGACCTGCACCGCGACGCCCTGCGGACGGCACTGAAGTCGATCGCCTGAGGCGTTACGGCCGAGGCCGCCGCGGTCGCTGGCCTACCTGGTGTTTCGCGCCGTGCGCGGCGCCGAGCCGAGTTCCCGGTGAGCCGCGGCACGAGGCGCACGCGGCACTAGCACTCGCGGCACGATGCGCCAGCACACGCGGCACAAGGCACTCGCGGCACAAGACGCTCTCAGCGCACGCGGCACTCGCGGCACAAGGCACCCAGCCACGTGGCATTGGCGGCACGAGGCGCTCAGCGCAGCGGAGACTCCGCGTCCGGCGGCGTCGCGCCGGCGGACATACGCCCTCGAAGTACCGGACCTACGGCCTTCTCGCGTCGCTCAACCGCAGGCATCGCCCGAAGGCGCCCGGGCGCGCTACTTCGACGGCGGCGCCGAAGCCGGCGGCGAGGCGGGCGCCGAGGACGCCGGCGCCTTCGCGGCGGGCGGCGGTGCCGCCTTGTAGGTGTCGAGGTCGGTGATCTTCCAGGTGTTGCCCTGCAGCTGGGCGTCGACGTGGAGCTGGGCGGAGCCGGCAGTGGTCTGCTTGGTGTCGGCGCGCGTGGAGGTCTGGTCGACGAACACCATGACGCGCGCGAGATCGCCGTTGAGCATGATGACGGCACTGCGGGTGACCTTGCAGGTCACGACCATCTTCTGCTGCGGCGCGAGGCGCTCGACCTCGCCCATGAGCGCGTTGTACTTCGCCTTGACATCGTTGTTGGCGAGCAGGTTGTTGGCGGCGTCGGTGGTCTTCTTGATGTCGTTGTAGTCGTATGAGAACAGGGCCTCGGTTGCCTTCGAGACCTGGTCCTTGACCTGTGCGGTCTTCGCGACGTCCAGCAGCGCGGTGTTGCTCGTGGCCTCGGACACCGAGTCGTACTGCAGCTTGAAGATCACAGCGCCCGCGGCGAAGACCAGGCCGACGACGAGCAGCACGACCGTCAGCACGACCGTGCGATCCTGCGTCTTCTTCGCCGTCTTGTTCGCCGCCGACGGCGCAGCCGGAGCGGCCGCTGCCTCCTGCTCGAACTCGTCGACGTCCATGGGCTTCGCGCGGCCCGTGTCGCGGCGTTTGCGGCGCGGCGCGCGGTGGGCTGGGGCGGCGGTGTCGGCGGTATCGGCGGTGCTGTCCTCGGAAGCCGCCGCATCGGTGTCCGCCGGCGCGTCCTCGACGAGCTCACCGGTCAACGCGTCGGCTTCGGCCGTCGGCTCCCCGGCGGTGACCTCGGTGATTGCCGTGCCACCAGCGTCGGCCGTGCCGTCCTCGGCGGCTGCCGGCGCCGGCTTCTCCGTGAGCACCTTCGACCGGCTGATCCCGACGCTCGTCGGAAAGCGGATCTCCTGCGTCACCTCAGCCGGGTCGGCGCTGGTCAGCGGACCGGGCCGGGGCAGCGGACGCGGCCGTCCCTTCGCGTGGCTCGTGGGGCGATCAGGCGCCGGTGCTTCGTCCGCATTCGACGGCTTGCGCAGGCCGGCGACCCGAGGCCGGCGGGCCGGCGGGTTGCTGCCGCGGGGCGGCTGGCGGCGGGAGGGGGGCACTGGGGAACTCCGTTCTGCGGTGAAGCCGTAACGCGGTCGGGCCGGGGAGCTACTGGCCGGGGGCCACGAGGGGCACGTTGTCGATCCCGGACAGCTTCCAGTCGTTTCCGACCCGGGTCATCGAGACCTCAAGGCGCAACGCCTTCGACGCGGTCTTGTCGCCCTGGCTGACATCGGTGGTGATGGCGGCGAGGAAGCTCGCCTTGCCCTCGTGGTCGTCGAGTTCCTCGACCGCGATGTCCTGCACCGTCGTGGTGACCTTGGTCTTCGCGTCGGTCAGTGCCTTGCCGTACGTGGGCTTCAGCTGATCGATCTGCTTGGCCATGTCGGCGTCGGACACGGCCTTCTGACGGGCGAACACGTCGTCGAGGTGCTGGTAGTCGACCTCGGTGTAGGCCTTGACCGCGTTGCGGCCCGCGTCCTCGACCGCGTCGCGTGCCTTCGCCAGCGCGGCGTTGTCGCCGGTGCCCGCGACCCACCACATGATGCCGAACACCACCGCGACCACGAAGGCGGCGAGGGCGAACGCGCCGGCCCCGAGGAGCCAGGTGCGCGGCGAACCCGGGAGGGTCCGCTTACCCGGCGAAGCGGCCCGCTCGGCCGGAGCCTCGTCGGGCTCCGGCGCCGCGGCGGCCACCTCTTCCTCGCCGGCGGCCTGTTCGGAACTCATATCACTCCAGAGTAGGTAACGGTCAGCAAATCCGCGTCAGTCAGCCGACGCCGAGCAACGCCCCCAGGCTGTTCAACGAGACACCAGGGCTTCCGGCTACGCCCGGCACGGCCGCGTCCCGCATGTCCTGCAGCTCCTGGGCGGACCTGCCCTGGTTGGCGGTGATCTCGGCCTGTGACGGCGCGTCGGGCACCCCGTTGTACGGCGCGTTCTGCGCACCCCGGACGTTGATGGGGCTGCCCTTGGGCTCGGCACAGTATGCGTTCTCGTCGGCCGGCCGCGGGGAGGTGTCCGCGCCGGTGCGGTACTGGCTGTAGGGCAGATACCCCTTCGTGCAGGCCGGCGGGTTGAACAGGTTCAGCACGAGTCCCAGGTGGGCGGTGCCGTCGCCGGGTGCCACGCTGCTGGCCGCGCCAGCGAGCGCCGGGTAGGTCACCAGGCCCTGCTCGATGCCGTCGAGGCGCGTGACGGTGAGGTTGGCCGTGGTCAGCAGGTTCGCTGTGAGCGCGGCCAGCCCCGGCCCGGTCTCGTTCACGACCTGGTCGATCTGCGCGGCCACCTGCGGCGTGACGTCGATGAGCTTGCGCAGGTCGCCGTCGGAGTTCTTCAGCGTGCCGGACAGCTCGTTGAGGTTCTTCGAGAAGGCCGCGAAGTTCGACGCCTCGTGGTTCTGTGTGTCCAGTGCCTGCCCGCCCGCGTCGAGCAGCTGCACGGTCTGTGGCAGGTACTGCTGCGCCGTGGTGGTGAAGCTGCGCGCGGTGTCGAGCAGCTGCTGCAGGTCGCCGCCCGTGCCGCGGAAGGCGTTGTAGGACTCGTCGACCACGGTGCGCAGCGAATCCGTGGGCACCGAGGCGGCCAGCGAGTCGAGGTCCGAGAGCAGCTGGTCGGTGCTGATCGGTGTCTTCGTCTTCGCCGCCGGGATCACCGAACCGCCCTCGAGGTACGGGCCGTTATCGTTCTTCGGCTGCAGGTCCACGTACTGCTCACCGACGGCCGAGCGGTTCGCGACCACGGCCTCCAGGTTCGACGGGACCCGCGGCGCCGACGGGTCGATGTTCAGGTCGGCTTCCAGACCGGTCTGGGTCAAGCGCAGCTGGCCGACGCGGCCGATGTTGAAGCCGCGGTAGGTGACTTCGGCGTTGGTGAAGATGCCGCCGGACTCGTTGAGCTCCAGCTTCACGGTGTAGCCGCTGCTGCCGAACACCGAGCCGAGGCCGGCGAACCGGATCAGGGCGTAGACGATGAACACGACCGAGATGACCGCGAACGCCAGTAGCTGAATCTTCGTCTTGCGCAGCAACATCAGCCCGCACCTCCCGAGAGGATCCCGAAGAGCCCGGACAGCCCGCTCTGCGACGGCTGACCGCCACCCTGACCCCCGGTGGCGTTCGGCTGCGCACCGGTCTGCGACTGCCCGGGGATCGGCAGCGGCGGCGGCTGGTCGCCAGGAGTGCCGTTGGTGCCGCCGGTCAGACCCGACACCGGCAACACCCCGGCGAGGCCGTTCTGCCTGCTGCGGCCGAGGTTGTCGATCACGTCCTTGAGGTTCAGGTCGACCTTCGCGAAGAGGTTGAAGTAGTCGCCCTTCACGTCGTTGTAGGCCTGGTCGGTGAACGGGAACGTGAGGAGGATCTGCAGCGCCTGCGGCAGGTCGTTGCCTGCCTCGCCCAGCTTCTGCAGCGTCGGTGTGAGCGCCTTGAGGTCGGCCACGAGGTCCGCCTTGCTCTTGTTCACCGTGTCGGTCGCGACGCCGGAGAGGTTGTTGAGAGCGTTGAGCATCGTGACGAGCTGGCCGCGCTGCTGCTCCAGCACACCGAGGCCCGGACCGAGGTTGTCGACGGCGCCCACCAGCTTGTCCTTCTGATCCTTGAGCGTCATCGACAGCCGGTCGAGGCCGTCCAGCGCGCGTGTGATGTTGCGCGACTGCTCGTCGAGGTTCGTCACGAGCTCGTTGGCGTTGTTCAGCAACGCCTTGATGTCGGGCTCCTTGCCCGACGTCGCGTTGTTGAGTTCCTTGGTGATCGTGTTGAGCTGGTCGACGCCGCCGCCGTTGAGCAGCAGCGACAGCGCGCCGAGCACCTCTTCGACCTCGACGTCGCGACCGGTGCGGGCGAGCGGGATCGTCGCGCCGTTCTGCAGCCGGCCCTGTGCCTGGTCGGGTCCGGGCGAGGACAGCTCCACGTACTTCTCGCCGAGCAGGCTCGACTGCTTCACGTTGGCCAGTGCGTTCGCCGGGAGCTTGACGTCGCCGTTGACCTCCACGGTGACCTCGGCGTGCCAGCCGTCGGGGGTGAGCCCGATCGACTTGACCTGGCCGACCGGCACGTCGTCGACCTTCACGCCGGCCTGCGGCACGAGGTCGAGCACGTCGGAGAACTGCACCTTGACCGTGTACGGGTGGCTGCCGAGGTCGGCACCGCCCGGCAACGGCACGTCGTAGATGCCGGTGAACCCGCAGCCGGACAGCAGCAGCGCGGACACCGTGGTGACGGCGCCTGCGGCGGCGAACCTGTGGAGTCGCTTCATCGGCTCAGCTCCCCGTCCCGTAGACCTGGCCCGCGAGCGGGAGCGGAAGGGGCGGCAGCTGTCCGTTGGACATGGCCTGCACCACCTGCGCCGTCGAGGGCAGCGGCACCTCGCCGTCGACCACGCCGGCGATCGAGTTGCACGTGTCGCCGAGCTGCTTGAGCGCGTCCGGTGTCTGCTTGAGGAGGGTGCAGATCGTCACCAGCGGCGGTTGGGTGAGCTCGTTGAGGTTGGGCCGCGCGTCGAGCGTGCCCGAGGATCCGTTGTAGACGTTCACCAGGTTCTCGAGCGCGACCGGGGCCACGTCGAGAATTTCGGCGAGTGCGCTGCGCTGGTCCACGAGCACCTTGGTCACACTCGCCAGCTTGTCCACATTGGACTTCAGCCGGCCGCGGTTCTGCTCGATGAAGCCCTGCACCGACTGCAGCGTGGTGCTCAGCTGCTGCACCGTCGCGGCGAGGTCGTCCTTCTCGCCCGCCAGGTAACCACTCACGTCGGCGAGCTGGCTCTCGAACTGGCGCACCTGGCTGTCGCTGTTGACCAGCGTCTGCGAGAACTGGCCGAGGTTCTGCACCGTCTGGAACAGGTCGTCCTTGTTGCCCGCGAGCGTGCCGGACGCCTGACTGAGCTTGGCGATCGTGTCGTGCAGGGCCTGGCCGTTGCCGTCGACGTTCTTCGCCGCGGTGTTGAGCAGGTCCGACAGCGACCCGTTCCTGTTGGCGCCGTTGGGCCCGAGATCGTTGCTGACCTTCGCGAGGCTCGCCGCGAGCTGGTCGACCTCGAGCGGCACCTCGGTGCGGCCCAATGGGATCACCGCGCCGTCGGAGATGCGCGGGCCGCCGGTGTAGGCGGGAGCGAGCTGCACGTAGCGGTCGCTGACCAGCGAGGGCGCGACGATCAGCGCCTTCGCGTCGGCAGGCACCGGCACCGACCGGTCGTACTCGAGGTCGACGCGGACCTGGTTGCCCATCGGCTGCACCTTGGTGACCGTGCCCATGTCGACGCCGAGCATCCGCACGCTGTTGCCCTCGTAAAGGCCGACAGCGCTGGAGAAGTACGCGGTGAGGTGGTTGCGCCCGGCGTCCTTCAGCGTCCACCAGATGCCTCCGGCGACCACGAGGGCCAGCACGACCGCGACCGAGGCGCCCCGCAGGAGCGACTGGCCGAACCGGGTGTCACTCATTTCGTGTTGCACCCCTCTTGGTTGATCGGTCCGACCGAGGGCAGTACCAGGCCGCAGATGTAGTTGTCGAACCAGTGCCCGGTACCGATGGTGTTCGTGAACACGCGGACGAACGGGGCGAACTTGGCGATGCCCTGTGCGAGGGAGTCCTGGTTGCGCTGCAACATCGACGTGAGCTGGTCCAGCTGGGTCAGCACGGGGTCCAGCTGTTTGTCGTTGTCGTCCACGAGGCCCTGCAGCTGGGTCGCGAGGTCCTTGGACCCCTGCAGCAGCGCCGTGATGGCCTGCTCGCGCTGGGAGATCTCGTCGAGCAGCTTGTTGCCGTCGGTGATCAGCTTCTGCACCTCGTTGTCGCGGTCGACGAGCGTCTGCGACACCTGGCGGGTGTTGGCGAGCAGGGTCGACAGCTGAGCGTCACGCGAGGCGATCGTGTCCGACAGCTTCGACAGGCCGGACAACGCGCCCTTCACGTCCTGTGGCGTGTTGGCGAACGTCTGGCTGATCGCCTCGAAGCTCTTCGACAGCTGGTCGGTGTTGATGTCGTCGACGGTCTGGGAGAGGCCGCGGAAGGCGTCGAGCACGTCATACGGCGACATCGTGCGGTTGCGCGGGATCGTCGTGTCGGGGTTGAGCGTGCCGACGCCCTGCGGGTCCAGCGACAGGTACTTCTGGCCGAGCAGCGTCTTGATCTTGATCGCCGCTGTGGTCTTGTCGCCGAGCCAGGCGCCCTTGACCTTGAAGGACACCTTGACGTTCGGACCGTCGAGCTTGATCGCCGACACCTTGCCGACCTTGACACCGGCGATGCGCACGTCGTTGTCGGTGGTGAGCCCCGCCGCCTCGGAGAAGTCGGCACTGTAGGTGGTGCCACCGCCGATCACCGGCAGGTCCTCGGAGTTGAGGGCGGCGATGAAGCCGAGCAACAGCACCGCGATGCCGATCAGCGCGATCGGTACCGGGTTGCGTTTCTGGAAGGACTTCATCCGCTGCACCTTTCACGGTTGGACGGCAGCAGCGGCACGTCGATCGGCTGGTTGAGCACCGGCGGCAGCGAGACGTTGCCGGTCATCTCACAGGCGTAGAAGTTGAACCACGAGCCGTAGTCCGCGGTGCGGGTCAGCGCGCTGACCTTCTGCGGCAGGAACTGGATGAAGTGTTCCAGCGCCGGGTCGTTCTTGTTGAGCTTCGTGGTCAGGTCACCGAGCGCGCTGATGTCGTCCTTCAACGGCTGGCGTGCGTCGCTGAGCAGGCCCGCGGTGGTCTGGGCCAGGTTGCCGAGGCCCTCGATCGCGTCCCCGATCGGTTTGCGGTCCTGCGCGAGCCCGGACACGAGCTGCTGCAGCTTCACAATCAGGTCGCTCAGCTGGGGGGTGTGCGCGTTGACGGTGTCGAGCACCGAGTTGAGGTTGTCGATGACCTCGCCGATCACCTTGTCCTTGTCGGCGATCGTGGTGGTCAGCGAAGCCGTGTGCGCCAACAGGCTTTCGACCGTGCCGCCCTCACCCTGCAGTACCTGGATGACCTCGTAGGAGAGCTTGTTGACGTCGTCCGGGTTGAGCGCGGTGAAGAGCGGCTTGAACCCGTTGAACAACTCGGTCAGGTCCAGCGCGGGCGTGGTGCGCTCGAGCGGGATCGTGCCGCCGGGCGCCAGCATCCGCCCGGACGTGTCACTGCCCTCGCCGAGCGAGAGGTAGCGCTGGCCGACGAGGTTGCGGAACTTGATCTGCGCCGTCACCCCCGCGGGCAGGCGCCGGCCCGAGTCGACCTCGAAGTCCACCTGTGCCTGGCGCTTGTCGACGATCTTCACGTCCTTGACCGTGCCGACGCGGACGCCGGCGATGCGCACGTCGTCTCCGCTCAGCAGCAACGTCGCGTCGGTGAAGCGGGCCGAGTACTCGTTGGTGCTGGTGGTGTCGATGTTCGCGATGCTGATGCCGAGGATCGCGGTGAACAGCACCGTGATCACCACGAAGATCGACAGCTTGATCAGCGGTGCGGCAAGGCCCCTCACTTCACCGTCACCTCCGCGCCGCGGTAGAGCGGGCCGACGAGCAGCGAGCCCCAGCCGGGGAACTCGCCCTGCTTCATGCCGACTTGCGGGCCGACGAGCGCGGCGAGGAAGTCGTTCTCCGCGGCGGTGTTCGCAGGGTTGGACGGGTTTCCGCCGCCGGCACCGCCGCCGTTGAAGCCACCGGCGTCGGCCGTGAAGTTGGCGGGGTCGAGGCCGGTGCTGTGCGAGTTCGGCGCGGTGGTGTGCGTGGTGCCGTCCTTGAACGCGCCGTCGGGCGGATCCTGCGGGAACGGGTTCGGCAGGTTCTTCAGGTCGTAGCAGCGCGGGCCACGCTTGTCCTCGAAGCGCGGCTCGTCCTGGCCGGGCTTGTAGGGACCGCGGTTCACCGTGACCTCGATCGTCGCGTGGAGGCCCGGCTGGTTCGTGCCCTTGCCGAGCGCCTTGTCGACGACCGGTACGAGCTTGGCCATCTGCCCGATCACGCACGGGTACTCGGGCGCGTACTTGGCGAGCAGCTCAGCCGTCGGCCGTGCGGTGCTCGCGAGGCTGATGATGTTCTGCGAGTTCGCTTCCAGGAACGACTGCAGGTCCTGCGACGCGTTCGTGAGGTTGCCGTAGAGGTTCGCCAGGTTCTGGCGCTCGTCGACGATGGTGCGGGTCGTCGTGCTCAGGTTGTCGAGGCTCTGCACCAGATCCGGCGCGGATTGCCGCAGGTTGTCGGAGAAGTCCGCGAGTGCCTTGAGGTTGTGCTGCAGCTCGGGCTCGTGCGGGTTGAGCTTGCCGAGGTAGTCGCCCAATTGCGACAGGGTGTCGCCGAGCTGCGTGCCGCGGCCCTGCAGCGCGGTGGAGATCGCGGTGAGCGTGCTGGAGAGCTTCTGCGGCTGCACGGCCTGCAGAACCGGCAGCAGGTGCTGCAGAGCCTGTTCGAGCTCGATCGCGCCCGACGTGCGGTCCTGCGGGATCACGTCGCCGTCGGTGAGCGTCTTCGCCGACGGGTTCTTCGGGATCTGCAGTGACACGTACCGCTCGCCGAAGAGCGTCTTCGGCAGGAAGCGCGCCGACACGTTCTCGGGGATCAGCTTCGTGTACTGCGGGTCCAGATCCAGCGTCAGCTCAGCACCGTTGGGAGTCGCGGCAATGGTCTTCACCGAGCCGACGATCAGCCCGCGCACCTTCACGTCCGACTGTTCGAGGAGCTGGTTCCCGATGCTGTCGGCGTCGAGCTTCACGGTGACGAACTTGGTGAATGCCTTGTTGTACAACGCGATGCTCAGTGCCACACCTCCCACGAGCAGCGCCACGAGCAGCAGGCCCAGCAGCCTGCGCCGCAGTGTTGCCACCGGTCCACCCACCCCTCCTGCGGTCATCCCGCAATCCTCACCGTGACGTCGGTTCCCCAGATGGCGAAACCGATGAAGAAGTTCACGATCGAAACCGTGACGATGGAAAGGCGCACCGCCCGGCCAACGGCCACGCCCACCCCGGCCGGCCCGCCGGAGGCCCGGTAGCCGAAGTAGCAGTGCGAAAGAATGATCAAGACGCTGAAGATCAGCACCTTGATGAACGAGTACAAGACGTCTTGGGGCGGCAGGAAAAGATCGAAGTAATGGTCGTACGTGCCCGCCGACTGGCCGTAGATGTAGATGACAACCAGCCGCGACGCGAGATACGAGCTCAGCAGGCCGATGACGTAGAGCGGGATCACGGCGACGAACCCGGCGATGATGCGCGTGGTCACCAGGTACGGGAGGCTCGGCACGCCCATGACCTCGAGCGCGTCGATCTCCTCGGAGATCCGCATGGCGCCCAGCTGCGCGGTGAAGCCGGCGCCGACCGTGGCCGACAGCGCGAGGCCCGCGACGAGCGGCGCGATCTCACGGGTGTTGAAGAACGCCGTGAGGAACCCGGTGAACGCCGAGGTGCCGATGGAGTTCAGTGCGGAATAGCCTTGCAGGCCGACGAGGACACCGGTGAAGAGCGTCAGGCCCACCATCACGCCGACCGTGCCGCCGATGACCGCGAGCGAGCCGGAGCCGAAGCTGACTTCGGCGAGCAGCCGCAGCACTTCCTTCAGGTACCGGCGCAGCGTGCGGGGGGTCCACAGCAGCGCACGGCCGTAGAAGGACATCTGGTCGCCCAAGGTGTCCAGCGTTTCGAGCGGACGGTGGGCGACGCGCTTGGCACCCGCGATGAAGGTCATGTCAGTCCAGCTTTCCTGGCACGATCTGCAGGTAGATCAGCGTGATCACGAAGTTCACGACGAACAGCAGCAGGAACGTGATGACCACCGACTGGTTCACCGCGTCGCCGACGCCCTTCGGGCCGCCGCTCGGGTGCAGGCCGCGGTAGGCGGCGACGACCGCGGCGATGAAGCCGAAGATCAGGGCCTTGATCTCACCGACCCACAGGTCGGGCAGCTGCGCCAGCGCCGAGAAGCTCGCCAGGTACGCGCCCGGCGTGCCGCCCTGGAGGATGACGTTGAAGAAGTAGCCGCCGAGCACGCCGATGACGCTGACCATCCCGTTGAGCAGCAGCGCGACGAGCATCATCGCGAGCGTGCGCGGCACGATCAGGCGCTGGACGGCGGAGACGCCCAGCACCTCCATCGCGTCGATCTCCTCGCGGATGGCGCGGGCACCGATATCGGCACAGACGGCGCTTCCTCCCGCGCCGGCCACGAGCAACGCGGTGACGAGCGGGCTGGCCTGCTGCACGGTGGCGAGCACGGAACCGGCGCCGGTGTAGGACTGCGCGCCGAGCTGGCGCGCCAGCGCACCGAACTGCAGCGAGATGACCGCGCCGAACGGGATCGCGACGAGTGCCGTCGGCAGGATCGTGACGCTCGCGACGAACCAGGCCTGCTGGATGAACTCACGGAACTGGAACGGCCGTTGGAACATGCCCCGCACGATGTCGAGACCGAGGGCGAACAAGTTCCCGGTCTCGCGGAGCATGCCGTAACCGGGGATCTTCGCCGGTGCTGCGTTCGAGCTCACGCGCCACCCGACCCGTTCTGTCCGGGTCCGAAGCCACCGGAACGCTGGGTGCCGCCCGGGATGCGGGCGACCTGGTCGGCGGGCAACTGGCCCTGGTGCTGGTCGGGCACGGGGCCGCGGTCCTGGTGGATTCTCGGGATCTGCTGCGTGTCTTCGGGTCCGGGCCGGCGCTGCGGGTTCGTGGGCAGCTGGTGCGGGTGCACGTTGTAGTACTGCTGCTGTTGCGGCGAAAGCGACTCGATGATGCCCTCCTGAGCGGCGGGCGGGAGCGTGTGGAGGATCCGCATCACGCGGTCCATGCGGCGGCGGGCGCCCTGGCGCTCGGGCAGGCCGGGGCTGGGCTGCATCTGCTGCACGACGCCGCGCACGTCTTCGTCGGGCGAACCGTCGGAGTGCCCGGCGGCGGCTTCCGCCTCCTCGCGCGCCATCGTGGCCATGTCCTTTTCCTCGGACATGCCGATGGGGCCGCGCTTGCGGCCGTTGAGGAACTGCTCGACCACGGGCTCGTCGCTCGTGAGCAGCACCTCGCGGGGACCGAACATCACGAGTTCCTTGCGGAAGAGCATGCCGAGATTGTCGGGCACGGTTCGCGCGAGGTTGATGTTGTGGGACACGATCAGGATCGTGGCGTCGATCTGCGTGTTCAGGTCGATCAGCAGCTGCGAGATGTAGGCCGTGCGCACGGGGTCGAGACCGGAGTCCGGTTCGTCGACCAGGATGATCTCTGGGTCGAGCACCAGCGCCCGCGCGAGTCCGGCGCGCTTGCGCATCCCCCCGGAGATCTCGCCGGGCAGCTTCTTGTCGGCGCCCGCGAGGCCCGTCATGTCGAGCTTCTCGAGGACGATGCGGCGGATCTCCGACTCGGACTTCTTCGTGTGTTCCCGCAGCGGGAACGCGACGTTGTCGTAGAGGTTCATCGAGCCGAACAGCGCGCCGTCCTGGAAGAGGACGCCGAAGAGCTTCCGGATCTCGTACAGCTTGTGCTCGGAGCAGGTGACGATGTCCACGCCGTTGATCACGCAGCGGCCCTTGTCGGGCTTCAGCAGGCCGATCATCGACTTCAGGAACACCGACTTGCCGGTTCCCGACGGGCCGAGCATCGCGGACACCTCACCAGGCGGGAGGGTCAGCGTCACGTCCCGCCAGATGGTCTGCCTGCCGAAGGACTTCGTGAGACCTTCGATGACCACCTCGGCACCCATCGCACCTCCAGGAGCTGTTCCGCGCCGTCGCGCACCGCCGCCCCGCGCCACCGGCGGCGGAGCCCGCGCCGATGCGCGCCGCGGCCTCCGCGTCAACCAAGTGCAACGAGCTGAGTGCGAACAGGTTACTCACCGGTTTTCTTCCCGAGCCAAGCCGGTCAGCGCCTCACCCGTTAGTGGCACTGTCCGGCGACCGCTGGCAGCACCGTAGTGCACGTCACTCACGCGTGCAGATCCAGATGGCCTAAACCACGTCACTCGACAGAGCTAACAGGAGCAAATGGAACAGATCGACGACGTACCCAAGGTGACTGTGTTCGCCCGTCAGTCACCGGAACGGCGAAGATCCCGGCGCGGCTCCGTGCACCGATGGACGAGCCGATAACACCCGGTCGCGGGTGGTCATCCATGCGAAAGGGGCGGGCATCCAGGTGTGGATGCCCGCCCCTTCACGAGGTGGTGCTGGGCGCTGACGCGCCCGGAAATCACTTGATGGTGACCTTGGCGCCAGCGGCCTCGAGCTTCTCCTTGGCGGCGTCGGCGGCTTCCTTGTCGACCTTCTCGAGGAGGGCCTTGGGAGCGGCCTCGACCAGCTCCTTGGCCTCCTTCAGGCCCAGGCCCGAAACGACCTCGCGGACGACCTTGATGACCTGGATCTTCTTGTCGCCGGCCGAGTCGAGGACGACGTCGAACTCGTCCTGCTCGGCGGCGGCCTCGCCACCGGCGGCGGGCGCGCCCGGCGCGGCGGCGACGACGGCGGCCGGGGCGGCGGCGGTGACGTCGAAGGTGGTCTCGAACTCCTTCACGAACTCGGACAGCTCGAGGAGGGTCAGCTCCTTGAAGGCGTCGATCAGCTCGGCGGTGCTCAGCTTCGCCATGATGGCTTCCTCTCAGAAAAACGAACTAGACGTTCGGGGGTGGGGTGGTTCAGCTCTCGGCGGGTGCTTCGGCTGCTTCGGTACCGGCGTTGCGCTGCTTGTCCTCCAGCGCGGCAGCCAGGCGGGCGACCTGGGACACCGGCGCCTGGAACAGCGCGGCGGCCTGGGACAGCTTCGCCTTGAACGCGCCCGCCGCCTTGGCGAGCAGGACCTCACGGCTGTCGAGATCGGCGATCCGGTTGATCTCGTCCACGGACAGCGTCTTGCCGTCCATGTAGCCGCCCTTGATCACAAGCGCGTTGTTGTCCTTCGCGAAGTCGCGAAGCGCCTTGGCGGCGTCGACTGCTTCGCCCTTGACGAAGGCGATGGCCGTCGCGCCGACGAACAAGTCCTCGAGGCCCTCGATGCCGGCGTCCTCGGCGGCACGCTTGACGAGGGTGTTCTTCGCGACCCGGTACTTGGCACTGGTGCCGAGAGCGCGGCGCAGCTGGGACAGCTGGGACACGGAGAGGCCGGTGTACTGGGTAACGACGGTGGCCGAGCTGCTGCGGAAGCTCTCCGCGATCTCGGCGACGGCCGCCACCTTGTCGGGCTTCGCCATGGTCGCCTCCTCTCTTGGCTAGTGTTTCCACTGGCGTTCGAGCGGCCCCCAACGACGAAACGCCCACGCGCAACAGGCGCGGGGCGTCTTCCGGCACGCATGAGCGGCCGGGCCTCGTTCCTCCTGCGCGGGCCGCCCGGCGAGTGCGGGACCTTCGTTCCCCTTGCGGGGAAAACCAGCGGTCTTCGGTAGAACCGTCGTCAAGTGTACGTGACGGGTTCGCCGGCTCTCCCCGGCCCCCTCCCTGACCAGCACCAAGCCGCCCGCACTCGGGTTTCACGTCCCGACCGGGCATCATTGGTGACGTGGCGGAGCAGCACGATCACGGACAGCCGGACGGCACGCAGCCAGCCCCGGGCGGATCACCCCGGTCTCCCGGGCAACAGCAGCACGCCCAGGACGAGACCGGCGCCTCGAACCTGCCGGCGCGTCCCCAGCCGTCCGGTGAGCAGCCCACGGCACCACCGCCGGGGATCGATCCGGCCGAGCTGGCACAGTTCCGCCAGTTCCAGCAGTTCCAGGACTACCTCCGGTTCACCCAAGCCCAGCAGGGCAACCAACCCGCGCCGGTTCCGGACGCCCCACTGGTTCCCGTCGGCTCACACCAGCCCCAGGCCCCGCCGAGCGGCTGGCCGCCCGCGCCGCCGAACCACCCCGGAGCCCTTGCGCCGTACGAGGAGCCGCCGCGCCCCCGGCGGCCAGTGCCGCGTTGGCTGAAGCGCCTGGGCGGGAAGGTACTGGGCTGGGTCGTCGTGCTGCTGATCATCGGGATTGCCGCCACGTGGGCGTATCACCACTTCTTTCCCAGCGACGACGGCAAATCGTCGGCGCAGGTCGCCGCCGAAGGCGGCGGAACGTACCACACGAACCAGATCCTCACGACCGCGTCGCCGTACGAATCCGTGCGCCGGGTGTACGACGGCATCGCCCAGGACGGACCCGGCCAGAAGAGCATGGCTGATCACGTTTGCGGCCTCTTCGACCAGCAGACGCAACAGAAGTTCGCCGAGGATCTCGGTTACCCGGACTGCCGCGCCGCCGTGGACGGGCTACACCGCAAACTGGACCCTGCCCCGGGGTCGGTCAACAACTACGCTGAGTCGATCAACCGCCACGACGGCTGGCCACCCGGCGACACCGTGCGCGTCAATTCATGCGACTTCACGATCACGGGTGGCCCAGCACTCGGCGACTTCACGGTCAAGCAGGTCGAGAAGGGCCAGTGGCTGATCGTCGGCCACTCCCCCGGGCCGGCGCAGTGCCCGCCCACGACGTCGACGACCGCCCCCAGCTGACCGGTCACACCGGGGAAGAGATCGCGAACCTGGTCTGGCCGGTGTCCGAGTAGGCGAAGAAGTCGGCGAGAGCGTTGGCGAAGGCGGGGTCCGCGACGGCCGTCATGTGGTCACCAGGGACGCGGACGAGGCGGGCGCCGATGATCGCCGCGGCGAGGCGTTCGGGTTGGGTGGCCAGCTGGTCGCGTTCGCCGGTGAGGACGAGGGTGGGCACGGTGATCGCGGTGAGGGAAATGGGTGCGTGGCGGGAGGCGCGCATGACGGCGGCCAGCGCGGCGACGTCAGCGCCCGTGCGGCGGGCCAGCCGGCGGAACGGCCGGACCTGCGCGGGCACGGCGGCATGGTCCTCGGCGAGCAGGCCGTCGGCGAGTTGCTCCGGGTTGACCACGCGGGTGTCCACCCCGCCGAAGTCGACGACGCCCGCGCCGACTCCCCCGGTCGCGAGGCAGCGCACGCGTTTGTCCTGCGACGCGACGATCAGGGCCACGATCGCACCCATCGAATAGCCGGCGAGCGACACTTCGTCGAGGCCGAGTTCGTCCAGCAGCGCGGAGACGTCGCGAGCCATCGCGTCGTGGCCGTAGCGGGCGGCATCGTGGGGTTTGGCCGACGCACCGTGGCCACGGGCGTCGAGGGCGATCACCGTGAACCCGGCGGCGAGCAGCCTCTTGACGACGCCGGTGCCGACCCAGTTGACCTGTGCGTCCGCCGCGAAGCCGTGCTGCAGCACCACGGGACGGGCCCGCCGGCCGTCGCCCTCCCACACCGTGTAGCTCAGGCGGAGCCCGTCGGGAGCGGTGAACGTCGTCGTCGGCATGTCTCCATGAGACACGAAAAAAGGGCGGCCACGCCCGTTGCGTGACCGCCCTTTCGCGTGATGTGCGACTCAGACCGCCGCTTCCTCGCTCAGGAGGTTGCGGGTCCGCAGCGGGTCGACCGGGATGCCCGGGCCCATCGTGGTCGTGAAGGTGACCTTCTTGACGTAACGGCCCTTCGCCGACGACGGCTTCGCCCGCAGGATCTCGTCCAGCGCGGCCGCGTAGTTCTCCACCAGCTTCTCGGTGTCGAACGACGCCTTGCCGATCACGAGGTGCAGGTTGGCCTGCTTGTCGACGCGGAAGTTGATCTTACCGCCCTTGATGTCCTTCACGGCCTTCTCGACGGCCGGCGTCACGGTGCCGGTCTTCGGGTTCGGCATGAGGCCACGCGGGCCGAGGATGCGGGCGATGCGCCCGACCTTCGCCATCTGGTCCGGCGTCGCGATCGCGGCGTCGAAGTCGAGCCAGCCACCCTGGATGCGCTCGATCAGCTCGTCGGTGCCGACCGCGTCGGCGCCGGCGGCTTCGGCCTCGGCGGCCTTGTCGCCGACGGCGAACACGATGACGCGGGCGGTCTTACCGGTACCGTGCGGCAGGTTCACGGTGCCGCGGACCATCTGGTCGGCCTTGCGCGGGTCCACGCCGAGACGCATCGCGACCTCGACGGTCGCGTCCATCTTGGACTTGGACGTCTCCTTCGCCAGCTTCGCGGCCTCGAGCGGCGCGTACAGGCGCGCCTTGTCGATGAGCTCCGCAGCCTGGCGGTACGCCTTGCTGTGCTTGGTCATGCTTCTGTCCCTAACTTCGAAAACGGATCAGTGTGGTGGCCGAGCCAGCACGCAGCTCTCCCACTGTGTTGCATTGCCACGTTGAATGCCTCGGCTCCGCCGAGGCGGCGAGATCGCCCCAAGCCGATTCCTTCCCTCCCGAATCGCCCGGCCCGAGGGGCCGATCGAATCGCTCGGTCCAGAAACCGGCGCGATCTCGCGGGAACTCAATCACCAACCGTGATGCCCATGGAGCGGGCCGTGCCGGCGATGATCTTCGCGGCCTGGTCGATGTCCTGGGCGTTGAGGTCGGTCTCCTTGGTCTTGGCGATCTCGCGGACCTGGTCCCACGTGACCTTGGCGACCTTGGTCTTGTGCGGCTCGCCGGAGCCCTTCTCGACGCCCGCGGCCTTGAGCAGCAGCTTGGCGGCCGGCGGCGTCTTCAGCTTGAAGTCGAACGACCGGTCTTCGTACACGGAGATCTCGACCGGGACGACGTCCCCGCGCTGCGACTCAGTCGCGGCGTTGTAGGCCTTGCAGAACTCCATGATGTTGACGCCGTGCTGGCCCAGCGCCGGGCCGACCGGCGGGGCCGGGTTGGCCTGGCCCGCCTTGATCTGCAGCTTGATGATCGCCGCAAGCTTCTTCTTCTTGGGTGGCATTACCTTGTGTCCTTCTTACTGACGTGAGTCCCCCGCACACCTGCCAGTACGCGGGGACTGCCGGTCGGTATTCCCGACCGTCAGATCTTGGAGACCTGGGTGAACGACAGCTCGACCGGCGTTTCCCGGCCGAAGATCGACACCAGGACCTTCAGCTTCTGTCCGTCGACGTTGACCTCGGAGATCGTCGCGGGCAGCGTGGCGAACGGGCCGTCCATGACGGTGACCGACTCGCCGACCTCGAAGTCGACCTCGACAGCGCCGCCGCCGACCGGCGCGGACGCCGCGGCGGACTCGCCCTTCCCGGCCTTCGCCGGGGCTTCCTTCTCGACCTGCGGCGCGAGGAACTTCAGCACCTCGTCCACGGTGAGCGGCGACGGGCGCGAGGTCGCGCCGACGAACCCGGTGACGCCCGGCGTGTTGCGCACCGCGCTCCACGACTGGTCGTTGAGGTCCATCCGCACCAGGATGTAGCCGGGCAGCACCTTGCGCTGCACCTGCTTGCGCTGGCCGTTCTTGATCTCGGTGACCTCTTCGGTCGGCACCTCGATCTGGAAGATGTAGTCCTCGACGTCGAGGGTCTGGGTCCGGGTCTCGAGGTTGGTCTTGACCTTGTTCTCGTACCCGGCGTAGCTGTGGACCACGTACCACTCGCCCGGCGCGGCCATGAGTTCGGCGCGCAGCGCGGCGACGGGGTCGTCGGACTCGGCGGCCGGCTCGGTTTCGGCCGCTTCGGTTTCGGCGGACTCGGCATCAGCCGGTTCGGCGGTCTCGGAGTCGGCTTCGACCGTGTCAGCCCCGTCGGCTGTGTCAGCCGTGTCGGTTTCGGGCTCACCGCTGTCTTCGGTGGCTGCGTCGACCTCTTCGCCGGCGGCGGGCACCTCGACGGGCTCGGGGGTGGCGGAAGCCTCGTCGCCGAGTGCCGCCTGCACCTGCTCGTCGGAAAGCTCGGTCAGGTCGCGACCGGCTTCTGTGCCGTTGTCGGAGGTCACGTTCCGTCCTCTCAGTTGATCACTTGCCGGGCTCGGGCAGGCCGGCCCGCGCGGCGCACGGTGGCGCGCCCCTTCGGCGTCAGCCGAAGACCAGCCCGACGAGCTGCTTGAAGCCCAGGTCGAGGCCACTCACGAGGGCCACCATGAACACCACGAACACCAGCACGACCGCGGTGTAGGTGACCATCTGCTTGCGGTTGGGCCAGATGACCTTGCGCAGCTCCGCCCAGACCTCGCGGATGAACCGCATGATCCGCGCGAAGACCGACGCCTTCTTGGGCTTCTGGTCCCGCTTCGGGGTCGGCACGCCCTTGGCGTCGGCGGGCTTCGCGACCTTGTCGCCCGCCTTTCCGGCCGGGCGGGTCGAACCACCCGAACGCGCTTCGGACTTGCCGGACGGGCGGGCGGAAGCGCGGCGCTCGCGTCGAGCCGCGGCGGTGACCGGGCGGGACTCGACCCCGGGCTGCTTGCCCGACTCGTCCCGCTCGTTCTCGCCGCTGGCGTCGCTGTCGCTCACGACCACTCCTCCGCTCCACCAGTTCCCGTACGCAGGGGTGACAGGACTTGAACCTGCAACCTGCGGTTTTGGAGACCGCTGCTCTGCCAATTGAGCTACACCCCTGTGGACCCCGGTCACCCGGGCCCCGGTGGACGCATTCCATCGTCCCCACCATCCGGCGGGGATGACCGCAGTGCGTTCCGAGTTCCGAAGTCTACGGCAAGCCCGATCGACGCTCGCAACCGCGCCCCCTCGATCGTCGAGAACCGGTGCCGGCACCCCGACGGACACGCTCGGCGCCCACGGCCACGCCGTGCCAGGATGACCACCGTGCGCCGATCCGCGATTAATCGGGAAGATGATACCTCGCCCGGTGTTGCACGCCTTGAAAACCCTTGTCGCACCAGGGAAACCGGCCGCGGTGGCGCCGAATTCCCGGACTCGGCCAGCCGAATCCGGCGCAGCGCACCCGATCTTCCTTTCCCCGCAAGGAAAACCGTTGTCCAGGAGGCCCGGTGACCACGATGCGACTCGGACTCGCCCTGCCGCAGTACGGCAAGCTCGCGGACCCCGGCGCGATCGCCGGGTTCGCGGCCGCGGCCGAGGAGCTCGGTTACGCTTCGCTGTGGGTCGGCGACCGCGTGCTCACGCCGGTCGAGCCGGCGGACCTCTATCCGGGCGGCGGGACCCCCGAACAGCCGTACCCGCGGGAGTTCGTGAGCTTCGTCGACCCGTTCGTCGCGCTGACGGCCGCCGCGGGCGCCACCGCCACGGCGCGCCTGGGCACGAGCACGCTGTCCGCGCCGGTCTACTCCCCCGTGCTGCTGGCCCGCACGCTCACTTCGCTCGACCTGCTGTCCGGCGGCCGCGTTGATGCCGGTTTCGGACTCGGCTGGCTGCGTGACGAGTACACCGCGACCGGCGTGCCGTGGAGCGGGCGTGGCGCGCGGCTCGGCGAAATGGTCGAGGTGCTGCGCACGTTCTGGACCGCCGACCCGGTCGGCCACGACAGCGACCGCTGGCGCATCCCCGATTCCCACGTCGGGCTACGTCCGGTGCAGGACCCGCACCCGCCGGTGCTGCTCGGCGGGTATTCCGAACGCGCACTGCGCCGCGTCGGCATGATCGCCGACGGCTGGCTCCCGACGTTCATGCCGATGCCCGCGCTGCGGCGCCTCTGGGCGGTGGTCACCACGGCCGCCGCCGAAGCGGGCCGCGACCCGGCGACGCTGAGGCGCGTACTGCGGATCAACCCGCGCGAGGGCACGCCCGTCGCCACCGTCGCCGACCTGGCGGCGGGCCTCGAAGCGGCCGAGGACGAAGGGTTCACCGAGGCGTTCGTGGACCTGCACTACGTGGCGGACACGGTGGCGCATGCGCTGGAACTCGCCGGTGAACTGCGCGCCGCCACGGGGTGACCGCCCCGGCGCCGCCTGGGTCTCCGGGTGAATCCCTTGTCCGTCAGACGCGGACGAGGGCCTGCGGTTTGCCGAGCACCGTCTTGCCGCCGTGTTTGACGGCCAGGTCCACGCGGGCGACGCCGTCCTCGGAGATGGCACCGATCTTGCCGGTCATCTGCACGAGGGCGCCCTCGGCGTCGTCGGGCACCACGACGGGGCGCGTGAAGCGGGCGCTGAAGTCCAGTAGCCGGGCGGGATCGCCGAGCCAGTCGCTGACGACGCGGCCCGCCAGTGCCATGGTGAGCATGCCGTGGGCGATCACGTCGGGGAGCCCGACTTCCTTGGCGAAGCGCTCGTTCCAGTGGATCGGGTTGAAGTCCAGCGCCGCGCCCGCGTACCGGACCAGCTGTTCGCGGGTGACCCGGACCTCGAGCGGAGGCAGCTCGTCGCCGACCTTCACGCGTCCTCCCCTCGCACCACGAGCTGCGCGCGGGTGGTGCAGACCAGATTGCCCTCGGCGTCGGTGATCGCGGCGCTGACGTTGATGAAGTCGTTCCCGGCGCGGGCCATGATGTTCTCGATCTTCGCCGAGACCTCCAGGAGGTCGCCCGCGTGGACGGGGCGCTCGTAAGTGAAGCCCTGGTCACCGTGGACCATGCGGGAGTAGTCGAGCCCCAGCTCCGGGTCGGCGACGATGCCGTTGACCTTGGGCAGGTTCAGAAGCGTGAGGAACGTCGGGGGTGCGACCACGTCGGGGTGGCCGGCAGCCCGAGCCGCTTCGGGGTCGCGGTAGATCGGGTTGGGGTCACCGATCGCGTCGGCGAATTCCCGGATCTTCTCCCGGCTCACTTCGTACAGGCTGTCGGCGGGGTAGGTCCGCCCGGTGAACGACTGGTCCAATGGCACCCGCAGAGGCTAGCCGACCGCCGCGACGCGCCCGAGGGTGCTGCGATCCCGGTCACGGACACAGCGCGGACAGCGAAAAGCCGCCCCGGCGTGGTGCCGGAGCGGCGTTTCGAAGCTGGAAGAACCGCCTGAGTCAGCGGGTCTCTTTGTGAAGCCGGTGCGTACCGCAGTTCGGGCAGAACTTCTTCATCTCCAAGCGGTCCGGGTCGTTGCGCCGGTTCTTCTTGGTGATGTAGTTGCGGTGCTTGCACTCCTCGCACGCCAGCGTGATCTTGGGTCGCACGTCGGTGGCAGCCACAGCGTTTCCTTCTCTCTCAGATCCGGGGGCCAGCCCCGTCGTTACCGCGTA
>DASZNR010000107.1:0-9601 GCA_035551175.1 Amycolatopsis sp. | reverse complement strand
CGGCGATGGCGGAGCGGCGAGAAGCGCTGATTTTGGCTCGCGAAGACGCTGGTCATACACAGGAGACGCTCGCCGCGGTGCTCGGCGTCGACCGGACCACCGTTGCGCGCTGGGAATCCGGTGGGCATCGTCCGTTGCCGCGTCAGTGGCCGGAGCTGGGAAGAGTGCTCGGGCGACCGGTGGCGGACGTGCGGGCATTTTTCGGGCAAGGTTCGCTTGAGGCGGGAGGCTCCGCGCTTACGTCGGCGTTCGATTGGTTGGACAGGTCGGCGGGCTGGGCTGCGGGGACAGCTCGGCGCGCGGTACGACCGAAGTCAGGCCGTGAACGTCGGATCGGTCGCCGGGCTGAGGAGGCGGAGGTGCTTCGACAGTTCTACGGCGCTCCCGAGGGCGAACACTTCTACTTCGATGCGGAGGTCGGTGGCGAACTGGTCACCACGAGCGTGGTGACCAGACCCGACTGGACTGATCTCCGCTGTGCGCTGGACGCCCAGCGGGATGTGCTCGTGCTTGATGCGCGAGTTGCTGCAGCGCAGCGAGCTGGGACAACGGACGCCGCTTTGACTCGGCTGGCAGAAGCAGCGGCATCGGACGTCCGGATTGCCGATCGGCCGCTGTACCGGCTGCTCGACGTCGATGTTTGCGCTGATCACGTCAGTGGCGCAGTCGGCACTACGTCGTTTGTCGAGTACGCGTTGGGTCCGGACCTGCTCGAACGGGAGTTAGCGGCTGGCGAGACCCAGTTGCGGAGCGAGCTGTTGCCAGACCTCGCTGGTGTTCTCGACGTGCGCAGCCGCCTTTGCGCGGGTGGAGCGCTGGCGCTGACGGCAATCGCGCGGCCGGCGGATCCCGCCCGCGGCGAAGCTGACTATCTCCTGCTTGTGCAGGAACGATCCGGCCATGTGGTCAACGGGTCGGGTCGGCTCGCCGTGATCCCGAAGGGGTTCCACGGTCCGCTGGCGGACCAGCGGGGCGACGCGCGAATCGGCGCAACGCTGCGGCGTGAGCTGGAGGAAGAGCTGTTCGGCCGTGACGACGTCGACACCACGACTGATGTGCAACGTGCGGCCGACCCGATGCACCCGACGCGGCTCTCGGAACCGATGCGGTGGTTGACGGCGGAGCCGGGCCGGATGCGGATGGAGTGCACGGGCTTCGGGTTTAACCTGGTCAGCGGCAACTACGAGTTCGCGGCGCTCGTCGTGATCGAGGACGAAGAGTTCTGGCCGCGGTTCGGCGGCGTGGTCGAGGCGAACTGGGAGGTCTCCGGTCTCCGGCAGTACTCGTCGCTCGACGGCGAGCTGGTCAGCGAGCTGATCGCCGACGAGAAGTGGACGAACGAAGGACTGTTCGCGTTCTTGCTCGGCCTGCGCCGGTTGTCGGAGATCGGCGGCGGGCGGGTGTCGTTGCCGCCGATTGACCTACGTTGCTGACGGCCACCGGACGGTCAGCACGACGGAGTCGGCGAGCGCTTCCCAGGAGTGGTCGATTCCTGGACCCCACATGACGTAATCGCCTTGGCGTGTCATGGTTTTCGTGCCGCCGGTGACGTCGATGCGGAACTCGCCGGAGATAAGCATGACGAGCGTCGTGCGCTGGTCGTCGGCCGTCCACTCGGGACGCTTGTCTCCTGCGGGGTGGTTGGCCCACTTGACTTCTACGTCGTTCGTGGCTCGAACTCCGTGCGAGGGGTCGAGGAAGTGGCCGACCAGCCAGCCGCGGTTGCCTGCGGCGTCTTCGTTGGCGTTGCCGCTGGTCCAGCCCTCGGTCACTCGCTGATCTCCCACTCGATCGTTGGCAGGCGCACCCGGTCTCCGCCGATTTCCGCGAGGCGTCGGAGCCCTTGCGTCATGGCGAACAAACCTTCGTTGCTCCACGCTACATCAGTCAGCAGTTCGGTCAGAAGCTCGATGTCCGTGGTCGAATACTGGCGCAGTGTCGAAGATTCCCAGTTCGCGGCGACGATTCCGCCGTACTGGTTCCAGAACTCTTCGTCTTCGATGACGATGAGGCTGGCGAACTCGAAGTTGCCGCTCACCAAGTTAAGCCCGAACCCGGTCGTCTCCATGCGGAGGCGGCCGGGTTTTTGCATGAGCCAGCGCATCGGCTCCGACATGAGCGTTGGGTGCATCGGGTCCGCGGTCAGCGAGTCGGTGACGGTGTTGTCGATGTCCGGGCGGCCGAACAGTTCCTCTTCCATCTCGCGCCGGAGGGTCGCGCCGATCTGTGCGTCGCGGCGGACGTCGGTGAGGGGCTGGTGGAAGCCCTTCGGGATGACGGCCAGGCGGCGGGCCGCGTTCAGGACGCTCCCCGAGCGTTCTTGGACTAGCAGGACATAGTCGGCTTCTCCGCGGAACGGGTCGGCGGGGCGGGCGATGGCGGTGAGGGCTAGTGCGCCGCCGGCGCAGAGCCGGGTTCCGACGTCGAGGACGGACGCCAGGTTGGGGAGGTAGCGGTCTCGCAAAGGAAGCTTGAGCGGGCCGCCGGCGATGATGGCGTCGACCAGCTCGCCCTCCAGCAGATCCAGCGTCAGGGCGTAGTGGACGAAGTGCGTGGTGCCGAAGGATCCGGCGAGTTGGTGTTCGGCGATGTCGAGGGCGAGCGCACGGTACAGAGGGCTGTTCACGAGGCGGGTGTTCATGGCCAGCGACTCGGCTAGCCGGTGAACTGCCGCGGTTGCGGCGCGATCGTCGAGGGCCAGGTCTGCCTCGGGCTGCGCGGTGGCGACCCTGAATCGGTCTGATGCGGGGCGTAACTCGCAGTCGAGATCCAGCCAGTTCGCGCAGGTCAGGACGCTGGTGTTCACGAGTTCGGTGCTGACTCGCGCGGTGTACAGGCCGTGGTCGCCGGTTCGGCCGCCGTAGTAGGCGGCAAGCGCGTCGGCGGTGTCGCGCTGGGTGACCCAGCTGCGGCGGGTGCTTCGGTCGCGCAGGGCTTGGGTGTCCAACTGCGCAGCTTTGGCGGCGACTGCGCGGCGCGCGGTTCCGGGAGACCAGTGTGCGTGCTGGTCGATCCATTCGAGCGCGGACGCGATGTTCGGGTCGTCGTGCAGGCGAGGATCCGTGGAGGTCTCGGCCAGTGCGGTGCCGGTCAGCTCGGCGAAGCGGGCGCGCTCGGCATCGCCGACTTGCTCGTAGGCGCGGTCGAGCACCTGTTGCATCTCCGACCGCGGGCGCAGGTCCGGCTTCTGGTGCCACGACGCGACCGTGCGAACGCCGATGCCTAGGTGCGCGGCGAAACCCTCGTTGCTCATTCGGAGAGCGGCTTGCAGCGCTGATGCGGTGCGGCCCGTCCATTCGTCGGCCGGATTCATCGGCGCGCGCATTCCGAATTCGAAGCTGCATTAGTCGTGCGCTGCTTATGCACTGCTGGTGCATGGGAACGGTCGCCGTTTCGGCCTTGAATTCGGGGTATGGAAATCACCTGGTTCATCAGCCCGAAGCGCAAGCCGTCAGCGCTTCTTCTGCACGTGGTCGACGACGGTTGCCAGGCTGGTCTGGACGTCGTCCAGCCGGTCGAAGATCTCGGCCAGGCGCTGTTCGAGCGCGTCGAGACGGGACGAGAGTTCGCCGGTGTCGTCGGCCGGTTCGTCGTGGTGCGGGGGCGTGCGATTCTGCAGCACGGCCTGCAGATGTTGCGGGTGCCAGCCGAGCGTGGTCGAGAGTGCTTCGAGCGTGCGCGCGCTCCGTCGGCGCTCGACCGTGTGGTGCTGCAGCTCGCGCACGATCGCCTGCGACACGTGCGACCGCTCCGCCAGCTCGCGCTGTCGCCAGCCGAGTTCGTGCACGCGCATGTCGATCGCCTTCGCGACCGCCGCCCAATCCTCCGACACCTATTCCTCCGCGCTCCGCCTCAGCGCCGAGATTAGCGCGTCATTGCGCTTTTCTCGCGCCGCGTAGCGGGTGTGCCGCGGCGCGTCGGATATCTATGCCCTTCAGGAAGCTGAAATCAACAACATAGTCTTGAAATCATCAGATTGGCCTTTTCTTATGAACTCGAATGTCACTTTTCACACGCCGGATGAAGCGGCTTGGCTGCTCGGCGTCTCGCGGGGCGCGGTCAGTCGGGCCATCCGGAGCCGCAAGCTGCGGGTGGTCCGTCGCCGGGAAGGGCTGCGGATCCCGTCCACCGAGCTGACGCGCGTCCTTCGCGGAGGTGCGGCGTGATGGACGAACTCACCTTGATCGGGATTGCCTGGCGGCTCGACGCGCTCCGTTGGGTGCCGTCCGATGTGCTCTACGACGTCGTGACCAGGGACGGACTCTGTATGTGGCCACCAGATGGCGATCCGCCGCCTGCGTCGTCGGATGCGGAACTCGCCGACCGGATGTGCGGCGGATGTCCGGTCCGAGACATGTGTCTGGAGCTGGAGTTGCGGACTGCCGGTGTGGGGACGGTTGGAGTCTGGGGCGGGATGACGGACGACGACAGGCGGGCGTTGCACCCGCACTGGCTGCGCCGCGGCGAGCGGGCAGGGCGTGCGCGATGAACGGGCTGACTGTGACGCCGACGCAGGTCATGGCCGGAGTCGGCGTGCTGCTGGTGCTGTTTTGGGTTTGGCGTGCGGGCGCGCGTCGGGCGAAGGCCGCGGCGGAGAAGGCGCGGTCAGGGGCGCGGCTGGTGTCGCTGGCCGGGCGGGTCGTGTTCAACGCGGCGTTGATTGTGGCGGTTCAGTGGGTGGTGATCGCTCACCAGGGCGGGACGTGGGTCCTGCTGGCGGTGCTGGGCTTGCCTGCGCTGTTCGCCGCCCATTCGCTGACCCGGGCGCTGACTGTGACGACGGTCGACACCTCGAAGCGGGGTGGTCGGCGATGAGTCGGGCACAGAAGTTGGCGCAGGACGCTGCTGAGGCTGCGGAGGTTCGGGCGTACCAGACGGATCCGGACGTTGTGGCGCTGCGGATTGAGCGGGTGCGGCGGCAGGTCGATTGGATGGCGTGGTCTGGGATCGTGCTTGGGCTGGGCTTCACGATGACGAACGTGCAGACCTTCGCGTCGGCGGATACGGCGGTGTGGTCGTTGCCGTGGCTGGCGGCGTGGGTGCTGGATCCGACTGTTTCGTTGGTACTGCTGGCGATTCTCCGGGCGGAGCAGGTGACGGCGCGGTACCAGGTTAGGACTGGGCCGTGGGTGCGGCGGGCGAAGTGGTTCACGCTGGCGGCGACGTATGTCATGAACACCTGGACGTCGTTCATGGCCGGTGAGGCTGCGGCGATCGTGTTGCATTCCGTTCCGCCGCTGGTGGTGTTCGTGGCGGTGGAGGCGGTCACGGATCTTCGGGACAAGCTGACCGATGCCGTGCTGGTGGCTGCTGGTGAGCGTCGAGTTGTCCGGCCGGTCGAGGACGGGCGGCGGAAGCTGTTCGCGGACTACCTCGCCGAGGCGCGGGCGGCTTGGGCTCCGGGCGTGGAGATCACGCCGGCGTGGGTTCGGCAGGAGACCGGGTGTTCGCGCGGGTTGTCGCCGCGGCTGGCGCGGGCGCTGCGCGCGGAGGTGGCCAATGGCTGACGACGCGCTGGTCAAGGCCGATCCGATACTCGACGGCGAGTTGGTGGATGACACGTTGCCCCAGCCGCGGAAGCGGTTTGAGTCCTGGTGGCTGCGATCCCGGTGGGTGCCGACTTGGTTTAAGGACCGGAACCAGGCGCGGCAAGCGGCGAAGGACTTCGTTGCGGGTGTCGTGCGCTCGCCGTTCCGGTGTCTGGGCGCGGTGGCGCGCGGGCTCGTTGCGGCTGCGCGGTGGTGGCGAGCTTGGGTGACCGTTCGGGACTTCCGGGAGGCGGCGGAGCAGTCGGAGAAGCTGGCGGACAAGTTCGCCGACATCCGGGCGCTGACGTTGTTCCGGTGGAAGGTGACCGGTGCGGTCGCAACTGGTGCCACCGCCGTCACGCTGATGGCTCACCTGGTCTACGGCATCGTTGCTCTTTGGGTTGTTGCTGGAGTTCTGGCTGTGGCGCTCGCTGCGCTCGGGAGGCGGCGCGAAGGGAGTCCAGGGCGGAAAGCGGTGCTCGCCGGGCCGCGGACGTTGCGCTGGACGATGGATCCGCAGGTGCTGGTCGACGCGTTCCGGGACGCGAAGCTTGTCGGCAAGGACGAGACGTTGCGGCTGGTCGAGCGGGCTACGCGGATGGGTGACGGCTGGGCGATCACCGTGGATCTTCCGGCTACGCGGAAGGCCGCGGACGTGATCAAGAACCGTGAGGCGCTGGCGTCGGCGCTCGCGGTGGATGAGGTGCAGCTGATCGTGGAGCGGGTGCGCGGTAACGGCGGGCACGCTGGCCGGGTCGCGATGTGGGTTGCCGATGAAGATCCGTACGCATCGGCTCCGCGGAGGACTCCTTTGCTCGACGCGGCGCAGTGGGATGCGTGGCGACCGGTCCCGTTTGGACGGGATGCGCGGGACCGGCGGGTGGATCTTCCGTTGGTGTGGACGTCGTTGCTGGTTGGGGCGATTCCTCGGCAGGGCAAGACATTCGCGGCGCGGTTGGCTGCGGCTGGGCTGGTGCTTGACCCGTTCACACGGCTCTATGTGGCGGATTTCAAGGCTGGGAAGGACTGGGACGCGGCTGGGCGCGTCGCGCATCGGTTCATGTCGGGCGATGAGCCGGAGCACGTGTTGGCGCTGGTCGGCTGGCTGGTGGAGCTGGTCGGCGAGGTGCAGGGGCGGTTCCGGCGGATGCGGGAGCTGGACGATGAGACGTGTCCGGAGTCGAAGGTGACGCCGGCGATGTCGCGGGACCAGGCGTTGGATATGCCGATCACGGCGATTTTCGTGGACGAGGTGCAGGTTCCGCTGGAGGACCGGACGCCGGTCAAGGTCGAGGGCAAGACGTTGACGGCGGGCGAGTACGTCGGCGAGTTGTTGACGTGGCTGGCTAAGAAGGGTCCGGCGGCGGGGATTGTGTTGGTGTTGGCTACCCAGCGGCCGGACTCGAAGACGATTCCGTCTGGCCTGCGGGCGGTGCTTGGGTCGCGGTTCGCGTTGCGTGTCATGGATTGGCGGGACAGCAACATCGTGCTCGGTGAGCAGATGAACACGCGGGGGTATGACAGCAGTCGGTTGCTGGCGTCGCATAAGGGAGTTGGGATTCTCCGGCCGGACGGGGATGCGCAGGCTGGTGGGGAGGTGCTGGCGCTGACTGTGCGGACGTACTACATGCCGAATGAGGATTGGCAGACGATCTGTCGCCGTGGTCGGGAGCTGCGTGAAGCTGAGGGGACTCTGACCGGGCACGCGGCCGGGACGGACTTGGCGCTGGAGAACACCTTGAAGGTGCTCGCGCAGGCAGAGGCCGCAGCGCCTGCCGTGCTGCCAGAGCCGCTCGCGTCTCTCGCTGCCTACCTGGATGGCGACGAGCGGGAGTTCATCCCGACAGCTGAGCTGGTCGAGGCGTTGGCGGTGGACGCGAAGGAGTTCGCACAGCTGATGGCGGACCTTGGCTGCCAGGGCAGGCGCGGGCGAGTATCCGGCGAGGACGGGCATGTCAGGCAGGTTCGGGGCTACCTGAGGGCTGAAATCAGTGCATCGATCGACCGAGAACGAACACGAGCCGGCGAGGTGGGCGGGGGTACCGAATCATGACGCGCCGCGAAACCTCATCCAGTGCCGTTCGGGTTATCCTGCCAGTGAATACGCCGACACTGACCGTGCCTGCGGCACGAGCACTGCTGGCGATCCTAATCGAATTGACTGCGGTTCCGGTCCTGGAACCGGTCGAGGGGGTGCAGCATGACGGCTGATTTCATCGGTGACCCGTGGGCGACTCTGGACGAGATTCTGGGTGTCCAGGCGGTAGAACCGGTCGACGAGGGAATCGGGTCGGTCGCGTTCTACGGGCGGTGCTCGACGGAGGACAACCAGGACCCGGAGACGTCGTTGGGCTGGCAGCTCGGGAACGCGCGGAAGTTCGTGGAGCCGTTCGGCGGGCGGGTGACCACCGAGTATTTCGACGTAGGTCAGTCGCGGTCAGTCCCTTGGGAGCGGAGGAATGAGGCTTCGCGGCTGTTGGCTGCGCTCAAGGATCCGCGTCGCGGGTGGGATGCGATCGTCGTCGGTGAGGGCACGCGGTGCTGGTTCGGCAACCAGTTCTCGCTGATCGCACCGCGGTTCGCGGCGTACGGAGTGGACCTGTGGGTGCCAGAGCTGGGTGGGAGGTTCGATCCGCGGAATCCATCGCACAAGATGCTGATGAGCGTGCTCGGCGGGATGAGCGAGTCGGAACGGCAGCACGTGCAAGCCCGGGTGCGGGCGGCGATGGACACGCAGGTGATCAACGAGGGCCGTCATCAAGGGGGCCGCGCACCGTACGGATACGTGGTGGTCGACGGCGGGCCGCATCCGAATCCGAGGAAGGCGGCGGAGGGGTTCCGGCTGCGATTGCTGGCGGTGGACGAGTTCGCCGCTGACGTGGTTCGGCGGATCTTCGCCTCCTACCTGGACGGCTGGGGCGACCGGGCGATCGCCAACGAGCTGAATCGGCTCGGGATTCCGTGCCCGTCGGCGCACAAGCCGGCGCAGAACCGGCACCGGTTCGCCGACGGTTGGCAGGGCAGCACGGTGCGGTCGATCGTGGAGAACCCGAGGTACACCGGTTACGCCTTTTTCGGGCGTTGGACGCGGCAGGAGATGCTGTTGGACCCGGAGGACGTGGCGGCCGGGAACGTCGTGCGGTTCAGGCGGGCAGCGCCGGAGCGCGTCGTCCGCTCGCGCAAGCCCGCGCACCCGGAAATAATCTCGGTGGAGGACTTCACGCGGGCTCAGCTGCTGCGCCGCTCCAAAGCCGCTGGTGGACTCCGGACCGCGCGGAAGACCGAGCGGTCTGCGCGGGCGGTCAAGCACCAGTACTTGTTTCGGGGATTGATTCGTTGTTTGGCGTGCGGACGGAAGATGGAGGGCAGTCCGCGCAAGCACGGCATGTATTACCGGTGCCCGGCGCGGACGCTTGCTCCGGGCTCACCGGCCTTGGCGAGTCACCCGCCGACGATCTACCTGCGGGAAGAGCCGCTGCGGAATGCGGTGAACGGCTGGATCGGGGAACTGTTCGATCCGAAGAACGTGGATCGGACCGTGAAGCGACTGGTGCAGGCGCAGCCTGCGGCCAAGTCAGGGAATGACGGCGCAGTTCGGCGGCGGTTGGAGGAGGCCGAGGCCAAGATTCGGAGATTCCAGGAGGCCATCGCGGCCGGGATCGACCCGGCGGCGGTCGTTGAGAGCATCAACCAGGCGCAGGCGGACAGAGCGGTGGCGCAGGCCGAGCTGGCGAACGCGGGAGAACCTGCCGGGCTGAGCGAGGCCGAGGTCTACGCGATGATCGACTCGCTCGGGGACATCGGCGCTGCGCTGACCGACTCGGAGCCGGGGAAGCTGGCCCAGCTCTACCGGGACCTTGCTCTTGACCTGCGGTTCGACCACGAAAAAGAGGCCGTCGATCTGACGGCCTCTCCACGGGTGAATAATGTGTGTGTCCGAGGGGGGACTTGAACCCCCACGTCCGTTAAGGACACTAGCACCTCAAGCTAGCGCGTCTGCCATTCCGCCACTCGGACTTGCTGATGAAGAGAGTATACGACGATCAGGCACGCCATTTCAGGGGGGTGCGAAA
>DASZNR010000106.1:0-29537 GCA_035551175.1 Amycolatopsis sp. | reverse complement strand
CTGCCGAAGAACAAGCTCGGCCGCGCCATGGCCAAGAAGCTGAAGGTGTACGCCGGCCCGCAGCACCCGCACGCCGCGCAGCAGCCGCAGGCGCGCGAGATCACCAAGATCGCGCAGGTCGCGCAGTGAGTGAGGAACAGTCTGTGACCAGCACCGAGACCGAGGCTCCGGCGGCTGCCGAGGCCACCGTGGCCATCGAGGCGGCTGAGACCGTCGTCGCCACGTCGGAGACCCCCGCGGTCGGCGAGGCCGTCGCCACCAGCGAGTCGCCGGCCGCCCCGCGTCCGTCGCGCGCCGCGGGCGGCAACGCCCAGACCGTCGGCCGTCGCAAGGAGGCCGTGGTCCGCGTCCGCGTGGTGCCCGGTACCGGTGAGTTCAAGCTCAACGGCAAGTCGCTCGAACAGTACTTCCCGAACAAGGTGCACCAGCAGCTCATCCGTGAGCCGCTGGTCACGGTCGAGAAGCCGGACTCGTTCGACATCTTCGCCAACCTGAAGGGCGGCGGGATCTCGGGTCAGGCCGGTGCCCTGCGGCTCGCCATCGCCCGCGCGCTGGTCGAGGTCGACGCCGACGACCGTCCGGTCCTCAAGAAGGCCGGCTTCCTGACCCGTGACGCGCGCGCCACGGAGCGCAAGAAGTACGGCCTCAAGAAGGCCCGCAAGGCTCCGCAGTACAGCAAGCGGTAAAGGTTCGTGCGGGGCGAGTCCTGCTCGTGCCTGGTGGCGCTTCGCCGGATTCTCTTCCCCTGATCACACTGGGGATCGAGCCCCCGGACCCCGCCAGGGGCAGGCCCCTGGACCCCTAGTGGGTTGCGCTGGTTCGGTGCATGCGGGTTGATGTGCTTGGCCCTGTGAAAGGCAACCCCGAGAGCGCCCATCCGTCCATCGGATGGGCGCTCTCGTGTTTTCCGAAGCCTTGACAGCTTCGACGAGCCCTGTCCGACGTGTTCTCTGGGACCTCACACGTCTCATCTGCTCCACAGTGATGCGTTTCGCGCGTTGTCCGCGACACTCCTGGGGTAGGGGCCGGGCTCGGGCACATCGGACTCGCCGCTAGGTTGTCGTGGTCGATTTGACCAAGGAGGTCGTGGAAATGGCTCGTCTGTTCGGCACCGACGGGGTTCGGGGCCTGGCCAACGCCGAGCTGACCCCGGAGCTGGCGCTCACGGTCGCGGCGAGCGCCGCGCGGGTGCTGGCGGCACACGACCGTTCGCACCGCCCGGTGGCTGTCGTGGGGCGCGACCCGCGCGCGAGCGGCGAGATGCTGGAGGCCGCCGTGGTGGCCGGCCTCGCGTCCGCTGGCGCCGACGTGCTGAGGCTGGGCGTGCTGCCGACGCCCGCCGTCGCGTACCTCGTGGGCGCACTGGAGGCCGACCTGGGCGTGATGATCTCGGCCTCGCACAACCCGATGCCCGACAACGGCATCAAGCTCTTCGCCGCCGGCGGGCACAAGCTGCCGGACAGCATCGAAGACGAGATCGAGGCCGGCCTGGGGACCGACGGCGTGGTCCGCCCGACCGGCTCGGGCGTCGGCCGCGTTTCCGACGTACCCGACGCCATGGGTCGCTACGTGGACCACCTCGTTGCCGCGACGCCGCACCCGCTCGCGGGCCTGAAAGTCGTGGTCGACTGTGCGAACGGCGCATCGTCGGCCGCCGCGCCCGAGGCGTACCGCCGCGCCGGCGCCGAGGTCGTGGCCCTGCACGCGGAGCCGGACGGCATCAACATCAACGACCACTGCGGCTCGAACCACCCGGAGCGGCTGCTCGCCGCGGTTGTCGAACACTCCGCCGATCTGGGCATCGCCCACGACGGCGACGCCGATCGCTGTGTCGCTGTCGACGCCTCGGGCACGCTCGTGGACGGCGACCAGATCATGGCCGTGCTGGCTCTCGCGCTCGCCGAGGAGGGCGAGCTGGTGAACGACACGCTGGTCGCCACCGTGATGAGCAACCTGGGCCTGCACCTGGCGATGAAGGCCCACGGCATCACCGTCGTCACCACCGCCGTCGGCGACCGCTACGTGCTCGAAGAGCTGCGCGCTTCCGGCTTCGCCCTTGGCGGCGAACAGTCGGGTCACGTCGTTCTCCCCGCCCACGCCACCACCGGCGACGGCCTGCTGACCGCCCTGCGCGTCATGGCCCGCATGGCCGCCACCGGCAAACCCCTTGCCGAGCTCGCGTCAGTCATGAGCCGCCTGCCCCAGGTGCTCGTCAACGTTCCCGTGGCCGACAAGGCGGCCGTCGCCTCCTCCACCGAGGTCCGCGACGCAGTCGGCGCCGTCGAAGCCGAACTCGGCGACGAGGGCCGCGTGCTCCTGCGCTCCTCGGGCACCGAACAGCTCGTGCGCGTCATGGTCGAAGCCCCGGCCCACGCTACGGCCCAAGCCGCAGCCGACCGCCTCGCCGGAGTGGTGTCGGCGGTCTCCTGATCGTCCCGAAATCTGATGAACGTCCTACGCCGTCGGTGAATCCAGAGGTACATTCCGCATGCACGCGGACCGGCGGGGGAGTGGTATGGACGGGCAGGAGCTGAGTCCTCAGTTCACCAGGAGTCTGGTGGCGATGGAGGAGGTCAGGGCCCAGTACCGGGCGGACCACGAGCGCGCGCTGGCCGACGACGAGGCGCGCCAGGCCGCGTTCGCCAAGCTCGTGGAGGAAAACCGCGCCCGCAGCGAGCAGCTGCGTGCGGAGCGTGAGGCCGCTGGAACCGAGAGCGATCCCGCCGCGTCGAAAGAAGCGGAGCTGGCCGCCAAACGGGCGGCCCAGGACGCCGAGGACGGTGCGATCTTCCAGTTCGAGGACGAGACGGCCGCGGAGACCCCACCCGAGCCGGTGGTGCCCGCTTTCCGGCCACCCGTGACGCCGCCGCCGGCGCGTCCGACTGCACGGCACCGGGCAGTGGAGCAAGACGACGACTTCTCGGCCACCAACTGGGTCGACGCCGACTGAGCCAGTGCGTTTCGCACACGAGGGGAGAGGTGCGATGGCCGACTTCACCATCGAGCCGGATCAGGTGAAGAACGTCGCGAACGAGGTGTCGTCGATCGCGACGTCGTTCGACGAGATGAAGACCTACACGGCGCAGTCCCAGCTCGCGCCGGCACACTTCGGCAAGATCCCGGGCCTGTCGGAGGCGGCCGGCGCGTACGTCGCGAAGGCGCAAGCACTCGGTGATTCGGCCACGAAGGGCGGCGCGTTCCTCAAGGAGTACGCCACGCGCCTGAACGAGTCCGCGACCAAACACACGGAGATGGAGCAGGAAGCGACCTGGGGCATCACCGACGCCGGCCGAGGAGCCTGACCATGACGCCGCCACCCACCACCGGCCGTCTCGGCGACACCATCATCGCACCGCTGCAACCTCCCGCGGACGTCCACCTCGACGACACGTCCGACAACATGATCGCTTCGCTGTCCGGCTTCCACGACAAGATGACCGGAAAGCTGGGCCAGCTGTACGCGAGGTGGATCGGTCATCCGGCCCGGAACCTCTCGATCCAGTTCGCCGCGCCGTACGACAAGGGCGACGAGGAGAACCGCCTGATGAACGAGCTGCGCGGCTTCGGCTTCGGGTACTTCTGGGGCGCGCAGGAGCGGGCCGCGAATCTCGGCAAAGCAGCGAAGGCGGCACAGGACGCCGGTGGCCAGGCCAAGAAGGATCTCGGCGCGGCGTGGCAGGGCAAAGCGGCAGATTCCGCGGCCGAGAAGCTCGACGACTTCGGCAAAGCCGCCGGCGACTACGGCGACACGGTCAACGGATTCAGCCAGTTGCTCCAGAATCTCTGGCACACGGTCCGGCAACCGATCCTCGACATGGTGAAGCTGCCGGATGCGCCTGGGCAGGCGCCGAAAATCTTTCTGGATGCGCACAATCCCGATGACTGTGATGGCTTGTCGATGTTCATCGACCGGCTCGACGACGCGATCAAATGGGGCCGCGAGGATGCCGAGTCGACGTTCGGTGATGACCTCACCAATCCGCGGACGTCGGATGAAGTCGCGACGAGTCAGGAAGAAGGCACCGGGCCGATTGCGCCGCAGGACATCCGGAACATGTGGGTCGATGTGGACACCGGCTACTACTCCAAGTGGTCACACGACCTCTGCGACGAGATGGACCAGTACTGTACGCAGTACTCGAACGCTATGACGACGTTCCGGCAGGCGATCACCAACGCGCACAACGCGGCGACGAACGCGCTGCGAGCCTTCAACGACGGGCTCAACGTGCCGACGGATCCGTTCGGCTCGCTGCAGCTCGGTGCGTCGCCGGACAGCGGCGGCGGGACGAGGACCAGCGGCGCCGGTGGCCGACACAGCGCGAGTGACTCGGGCGGGCCCTCGTCGGCCGGTGGCGCTGCCACGCCGACGACACCCGCCGCGGCCCCTCAGCCGGCACCAACCCCCGCGCCACCCGCACCAACCCCCGCGCCCACCCCGACGCCGGCCGATCCGAACCTCAACCCCGTCACCCACCAGGCGCTCGAGGTGGATCCGGCGACGGGCAAGCCGTATCCGATCGATCCCACGACCGGCGAAGCCGTGAAGGCCGAGGAGACCGAGCCGGAGGCGGTGACGGTCGAGCGCGGCAACAACAAGATTTCGATGGTCGAGCCGGACGATGACGGCAGGATGGGCATCACCGTCGACGACGGCACCGGACGGCCCGAGCACTATCAGCTCGACTTCGGAGACCAGGCCGCGTCCGGCCACGACGGCGCCACCGCCGACCAGGGACAGCACGCATTCCCCGGCTCCGATCAGGCACAGCACGCGGTCACCGGCTCCGGGCAGGGGCAGCACGCGGTCCCCGATCAGGGCGCCGCGCCGCAGCCCGGCCGTCACGAGGCACCCGGCCAGGACAATGCCGCTGCGTCCGGCCACATCTACCAGCCGGGCCCCGACGGCAAGATTCACATCGACGACAACGGCCTCAAGATCACGGCCGAGCGACCGGAGGGTGCGGACGGTCCCACCGTCGTCACCGTCGACGACGGCTCCGGTCATCCGACGACGTACACCCTCGGCGAGGACGGTGACCAGCAGACCGGGCACGTTTCCGGAGACCTGGCGCAGCCGGACTCAGCGGTCCACCAGAGCACCGGTCCGCAGGATGAAGCTGCGGTCCACCATGCGGTGGCGGGCGACCTCGCGGATCAGCTGCCCGGTCACGGCGGTTCGAGTCCCAGCGGCTCGGACGACGGCTCAGATCCCAGCGGCCTGGATCCCAGTGGCTCGGATCCCAGCGGCCTGGATCCCAGCGGCTTGGATCCCAGTGGCACGGATCCGAGCTGCCTGGACCACGGCGCCTCTGACCACGGCGCCTCTGACCACGGTGGTTCGGAGCAAGGTGAGCGCGTTGCCGACGATGCGTCCGGGGCCGGTCGTCACCACATGGCCACCGAGCCGGTCAGCGCGACGGCGTCGACGAGCGAACTGCCGGCCGTATCCCAGGGGCCGGACGACTCGACCACGGTCCAGTCGCTGACCGATCCGACCGACAGCCACAGCGGCCTCGGCCCCGGAGCCGACACCGGCCTCGGCCAGACCGCTCAACCGGCCGGGTGGGAGGGCGGTGGCGGGACCCCGCTGGCGGCTTCGGACCTCGGCACGGCTCCGACCATGCCCGACGACCAGCACGGACAGCCTGTCGGCATGATGGGCGGGGCCCCGATGGCAGGTGGCTGGCCGGGCGCCGGTGACCAGGAGCGTGCCACCAACCCATATCAGGTGGAACGGGGCCTGTTCGACTCGACGTCCAGCGGCCGGCGGATCAGCGGATCGCTGCTCGACGACGAGGACGACTAGCGGCGTCCGGGTTCAACCGGGCTCTTTCACTCGGTAGATTCGCTCGTGGGGCACCAGGCGCGCTCGGTGTGCGTCGGAGGTGGGGGCGAGTGAGGAGTGCGCGATGGCAGACACGAGTCACCGGGCCGACGCAGGGGCGATGCGGGCGGCGAGGGGTGCGCTGGAGGGCGCGGCCGCGGGGGTGACCGAGGTGGCCTCGCACGTGGGGGTGGCGGACTTCGGGCGTGGGCATGGCGCGGCGTTTGCCGCATACAGCCAGGGATTCGAAGTGCTGAGTGAGGCACTGAGGGCGTACGCGGGGCAGCTCACGGAGTTCGGCGGGGCCGTCGAAGCGGCTGCCGGCCGCTACGGCAGTGTCGACGAAGAACACGCCGACCGCATGCGGAGGACGGGAGACCGATGACCGAGCCGGACGTCGACGCGCTGCGGGGACCCGAGGCCGGCGGGGCCGGGGTGGGGACGTCCGATGAGGTGCTGGCGCTCGCGGCGCCGGCGCTCGACTTCTTCGCGCAGTGGGCCGAAATCTGGAACGCCCGGGCCGGCGTCTCGCCGATCGACGGTGAGCAGGACGTGCGGGAGCGGTTCGCGGCGAACGCCGGCATCGGCTTCCGCAAGTTCCTCGCCGACGCCGACGCGCTCACCCACGCGCACGACGCACTCGGCGAGGCGCGCGCGGATGCCGACGGCGCCGCGAACGACTTGTTCCGCGAGTGGGAAGGCCCGGCGGCGGCCACGGCGAAGGAGTCGTTCGACCGCTTGCGACCCGACGACCTGGCCGACCAGCTCGACGGCGCCGCACAGCTCATCGGCGAGACGATGACGCATGTCTTCACCGTGCTGAAGTCCGAAGTGGACGAGGTGCTCAAGCTGCGTGCCGACACGGTCGCCGGGGCGCCGCTTGACGTCGCGCAGCGGGTGGCGCGCGTCGCGCAGGACGAGGTGCCCTCGCACGACGAACTGCTGGAGCTTGCGCGCTGGCTCGACGGTGCGGCGCCGGGCAACGAGCTGCACGACCGGCTGCGCGACTGCGAACCCTCCGACCACGACTACGCGGTGCGCGCCGCGAAGCAGTGGCTCGACGGTCCTTTCGCGACTGAGTTCTCCGGGCGTTACGCGGCGTTCTGCGACCTGTGCTCAACGGCGACTTCGGCGATCGACGAGCAGTTCCAGGCTCTGACCGGGTTTTTGTCGGGGTTCAGTCCAGATCGGACGGCCACGACTCATTCCTCTGTGGACACTCCGGCGCTCGGTCTCCCGATGGTCGACATCGCGGACCCGTCGGTGAGGCCTGGACACCCCGCGGATCAGGAACCCGTGGCCGTATCCGCGCCGGTGGCTGACCCCGGCTCGCAACCGGCAGCCGTATCCGCGTCGGCGGCCGACTCGGGGCCGGCGACCAGCGCTACTGACGATGCGACCTCCGCGTCGTCGTTCTCCGACATCGGCACCCACGTGATCGACCCCGCGCCTGAGCACCACCCGGCCGACAACGAGCTCGGCACCGCCCCGGGTGGCGACCTCACGTTCGATCCCCTCGGCACCGGTTCCGAGCAGATGCCCGACGCCATGAGCGGCTTCGGCGGCATGGGCGCGTTCGGCGCGATGGGCGGCCTCGGCGCGGCGCCGGACCAGCAGCGCCCGGCCGCGCGACCGGGTTTGGACGTCTTCGACACCCGTGGCTCCGGCGGCCGCATCTCGGGCTCCATCGACGACCCGCCCGGCGGCGGCCGGTGAGCGACACCGCCGCCCGTCTCGCCGCCGCCCGCGCCGCTCAGGACGCCGCCGGTCGTGAACATTCCGATCGTCGGGCGTTGCGCGACCGGCACGTCGGCGAGGCGACGTCGTCGGCCGGTGAGTCGCTCCGGCGGGCTGCGGATGCCCACGGCCGCTACCTGACGCGCGCGCAGGACCTGGCCCGTCGCCACCGCGCCTCCGGCGGCTGGCTCACCGAACGCGCGCAGCGCGACTCGGACATCACGATCGACCTGGCGTTACCGCCGGAGTTGCCGCTCGACGACGAACCGCCGGTGCCGGGCCGTCCGCCGCGCGAGGGACCGTTCGACGACCACGACTTTTCGAACAACCAGTGGATGGTCGACTAGCGCGGCTGCTTCGGTGTCGCGCCCGCGGCGCCGCCCGAGCGTCGGCGAGCCGGGTGGCGATCTCGCTCGCGCCGTGGTCGTCGCACCGGGCGAGCCGGTCCGCGACCTCGGCGGCCGGAACGATCAGTCCGGAACCGCTGCGCTCGAGGGAATCGGCGGTCGCGAGCCCGAGGCGGTCGCCCCGCACGGCCGACCGCTGTCCGGCCCGGTGGCGTTCCGCGAACGCCGGCGCCGCTGTCCCGGGCGCACCCGCGCGCCAACCGGGATGCGCGCGAACGGGGCGACGACGACTTGGGCTGGTCTACTCCGGCGGCCGGACCACTAGGCCGCGGGTTCGATGGCCGCGCGTTTGACGTCCGCGTCGAGCAGCGGCAGGTACTTGTCGGTGCCCGTGAGGTGGGTCAGGAAAAACGCGGTGAACAGGGCACGCGCGAGCTGCTGGGTGCGGCGCTGGGGTTTGCCGTGCAGCAGCAGCTGGCTCCAGTGGCGGCCCTCGGTGACGGCGAGGTGCGACGACTTGCCGAGTGTCCGCAGCTGCACGGGGCCGCCCCACGCGTTCGCGATGGACTCGGCGTGCCCGACGGCTGGCGCCACCAGGTCCTCACCTGCGGCGAGGTGCAAGCCGGGCACCGTGATGAGCGGCGCGGCCGCGGACGCCGAAGGGAGCGTCTGGGCCGCCGCAATCGTGGCGACGGCGCGCACGCGGGGCTGCTTGGCGTCGTCGTCGGCTGCGGCCTGCGCGGCGGCCAGCACCGCCGAGCCGCCGCCCGTGGAGTGCCCGGCGAGGCCGAGCTTGGCCGGGTCGACGCTGATGCCGTCCGGCCCGAGCCGCACCGTCGTGACGACCTCGAGCGTCGTCAGCAGGTCTGCCGCCAGCAGCCGATGCGACGGGAACGGCCCACCCTGCGTTGCGGGCGCCGCCGCGACCACGCCCCAGCTCGCCAAGTGGTGCAACAGGTGCCGGTACCGTGCCGCGGGCTGCAACCACCCATGCCCGAACGCCACCGCAGGCAACCCGAGGCCCTGTCGAGGCGTGAACACGACACCCGGCAGCCCCACCAGGGCAAGGTTCCCGCGCAGCACCTCATGGGGCCCGGGGTGTGTCAGCTCCGCGAGCAGTTGCTTGGGCTTGCTGGCCATGCGCGTGACCTTACTGCCCACAACCGGTGCCGGCCTGCCCGCCGCTCCGGGCGCCGGTGGAGGGACCTGTGCCCGGTGGTGGCGGCGCTGTTGGCGCTCGGGTGCCGGGCCGCGCGCAGCGGTGGTGGTTGCGGATCCGCCGGGCGCAGGAGCCCGTGGCCGCGTGCCGAGGCCCGGCACGCGGCCGTCGTGCGCACCGTCGTCGAGCGGTCTCCGCTGGTCGACCGGGTTGAAAAGCCTCGGGAAGGTACCGAACGTGGGGGCTGGACATCCGTCGTTACGCTGGTTCACGTGTGTGGAATCGTGGGATATGTCGGGCACCGGGCGGCGCTGGATGTGGTGCTGGGTGGGCTGCGGAGGATGGAGTACCGCGGCTACGACTCGGCCGGGGTGGCGGTGCTCGACGGCGCCGGCGCGCTGAAGGTGGAGCGCAAGGCCGGGCGACTGGCCAATCTCGAGGCGCAGCTGGACAGCGTGGGCCGCGAGGGCTTCGCGGGGACCGTGGGCATGGGCCACACCCGGTGGGCGACACACGGTGCGCCGGTGGATCGGAATTCGCATCCGCACCGGGACGCCACCGGGAGGGTCGCGGTGGTGCACAACGGCATCATCGAGAACTTCGCCGCCCTGCGCGCCGAGCTGGAAGCCGATGGCGTCGAAATGGCGAGCGACACCGACACCGAGACGGCCGCTCACCTCGTCGCGCGGGCGTACAACGCCGGTGACACCAAGAACGACCTGCCGGCCAGCGTCGCGGCTGTGTGCCGACGGTTGGAGGGCGCGTTCACGCTGGTGGTGACGCATGCGGACGACCCGGACATGATCGTGGCCGCGCGGCGGTCGTCGCCGCTGGTGGTGGGGGTCGGCGAGGGTGAGCACTTCGTCGCATCCGACGTGGCGGCGTTCATCGAGCACACCCGCGAGGCCGTCGAACTGGGCCAGGACCAGCTGGTGGTCATCACGCGCGACGGCTACGAGGTCACCGACTTCCACGGCGACGCCGCACAGGCCAAGCCCTTCACGGTCGACTGGGACCTGAGCGCCGCCGAGAAGGGCGGCCACGAGTACTTCATGCTCAAGGAGATCGACGAGCAGCCCGAAGCACTAGCCAACACGCTGCGCGGCCATTTCGAGGCCGGCCGGATCATCCTCGACGAGCAGCGCATCTCCGACCAGGACCTGCGCGATGTCGACAAGGTCTTCGTCGTCGCCTGCGGGTCGGCCTACCACTCGGGCCTGGTCGCGAAGTACGCCATCGAGCACTGGTGCCGCCTGCCCGTCGAGGTGGAGCTGGCGTCGGAGTTTCGCTACCGCGACCCGGTGCTCGACCGCGACACGCTCGTCGTCGCCGTTTCCCAGTCCGGCGAGACCGCCGACACGCTGGAGGCCGTCCGCCACGCACGTGAGCAGAAGGCCCGCGTGCTGGCCGTCTGCAACACCAACGGCGCCCAGATTCCCCGTGAGTCCGACGCCGTGCTCTACACCCACGCCGGACCGGAGATCGGTGTCGCGTCGACGAAGGCGTTCCTCGCGCAGATCGCCGCCAACTACATGGTGGGCCTGGCGCTCGCGCAAGCGCGCGGCACCAAGTATCCCGACGAGGTCGCCCGCGAGTTCGCCGAACTCGAGGCCGCGCCGGCCGCCGTGCAAAAGGTACTGTCCACTGTGGACCAGACGCGGGCGATCGCGCGCCGCATCGCCGATTCGCGTGCGGTGCTGTTCCTCGGGCGGCACGTCGGGTTCCCGGTTGCGCTCGAAGGGGCATTGAAGCTCAAGGAACTCGCGTACATGCACGCCGAGGGGTTCGCCGCGGGCGAGCTCAAGCACGGCCCGATCGCGCTGATCGAAGAGGGCCTGCCGGTCGTCGTCGTGATGCCGTCGCCGAAGGGCCGCGCGGTGCTGCACTCGAAGCTCGTGTCCAACATCAGTGAGATCCAGGCCCGCGGCGCCCGCACGATCGTGATCGCCGAGGAGGGTGACGAGACCGTGCGCCCGTTCGCCGACGAGCTCGTCGAGGTCCCGGCCGTGCCGACGCTGCTGCAGCCACTGGTGTCCACGGTGCCCCTGCAGGTGCTGGCCGCGGAGATCGCGAGCTCCCGCGGCTACGACATCGACAAGCCGCGTAACCTGGCGAAGTCTGTGACCGTCGAGTAGCGGAGGCTCCGCCGTGCAGGGAATCTGGACCACGGAACGGATTCGCGAGGCGGAAGCCAAGCTGTTCGCCGTCACACCCGACGGCGAGTTGATGCGCCGGGCGTCGTTCGGCCTGGCCACCCAGATCGCGGAACTGCTGGCCGAACGCACCGGCGGCGTCGCGGGCCGCCGGTGTGTGCTGCTCGTCGGGTCCGGCGACAACGGCGGCGACGCGCTGTGGGCCGGCGCGTTCCTGCGCCGCCGCGGCGTGGCCGTCACCGCCGTGCTGTTGAAACCCGAGAAGGCGCACGGCAAGGGATTGGCGGCGTTGCGGCGATCCGGTGGTCGCGTGGTGTCCGTTGCGGACGGTCCACAGTGGATCAGTCGAGCCGATGTGGTCGTCGACGGCATCGTCGGTATCTCCGGCAAGGGCCCGCTCCGTCCCGACGCGGCCGCGCTGGTGGCACACGTCGGCGCGCCGGTCGTGGCCGTCGACGTGCCCAGCGGCGTCGACGCAGACACGGGCGCCACCGACGGCCCGCATGTCACGGCTACCCGCACCGTCACCTTCGGCGGCCGCAAACCCGTGCATGCGCTCGCGCCGCAGCACTGCGGCGACACCGTGCTCGTCGACATCGGCCTGCGCCCGGCGCTCGGTGAACCCGACTTCCAGCGGCTCGAGCGCTCCGATCTCGGTGAACTGTGGCCGGTTCCGGGTCCGGACGACGACAAGTACACCCAGGGCGTGGTCGGCATCGCCGCCGGCTCCGCAACGTACCCGGGCGCCGCCGTCCTCGCCTCGGGTTCCGCCGTGCACGCGACTGCCGGCATGGTCCGCTACGCCGGCCCGGCCGCCGACGTCGTGCGCGCGCGCTGGCCCGAAATCGTCGCGACGGGCTCGGTCACCGACGCCGGTCGCGTGCAGGCCTGGGCCGTCGGTCCCGGCATCGGCACCGGCTCCGACGGCCGCGACGTGCTGCGCCACATCCTCGGCCAGGGCGTGCCCGTGTGCGCCGACGCCGATGCGACCACGATCATCGCCCACCACTCCGACGTCCTCGATGCGCGTGATCCCGGAACTCCGCTGGTTCTCACGCCCCACGCCGGCGAATACGACCGTCTGATGGGCGAGCGTCCCGGCGCCGACCGGGTCGCCGCGGCCCGCGCGGCCGCGCGCAAGTACGACGCCGTGGTGCTGCTCAAGGGCCACTCCACCGTCGTCGCCGCACCGGACGGCCGCGTCGCCGTGAACACCCCGCACGGCTCGTGGCTCGCGACGGCCGGTTCGGGCGATGTCCTCACGGGCCTGATCGGTTCGCTGCTCGCCGCCGGCCTCGACCCGTGGCTGGCGGCCGCCGCGGGAGCCCAGCTGCACTCCCTCGCGGGGGCTCTCGCCGCGCGCGGCGTCCCGACCTCGGCGTCCGGCCTCGTCGACGCCATCCCCTCGGCCCTGCGCCTGGTCCTGAACCGCTCGTGAGTGCCCAGGCCGGTTAGAACCGGATTAGGCACTCACGAGCTCTTACCAAGTTACGTGTTAACTCCTGCGGGAAAATCTGGTAAGAACGCTCTGTGAGCATCGACGCCCGTGCGGTCCCGACTGGGGTACCCCGTGCCTAAGACCCGGCCGCCGGACGCAGCCGTCGAGCGGCGGCGCCACGACATCCTCGACCACGTGATCGAACACGGTGAGGTCCGCATCGACGACCTGACCGCCCGCTTCGGCGTGAGCCTCATGACGATGCACCGCGACCTCGACGACCTGGCCGAACGGCGGCTCCTGCGCAAGCTCCGCGGCAAGGTCGAGGCCTATCCGGCGCTCACCATGGAGACGGCGAGCCGCTTCATGCTCCACTCCGCGGAGAAGGTCGCGCTCGCCGAAGCCGCCATCAAGCGGGTCGAACCGGGTCAAACGGTGTTCGTCGACGACTCCACCACCCTGTTCCCGCTGGTCGAGCGGCTCGCGGACGTCCCGGGGCTCACCGTGATCACCAACTCCTTGCGCGCCGCCCGGCTGCTGGGCAGCGGCGTCGAGGTGGTGGTCGCCGGCGGCCGCTACGACGCCGAGTACGACTCCTGCTCCGGCCCCGACGTGCTCGCGCTGCTCGAGCGCACCCGCGCCGACCTGGCGTTCGTCTCGGTCAGCGCCGTCGCCGTCGGTCGTCTGTTCCACCCGATGCGCGACTACGCCGAGCTCAAGAAGGCCGTGCTGCGCACCGCGAACCGCAACGTGCTGGTGCTCGACCACTCGAAGTTCGGGCGCACCGCGACCTACGCGCACGGCGACGTCGGCGACTACGACCTGCTGATCACCAGCGAACTCACGCCGACCGAGGAGATCGAGGCCGCGCTGAACGCCGGCACGGCCGTGGAGACCGTGGAGCACGTCGAGGAGGGGCAGCCGTATGACAGCTGAGCTGGTGGCCGGGGTCGATTCGTCGACCCAGTCGACGAAGGTGGTGGTGTGCGACGCCCGTACGGGCGAAGTCGTGCGCACCGGCCGCGCGCCGCACCCCGACGGCACGGAGGTGGACCCCGCGGCCTGGTGGGAGGCGTTTGGCGCGGCCACCGGCGGTGTGCTCGAGGGCGTCAAGGCCATCGGGATCGGCGGCCAGCAGCACGGCATGGTGACCGTCGACGAGGACGGCGAAGTGGTCCGTCCCGCGTTGCTGTGGAACGACACGCGTTCCGCGCAGGCAGCGAAGGACCTCACCGTCGAGCTCGGTGGGCCCGGCGTGTGGGCCAAGTCTGTCGGCTCGGTGCCGGTCGCGAGCTTCACCGTGACCAAGCTGCGCTGGCTCGCCGAGCACGAGCCGCGGAACGCCGATCGCGTCGCGCGTGTGCTGCTACCGCACGATTGGCTCACCTGGCGGCTGCTGGGCAAGCCCGAGACGGCCGTGACCGACCGCGGCGACGCGTCCGGCACGGGCTACTTCTCGCCGACGGACAACACCTACCGCCTCGACGTGCTGGCCCACGCCTTCGGTGGGCGCACACCCGAACTGCCGACCGTGCTCGGGGCCGCCGAAGCCGCGGGCCACACGGAAAACGGCGTGCTCGTCTCGGCCGGCACCGGCGACAACATGGCCGCCGCGCTGGCACTCGAGCTGGCGCCCGGTGATGCCGTGATCTCCATCGGCACCAGCGGCACCGTCTTCGGGGTGGCCGAGACCGGCTCGGCCGACGCGACCGGTCTCGTCGCGGGGTTCGCCGACGCCACCGGCAAGTTCCTGCCGCTCACCGCCGCGCTCAACGCCGCCCGCGTGCTCACCGCCGGCGCGGCCATGCTCGGTGCCGATCTGAGCGAATTCGACCGCCTCGCCCTCGCGGCCGAACCCGGCGCGGGCGGGCTCACCCTGTTGCCGTACCTCGACGGCGAACGCACCCCCAACCTGCCCGGCGCCACCGGTTCGTTGCACGGCTTGACCAGAGCGAACATGACCCCGGAGAACCTTGCTCGGGCGACCGTCGAGGGGATGGTCTGCGGCCTCGCCGCCGGGCTCGACGCCGTGCGCGCGCAGGGCCTCGATGTGCGCCGGGTGCTGCTCATCGGCGGCGGTGCGCAGTCCGCGGCCGTGCGCGCCGTCGCACCGATCGTGTTCGGCGTGCCCGTGGTGCTCCCCGAAGCCGGCGAGTACGTCGCGCTCGGCGCCGCGCGGCAGGCCGCGTGGGCGCTGGGCGGCACCGCCGAACCGCCTGCGTGGGTGGGACAGCCGCGAAAGGGACAGGGACCTGGAAACCGGCTCGTGCTGGACGAGCCGACCGAGGCGCAGCTCGCCGCGGGCGAAGAGATCCAGCGCCGCCACCTCGAGGCACGGAAAGCCGCGCACGGGGTTCCCTCGAAATTCGGAGAGGACTGACCGATGGCCACCATCACCTACGACAAGGCGACCCGGCGCTACCCCGGCACCGAGCGGCCTGCCGTCGACGCGCTCGAATTGGAGATCTCCGACGGCGAGTTCCTCGTGCTGGTCGGCCCTTCGGGCTCGGGCAAGTCGACGGCGCTGCGGATGCTCGCGGGCCTCGAAGACGTCGACGAGGGTTCGATCTGGATCGGCGACCGCGACGTGACGCAGCTGCCGCCGCGCTCGCGCGACATCGCGATGGTGTTCCAGAACTACGCGCTGTACCCGCACATGACCGTCGCGCAGAACATGGGTTTCGCGCTGAAGATCGCGGGCCGCCCGGCGTCGGAGATCAAGCAGAAGGTGCTCGAAGCCGCGAAGTTGCTGGACATCGAGCAATACCTCGACCGCAAGCCGAAGGCCCTGTCCGGTGGTCAGCGCCAGCGGGTAGCCATGGGCCGCGCGATCGTGCGCGAGCCACAGGTGTTCCTCATGGACGAGCCGCTGTCCAACTTGGACGCGAAGCTGCGCGTGTCCACGCGTACCCAGATCGCCGCGTTGCAGCGCAGGCTCGGTGTCACGACCGTGTACGTCACGCACGACCAGGTCGAAGCCATGACGATGGGCGACCGGGTGGCGGTGCTGTCCGACGGCCTGCTGCAGCAGTGCGACACCCCGCGCGCGCTCTACGACCACCCGGCCAACGTGTTCGTCGCCGGCTTCATCGGCTCGCCCGCCATGAACCTCGTCTCGGCGAAGCTCACCGCGGACGGCGCCGAGGTGGGTGGCGCGAGCGTGCCGCTCACGTCGGCGATCCGTTCGGCTGCCGACGGAGACAGCGTGACCCTGGGCTTCCGTCCGGAGTCGTTGGAAGTCACCACCGACGCGGCCGGCACGCTCCCGATCAAGGTCGACCTCGTCGAGGAGCTGGGCTCCGACGCGTTCGTGTACGGCAAGCTCGCCGGCGCGGTCGACGTGTCCGCGGAGGGTGCGTCGAAGAACGTGGTCGTGCGCGTGGACCCGCGAGCGACGCCGAGCATGGGCGACACGCTGCACCTGCGGATTCGTCCCGACGAACTCCACGTGTTCTCCGGCTCCACCGGGCTGCGCCTGCCCTGAGCACGGTGCGTGGGAAACTGGCAGCTGCCACCACTCCGGCCAAAAGCAAACGGAAACCAACTGGTCGTTACGGTGTGTGGCGACGGTTTCCGCCGTGACGTGGCCGGATTGGTGGCGAAGGGTACCGGATGACTGCCAGTTTCCCGCGCGCCGAGGTTGTGATCGACCTCGATGCCGTGCGCCACAACGTCGCCCTCTTGGCCGCGCGCGCTGCCGGCGCGGCCGTGATGGTCGTGGTCAAGGCCGACGCGTACGGCCACGGCGCGGTGCCCGTCGCGCGCGCGGTGGTGGAGGCCGGCGCCACCTGGCTGGGCACCTGCTCGCTCGGCGAAGCGCTGGACCTGCGGCGTGCCGGGTTGTCCGTGCGCCTGTTCAGCTGGCTCGACGTGCCGGAGGTCGAGTTCGGTCCCGGCATTCTCGCCGACGTCGACCTCGGGGTGAGTTCTGTCGACGAGCTGGCGCGGATCGCTTCGGCTTCCCGCCAGGTCGGCCGCAAGGCGCGGGTGCACCTGAAGATCGACACCGGGTTGTCGCGCAACGGTTGTCAGCCCGCAGACTGGCCCGCGCTGGTGCGGGCGGCTGCGGCTTCGCCGGACGTCGAAGTGGTCGCCGTGTGGTCGCATCTCGCGTGCGCCGACGAGCCCGGGCACCCCTCGATCGACATGCAGGCCAAGCGGTTCGCCGACGCGTACGACGAGGCGCGCGCGGCTGGGCTGAATCCGTTGCGGCACTTGGCGAACTCCGCCGCTGTGCTCACCCGGCCCGATCTGCACTTCGACCTCGTGCGGCCCGGCATCGCGGTGTACGGGCTGAATCCCGTGCCGCAGCCCGAAGATCTGCGTCCGGCCATGACGTTCCGCGCGGCGGTCGCGCTCACGAAACGGCTGCCCGCGGGTGAGTCCGTCTCGTATGGACACACGTGGACGGCGACCCGCGACACCACGGTCGCGCTCGTACCCGCGGGGTATGCCGACGGCGTGCCGCGGCTGCTGTCCGGCCGCATGGAAGTGTGGCTCGGGGGACGGCGGCGTGAAGTGGCCGGCCGCGTGTGCATGGACCAGATCGTGGTCGACTGCGGTGACGACACCCCGGCCGTCGGCGACGAGGTGGTGCTCTTCGGCGCGGGCGGTTCCGGTGAGCCCACGGCGCGGGAATGGGCCGACACGCTGGGCACCATCGACTACGAGATCGTCACCTCGATGTACCGGCCGCGGGTGCGGCGCCGGTACGTGGGGGAGCGGTCGTGAAGTTGCCGGCCCGGTTGTGGGCCATCGCCGGGCTCGCCACGGGCACGGCCGCGGCGGCGGTCGTCGCGGCACGGCAACGCCGCCCGGCCGAGGATCACGTGCCACTGGGCGAGCTGAAACCCGACCGCGCGTTCACGGTCGCGGCGGAGGACGGCACGCCGCTATCGGTCGAGGAGATCGACCCCGAGGACGGCGGTGAACCCGAGCTGACGATCGTCGGCGTGCACGGGTTCGCGTTGTCGCGCAAGTCGTGGCACTTCCAGCGCCGGGCAGTGGCCGCGCTGACGGTACCGCGCCTGCGCCAGGTGTACTACGACCACCGCGGCCACGGCCTTTCCGGTGCGGCGACCGAAGAGTCCAGCACCATCGAGCAGCTCGCGCACGACCTCGACAGCGTGGTGCGCGCCGTCGTGCCGGAAGGTCCGATCGTCCTCATGGGACATTCCATGGGCGGCATGGTGATCATGGAGCTGGCTGCGCAGCGGCCGGAGCTGTTCGAGGATCGCGTGTGCGGGGTTGCGCTCATCGCGACGGCCGCGGGCGAGGTGGGGGCGCACGGATTGCCGCGTCCGTTGCTGTCGAAGTACAACGTGCTCACGCGTGGGGTCGGCAATCTGGCGGGATGGCAGCCGGGGCTGGTGGAGTTCGTGCGCGCCGCCGGGGGGCAGCTGGAGCGCCGGGCCGTGCGCCGGCTGGCGTTCGGCAGCCGCGACGTTTCACCGCGGCTGGTGGATTTCGCGGTGCAGCTGCTGTCGGTTTCGCCCGTGCGCGGACTGGTGAACTTCGTCGACACGCTCGGCAGCCACAACCGCTACGCCGCCCTCGCCGGCCTCAAACACGCCGAGGTGCTGGTGATCGGTGGCGACTCGGACCGGCTCACGCCCTTCGCCCACGCTGAACGCATCGCGGCCGAACTGCCGGACGCCGAGCTCGTTCGCGTGCCCGGCGCGGGGCACCTCGTGCAGCTCGAACAGCCCGAGCTCGTGACGGGCCATCTCATCGACCTCCTGCGGCGCTGCTCCGGCGACGCCGCGTCGACCCGGCGGAACTGGTGGTGGACACGGTGACGTTGCTTCTCGCGACCCCCGACGACACGATGGCCTTCGGCCGCACCCTCGGCGCGTCGCTGCGCGCGGGCGACCTGGTGCTGCTCGACGGCCCCCTCGGCGCGGGCAAGACGACGCTCACTCGCGGCATCGCCGACGGCTTGGGCGTCGGCGGCCGCGTCAGCTCGCCGACGTTCGTCCTGGCCCGCGTTCACGCCGCGGGCCCCCTCGGCGTGCCCCTCATCCACGTCGACGCCTACCGCCTCGGCGGCGACCTCGCCCAGCTCGACGACCTGGACCTCGACACGGACCTGGAACGCTCCGCCGTCGTGGTGGAGTGGGGTGAGGGTTCGGCGGAACGGCTCTCTTCCGACTACCTGGTCGTGCGAATCTCCCGCCGCGACGACGACGTTCGTGAGATCACTCTCGAACCACACGGCTTGTGGACTGCCCGCGTGCCGCTCCCGGCGGTTTAGACCTCGCTGCAGCCCGGGTGCGGTAAGACTCGGGTGCGATAAGGCCAGGGTGCGATAAGACCAGTGCGGTAAGACGCGTGAGGCGGGGCGGGGCTCGCGCGGTTCAGGGCTCGACGATCCCCCGCGCCAACCCCAGCGCCACCAGGTCCTGGGGGCGCAGCCGCAGCTGGTCGGCCGTGGCCGGGACCTGGGCGAGTGGGCGCTTGAGGATCGCGGCCGCAGCCTCAGGGGAGGTCACGGAGAAGTAGGCGTCCGGGGCGATCCAGGTGTTCCCGGGAGCCGCGAAGGCCAGTGCGCCGCCCGAGCCGCCTTCGCCGATGACGAGGGTGGTGATCGGCGTCGTGGCGGAGGCGATGGCGTCGAAGAGGTCGGCGATGGCGGGCCCGACGCCGGCTTCTTCGGCGTCGGCGTCGTTGGCGGCGCCGGGGGTGTCGACGAGCGTCAGCACGGGCATGCCGAGGCGAGAGGCCAGCCGGACCAACCGGGCGGCGGTTCGAAAGCCCGCGGGGCGCGTCGCGGTGCCGCACTGTGCGGCGTAGGCATAGGCGACGGCGCGGTCGGGGTGCCAGCCGAAGCCGCAGAGGACACCGTCGTCGACGTGCCCCGTGCGGTCGCCGCGGAGAGGTTCGCGCCAGGCGAAATAGGCGTCGAGGTACTCGGCGGCGCGAGCGCGATGGGACGAACGGGCCAGCCGGACCGCATCCCAGCCCGTCTCCGGTGGCGTGACCGCACGCAACGCCGCCGGCGGGGGCGCCGGTTCGACCGAGCGCGCCGTGACGAGCTGCAGCCACCGGGCCAGTGTCGCGGGCAGGTCGTCGGGTGGAACGAGCTGGTCGACCTGGCCCCACTCGTAGTGGGCTTCCGCCGTGTATGCCTCCGAAGGCGACGTCGCCGGCCGGACGCGCGAGCCCGCGAAGCCCACCTGCGCGAGCGGCAACCCGAGGATCACGTCGGCACCTGCGCCGAGCGTCGCCCAGCCGCCGCCGGTCGTCGGGTCGCGCAGTACGGAGATCTGCGCGACGCCGTCGGCGCGTGCGGCCGCCGCTGCGGCCGCGATGCGCTGCAGCTGTGCCAACGCGCGCATCCCGTGCTGCATGCGCGAACCGCCCGTGGCGATCAGCGACACCACCGGCAGCCGCCGTGCCCGCGCGTGTGCGAACGCCGCTTCGACGCGGTCGCCCGTCCGTCGCCCGATCGACCCGCCGAGGAACCCGAACTCCCACACGATCAGCACCGCCGGCGTCGCACCGACAACCGCCTCGCCGACGACCACCGACTCCTGCTCACCCGTCCGCCTCGACGCCGCCGTGTGGGCCAGAACGTAACCAGGCCAGGCGATCGGGTCGTCGACGCCGGCCGTCACTTCGGTGGTGTTCACCGGCTCAAAAGAATCCACTTCGGACAACTCGGTGAACTCCGAAGCGATCTGCGTGATGAGCTCACGCGCGCTCACCCGAGAGCCCGCTTCATGATCTTGCCCATGTCGTTGCGCGGCAAGGCATCCAGGTACCGCACGATCCGAGGTCGTTTGTGCGGCGCCAGTAGCTTCGCCACGTGGTCGGCCAGTTCCTCAGCCGTCGGTCGTCCACCCGAAGGCACCACCCACGCCACGATCCGCTCGCCAAGGTCGTCGTCGGGCTCACCCGTCACGGCCGCCTCCGCGACACCCGGGTGCTCCAGCAGCGCGTTTTCGATCTCGCCCGCGCCGATCTTGTAACCACCGCTCTTGATCAGGTCCGTCGCCTTCCGGCCGACGATCTTCACGTACCCGTCGGCGTCGCGCGTCGCCATGTCGCCGGTGCGGAACCAGCCGTCGACGACTGCGGCGGCTGTCGCGTCGGGCCGGTTCAGGTATCCGGTGAAGAGGTTCGGTCCGCGTACCTGGATCTCCCCGACGGTCTCGGTGTCCGTGATCTCCTCGCCCGCGTCGCCGATCAGCCGCAGCTCGACGCCCGCGAGCGGCACCCCGACCGTGCCCGGCTTACGTTCGCTGTCGGCGCGGACGCTGGTGTTCATCAACGTCTCGGTCATGCCGTACCGCTCCACCACCTGCTGTCCGGTCGCCGCCGTGATGCGCTGGTGATCGTGCACCGGCAGTGCTGCCGACCCCGACACGAGCAGCCGCGCGCCGCGCAAGGCCGCCGCCAGCTCGGCGTCGGCGGCCACCGCCTCCGCGATCCGGTGGTACATCGTCGGGACGCCGAACATCATCGTCGCGCCGTCGCGCAGCTCGCGCGCCACGCCGTCGGTCGAGAACCGCCCGAGGTGCCGGACGGAGCCGCCGCGCCGCAGCGGGCCGAGGATGCCGAGGATCAGGCCGTGTACGTGGAACAGCGGCAGGCCGTGCACCAGCACGTCGGCGGAGGTCCACTGCCAGGCGTCCTCCAGCGCGTCGAGCGTCGACGCCACGGCCCGCCGGGGGACCACCACACCCTTGGGCGGGCCGGTCGTCCCGGAGGTGTAGATGACGAACGCGGGTGTCTCGGCGGCCGGCTCGGCCGACGGCACCGGGCCCGCCCCGGTCAGCGGGATGTCGCGCCGTTCGAGCGCGGCCAGCCCGGCCGGCAACGAGACGCCCGGCTCGGTGAGCACCAGCTCAGGCGTGCTGTCGGCCAGGATGTGGGTGAGCTCCCGTTCACCGATCTTCGGGTTCAGTGGCACCACGGGCACACCGGCGAGCAGCGCGGCGACCACGGCGACGCTCGTGTGCAGCGTCGGGGTCGCCCACACCGCCACGCGGCCTTCGGGCAGTCTGGCCGCGAGCGAGCCGGCGACCGCGCCCAGCTCCGCGTAGGTGAGGGCCTGATCGCCGAAGCGCAGCGCCTCTTTTCCGGAACCGGTGGTGATCGCGGGAAAAAGCGAATCGGGCAAGGTAAGGACCTCCAGCGCGGCTTCGGCGGGCGTCAGATCCGCACCGTACCGCGCGGTGAGGTTCACCACCTGCGACGCGATTCACAGTTGCCAGGGGTTGCCCGTTCAGCCCGCCGCTCTTTCGCCCCGGGAGTGGACGTAGGCTGGGGTACCGTGCTGGTACTGGCGATCGATACCTCGACCCCGGCCGTGACCGCGGGCATCGTCGCCGTGGACGAGGCGGAACTGACCACCCGAGCCGACCGCGTGACGGTCGACCCGCGAGCCCACGGCGAGCTCATCACCCCGCACACGACGGCCGCGGCCGAATCGGCGGGGGTGACCCTGTGCGACCTCGACGCGATCGTCTGCGGTGTCGGCCCCGGCCCGTTCACGGGCCTGCGCGCCGGCATGGCCACCGCCGCCGCCTTCGGCCACGCGCTCGGCATCCCCGTGTACCCCGTCGGCAGCCTCGACGCGATCGCGGCCGAGGTGGTGCGCAGCGACAAGCCGTTCCTCGTACTCACCGACGCCCGTCGCCGCGAGGTGTACTGGGCGGAGTACGACGCCGCGGGCACGCGGGTGAGCGGTCCCCACGTGCGCAAGCCGGCGGAGGTCGAGACCACCGCGCGGGTCGCCGCGGGTGATGGCGCGCTGCTGTACGCCGGCGCGATCGGCGTCGTGCCCATCCAGCCACGGTTCCCGTCGCCGGCTGGGCTCGTCACGGTCGCGCGTGAAGCTCTGCTGGCCGGCGCCGAGCCGGACCCGCTGACGCCCCTGTATCTGCGCCGTCCCGACGCCGTCGAGCCTTCGGCCCGGAAACGGGTGACCGCACCGTGAAGCTCGATCGGCTGCGGCACAGCGACGCCCGGCGCTGCGCGGAGATCGAGCAGATCCTCTTTCCCGGCGACGACCCGTGGAGCGCCGCGGCGTTCCACTCGGAGCTCGACGCGGGGCACCTCTACCTCGCCGCCCGTTCCGACGACGGCACCGAACTGCTCGGATACGCGGGCCTCGCCGTCGTCGGCCGTCCCGGCGACCACGAGACGAGCGTGCACACGATCGGGGTGATTCCCCAAGCGCAGGGGCAGGGCATCGGCACGGCTCTGCTGCGCGCGCTGCTGCAGCGCGCCGACGAACTGTCGGCCCCGGTGTTCCTCGAGGTGCGCACGGACAACGACACCGCCGTAAGCCTGTACGAACGGCACGGCTTCGAGAAGCTCGGCATCCGGAAGCGGTACTACCAGCCCTCCGGCGCCGACGCCTTCACCATGGTCCGCCCCGCGCGGACCCCGGCACGAGACGAGGTGGCCGGCTGATGTCGCGCGTCATCATGGGAATCGAAAGCTCCTGCGACGAGACCGGGGTGGGGCTGGTCCGGCTGCACGAAGACGGTTCGGTCGAGCTGCTCGCGGACGAGGTCGCCTCCAGCGTCGAGCAGCACGCGCGCTTCGGCGGCGTGGTACCCGAGGTCGCCAGCCGCGCGCACCTGGAAGCCATGGTGCCCACGGCCGAGCGCGCGTTCGCGACAGCGGGACTGAAGCTGTGCGATGTGGACGCCATCGCGGTCACCGCAGGCCCTGGCTTGGCCGGCGCGCTGCTGGTGGGCGTCTCGGCGGCGAAGGCCTACGCGTCCGCGCTCGACGTTCCGCTGTACGGCGTGAACCACCTCGCCGGCCACATCGCCGTGGACACCCTGCAGCACGGCCCGCTGCCGTCGCCGGTGCTCGCGCTGCTCGTCTCCGGAGGGCACACGCAGCTGCTGCGCGTGGACGACATCGCCGCGAAGATCACCGAGCTCGGGTCCACTGTGGACGACGCCGCCGGCGAGGCCTACGACAAGGTCGCGCGCGTATTGGACCTCCCGTACCCCGGTGGCCCGCCGATCGACAAGGCGGCGAAACTCGGCAACCCTTCCGCCATCGCCTTCCCCCGCGGCATGACCGGCCCGCGCGACGCGAAGTTCGACTTTTCCTTCTCCGGCTTGAAGACAGCTGTGGCCCGCTGGGTGGAGAACACCGAACGCACCGGCGGCGAGGTGCCCGTCAACGACGTCGCGGCCTCGTTCCAGGAGGCCGTCGCCGACGTACTGACCGCCAAGGCCGTCAAGGCGGCGCACGAGCACGGCATCGGCACCCTCGTGATCTCCGGCGGTGTCGCGGCGAACTCCCGCCTCTCCGAACTCGCTGCTGAACGCTGCGCCGCCGCGGGCCTCGAGCTCCGCGTCCCCCGGCCTCGCCTCTGCACGGACAACGGTGCGATGATCGCGGCCCTCGGCGCCCACGTCGTCGCCGCGGGCCGCCCAACGGCACCGTGGGAATTTTCCGCGAACCCGGGTCTGCCCGTCGAGGTCGTGTCGCTCTAGGACTCGTGAGTGGCGCGGCCGGTTCTAACCGGTACCGCCACTCACGAGCTTGTCGCCGGCGTCAGAAGCACGTCGTCGAGGTTGACGTACTCGATCCGGTGCCCGAACTGGATTTCGGCGTACTTCGTCTTGCCCCGCACCACCACGTGGTCGGCCGGATCGAACGTCGTGGCCGAGAAGTACTCCGAGCCGACGACGCCGCCGACGGTGTAACGCTGACCGGCGGCGAACGAGTAGGGCATCGGCGCCAGTTCCTGCGGCGGGATGCCGGCTGGATACGCCGATGCTTCCGGGAACGCGCGCCCGTACACGGGAATCGTCGTCTTGCCGGGGCGCGGGGTCGCGACCCAGCCGCCGGCCGGGACGACCGCGGAGCTCGGCAGCCAGCCCTTCTGCCCGAGGTACCAGATCGCTGTCCAGGCGCCCTGGCGTCCGGCGACCGCGTACTTCTGGCCGGTGGCCACGCGGCTGCCCACGTCGGCGACGTCCATCGTGGACGGTCCCGAGCCGTGCAACCCGACGTCCGCGAGCAGCGGTGCCGACGCGTCCGGCGCAGTGTGCAGCCACACGGCTTCGGAACCCCTTACCGGACAAGGGTTTCCCGAGCCGAGTTCGTCGCAGCCGGTGATCGCGGGCTTGTTGGTGGCGAACGTCGGCGCGATCGTCACCACCGGCGAGTCCGGCGGGCCCGACGCCTTGATCGGCGCGCCGAGCAGGTCGAAGTAGTGCGACCAGTCCCAGTACGGTCCGGGATCCCAGTGCATGCCGGCGATCGTCGCGGGCGTGGTGCCCGGCACGTTGTCGTGGCCGATGATGTGCGCGCGATCCAGCGGGATGCCGTAACGCTTCGCCAGGTAACCCACGAGCTTCGCCGACGACCGGTACATCGCCTCGGTGAACCACGTGCCCTGCGCGGCGAATCCCTCGTGTTCCACGCCGATCGACTTCGCGTTCACGTACCAGTTTCCCGCGTGCCAGCCGACGTCCTTCGTCGGCACGTGCTGCGCGATCAGCCCGTCCTGAGAACGCACGGTGTAGTGCCATGCGAGGTACGTCGGGTCCTGCGCGAGCTTGAGTGCGTCGGACCAGGACGTCTCCGTGTCGTGGATGACGATGTAGTCGATCTTCTGGTCGTGCGGGCGGTCGGCGACGTCGTGGTTGCCGTAGCCCCCGCCGGGCAGCTCCTGGTACGGCGCGGGCACCGACTCGCACGCCACCGTCCTGGGGCATTCCGCGGCGGGCGGGGCGTCGGCCCGTAGCCCCAACCGGCCGGCCAACGCGCGGTCGGGCGTGATGCCGGGCGTCGCGGGCAGGGTGACGGTCTGGCCGTCGTCGGTCGTGCGGGTCTCGCCCGTGGCAATGGTGTCGTAGACCTCGTCGGCGAACGACCGCGCCGCGGTCAAGTCCTGCGAACCGCTGTAGCGCGCGACGGCGCCGTACCAGTCCTTCGGGTTGTCGCTGTGCACGTCGAGCTCGCGCTGGTACTGCGCCAGAAGCGCCGCGCCGCCGCGAATGTTCTGCCGGGGGTCCGAGCGCACGGTCGCGGCATCGGTGTGCAGCAGCGCCGCGGCTTCGGCGGCGGTCTGCAGCTGCTGCGGGGGAGCGGCCGGTCCGGCTTGCGGGTGCAGTGCCGGCCGCGCGGTGTCGCCGCGGGGGTCTTCGGTGCCCTGGTCGTACTCGCTGCTCAGGGCACCGGCGGCGCGCAGGTCCGTGAGGTGCATCGGGCCGTAGCCGGCGGCGGTGCTTGGCGTGCCGGCGTTGAAGTCCCAGCGGGATTCGAGGTACGAGACGCCGAGCAGCACGTTCTGCGGCACGCCGAACTCGCGGGCTGCCGCGGCGAAGTCCTGCTGGCGCTGCTGGTTCGCGGGCTGGGCCTGCGCGGGCGCGGGCGGCGAACCAGCAGCCAGCGCGAGCGCGAGCAACCCCGCGCCACCCGCGACGGCCAGCCGCCGCGTCAGCGTGTGGGACATGGTGGAACCCCCAGGTGTCGGTGTGCTCTGGCGAAACCTAACGGGAACCGGCCACGGGTGGTAAGGGTTCGACGGTCGTGTTTCGCTCAGCGGTCCGGCCAGTACGCCGGGTGGCCGATGACGAGCACCAGGGGACCCGTCGTACGCGGTCTGGGTCCGTGAGTGGCGGGGCGGGTGGCCAGCTGCCGTCGGCGCGGTCGCGCACGCCTCGTCGCGGCTCAGGCTCCCGCTGCCGGTTCGGTGTGGATCACCGCCGCCGCCAGCCTCGGCGTGGCCGCGCGCAAGTGGTCCTCCACCTCGTGCGCCAGTCGGTGGGCCTGGCCGACGGTCAGGGTGTCGGCGACGCGGATGGCGAGATCGGCGTGGAGGCGGTGGCCGATCCAGCGCATCCGCAGGTTCGCGACGTCGAGCACACCCGGCACGGCGCGGGCGACCCGCTCTGCCCGCTCCACTGTGGACGGATCGACGCCGTCGAGGAGGCGGCGGAACACCTCCTTCGCGGCGTCGCGCAGCACCAGCAGGATCGCCGCGGTGATCCCGAGACCGACGACGGGGTCGGCGGCCGGGAAACCGAGCGCGACCCCGGCGGCGCCGAGCACGACGGCCAGTGACGTGAACCCGTCCGTGCGGGCGTGCAGACCGTCGGCCACCAGTGCGGCGGACCCGATCCGCCGGCCGACCGTGATGCGGTAGCGGGCCACGAGCTCGTTGCCGGCGAACCCGACGACCCCCGCGGCGGCGACCACCCACAGGTGCGTCACCGGCTGTGGATCGACCAGGCGCCGGATGGCTTCGTACGCCGACAACGCGGCCGACGCGGCGATGATCAGCACCACGACCACACCCGCGAGGTCTTCCGCACGGCCCAGCCCGTAGGTGTAGCGGCGCGTCGCCGCCCGGCGGCCCAGCAGGAACGCGAGCCCGAGCGGCAGGGCGGTGAGCGCGTCGGCGAAGTTGTGGATCGTGTCGCCGAGCAGCGCGACGGAGCCGGTGAGCAGCACGAGAGCCAGCTGCACCACCGCCGTCACGAGGAGCGCGGCGAACGACCAGGCCAGCGCGCGGATCCCGTGCCGGCTGGTTTCCAGCGCATCGTCGACGCGGTCGGTGCTGTCGTGGCTGTGCGGGGTGAGGGCGTGGCGCAGTCGGCCGAACCCGTGGTGGTGCCCGTGACCGGTGGTCATGGCGGCGAGCTTATCAGCGTATCTGCGTATGCATGAATGTATGTAGATAAGGCGTAGGCTGCTTGCCATGCACAGCGCGCTGCCGGATTTCGACATGCCCAACGACGAGCAGGTGCACCTGGCCGCGGAGTCCTTCCGGCTGCTCGCCGATCCGACGCGCATCAAGGTCCTGTGGGCGCTCCTGCAAGGTGAGTCGTCCGTCGCCTGCCTCGCCGACCTGGCTGGTGCGACCCCGACGGCCGTCTCCCAGCACCTGGCCAAGCTGCGGCTGGCCGGGCTCGTGAAGGGCCGCCGGGAGGGCACGTTCGTCTTCTACTCGGCCGCCGACGAACATGTACGCCGCCTGCTGGCCCAGGCGCTGCACCACGCCGACCACGTGGACCGCGACCTGCCCTCGGGTGCCGACGGGCATCCGGAACGGCACCGGCCACGCGCGAAGTAGTCAGATGCGCTCGGCGAGCACGGCCCGGCCGGGACCGGTCAGCTCGTCGAGGGCACAGCCGCGCCCGGCGAGGGCCATGAGCAGAGCTTCCCCCGGGCCGGCGACTTCGGGCCCGGACCCTCGCGACCAGCCGACGTCGGTGGCGACGAGCGCGAGGCCGCGTGCCCGCTTGGGCGCGCCGATCGGCGGCGCCGTCAACGCCAGCCGCAAGGCGGCCCGCAACCGGTCTCGGGGGATCTCGCGGGGAAGGCCGAGCGGACGGCGGATGTCCTGGTGGTGGATCGTGGCGTCGAGCAGTGCGATCATGCCGCCGCGCACGGCGGTCAGTCCTTTCGGCCGATGGTGCGCGCGCAGCAGGTCGAGCAGCTCCTGCGGGCTGCGGGTGTACTCCCGGATGCCGATCTCATTGGCCCGGCTGAGGCGGAACCGGCCGCGCGCGAACCGTTTGACGGTGCCCGCCCAGCCCAGTTCCTCGTAACTGATCACGTGTGCGACCACTTCCCGGACCGTCCAGCTGCCGCACAACGTCCGTGCTTCCCACTGCTGCGGCGTCAGAGTTTCGAGAAACGCAGCGAAATCATCACGCTCGCGCGTGGCCATACTCATCACGTCACGTGGCTCCTGGTCGCTCACCCGGGCACCTCCTGTCCTGTCCGGTGAGGGTCTCACTCGGTACCGACAATTCCGGTCGAGCCCCGCACTGTCCACGCCCTGGCGGTCAGCCGGATGGACCCGTCGGCGGCTGTGGGCAACCGGGCGCGCAGCAGGTCGCGAAGGGCGCGGCGGCGCTCGTCGGACAGGGACCCGACGTAGCCGGGCGCCGGACCCTGCCCGCCGAGGAACGGCTCCCAGTAGTCGCCGAAATCGGTGAACACGGTCGGAATCTCGACCGCGCCGACGTCCACCTGCGCCAGGCCGGCGTCCGCCCACAGCCGGGCGAGGGGCTCCGGCCGACATACCGGAAAGCGGCGCCCTTCGTCGATCTCGGCCGCGGCGGGATCGAGATCGACCACCGCGTCCCAGAACCAGCGAATCAGCCCCATGCCTTCGGCGTAGTCCCACACGTACGCGGCCACTACCGCGCCCGGCGCGGCCACCCGGACGAACTCGGCGACGGCTCGGCCCGGGGTGGGCACGAAGTTCAGCGCCAGACCACTCACCACAGCGTCGAAGCGCCGGTCCGGCAGCGGCAACGAACGCGCGTCGCCCAGCCGGAACCTCACCCGCGTATCGGCCACCCGCGACCGGGCGCCGGCCAGCAAGCCCTCGGCCGGATCAACGCCGACGACCTGCGCGGGCTCGCCTTCGGCCAGCACCGCCGCCGTCAGCGCGCCGGTGCCGGCACCCTACGTCGAGCCACCGCCGCCCCGCCGGCACGCCCAGCCACCGCACGAACCGGCCGGCCACCGCACGGCTCCACCGGCCGACGTACGCCTCGTACGCGTCGCCCACCGTCCAGATCTCGGGCTCTCGAACCACGCGGTGACGGTACGCCGATGTCGGGCCGGCCCGGTGAGAAAGCTCAACTATCGTGCTGGTCAGACGTTCGTCGGCGCCGTTTCCACCGGGCGCGGAGACCCTCCTTGCGAAGCTGGCACTCCCGTGGCTAGAGTGCTAATCGCACGGCCCGACAGCCCCGGCACCCGCGACGGCGGGGGTGGTAGGAGCCGTAACTCATCCTGCCAACGCTTTCGACGACCGTGGAGGTCAACCCGGTGAGCGTGAACATCAAGCCGCTCGAGGACAAGATCGTTGTCCAGACGAGCGAGGCCGAGGAGACGACCGCTTCCGGCCTCGTCATCCCCGACACCGCCA
>DASZNR010000105.1:0-21863 GCA_035551175.1 Amycolatopsis sp. | reverse complement strand
ATGTCTCCCCGGCGGAAGTCCAAACCGCCGTGACCTGCCTGGCCCACGGAACCGGCTGCGGCTCGTACACCTTGCGCGGTGGACCGTCGCCCGCGCTGCGCGGGTTGATGACTTGGTCGGTGAACTGGGATCGGTACTACGGCTGGGCTTTCCAGAACGCGCACCGACCGTTCCTGGACGGTCTTGGCTGAGCCGTCGGCCAGGGGATCCGGTCTCGGACAGCGCGCCATCGCACTGATCTATACCGCCTATCGTGAAAATTGGCTTCCTTTACCGCGGGTGGAACGCCGAGCATTGACTGCGTGACAGTGCAATGGTGAAAGGCGCTCCATGCCCGGCGAAGTAAGCAGTTCCGTGTTTCCGACCGTGGACGTGCATGCGCACGCCTGGCTGCCGGAAGTCGAGGCGCTCGTGCGGAATCGTCCGGGATACGCGGTGCATGCGGACCTGGAAGAGTTGCGCGCGGGCCGGGAATCGAGCGCGGTGAGCAAGCGTCGTTTCGCTGAGCGGCGGGAGCGGCTGATCGATCCGCGCACCCGGATCGAGGTGATGACCGAGGCCCAGGTTGAAGTTCAGGTCGTCTCGGTCTCGCCAACGCAATACCATTCCTGGGCGGATTCCGCGCTGGCGTGGGAACTGGCCCAGGCCACCAACGAAGGCATCCGGACGCACTGCGCGGTCTATCCGGACCGGTTATGCGGTCTGGGAGTGGCTCCGCTGCGGCATCCCGAGGTGGCCGTGGCCGCCTTGGAGCACGCTGTGCGCAGCGGACTGCGCGGTGTCGAGATTTCCTCCCACGCACCGGATCAGCCGGACGGGACGATCGAGCTGTCCGATCCCAGGCTGGACCCGCTGTGGAAACGCGCCGAAGAGCTCGAAGCCGTCGTCTTCGTTCATCCCTGGGGGTGCACCCTCGACGCACGCTTGGACCGTTGGTATCTGTCGAATTCCGTCGGGCAACTGGTGGAGCACGCGGTCGCTGTGTCGCACTTGATCTTCGGCGGTGTGCTGGATCGGTTTCCCCGGCTGCGTCTGCTTATCGCGCATGGCGGCGGATATCTGCCCGCTTGTCTCGGGCGCAATGACCACGCCTGGCTCAACCGTCCCGAAGCCAGCGGATGTCGTGAGTTGCCGAGCACGTACGTGCACCGGATGTGGTTCGACTCGCTGGTGTACACCCCGGAGTCGCTGCACGCCCTGATCCGTGCGGCGGGCCCCGCTCAGCTCGTGCTCGGCTCCGATTATCCATTCGACATGGGCGTCGACGATCCCGTGCGGCGGGTGAACGAGGCGGTGTCCGACCCCATCGTCGCCGCGGCCATCAGGGGTCGGAACGCGGCGAACCTCAACCTGCTGCCGCGTTCCACCCCGTCGCCCGGAAACCCTGCGTCCGGCCACCGGTGACCGGTGGGCAATCACCCGTTGGACAAGGAGGATTTCGTGCCCATGACATTCGGACCCGGTCAGGTGCTGCGCACCCGGTGGTCGTCGGAGGACGACGCTGATCAGTTCACTGTGGACAATCCGGCCACCGGGCAGCCGGTCGCGGTGATCCAGGGCGCCGGTGTGCACCAGGTGGATCAGGCGGTCCGTGCCGCGGATGAGGCGCAGGGCGGGTGGAAAGCCCGCACGCCACGGGAGCGCGGGCGGTGGCTGTGGAAGATCGCCCAGGCGGTGCGCGAGCATGGCGACGAGATCGCCGCGCTGGAGTCCAGCGACAATGGCAAACCGGTGTCCCAGGCGCGCGGGTTCGACGTGGAAGCCGCTGTCGCGATCTTCGAGCTGTTCGCCAGTCTCTGTGAAGCCATGCCCAACCAGGTGCGCGACGCGGGCAGCATTCTGGACGTCACCGTGCTAGAACCCTATGGCGTCATCGGTGCCATCGTGCCGTTCAACTGGCCGCCGCTGCACGCCGCAGGCAAGCTCGCCCCTGCGCTCGCGGCAGGAAACGCGGTGGTCATTAAGCCGCCCGAGCAGGCACCGCTGTCGGTGCTGCGCGTCGCGGAACTGGCGCAGTCCGTGCTTCCGGACGACGTCGTGCATGTCGTCCCAGGCACCGGCAAGATCGGTGCCGCATTGGCCGGACACAAGCTGGTCGGCAAGATCTCCTTCACCGGAGCTCCCGCCACCGGGACCGCAGTGATCAAGACGGCGGCGGACAATCTGACGCCCACCCTGATGGAACTCGGCGGCAAGAACGCACTGGTGCTCTTCGACGACGCCGACCTGGACTCGGCGCTGCCCTGGGCGGTGGAGGGTGGCTTTTTCAACCAGGGCGAAGCCTGCACCGCCGCGTCCCGTGTCCTCGTGCATGCCGATCTCTACGACGAGGTCGCCCGGCGTTACGCCGCCGCTGTGAAGCGGCTGAAAGTCGGCAATGGCGCCGACGCGGGCACCCACGTGGGTCCACTGGTGACACCGGCACAGCGCCAGCGGGTGCTGGACTATCTCGACATCGGTGTGGCCGAAGGCGCGACGATCGCGGCACAGGCGGCGCTGCCCGCCGATCCGGGCCTGGCGGACGGGTTTTACGCACCGCCGACCCTGTTCACCGGCGTGACCCCGGGCATGCGCATCGCCAAGGAGGAGATCTTCGGCCCGGTCGTGTGCTTGATCCCGTTCCGCGACGAGGCGGAAGCGATCACCATCGCCAACGGCACGGACTTCGGTCTGGTGGCCGGGGTGTTCACCCGCGATTCCGAGCGCGCTCTGCGGGTCAGCCGGGCGATCCGCGCGGGCATGGTGTTCGTCAACCACTACAACCGCGCGTTCACCGGGACCCCGTTCGGCGGGGTGGGCGCCAGCGGCTACGGCCGCGAACACGCCCTGGAAACGCTGCACGAGTTCGGCTACAGCAAGAGCCTCCGGCTGCCTTCCGGCACCGCAGAGATCCCGCGCTGGGCACCGTCCCTGGAAGTCATCGACGCGAACGATTCCTGATTCGCGGCCCGGCGGTCACGTTCAGGTGATCAGGGCGCTCGCCTCCGCGAGGAGACCACGCAACCAGGCATGACCGGAATCCGGATCGTGCATCGGATGCCACCAGAACGCCTCGACGATGGGTACCGCGTCGAATGGGCAAGGCAGAATCCGCACCCCCGCCGCCTCGGCCATCCCGGCGGCGAGCTTGCGTTGCATCAGCGCGAGACCGCCGCTACGGCGAACAAGTTGCAGCATAGGCAGGAAGGACTCCGCGGTCGCGCACACGCGGGGCGTCACGCCGAGAAGTTCCATCTGCCGCCACGCCGGCGTCCGCCCCAACGGGTCGCCGAAGGTGGTGACCCAGGGCAGGCGGCGCAGATCGTCCATGGTCAGCCGGTCTCCGACTTCCTGGTTGCAGGTAGCGACGACGCAGACCCACTGGTCCTGGAACAGATCCATCGACTGCGGCAGATCGATGTACCCGTGCGGCATGAAAACGCCGTCCACGGTCCGGTAGAAGTCCGGGTCCCGGCTCAGAGCCTCCGGGGTCACCGGCTCGAAGCGAACCCCCGCGCCGGGTGCCCGCTTTTCCAGCAACCCCACCAGATACGCACCGACGACGCTGATTCCGTAGTCCGAGGAAACGATGGTGAAAACCCGGCTGGAATTCGCCGGATCAAATTCCGGCTCGGCCGAGAAAACTCGCTCGACGGCGGCCACGGCCACACTGACCAGCGGCCGCAACTGCTCCGCGAACGGGGTGAGCTGGTAATGATTCCCGACCCGAGTCAGCAGATCATCCGAGAAATGGCGGCGCAACCGCGCCAGGGCAACCGACAACGTCGGCTGGGTACGGCCCAGACGGTGTGCCGCACCGGTGACCGTGCGCTCGGCCAGCAACGCATGCAATGCGTGCAGGTGATTGTTGTCCAGGCTGTGCAACTCAGCCGACTCAGAAACCACGGTGAACTCCGACGGGCGACGGTGCGTTATCACCTCACTCTATACTCCGCATGGAGAGTATTTGCTTCCTTTGTTGTGAATAAGGGCGGACCATCGATCCCGTGGCCAGTGAGCCACCTCCCAGGCAAAGGATTACTCGTGACGATGTCCGATTTGATCGATGTACACGCGCATTTCACCCCTCCCACCACTCCCGAAGAACGGGAAGCACGATGGCGGTCGATGCGGGAGGCGCAATTCCTCGCGCCAGCGCCCTACCACTGGACTGTGGACGGGGCGTTGGACTACATGAATCGCGCCGGCGTCACGATGCAGTTCCTCAGCAACATCCCGAAGACGCCGGACGCCCTTCGCGCGTCTAACGACTACGGCGCGTCCCTCGTGTCGGATCACCCGTCGAGGTTCGGTCTGCTCGCCGCACTGCCCACCGACGACCCGCCCGCCGCACTCGCCGAAATCGAGCGCGCCTCCCGCGACCTGTCGGCGGACGGATTCGCAGTGACCTGCAACTACAACGGCATCTCCCTCGGTGACGCAAGCCTGGAACCAGTGTGGGCCGAACTCGATCGCCGGCGCGCGACCGTGTTCGCCCACCCGGACGCCTACGCTCCCGCGTCCCTGGGCCGTCCGAGCCCGCTGCTGGAAGTCGCCTTCGAAACCGCGCGCACCATCGTCGACATGCTCTACGCGGGCATCTTCCGCAGATTCCCGAACATGCGACTGATCGTCGCCCACTGCGGCGGCGCGCTGCCCGCCCTGTCCGGACGGCTGTGACTGCTGGGCACGGAAGCCTGGGTGCCGAACCCGAACCAGCTCGACCCCCGCGAGATCCGGGAGCACCTTGCCGGCCTGTATCTGGACACCGCCGCCACCGGCACCGCGCACTCTCTCGCCGCGGCTCTGGCCATGACCACCCCAGACCACATCGTCTACGGTTCCGACAGCGGTGTGCCGTGCAGCACGGAGGCAACGCTGGAAGCCAACAGACATGCCCTGGCGCACTTCGACGGACTGCCGCACGATCAACTCGAAGCCATCGGCGGCAACGCGCTACGCCTATTCCCCGAAGCCGCCGCCCGGCTCGGTCGGCAGGTTACGCCCGCCTGAGCAGACTCCGTGCACCCGAACACGGCGGAGACCGTATTGCTACTGCAGCACTGACGAATAGGGAGGCGAAAGGCGCTTCCGTACTTTGCCGTACGGGCACGGAAAAGGCCCTCCCCGGTACCCCGGAAAGGGCCTCTCACCTGCTGTGGAGGTTAGGGGACCTTACTCGAACACAAAAGACCAGGTCAGAGCCCTGGAAGAGCTCCGCGAGAAGCTCCCCAGCCTCGATACACCCGAGCCACCGTCGATCAAGCGCGACCGCCCCGGCCGCGCCCGGCAACTCGGCACCGAGCAAGTCGGGCAGCTGATCTCCGACTACCGGTCCGGCGCGACGGTGTATGAGCTCGGCGACAGGTTCGGCATCGAGCGGCGAACGGTCAGCAACATCCTCCACCGGCACGGTGTCGCGATGCGCCGCCGCGGCCTCTCGCCCGAGCAGGTCGACGACGCCATCCACCTCTACAACCTCGGCTGGTCCCTCGCGCGAGTCGGCGATCATCTGGGCGTCAACCACACAACCGTCCTCAACAAGCTGCGCGAACGCGGCATCCCCACGCGAGACACCCACGGACGCCCCCGCGTCGAAGCAGGTGGTGCCCGATGAGCTGTCGTACATCTAAGTCGCCTCGATCGGGTTCGGACGGAACCACTGTCGTTCAGGCCGTCACCGTGATCATGGGCGTCGTCGTCGGCCTCACCTTCCTCTTCGGCTTCGGCAACGTCCTCAACCTCGCGCTCAGGCTCGGCGTGCCTGCCTGGGTCGCGCCGCTGGTGGCTCCCGCGGTTGACCTTTCGATCCTCGGGCTCCTGCTCGGCACGCGACACCTGGCGCTGACCGGTGCTTCCCCGGAGGTGCTGCGGCCAGCTCGCCGATTGCTGATCTTCGCGAGCGTGGTCACGCTCGCGCTGAACGTCGCAGAGCCCCTGGTCGCGGGCGAGATTGGCAAGGCGGCGTTCGACGCGGTAGGGCCGCTGCTCCTGATCGGCTGGTCGGAGGTCGGCCCTGGCCTGTTGCAAGCGATCGGCGCTACCGGGCGTGGGCCGGTGCAGACTGACGTGGAGCGGCCGGAGCAGGCTGTCGGTGCGAATTCGGAAGCGGATCACGGTGCGTTGGGTGCTCGACCTCAACTCAACGAAGACCTCGCCCGGCAAGGTGGCGAACGAGCAGTCGTCAGGCGCACCCTGGACGGTCTCTTGGATCGGGCGCGGCGGGAAGACGCAGCTCATCGTGCAGCCCACCAGAAGCCGATATCCGCCGATACCTTGCGTGTTCAGCTCGGGGTGGGCGCCGCTCGGGCACGCCGGCTCGTCAAGATCGTCCGGTCGGAGTTCGAGGAACAGTTCGCTACCCAGCGATCCACGGGCAGCGTGGCAAGCGGAACCGCGGCATGATTCGTCCACGTAGCGCCCAGTTAACAGGCATTCCCATTTCGGCAAGTCGTCATCACGGGCACGGGGCGCGGCAGCGGCTGCTGGGAAGTCGGCGCCGCTGCGGGCTTCCCAGTGGCAGTGTGCTCGTCAGTTCAGCGGGACGGGTGCTTCGATGCCCGGTTCGATCCGGGTGCCGGCGCTGTTGAGAACTCCGGCCAGCATCGCGTAGTGGCCGGCGAGCATCACTGTCTCGATCGCTCCGGCTGTTCCGTACCGGCCGGAGAGGTTCGCCCACTGCGCTTCGGAGAGCGAGTGATCCCGCACCACGGCGTCGACGGCGTCCAGGAGTTCGGCATCCGGTCTCGGCCACCCGCTGAGGTCGCTGGTGGTGATCCGGCGGAACTCCTCGTCGGAAATCCCGCATGCCCGGCCGATTTTCGTGTGGTGGGCCCACTCGTAGGGGCTGCGGCAGTGCCAGGAGGTGCGGAGGATGGTCAGTTCCCGTTCGCGGGCGGGGAGAATCCCGTCGGTGAGGAAGCTGAGGCCGAACGGCTGGTAGCGCACGGCGAGCGCCGGGTGGTGCAGGATCGTGAGGCCTACGTTCACGGCTCCGCCGGTCACGCTGACGAGCCGGTCGAGTGCTTCGGGAGCCAGATGGGGCAGGACGAGGTCGTCCGTGATCCGTGTCGCGTGAGTCGTGCTCACAACGGGTCCTTCCTGTCGATCGTCGGTTTCCGGGCGCCGTCGACCGGGGTGGCCACGTTTCACGGGGTTGCGCGGTAAGGAGGTATCGCCGCGCAGAGGGCGGCCAGGTCGCGTCCCGAGCTGTGCACCGTCGCATCGGGACGGACGACCGCGGCGTGGGCGAAGCCGCGGTGCAGCCAGTGGTGCAGGGCGCTCCCCGGCCGGGCCACCACGAGCACGGCTCCGCGTTGTTCGATGTCGGCGCGCTGTGCGGGCGACGGTTCGGCGGTGCTGATGACGGCGAACCGGCCGGCTGTCACGTCGTCGAGGCGCCGTGCGCCGTCGACTGGCGCGTTGGGGCATTGGCGGCCGGCCAGGGAATACCCCAGGCGTGGGCGCATCACCAGCGCGGAGCGGTGCAGCGCCGGGGTTGCGGTTTCGAGCACGCGCTTGCGCAGGCCGGGCACGAGGTGCAGACGCGGTGCGGCGACGCGGCGGAGGAGGTTGCCGAGGTCGCCGCCTTCGGTCATCGCCGTGCCCATCAGCTTGGCGAGCCGGATCATGGTGGTGGCGTGGGGTTTGCGTTCCGTCTCGTAGCTGCCGAGGACGGTTTCGGGGAGCGTGCCGTCGAGTACGCCGGCGAGTTTCCAGGCGAGGTTCATGGCGTCGCGCATCCCGGCGCCCATGCCCTGGCCGATGAACGGAGGGGTGAGGTGGGCGGCGTCGCCGAGGAGGAGGACCCGCCGGTCGCGCCAGCGGTCGGCGACCTGGGCGCGGAAGGTGTATTCGGCGACGCGGACGATGTCCAGGCGGTCGGCCGGTGTCTCCCCTGTCCACGGCTTGAGCAGGGGGAGCAGTGCGGACGGTTCGCGGTAGTCGTCGGCCGTTTCGCCGTCGGCCAGCTGGAATTCCCAGCGGTACCGGTTCTCTCCGATACGCATGTAGGTGGCGGCGCGGGTCGGGTCGGAGACCTGGTGGACCCCTTCCCAGGCGCCGAGGTCGGCATCGGTGCGGATGTCGGCGACGAGCCAGCGCTGGGTGAACCCGAGGTCGCGCATGACCGCGCCGATCGAGGTCCGGGTCAGGCTGTTCGCTCCGTCGCAGCCGAGGACGTACCGCGCGAGCACCGAGTCCGGCCGGCCGGTCGTCGAATCGGTGAACGCGACCCGCACACCGCCGACCTCCGGGGCGAGGGCGGTGACTTCGGCGCCGCCGCGCAGCGTGACCGCGGGATGCCGCTTCAGTCCCGAGCGCAGGAGTGCTTCGAGCTCGGGCTGGTCGAACATGCTGGCCTCGGGGTAGCCGTGCCTGCCGTGTGCCGCGTCGCGCTGGAACTCCGCGAGCACGCGCAGGTCCCGGTCCACGAGCCGCAACCCGTTGCAGCGCCAGGAAATCGCCGAGAACTCGTCGAAGAGGCCGAGCCGGCCGAGGATGCGGCAGATCTCGTCGTCGAGGTGGACTGCGCGGGGCTGGGGGTAGATCGTTTCCCACCGGTCGAGGACGAGGCACTCGATGCCGTACTGGGCCAGCAGGGTGGCGGCGGTGAGGCCGGTCGGGCCCGCGCCGATGATCACCACGGGTACCTCGGTCACGAGGCACCTGCCAGGCGCCAGCCGATCGTGTAGCGACCGAGGACTGCTTTGATCGCCGGCTCGTCGGCGTCGCCCGAGGTCCGTATCACCGCGATGACTGAGCCGTCGTCCACCTCGGCGTCGACGTCGAGGACGCCGGGCACGTCGGCCAGGGCTTCGGTGAGCTCGCGGCGGGTGGCGTCGGCGCGCAGGGCGGGCTTGTACGGCTTGCCGAGGTCGGTCAGCGGCAGGGCGTCGAGCACCGTGACGGTCTTCGGCGCGGCCGCGGACTCGGGGACCTGGTCGCGGGCCCAGTCGACCAGTTCCTGCTCGGTGACCACGGAGCCGGGAGCAAGCGTCACGTAGGCGACGGGGACCTCGCCAGCGTGGGCGTCCGGCCGCCCCACCGCGCCGGCGGCGGTGACCGCGGGGTGGGCGAGCAGGGCGTCCTCGACGGTCGCGGGGTCGATGTTGTGGCCACCGCGGATGATGAGGTCCTTGGCGCGGCCGGCGAGGTACACGAATCCGTCGGGGTCGAGGCGGGCGAGGTCGCCGGTGTCCAGCCAGCCGTCGACGAGCTTGCCGAGGCCGTCGAGGACGTGGCCGTGCTCGTCCCGGCCGGTGACGTAGCCGGGGAACACCGTGGGGCCGCTGATCGCGAGCACGCCGGTGTGGCCGGGTGGGAGGTCTTCCCAGGTGCCGTCCTCACGGACGCGCACGGTTTTCATCCGCTGGTAGGGCAGCCGCTGACCGACCGAGCCGGGCCGGGGCGCGTCGGGGAAGCTGCGCGCGCTGGCACAGGTCGCTTCGGTCAGGCCGTAGCCTTCGACGAGCGTGATGCCGGTGTGGGCCTGGAAGCTTTCGCGGACGGCGGCCGGCAGTGGAGAGGCCCCGACCATGGCGAAGCGCAAGCTGCTGATGTCCGCGTTGACCGGGCACTGCGCGAGCACCGCGTAAACGGTGGGGACCGCGCTCATCGTCGCGATCCGGTGGTGCTCGACGATCTTCCAGAACTCGCCGTAGAGCTGGACGTCGCGGTAACCCAGCGGCCCGGCCCAGACCGTGGCCTGTCCCTTGAACAGCGGCGCGAGCAGGGTGACGACGAGTGCGTTGACGTGGAACAGCGGCAGCGCGGCGAAGAGGGTGGCGTCGTCGTCGAGCAGCGAGTTGGCGGCCAGCATCCAGGCGTCGGCGATCTCGCCGGCGTGCGTGTGCGCGGCCAGTTTCGGCGCGCCGGTGGTGCCGCCGGTCGGGAAGAGCGCCGCCAGGTCGTCCGGGCGGGGCGGATCGCCGAGGAACACCGACGAGTCCTGCCCGGCCGCCAGCTCGCCGAGGTAGCCGACGCGGACGCCGGGCAGGGTCGGCAGTTCCGGGGCCGGTTCGGCGGCGCCGGTGGGCCGCAGGACCAGGAGGAAGTCGACCTGCCCATCCCGGGCGAGGGCTTGCGCGTTCTCCCAGACGACCGGGGCCAGCTCGGGACCGGCGGTGAGGAGGACCCGCGCGCCGGAACGGCGGAGGAGCTGGGCGAGGTGCCTGTGCGAAAGGCCGCCGTTGAGGGGTGCTGCGATCCCGGCGAGCTGCGCGGCCAGGGTGGCGGGCACCAGCTCGGCGGTGTTGGGCGACATCAGCGCGACCGCGTCCCGCCGGCGGACACCGAGTTCGTGCAGCAGATTCGCGTACCGGTGGACGTCGCCGAGCAGCCCGGCGAAGGTGCGCTGCTCGGCTTCGCGCCAGCGCGCGGCTTCCGGCAGCACGGTGAGCGCGGTGCGGTCCGGCCAGGTGGTCGCGGCGCGGACCAGCAGGGCGTAGGTCGACGCGGGTAGGCCGCGTGCCGCCATCGGCACGGCTTCGATCGCGGCGATGTCGGTGGGGGCGGAGTACTCCGGCCACAGCAGGTTTCCGGTCATCGGGTGTGCCTCACCACCGTGCGCTGGGTGCCCAGGTCGAGCGCGCCGTCGTCGGTGGCCACTCCTGCCTCGATGACGTCGCCGTCCTGGAGATAGCGGGGATTCCTTGCCTGGCCCCGGAAGAACACCTTCCACTTGAGCGCCGGCGGCAGGAGGGAGGCGATGATCTCCACTGGCTTCGGCGGGGCGGACAACGCCGTGCCGACGGGGGTTCCGGTCAGGACGAGGTCACCCGGGTCGAGCCGCTGGAAGCGGGCGAGGGCCCGAAGGGCTTCGGCGGGCCGGTAGATCATGTCGCCGACCGTCCGGTCCTGGCGGGTTTCGCCGTTGACGCCCAGTTTCAGCCGCAGGTCGGTGAACCGCTTGAGCTCGTCGCTGTCGAGCAGGACGAGCGCGGGCCCGGTGGGGGTGAACGTCGGGTAGGACTTGGCCTCGTAGAACTGGGTCTGGGGCAGCTGGATGTCGCGCGCGGAGATGTCGTTGGTCACCACGAGGCCCGCGACGTACCCGGAGACGTCGTCGCCGATCTCCGTGCCGACCGGGATCTCCGTGCCGATGACGAGGCCGATCTCGACTTCGTAGTCCAGTAGCCGCACGTGGGCGGGCCGCACCACGTCGTCGTGCGGGCCGCTGATCGAGCCGGACGACTTGCGGAAAAACGTCAGCGGCACGGTGTCCGGGTTCCCGCCGGTGTCCTCGACGTGCGAAGCGAAGTTGGTCATCTGCGCGACCACCCGACACGGGGCCGTGACCGGCGAGACGAGTTCGAGGGTCTCGACCCCGACCGTGCGCTTGCTCGCCGCCGCCGCTTCGAGGGCTTTGCGTTCGGTCAGCAGTTGGGCGGTGCTCGTGGCGCGGGTGTCGACTTTGGCTGCCCCCGCTGGCGTGGTCACCCACCAGGCGTCGGCGGTGCGCAGGACGGAAATGCTCATGAGGCAGCTACTTTCAGCAGGCCGCGCAGGCGGTCGAAGTCGAATTCGTTTTCCTCGCGCAGCGCGCCGATGATGGCGCGCAGCTCGCCGAACGCTTCCCGGCCGGGTTTGACGCCGAGGAAGTCCTTGGTGGCGGGCGGGCCCCACTGGGCCAGTCCCGACGCGGTCATCGGCGCCCAGCCGGGATCGAGCGAACAGTCGAACATGTCGCCGTCGCTGAAGTGCTCGACCAGGAATCCGTCGGGGTCGCGCCAGTAGTCGAACAGCTGGCTGCCCTGGATGTGCCTGCCGATGCCCCATGACCGCCGGTAGCCCTGGTCGAGCAGGTATTCGCCGCCGGCGGCGAGCGAATCGAGGTCGGGCACCTGGTAGGCCGAGTGCACGTACCGGTTCGCCGGTCCGAGCACCATCGCGAGAGTGTGGTGGTCGGTCGGGGTGCCGCCGCGGTCGCAGCGGATGAAGCTCATCACCGGGCCCCGTCCGCGCTGGCCGGGGTAGAAGAGGAAGTCGCTGACGATCAGGCCCAGGTGGGCCAGGTACCAGTCGAGCGTTTCGCGGTACTTCCTGGTCTGCAGCACGACGTGGCCGAGCCGCTGCACCTTGACCGGCTCCCGCCGCGGCCGCTGGGTGGCGTTCACCCGCCGGACGTCGTGCCCGAAGTTGAGGGTCAGTGGCTCCTGCCCCGGCAGTGCCGGGAGCTCGTGCGTGCCGGACACGACCCGCACCCGGGCGCCGCTCGGGTCGTGCAAGTCCACGGTGGCCCCGCCGAGGCTCTCCGGCAGGCGGGTGACCTGGTGCCCGGTCGCCTCCGCCAGGCGCAGCACGTCCGCCGGGTCGGCGGCCCGGAACGCCGGCCCGGTGAACCGCGAGCGCGGGCCGCGGCGGATCAGGACGCAGGGCGCGCCGGGTTCGGTGCCGCGCAGCTGCAGCTCGTCCGCGGTGCGCAGCGACGTGGTGAACCCGAAGGCGTGGGCGAACAGTTCGGCCTTGGCCAGGTCCGGCTTCTCGAACTCCAGCCAGGCCAGGTCGTGCACCTTGATGACCGGATTAGGCGCCCGCCCTGGGTGTTCCCCGGGCAACGCGCCCTGCTCGCTGTGCAGGTCGGCGTGGGGATCGGTGTGGTCGATCATCGCCCCTCCCATCTTGGTGACGATATCGTCACCCCCGAGTGTATCGTCAGTCAAGTCGTTCTGACGATTTCCTCATTTCTGAGGTGATCCGCTAAGGTGCTCCCGGGAGGTGCGGGCATGACCGAGCAAATGACCGGCGACCGGTCGGCGCGGCGCAAGGCGCGGACTCGTGCCGCGCTGCTCCAGGCGGCCCAGACCTTCATCGCGGCCGGGAACACGAACGTCCCGATCCTGGAGATCACGCAGGCCGCCGACGTCGGGATGGGTTCGTTCTACAACCACTTCGAGAGCAAGGAGCAGCTCTACCAAGCCGCGGTCGAGGACGCACTGGACCGCTACGGCGCCTTGCTCGACGAACTGACCGCGGACCTGGAGGACCCGGCGCTGGCGTTCGCGCAGAGCTTCCGCCTGAGCGGCCGCCTGCACCGACTGCGTCCCGAGCTGAGCCGGGTGCTGCTGAACAACGGGCTCACCCTGGCCACGTCCGAGCACGGGCTGGCGCCCCGGGCGCGCCGCGACATCGAGGCTGCGGTCGAAGCCGGCCGGTTCACGGTGCGCGACCCCGAACTGGCGATGGTCACCGTGGCCGGCGCGATGCTGTGTCTCGGCCAGCTCCTGCACGACCAACCCGACCGTGACGCCGAGGTCGCGACCGACCAGGTCGCCGAGGATCTGCTGCGCATGCTCGGCCTGTCCGCCGACGAAGCTCACGAACTCTCCCAGCTCCCTTTGCCTGACGTCGGCGCGGCCGGCTCTCGCGGCTCCGCCGCGTAGCTCAAGTTCGCGCATCCGTCTGACTGGCGCTTTGTCGCGCCCTCTGGTCGGCATCCTCAGTGATCACCCAACTGTCGGGTGAGATACATCATGCATCGGATACATACTGCATTAGGATACATTTTGTATCCATTGTGCTGCATCTGATCCCGATGGGAGCGGGAATGAGAGCGACGATCTTGGCCGGGGTCGGCTTGGTGCTGGTTCTGGCGACGGCAGCTTGCGGTCAGGCCGCTGGGCCCACCGGCACCGCCTCGGCGGTGGACGGCAAGGCCCAGGAGCTGGCGAGCTCCCTGGCGGCAAAGACCGGCCGGAAGACGTCGCGGTTCACCTACGACTTCTCCGCGGCCGGTCAGCACCTGACAGGGAAGGGCGAGGGGCGCTATTCCGGTTCGGACAGCGCGATTTCGACGACCACGACCGTCGCCGGCGAACCCGCTGAGGTCCGGGTCGTCGACAAAGCCGGGTACGTGAAACTGCCGAAGGCGGCACGTGCGCGCGTGGGCGGCAAGACCTGGGTCAAGGTCACCGCCGACAGCAAGACCGACAAGGTGATCAGCGCGTACCTGGACGCGGCCGAGCTGAGTGATCCCAGCCTGCTGATCACGCAGATCCAGAAGTCCGGCAAGGTCGTCGAGACCGAACAGGTCACCCTCGACGGGAAGCAGGTCACCCACTACCGGGTGGACATCGACGCCGCCGAAGCAGCGGACGAATACGGCCTGACCGGGCTCGACGGCAAGGTTACGAACGTCTCCGTCGAGCTCTGGATCGACGGAGACGGATTGCCGGCCCGGATCACCGAGACCTTCAGCGGGGCCACGTCGGAGTCGATCACCGTCGACTACCGCGACTGGGGTGCCGAAGTCAGCATCCAGGCGCCGCCCGCCGGTCAAGTCGGCGAACTCTGAGCCGCTTCCATTCGACATCACAGAGAGACGCACTGCGATGAAATCACTCCCACTCCGGTGTGTGCTGAAGGCGACCGTCGCGCTCCTCGCGACCGGCGTGCTCACGGGCTGCAGCACGGATCTCGCCAACACCACAACCGATGGCGAAGGAACATCGGCGACCGCACCCCCATCCGGCCCCGCGGGACAGTTCACCGTTGCCGCGGATAAGGCGGGGCATCAGTGGGCGGCCGCCTCGGCGGCCACGATCAAGCCCGGTGTGCAGACCTACACCAAGGGGTCGGGCCAATGCACGGCGAACTACGTCTTCGTCGACGGAACAGGCAACGTTTACCTCGGTCAAGCCGCACACTGCGCCAGCACCGGCGAAAGCAACGAAACCAACGGCTGCAGCGCGGGCAGTTTCCCGCTCGAGACCGCGGTGACCTTCAACCGCGGGGGCTCACCGGCGGCCAGTGGCACGGTCATCGGGACCGGCCACCTGGCGTACAGCAGCTGGCTGTCCATGCGCAAGCTCGGCGAGAAGGACCAGAACACCTGTGCCTACAACGATTTCGCGCTGGTGAAGGTGGCGGAGAAGGACTACGGCAAGGTCAATCCGAGCCTGCCGTACTGGGGCGGCCCGGCCGACATCAACACCACGGGTGCCCAACCGGGCGACCGCGTCTACAGCTACGGCAATTCCAGTCTCCGCCTGGGCATCTCCGAGCTTTCCCCGCAGACCGGCCAGGTCACGCAGAGCCAGTCCGCCGGCGGCTGGACCCACGCCTTGGCCGCCCCCACGCCGGGAGTCCCCGGTGACAGCGGCAGCGCCTTTCTCGATCCGGCCGGGAACGCCCTCGGCACCCTGTCCACATTGGGCCTGTCACTGCCCATCATCAACAACATCGGCGACATCGGCCGCGAACTTTCCTACGCCCAAGCGCATTCCGGCATCGCCGGACTCAGGCTCGTCCTCGGCACCGAGCCGTTCACCCCGAGCCGCTGAAGCTACCGGCCCGGGGCGATCAAGGCCGTGAACAGCCGGGGAAGCACGTCGGTCAGGTATCGGCTGTCGGCTTTGTCGGGGAGTTCGTCGAGGATCGCGCGTTCGAGCATGGTCTCGTAGAGGGCCACGATCGTGACGACGGCACTGCGCGGATCGACAGTCAGCCGCATGTCCAACCGGGCGAGCAGGTTCTGCAGGATGTCGGCGACGGCCTCGTGGAACCGGCCCTCGGCGGCCGCGGTCGGGCCGCGCAGGTCCGGCTGCCGCATGGCCTGGGCGCGAAACTCGGCGTTGAGCAGGTACCACGTCTCGTCGGCGGCAAGCGACTCCATGAACAGCAGGCCGGCTTGCTGCAGCACCTCGTCGACGGCGCCGGCCTCCTCGACCGCCTCTTCGACGGCGGCGCGCAGCCGCTCGGCGCGCTCCCGCATCTCCGCCTCGTAGATCGCCAGGAACAGCTCTTCTTTGCTGGCGAAGTTGGAGTAGAAGGCGCCGCGGGTGAACCCGGCGCGTTCGCAGATCAGCTCGACCGGGGCGTCGCGGATGCCCAGCTCGGTGAACACCTCGTAGGCCGCCGCCATGACCCGGCGCCGGGTTTCCGCGCGTCGGCGAGTCATGCCCTTCGGCGTGTCGAGACCCGCGCTGGTGGTCGCCATGTCGTTCACCTTACTTTCCCCGGCTCACCCAGAGGAGTGACGGGATCCACTTTGCATCGGATACATCACGTATTACGATACATGACGTATCCACCGTGGTCAGGAGTCTTCGTGTCGTCGTTCCTCTACCGGCTGGGCCGCGCCGCCGCCCGTGCCCGGGTACTCGTCCTGGCGCTGTGGGTGGTGGTGCTGGCAGCGGCCGGCGGGGCGGCGCTGGTGTTCAACCAGGGCACCGACGACGCGTTCGCCATCCCCGGCTCGGAGTCGCAGGACGCCCTGGACCACCTCGGCCGGGTCTTCCCGGAAGTCAGCGGCACGTCGGCCCAGCTGGTCCTCGTGGTACCGGACGGTGCGAAGGCCGACACCCCGGGCAACCGCGCCGCGGTGTCCGAGGCCGTCACCCGGATCGGGAAGCTGGACCAGGTCGCCACCGTCGTGAACCCGTTCGACAAGAACGTCCACGGCGCGGTGTCGCAGGACGACCGGGCCGCCTTGATCGCTGTGCCGTTGAAGGTGCAGCTCGCCGCGGTCGATCCGGCCACCAAGACCGGGCTAGCGACCATCGCCGACGACCTCGGGAAGCAGACCGGCGCGAAGGTCTACACCGGCGGCGACGCGTTCTCCAACCGGGTCCCGAAGCTCAGTCCCACCGAGGGCATCGGCCTGCTCATCGCGCTGCTGGTCCTCGTGCTGATGTTCCGGTCCCTGATCGCCGCGGTCATGCCGCTGGTCACCGCGATCCTCGGCGTCGGCGTCGCCATCGGGCTGATCTTCCTGGCCACCCTGGTCACGCCGATCTCCTCGACCGCGCCGATGCTGGCGGTGATGATCGGGCTCGCGGTCGGCATCGACTACGCCCTGTTCCTGCTCTCGCGGCACCGCGATCAGCTGACCGAGGGCCTCGACGTCGAGGAGTCGATCGCCCGGGCCACCGCGACCGCCGGGTCGGCGGTCATCTTCGCCGGGTTGACCGTCGTCATCGCTCTGCTCGGATTGGCGGTGGCGGGGATTCCGTTCCTGACCACCATGGGCGTCGCCGCCGCGGTCGCCGTGGCCCTCGCGGTCGCGATCGCCGTCACGCTGGTGCCGGCGCTGATGTCCTTCGCGGGCAGGCGGTTGCGGCCGCGCACCCCGAAACCGAAGCGGACCCCGCGCCGCCGGAAGCCGCAGATCGCGCGCTGGTGGGTGCGCGTCGCGACGAAAGCACCCCTGGTCACCGTGCTGGTCGTGGTAGCCGGGCTGGCGATCTGCGCGATCCCCGCCGCGTCCCTGCGGCTGGCGTTGCCGGACAACGGCACCGAGGAACACGGCAGCCCGGCACGCGACACCTACGAAGTCGTCAGCGAACACTTCGGCCCCGGCTACAACGGCCCGCTGATCGTCACCGCCGACATCATCACCAGCACCGACCCGATCGGCCTGGTCAACAAGATCGCCGACGAAATCCGGCACGTCCCCGGCGTCGCCTCGGTCCCCCTGTCGACCCCGAACCCCAAGGGCGACACCGGCATCATCCAGGTCGTCCCCACGACCGCGCCGGACTCCGCGCAGACCGACGAGCTGGTGGCCCGGCTGCGCGGCCTGGAGCGGCACTTCCTCGACGCCTACGGGACGCAGACCGCGGTCACCGGCATCACCGCGGTCGGGATCGACGTCTCCACCCAGCTCGGCAGCGCCCTGCTCCCGTTCGGGATCCTCGTGGTCGGGCTCTCGCTGATCCTGCTGGCGATGGTGTTCCGCTCGATCTGGGTGCCGATCAAGGCCACCGCGGGCTATCTGCTCTCGGTCGCGGCGGCCTTCGGGGCGACGTCGTTCGTGTTCGTGCAAGGACACCTCGCGGACGTCCTGAACGTGACGCACACCGGCAGCGTGATCAGCTTCCTGCCGATCATCCTCATGGGTGTCCTCTTCGGACTCGCCATGGACTACGAGGTCTTCCTCGTCTCGCGGATCCGCGAGGACTACGTCCACCACGGCGATCCGCACCACGCGATCGAATCCGGGTTCATCTCCGCCTCGCGCGTGGTGGTCGCCGCGGCGGTGATCATGTTCGCGGTCTTCGCCGCGTTCGTCCCCGAAGGCAGCGCCACCATCAAACCCATCGCCTTCAGCCTCGCCGTCGGGGTCTTCATCGACGCCTTCATCGTGCGGATGACCCTGGTCCCGGCGGTGCTCGCGCTGCTCGGCCGCCGTGCCTGGGGGCTCCCGCCGAAGCTCGACCGGATGCTGCCGGTGTTCGACGCCGAAGGCGACGCCCTCGTCCACGAACTGCGGCTCGCCGACTGGCCCACCCCGGACAGCACCGAAGCGATCAGCGCCCGCGCGCTCCGGCTCGAAGACGACCGCGGCCACCCGGTCTACACCGACCTCGACCTGCACCTGCCACGCGGGGAAGTCCTCGTGCTGCACGGCACCGGCGCCTGCGGCAAGACCGCCCTGCTCTACACCCTCGCCGGGCGCGTCACCAAGTTCACCGGCGACCTCAAGGTGCTCGGCCGCGTGCTGCCCCAGCACACCCACGCCCTGCGCCGCGACGTCGCCGTCATCCCGTGCCGCGACACGAAAGACCCGGCCCGGCAGATCGCGGCCGCCCTCGACGCCGGGCTCGTGGTGGTCGACGACGTCGATCTCGTGCTGCGCACCGACGTCCGCGACCGGGTCCGCGCCCTGCTCGCCGAGCGGGGGACCGCCACGTTCGTGCTGACCTGCCAGGACCCCGAGCGCATCCGGGACCTGCTGCCCGCCCGGGTCACGCACTTGCACGCCCTCACCGCCGCCCAGCCCGTCGAGGTCTTCTGATGCTCAAGCCCTTCGCCAATTCCGCTCGCGCCCTGGCCTCCGGCCCGCTGACCTGGCGGACCTGGACCGGCCTGATCGCCGTGCCGCTCATCATCATGGGCCTGCTCACCTGGGCGTTCTGGACGCCGGACACCAACCACGGCACCGCGAAGGCGGCCGTGGTCAACACCGACGAGCCCGTCCAGGTCAATGGCCAGACCATCCCACTCGGCCGCCAGCTCGCCGGCGACCTCACCCACAGCGAAGATTCGGCCTACACCTGGGTGCTCACCGACGCCGACGACGCCGCGGCCGGCCTCGCCGACGGCAGCTACGCCGCCACGGTGACCATCCCGAAGGACTTCTCCGCCCGCGCCACCTCGGCCGCGACCGGCAAACCCCTCGACGCCCGGCAGGCGCAGCTGAAGGTGCAGACGTCCGACGCCGCCGGTGTCACCGATCCCGGCCTGGCCGACCACATCGCCCAAGCCACGCAACGGACGTTGAACCAGCAGATCGTCCAGACCTATCTGGACAATGTCTACATCGGCTTCACGACGCTGCACCAGCAGGTCGGCCAGGCCGCGGACGGCGCGGCCCAGCTCGCCGACGGAACCCGTCAGCTGGACGACGCCGCCGGGCAGCTGCGCACCGGCGCCGACCAGCTCGCCACCGGGACCGCGCAGCTCGCCACCGGCTCCGGCAAGCTGGCCTCCGGGCTCACCCAGGCCGAGCGCGACACCGCGCAGCTGCCCGCGTTGACCCGGCAGCTGGCCGACGGCGCCGACCAGGTCGCCGACGGCAACGAACAGCTCGCCGGCGTCGTCGTGCCGCTGGCCAACCGGATCATCGCCGCGATCGACGCCGTCCCCGCGGCCGGTAGCGCCGCGAAGCAGTTCCGGCAGCTCGCCGACGAGTGCAACGGCACCGCGGCCTTCTGCGGCGAGCTCCGGCAGGCCGCGGACCGGTTCACCACCGACGCGCAGAAGATCGACGGCGTCAAAGCCACCGTCCGCGCCAACGCCGTCAAGACCCGCGACTCCGTCCAGGCTCTCGCGACCGGCGCCCGCAAGGTCGCCGACGGCAACGCCCAGCTCGCCACCAAGTCCAAGGAACTGGCCGCCGGCATCGCGTCCGCCGCCAGTGGCGCGAGGCAGCTCGACACCGGTGTCCGGCAAGCGAACTCCGGCGCGCAGAAGCTCGCTTCGGGCGCCGGGCAGCTGAAGGACGGCGCCAAGAAAGTCGACGACGGTGCCCATGAACTCGCTACCCAGCTGGACAAGGGCCGTGACCAGGTGCCGTCCTACACCGACGCCGAACGCGCGCACCTCAAGACCGTCGCCGCGGATCCCAGCACCGCCACGACCGACGGCACGCCGATCGGCACCCTGGCCTTGACGCTGTTCGCCGCCCTCGCCCTCTGGGCGCTGGCGCTGGCCACCTACATCGTCACCCGGGCCGTGCCGGACGGCGTCCTGACCGCCCGCGAGCCCACCTGGCGGATCATCCTCCGTGCCGCCATCCCCGGCGCGACCGCGGCGGCCCTGGCCGCGCTCGCCATCACCGCGATCGCCGTCCCGGTCCTGAAACTCGGCTTCGCCGGCACCATCGGCTTCCTGCTGATCGCGCTGCTGGCCGCCTCGGCGTTCGTCGCGCTCAACCAGGCCGCCACGGCGATCTTCGGCCGCGCCGGCCGGATAGCGTCGCTGGCCGTGCTGGTCCTGGCCGGCGCGACCGGTGTTGTCTCGACGCTCCCCGGACCGCTGTACGCACTCGCGGACTACCTCCCGACCCACGGCGCCGTCCTGGCGCTGCGCGCCGCGGCCACCGACGGCACCGGTCTCACGACCGGCGTCGCCCAGCTCGCCGCGTGGCTGGTGGTCGGCACCCTCGTCTCGATCCTGGTCACTGATCGCCGCCGCTACCTGTCGAGCCGGAGCGTCCGGCTCCGAGACACGCCCTTCGCCCGAAAGGAAAACTTCGCATGAGCCGCGCCCAGCGCCTCGACACCCGCACCTGGTACCGCCCGCCTACGCGAAGTGGATGCACGAGAAGGGAATCCGGCCCGGCGCCGCGTGGTCGCCGTCGGCGGCGCTGAAGTTCATGGACGGTCACGGGATCCGCACCGGCATCCTCTCGCTGTCCGCCCCCGGGGTCTACTTCGGCGACGTCGCCGAAGCACGCCGCTGGGCGCGGGACGTCAACGAGTACGCCGCTGCCGTGGTCACGGACCGCCCGGACCGCTTCGGGTTCTTCGCCACCGTTACCCTGCCGACCGGAAACCGACAACCGAGTGAGCAAAGCAGCCAGAGCATTCGCGCGTGACGGCCCGCGCAGGACGTGCCGTGAACGCTTGCTGTTCTCTCAGGCGAGAACACCACCTACCGCCGCCGCGGCGGCTAAGGCCACAGACGACTACGGGGTCACTACCCAGCGATGATGGAACCGCGCCGACCTTGGTGTTCACCCCGGCAAGCCAATGCCGCAACTTCCGCGACCCGGCACCGATTGAGCTGCCTTGCATAACAAACCAGACTCAATTCGACGCCACATGTCCAAAATACGTCGGTGGAGCTGAGGGGAATCGAACCCCTGACCTTCTCGATGCGAACTGTCGGCATCGACGTTTCTGCAGGTCACCGAGGTTACGTCAAGGGCCATAAAGGCTGGTGACGGTCGCTGGTGGTCGGTGCGGTTGCTGTACTTTGCTGCTGTACAGCAACCGCCATCAGCGCTGGTCACAGCCCTTCGTCCGGCACCGTCAAGCTACCAGAGTGTTCGCGCCGGGCTGGACGTCGAGAGATTGCGACTGGTTGCCCCACTGGTCCGTTCGGCGCAGTGTGGTGGGTATGGGCGGAGGAACGTTTTTCGAGCGCATTGCGGCGTACGGGGAGCGCTCAGCGGCTCGTGAGAAGCGCTGGGCACAGGTGGCGCGGGGGCTGCGGTGGCCTGTGTTGGGCGGTGTCACAGCGCTGACCTTGGCGGCCTGGTGGCTGTCGGACTGGCAGGTCTGGCCGTGACTGGGCGCGGTGGGCGTGTTGCTGCTGCTGGGTGTGACGGGGGCGGCTCGGCGGGTCGGGCTGGCGTGGACGCTGGCGGCGTGCCTGGCGGTGGTCGCGTTGTGGCTGCTGCTGGTCTACGTGTCTCCCTGGTGGTGGCTGCTGCTGGC
>DASZNR010000104.1:0-84581 GCA_035551175.1 Amycolatopsis sp. | reverse complement strand
ACCGCCCGGGCAGCACCCGAGATGCTGCCGTTCTCCCGGTCCAGCGCCTCGAAAAACCTCACCCTCAGCTCCGCAAAAACCACGATCCCCGCAACTCCCTGAAACAGGGTGTTGCGGGGATCGCTAGAACCCGCCCAGCCGCACGGCGGGGCGTTTAGCGTTGCGCTGATGACGAGCGTGCTGTGGTTCCGCCGCGATCTGCGCCTGGGTGACCACGCGGCCCTGCTCGCGGCCGCGGCGGCGTCGTCGTGCGCCTCTGCGCTGGCACTGAACAGCAACGGGACCACACCGGACCCTCGCTTGTGGACTGGCTGCCACCCGAGACGCCGGGGAAGCTGCCGGCGGCACCAGATCTGGGCCGGACGCGACTGCCCCCGCCCGGCGAGGCGGCCGCGCTCGAAGTGTGGCATCGATTCCTCGAGTCCGGTTTGGACACTTATGCCACCGACCGCGATCGCCCGGACCGGGCGGGAACCACCCGCCTGTCGCCGTACCTGCGGTGGGGTGCGATCCATGCTCGCCGACCTCGCCGGCGACTCGGGCGAGAGCGCGCAGGCGCTGCGCGCGGAGCTGTGCTGGCGCGAGTTCCACGCCGACGTGCTGTGGCACCACCCCGAAACCGCTCGGTGGAACTACAATCGCCGCTTCAATCGGATGACCTTCGACGACGACCGGGACGCGGTCGCCGCGTGGTGCGCGGGCCGCACCGGTTACCCGGTCGTCGACGCCGGAATGCGCCAGCTGCTCGCGGAAGGCTGGATGCACAACCGGATCCGCGACCTCGCGTCCAACCAGCTCAACTGGCAGTGGGTCGCGGGCTGCGGAACCGACGCCGCGCCGTATTTCCGCGTGTTCAACCCCGTGACGCAGGGCGAGAAGTTAGACCCCGACGGCGATTACGTGCGGTCGTACGTGCCGGAACTCCGTGGTATCACGGGAAAAGCCGTGCACCGGCTCAAGGATCGGCCCACGGAGTACCCGGCTCCGCTGGTGGAGCACGCACACGAACGGCAGGTGGCATTGCGGCGCTACGGCGAGGTGACCCGCTAGAGCCCACCGATGGCGAGCGCGAGCTTCTGCACGATCTCCGGCTGGCCGTCGAAGTCCTTGTCGGTCGTGTTGATCGAGTACACCGCGCGGCGCTGAAGGTCGCGGGTGGCCCAGATGCCGTTGGTGTAGCCGTAGCGGCTGCCGGTCTTGCCCCACACCGTGACGCCGTTGACGGTCGCGGTCATCAGGCCCTGGCTGTAGATCGCGGGGTCGGCCGAGCCGTGGATCTTGACGTTCGGAACGGTGAACATGCGCTGAAGCTGCGGCTGCGGCACGAGCCGGCCGCGGAAGAGGGCGAGGAGGAACGTGTCGAGGTCGTCGGCGGTCGAGATCATCTCACCGGCGGCCCAGGGAATCGACTGGTTCATCCGCGTCAGGTCCACGAGCTGTCCGTTCACAACCTGGTAGCCGTGGGAATAGGGTGCGGGCAGGTTCGGGTCGTTGCCGGGCACGGACGTGTCACGCAGGCCGAGCGGGCGCAGGATGCGGTCACGCACCTCAGCGGCGTACGGCCGGTGCGTCACGTGCTCGATCAGGAGTCCGGCGACGAGGTAGTTGGTGTTCGTGTACTGCTGCTGGGTGCCCGGTGGGAACACGAGAGCGTGCCGGAAAGCCGTGGCCAGCACCTGCTGCGGGGTGAACACGGTGTAGCGGTGCTCGACGATCCACTGTGGATCCTCCGGCAGGTCGACGCCCGGCAGCCCGCTCGTGTGGTTCAGCAGTTGCGCGACGGTGATCGGCGGGTAGTCGGCGGGCAACAGGCCGGGCAGGTACCGCTGCACGGGCAGATCGAGGTCGACCCGGTTCTCGGCGGCGAGCTGCAGCACCACGACGGCGGTGAACGTCTTGGTGATGCTGCCGATGCGAAAGTGCGCGCTCGGCGGGACCGGCGCGCCGGTGTTCTCGTCACGCGTCCCGGAGACCCCGCTCCACGCCCCGGCCGAGCCTCGGACCTGCACGAGTGCGCCGGTGGCCTGGTCATCGGGCAGGCCCGCGATGGCCCCGGCGAGTGACTCTGGGTTCATCGGCGGAAGCGTCGACTGGCCGGCAGGCTGGTGGGTCCCGGCTGGCTCGGCGAGCGCAGCAGGCGTCACCGCGGCGGTGAGCAGGATTGCGGCACTCGCGGCCGCGGCGAACCGGATCATCGGGGTTCTCGTCATGGTCATGAGTCTTTCGACCGGAGAACCGCCTGCCATCAGGGAGAAACCCGGAGCGGGTACCTAGGGGCCCGCGACGGCGATCGTGGTGCGCTACCCTCGGAACGCATCGGTCAGCTTGAGCCGGCTGCCCACGCGGAGGACGCCGTTGCGGTAGATCCGCGCGCCGAGCCAGGTGACGAGGGCGATGAGCGCGACGGTCAGCACCACCGACGTCACGATTTCCCACGGCGCCGCCGAACCCGTCGAAATACGGGCCGGCATCAGCACGGGCGACAGCAGCGGGATGAGTGAGACGATCTTCGTTGCCGTGCTCCCGGCCGATTGCGTGATGAGGTTGATGCCGGCCACGAAGCCGATCACGAGGGCGATGTTCACCGGCGCGACCACCGACTGCGTATCCTCCTGCCGGGACACGAGGGAGCCCGCGGCGCCGTAGATCATCGCGTACAGCAGGAAACCCAGCAGGTACCAGACGATGCCCCACACCACCGCGCCGACGGCGATGCCCGAGATCGCGCCGAGCACGCCGGTGCCAATCGCGGCGACGAGTCCGACCACGGCGAGGATCGCGAGCTGCGTCAAACCGACGACGCCGAGCCCGAGCACCTTGCCCAGCAGCAAATGCCACGGCCGGACCGTCGAGAGCAGGATCTCCACGACTCGGCTCGACTTCTCCTCCACCACGCCCTGTGCGACGAGCATGCCGTAGGTGATGATGCTGAGGTACAGCAGCACGGCGACGACCACGCCGACGATCAGCTTCTGCGCCGCTTGCGGATCACGTTGTTCGAGTGGTTGAACGTCCACATGGGCCGCCGACACCGCCTGGTGCACCGAGAGCGGGTCGAGGTGCGCGGCGGACAGCTGCGCGTCGAGCACCTGCTGCTGCACGATGAGGTCGAGTGCGTGCCGCAACTGTGGGTCCACAGTGGACTCCACCGCCACGCGAAGGCGGGAGGCGCTACCGGACACGAGTGCGTCGACGTCGCCGCCGCGGACCTTGGCGAGTCCGTCGGCCTCGGTCGGGACGGTGACCACCTCGATGGGGTGGCCCTCGGCCCGCCCGGCGGCCTGCAGCTGGGCCGCGATGCCCTGCGCCTGCCCGGTGAGCGCGACTTTCGTCGTCGCCGACGATCCGGCGAGGAACGCCTCGAGCGCGACATACCCGATCAGCAGCAGCACCAGCACCACCGTGCTGACCGCGAACGAGCGCGTGCGCAGCCGCGTGGTGACCTCCCGCTTCGCCACGAGCCGGACGGCGCGGGCCGCGCTGATCCGGCTCACGTGTGTGCCCTTCGGTCAACGGCGGGCTGCCGCACGGCGTCGCGGAACAGCTCGGTGAGCGTCTGACGTTGCCGGCTGAACTCGGTGACCGGCCCGGTCGCGAGCGCGGCGGCGAGCACGGCCTGGTCGTCGGCGCTCGCGGCGAGTTCGAGCACGGTCGTGGCACCGGTCACATCCAGCACCCGGACACCCGGCACGTTCGCCGCCCAGCCCGGCCGCGCCGCCGGTGCGGTGACGACGAGCCGGCACCCGGCGCCGCGAGTGAGGTCGTCGACGGTGCCGACGGCGACCATGCGACCGGCGCGGATGATGCCGACGCGGTCGCACAGGCGCTCGACGAGGTCGAGCTCGTGGCTGGAGAACACGACGGGTACGCCCGTGGCCGCTTTGTCGCACAGCACCGCGCTCATCACGTCCACGGCGATCGGGTCGAGCCCGGAAAACGGTTCGTCGAGCACCAGCACGTCCGGGTCGTGCACGAGCGCGGCGGCCAGCTGCACGCGTTGCTGGTTGCCGAGGCTGAGTTTCTGCACCTCGTCCTTGCGGCGCTCGCCGAGGCCGAGCCGCGCGAGCCACAGTTCGGTGGCGCGGTGGGCGTCGTTGGTACTCAGCCCGTGGAGCTCGGCGAGGTAGACGAGTTGGTCGAGGACCTTCATCTTCGGGTACAAGCCGCGCTCTTCGGGCATGTAGCCGATGCGGGTACGGGTCACGTGCGTGATCGGCTCGCCGGCGAACCGCACCTGGCCCGAATCGGCCGGCTGAACGCCGAGCGCGATGCGCATGGTGGTGGTCTTGCCGGCACCGTTGCTGCCGACGAAGCCGAAGAGCTCACCCGGGCGCACGTCGAAGGTGACCTCGTCGAGCGCCTGCGTGCGGCCGTACCGCTTGGAGACCCGGTCGATCTCGAGCATGCCCCCGGTCATGTCCCTCCTCCCGGTGCGCCGGTGCTGATCTCCGCGCCGACACTCTAGCTCCCGGGGCTCAGGACAGCCCGGTCAACGCTTTCTCCACCAGCTCGGCCACGCGCGACCGCGCGGCCTCGGCTTCGGCCGGGACGAGCGACAGCCGCGTACGGCGTTCGAGCACGTCTTCGACGGTGAGTGCGCCTTCGTGCCGCACCGCCCACACGACCTCCGCGGCGGTGATCTCCGTGCCGTCGAACAGCGGCCTCGCGAACTCCGGGTCGACCTGGCCGAGCGCGGCGACGCGCGGAGCTTCCGTGCCGTACTTGGCGATGAGCCGGGGCGTTGCGTCCACAAGGGACAGCCGGGAGCGGGGGGCCGCGCCGAGCAACGGCAGCCGTGCGGTGCGGGCCGGTCCGGCGTGCAGGCCGGCGTGCGCGAGCACGGCGTCCACTGTGTCCTCCGCCATGCGCCGGTAGGTGGTGAGTTTGCCGCCGACGATCGTGAGCACGCCGTCGGAGCCGGTGACCACGGCGTGTTTGCGCGAGAGGTCTGCGCTGCGGCTCCCGTTGCCCGCGACGAGCGGACGCAGACCGGCGTACGAGCCGATCACGTCGGCCCGCGTGAGCGGGCGGGCGAGCACGGACGACGCGACCGACAGCAAAAAGTCCACATCGGACTCGGGAACGTCGGGGACCGGCGGGATTTCGCCCGAGATCGGCTCGTCGGTGAGTCCCAAGTAGACGCGGCCGTCGAGCTGCGGCAGGAAGAACACGAACCGATTGCTCTCGCCCGGCACCGGCACGTTCACCGACGTCGACCCGACCGCCGCCGAGCCCGGCGCCAGCACGAGGTGAGAACCGCGCGAGGGGCGCAGCCGCACGGCGTCGGTGAGGGTGCCTGCCCACACGCCGGTGGCGTTGACCACCTGGCGCGCGTGCAGCTCGTACTCGGCCGAGCCGTCGCGCACGCGGACACTGGTACCCGAAAGCGACACGGCTTCCAGCCGCGGCAGGATCCGCGCGCCGAGCAGCGCCGCGGTGCGGGCCAGGTTCACGACGAGGCGTGCGTCGTCGACGAGAGCGCCGTCGTAGGCGAGCAACGCGCCGCGAAGACCGGTCGCGGCGAGACCGGGGGCCAGCGCCGCGGCGAGCGCCGGCGGGATCCGCCGCGGCGCCGGCAACACCGACGACGGAGTGCGCGCGGCCCGGCGCAGTGCGTCACCCGCGCGCAACCCGGTGGCGATCACGGCTTCCTGCGCCCGGGAAGTCGCCGGGTACAAGGGAAAAAGCTGCGGCAACGCGCGCGTGAGGTGCGGCGCCGTGCGGGTCATCAGGATGCCGCGCTCGACGGCGCTCTCGTGTGCGAGCCTGAACTCGCCCTTCGCGAGGTAACGCAAGCCACCGTGCACGAGCTTGCTCGACCAGCGCGACGTGCCGAACGCCAGATCGCGCGCCTCGATCAGCGCGACGGACAACCCGCGGGCGGCCGCGTCGAGTGCGATACCGGCACCGGTCACACCGCCGCCGACCACGATCACGTCGACCCGCTCACCCGACGTGAGCCGATCGAGCTCGCGTTCGCGCCGGCGAGCGTTGAGCGAACTGGTGCTCATGCCGGCTCCGGGGGAAGGAGTGCGTCGGTGGTGTTGGGTGCCGCCTCCGCGGGAAGGAGTACGTCGGCGGTGTTGGATGCCGCCTCCGCGGGAAAGAGTACGTCGGCGGGGCTCATGGCTTGAGTGCCGCGTCGACGAGGTGCCGGAACTGGGCGAGCAGCTCCTGCTCGTCGACGTCCGCGGTGGCCGGGCGGAGCGAGAACGCGTACGACTGCACCACCAGCAGCACCGAGCGTGCCTGCACGGTGACGTCGGCCTCGCGCACCGAGCCGTCGCGGTGTCCGGCCTCGATCAGCTGGCGCAGCACCTGCTCGGCGAAGATCTGCGTCGCGCCGAGGCGCTCCACGATGTAGGGCAGCACGAGTTCGGGATCGACGTCGAGCAGCGTCCGGAACAGGGGATCGGCCGACAGCGCGCTGACCCCGGCGCACGCGACGAGCACGATTCGTTCGCGCGTGTGGGCCGCGCCGTCGCCGGCCTGGCCTGCCTGGGTGAGCAGCCCGCTGAACTCGCGAGTCATCAGCGCCGCCAGCACGCTGCGCACGTCCGGAAATCGCCGGTAGACCGTCATGCGGCTGACCCGCGCGGTGCGCGCGATCTCGGCGAGGGTGGTGCGCCGCACCCCGACGGCCAGCACGCACTCGCGAGCGGCGTCGAGCAGCACGTCGTCGGCGACGCGCGCCGCCGTCGTCCGGCTGCGGGCCCCCGCGAGAGCAGAGGGTGTCTCCTCCGGTCGGGAGTGACGTTTGACGTCCATATGTCACACTGTAGTCGTGGGTGATCTCGTTAACCACCGAATCATTGACCACCGAATCCGGCAATCGTGGACCGGCGAGGGCGCCGATGCCGCCTCGCTGCCCGATCGGGCGGTCCGGTGGCTCGGCCAGCGTATCGGCCCGCTCCAGACAGATCGAGGGCGTCGACCGGATTCCGTGCCTGAGCTCGCCGAATCTGCCCTTCCCGCCGAGGCGCGGAAGGACCTTTCGGACGTGGTCGGGCCCGAACACGTGCTCCTCGACGACGGCGAGCGGCTCGCGCGGGCCGGAGGTCTGTCCTATCTGGACCTCCTGCACCGCAGGCTGGGCGATGCCGTGGCCGCGCCCGACGCCGTGGTGCTGCCGGCGTCTCCGGAGCAGGTCCAGGCGGTGCTCGAAGTGTGCGTGCGCCACGACGTGGGAGTGGTGCCGTTCGGTGGCGGCACATCCGTGGTCGGCGGCGTCGCGGCGCTGCGCGGTGGCAAGAAGGCCGTGATCGCGCTCGACCTGGTGCGGCTCGACGCACTGGTGTCGGTGGACGCCGACTCGCGAGTCGCGGTGCTGCAGGCCGGCGTGCGCGGGCCGGCCGCCGAAGAGCTGCTGCGTGAGCACGGCTTCACGCTGGGCCACGTGCCGCAGTCCTTCGAGCGTGCCACCATCGGCGGTTTCGCCGCGACCCGCTCGGCGGGGCAGGCGTCGTCGGGTTACGGCCGGTTCGAGGACATGGTGACCGGCGTGCGCGTCGCGACCCCGCAAGGTGAGTGGCGGCTCGGGGTGGCCCCCGCGTCGGCCGCCGGGCCGGACCTGCGCCAGCTCGCGGTGGGCAGCGAGGGCACGCTCGGCGTGATCACGGAGGTCGCGCTGCGGGTACGGCCGGTGCCTTCCGCACGGCGCTACGAGGGTTACGTGGTCGACGGTTGGGTCGCCGGCGCCGCCGCGATGCGCAAGCTGGCTCAGAACCACGCGACGGCCGACGTCACGCGGCTGTCCGACGTGGACGAGACGACCGTGTCGTTCGCGCTGAACGCTGGCTGGAAAACGGCTGCGCTACGCGCTTTCCTGCGCCTGCGCGGGGTAGGGCACCCGTGCCTGCTGATCGTCGGCTGGGAAGGCTCGCTCGACCGTCGCCGGCACACCGATCGGCTGCTGAAGAAGGCCGGCGCCCTGCGGATCGGCACCGCGCTCGGCGAATCGTGGCGGCACGGGCGCTTCTCGGGTCCCCGTCAGCGCGACGCCTTGATGGACCTGGGTGTCTGCGTGGAAACCCTGGAGACCGCCGCGTACTGGTCCCGGCTCGACGATCTGCACGACGCCGTCCGCACCGCCCTGAAGGCCTCGCTCGGGCGCGCGATCGTGATGTGCCACGTCTCGCACATCTACGAAACCGGTGCCTCCCTGTACTTCACGGTGCTGACGGCACGCGATGCCGACGACCCCGTCGGCCAATGGCAGCGCGCGAAACAGGCGGCGTCAGAAGCGATCGCCGGCCTCGGCACGATCACCCACCACCACGCCGTCGGCGTCGACCACGCGCCCTACCTGGAGCCGGAAATCGGCGCGCTCGGCCTGTCCGTGCTGCGCGCCGCCAAGTCGGCCGTGGACCCGACGGGCATTCTGAACCCCGGAAAACTGCTGGGCTGAGCTGCGGGAACCGGATCTGCGGCTCAGGTGAAAATGTGGTCGGCCGGCACGACCGTGCAGCGCAAGCCCGGGCCCGGTGCCGCCGCGCCGGTGAGGCGGGCGGCCTCGGCCTGTGGGACGTCGGCGACGCGGACGGGGCTGCCGTCGACCAGCAGGGGATGGCGGATGGGGGAGGCGCCGACGTAGGCATGGACGTTCGCCAGCGGCGAGCCGTCTTCGAGGAGGACGGGCGTGTCCAGCCGGGCGAGGTCGTAGCGGGTGCCGCGGCCTTCGCAGACGTCGAGCACGCCCAGCTGGCCCGGCGTGACGAACCACGCGAAGTGGTCCTCGGTGCCGGGCCGGGCGGTGAGGGTGGCGGGACGTTGGCCGTCGCGCCGGCGGAGTCCGGACGCCCACACCGCGGCCAAGCCGGGGCAGCGCACCCGCACGGCCACGACCGGCCCCGTCAGGCCCAGCTCTTCGCGCAGCCAGGTGATCTTCGACGGACACGCGTTGGAGCCGTACGCGAGCACCGGGAGGCGCTCACGCCAGCCGGCGGGAGCGGTGTCGAGGGAGAACCCCCCGCCGTCGAAGTGAACGAACGAGGTACTCGGCCGCGCACCGGGATAAGGCGCGGCCGGGTACTCGGCGTCGGTGAAAAGCTTCAGAACTCGACCACGCTGCGCAGCACGCTGCCCTCACGCATGTGCTCGAACGCCTGCTCTACGTCGCCGACTCCGATGCGCTCGGTCACGAACTTCTCCAGCGGCAGCCTGCCCTGCAGATACAGCTCCACGAGCATCGGGAAGTCGCGCGAAGGCAGGCAGTCGCCGTACCAGCTGGACTTGAGTGAACCGCCACGGGAGAAGAAGTCGATGAGCGGCAGGTCGTCGAGCTTCATCGTCGGCGTCGGCACGCCGACGAGCACGACCGTGCCCGCGAGGTCGCGGCCGTAGAAGGCCTGGCGCCACGTCTCGGGGCGGCCGACGGCGTCGATCACCACGTCGGGCCCGAACGAGTGCGTCGCGTCCTGTATCGCCTCGACCACCGCTTCTTCGCCGAGCCCACGGCTGTTCACGGTGTGCGTCGCCCCGAAGCCCCTGGCCCACTCGAGCTTCCGGTCGTCCGTGTCGATCGCGATGATCGTGGTCGCGCCGGCCAGCTGAGCACCCGCGATGGCCGCGTCGCCCACCCCGCCGCAGCCGATCACGGCCACGGAGTCGCCGCGCGTCACGGCGCCGGTGTTGATGGCCGCGCCGAGGCCCGCCATCACGCCGCAGCCGAGCAGGCCTGCCACCGCGGGCTCGGCCTCGGGGTTCACCTTCGTGCACTGTCCACTGTGGACGAGCGTCTTCTCCAGGAAGGCCCCGATGCCCAGCGCCGCCGAGAGCTTCGTGCCGTCGGTGAGCGTCATGGCCTGCTGGGCGTTGAACGTCGAGAAGCAGTACCACGGCTTGCCCCGCTTGCACGCGCGGCACGTGCCGCAGACGGCCCGCCAGTTCAGGATCACGTAGTCACCGGGCGCGATGTCCGTGACCCCGGCGCCGACCTTGTCGACCCGGCCCGCGGCCTCGTGGCCGAGCAGGAACGGGAAATCGTCGTTGATCCCGCCCTCGCGGTAGTGCAGGTCGGTGTGGCACACCCCGCACGCCTGCACCGACACGACGGCCTCGCCGGGCCCCGGATCGGGCACCACCACGGTCTCGAGCGTCACCGGCTCGCCCTTCGCGCGCGACACCACTCCCTGGACCTCGTACGGCATGAGCTCACCCTTTCCGGCACCGGTTGCTTGTCCGGGCAGCTAATCATGGAACACGCGGATGTGGCCATACCACGATTCGGCGGGTCGCGCCGAGTCGTCGGCTCGTGCGGGCAGAACGTGGCTCAGGGTCCCGCGGCGCTACCCGCCGACGCGCCGGAACGCGCAGGTGCTCCGAACGTGACGATCTTGCCATCGCTGTCTTCGCAGTGTTCGCGCGCACCATTCGGCCGCGCCATCTGCGCGGAGCCGGCCTGTTGCCCGCATCCCGACCCCGCATCCCGACCCCGGCGACCGCGCTGAGCAGCACGAACGCGACAGCTCGTCCCGGCCGGTCATCACGCGGGCGTGATGAGGTACACCACCCCGCCCGGCCCGCCGGCGACGGTGCCGTCGGCGGTGAGCCGCTTGGTGCGCTGCCAGATCTTCTCGAACTGGTCGCGCTTGTAGACGGTGCGGACGCGGTCGTCGCTGCTGGAGGCCGGGTCGTTGACGATGACATCGCCGGCGGCGGTGAAGCCGACGACCACCATGAGGTGACCCGCCGTGCCGTAGCCGGCGCCGTCGAGCTCCGAGGCGAGGAACGACTGCGACGTGATGACGGGGATGCCGCGCGCGATGTAGTCCTCGAGCTCGTTGAGGTCGTGCAGGCGCGTGATGTGGCCGCGCAAGCCGAGGGAGGCGGCGTAGGCGGTGTTGAAGGGCCAGTTGCCGGTGCCGTCGTAGGCGTAGTCGTAGGTGTTGCGGGCGGCGTACACGACCGACGGATCGGTGTAGTCCGACGGGATCCAGTTCATCTGCTCGGCCGAGGGCTTCTTGCCCCAGTACTCGGCCACCATCTCGGTCGACGTGGGGCTGCACCAGGCTTCGCCGCCGCCGCCGTACTGCGGAAACTGTCCTTTGTGGATGTTCTGCGCGTACTCGGGCACCTTTAGCTCGATCCCGCGGGCGCGCCCCGGTTTCGTGGTCCGCACGTCGAAGCGGTCCGGGACGTACGACGTCATCGCGCCGAGCGTGGACACGGTCGGTGTCACGTCGCTGCCGGCCTCACGGTAGAGGCTCACGCGCAGCTGGTAGGACCGCAGCGTCACGCCCGTCTTGGTCGCCAGCGTGTCGACGTCGACCGACGCGTTGTCGTCATCCTGCCCGCCGACGCTGGTGCGCTGGATGTCACCGTCGCCGCTGGCCCAGCGGCCCATGACGTACCAGGCCGTGTCCGCGCCCGCCGCGGTCCAGCCCCGCGCCTCGATCTCCAGCCACGTCCTCGACGGCGTCGTCGCGTTCCACGACGCGATGAGTTGCGTGGCGTCGAACCCTTGCCGGTACCGCGGCGAGGTCCACGTGCCGAACTCATACGCCCTCGTTGTGCCGAGCCCCGGCTCGGTGTGCTCGACGGTCCCCACCGGACGCGTGATCCGCAACCCGTCACGCCCGATCGCGAGCCCGTCGAGCTGTCCCGAGTGGAACGCCCCGCCGGACCACTCGTGATAGTCGATGGCCTCGTCGTCGCCCGGCGAGGCCCCGGCCGGCTGCGCCACCCCCACGGACATCATGACGATCGACACCAGCGTGATCAGCCCCCGAGCTCGCATGCCGTGCTCCGTCCCCTGGACCCCAGTGTTGGCCAATGATTTTCTCCCGCTGCGGCAGGTTCGTAAAGGGCCGACTAGAGGACAGCCTGGGTCTGGGTCACCTTCGCGATCAATTTCTCGTCGTCGTCGTGGATTTCGGTTTCGACGACGATCACGCGGCGGCCGGTGTGGAGTGGTCTGGACGACGCGGTGGCGTGGCCGGAGTGGATCGCGCGGAGGAAGTTCGTCTTCGACTCCAGCGTGGCGGTTCCGGAGGCGCCGTCGGGGAGGTTGAGGTACGCGCAGACGGCACCGGTGGAGTCGGCGAGCGCCATGAGGACGCCGCCGTGGAAGGCGTCGCCGATGGTGCACAGGGTGGGAGCCCAGGCGAGGCGGCCGCGGACGAGGTGCCGGGCGTGGGAGAGGACCTCGATGCCGAGGCGTTCGCTGAACGGCATGGTCTGGTGAAAGAGCCGGGTGCCCTCGGGGTCGGTCATGGGACGTAGTCAATCGCAGGGTGGTGCGGCTCGTCGATTACCCCAGGGGTAATCATCCGGGTGGGTTCGGCGGCGGTGGCTGCTGGGGTACTCCTGTTTACGGACGGCGGGTCCGAAGGAGCGGATGGCGGCACCTCGGCGGACGTGCGGAATCGGTGGATCGGCCCCGACCGGCCCGCCGGTTCAGCCCTTCAACCCTTCAACCCGGACTCGGTCACGCCGCGCACGAGGTACCGCTGCAGGAACGCGAACAGCAACACGATCGGCAGGATCGACAGCGCCGCGGCCAGGAAGAGCAGGTTCAGCTGCGGGTTCTGCGAGGTCAGCAAGCCCGAGAGCGCCACCTGCACGGTCCACGAGCTGGGCGACTGCGCGATGATCAGCGGCCACAGGAACGCGTTCCAGCTACCGATCACGGAGATCACGGCCACGGCCGCGAAGAAGCCGCGCGAGTTCGGCACCACGATCCGCCGGAACACGCCCCAGCGCGTGAGCCCGTCGACCCGGCCGGCTTCCTCCAGCTCGCGCGGGAAGTCCAGGAAGTACTGGCGGAACAGGAACACGCTGAACGCGCTGAACAGCCCAGGGATCACCAGGCCGCGGAAGTCCGAGAGCCAGCCCAGTGTGGACACCACGACGAAGCTCGGCACGAACGTGACCGACGTCGGGATCATCAGCGTCGCGAGCACCGCGTAGAAGACGGCTTTCGAGTGCCGGTAGGGAATCCGCGCGAGCCCGTAGCCGGCCAGCGAGCACACCACGAGCAGACCCGCCGTTTGCAGCGTCGCCACGATCACGGAGTTCAGCAGGCTGCGGGCGAACGGCACGTCCTCGAGCGAGAACAACCGCGAGAAGTTCTCCCAGTGCACGGTGGCCGGCCACAACGTCCAGTCCGGTGCCGTGATCTCCGCGCGGGAAGCGAGCCCGTTGCGGACCAGCAGGTAGAACGGCAGCAGGAACAGCACGGCGGCCACGCTCAGCGCCACCCAGCGCAGCGCGGCCCTCACCACGCACCCCGGTCGAAGCGGAACAGGCGGCCTTGCAACAGCGTCACCAGCGCGATGAGCAACGCCAGCAGCACGGCGCCCGCGCTGCCGCGGCCGAGGTCCTGGCCGCCGGAGCCGAGGGAGGTGTAGTAGAGGTACACCAGCGGCGGTCGCGCGAAGGGTGGGTAGCCGCGGGAGTCGCCCATGATGTTGTAGAACTCGTCGAAGGCCTGATAGGCGTTGATGAGGTTGAGCAGCAGGACCGCCACCGACGTCGCGCGCAGCTGCGGCAGCGTGATGTGGCGGAAGACCTGCCACCCCGGTTTCGCTCCGTCGAGCCACGCGGCTTCGTAGAGCTGGCCCGGAATCCGTTGCAGGGCCGCGAGGAACAGGATCAGGTAGAAGCCGAGCTGCAACCACAACCGCGCGGTGACGAGCACGATCCAGTACAACGGCGGGTCGACCGTGCCCGTCCATGCCACCGGGTCGATGCCGAAGAGGCCCAGCACGGTGTTGGCCAGGCCGTAGCGCACCCCCGAGAACAGCGATGTCTTCCAGATCAGCGAGGCCACCACGTACGAACAGGCGAACGGCAGGAAGAACACCGACCGGAAGAACGCCCGCGCGAACTTCAGCTGGTTCACGCCCAGCGCGAGCGCCAGCGACAACACGTAGGTGAGCGGCACGATCGCCAGCGCGAACACACTGAACGTGCCGAGGCTCGCGACGAACGGCCCGTCGGTGAGCATGTGCGCGTAGTTGGCCAGTCCCACGAACATGCTCGGGGTCACCGTGTTGCGCGCGTCGAAGAACGACAGGTACAGGCTCCACCCGATCGGCAGGTACGCGAACACCGCGAGCCCGGCCAGGAACGGCCCGACGAATCCCCAGAACGCCAGCGTGTCCCTGGTCTTCCGGGACAGAGTTTTCCGGCGCCGGATTCTCCAGTGCCGGACGTTCGAGGGCCGGGTTTTCCTTGGCCGGGTTTTCGAGGACAGGGTGAACCCGGGCAGGGTCATCCGAACAGGCGCTTCAGCTCGGACTTGGCGACGTCGACCGCGGCTTTCGTCTGAGCCACCGGGTCGGCGCCCTCCTTGGCGATCTTCGCGACGGCGTCGGACAATGCGGTGTTCGACTGCTGTGTCCACACGGGACCACCCACGAGGTGGCTGTTCTCCTTCACGAACCGAGCGACGTCGGCGGCCGGGCCCGAACGCAGGGTGTCGGCCTTGTCGATGAGGCTCTGGCGGGCCGGCACGTGGAAGCCGAAGCGCGTGGCGAACTCCAGCTGGTCGGCCGTCTGGTCGATCCACAACCACTTCACGAACGCCTTGGCCTCGGCGACGTGCGCGCTCTTCGCGTTGACCATCGAGCCGTACGCGCCGACGGGCACCGACGGCGCGCCGCTGTCGTCCAGCTTCGGGAACGGGAGCACGGCGAAGTCGTCGTTGAGCGCGTCGCGGATCTTCGGCATGTTCCACAGCCCCGTCCACTGCATCGCGCACAAGCCGTCGACGAACGCGCCGGGATCCGACCAGTCGGTCGGCGCGCCCAGCAGCAGGGAACCGTTGGCGTTCAACGTTCGGAGCTTGCTGAACGCCGTGGCAGCCCGGGGGTCGTCGAAGCCGACCTCGCGGTTGCCCGGCTTGAGGTAGTCGAGCCCGGCCGACCACAGCAGTGGGCCCGTGAGCGTGCCGACGCCGCCGTCGTTGCCCGCGAACAGGCCCTTCACGCCGTCCTTCGACAGCTTCCCCGCTGCGTCGACGAGCTCGTCGACGGTCTGCGGCGGCTGCACGCCCGAGGCCTGCAGCAAGCTCGGCCGGTAGAACAACACCTGCGTGTCGGTGGCTTGCGGAATGCCGTAGACCTTGCCCTCGACGGTCTGTGCGGCGAGCACGGCGGGGCTGAAGTCGCTCTTGACCGGCGCGATGATGTCGTCGAGCGCCACCACCTCGTTCTGGCGTACCCAGTCGATCTTCACCTGGGCCTCGAAAACGTCCGGGACGTTGCTGTTCTGCAGCGCGGTCACGATCTTCGAGTCGTAGTCACCCGGGTTCCACTGCACCTTCACCGTCGCGCCCGGGTACGACGCGGCGTAGCCGCGCACGGCGTCCTGCACGCCGTCTTCGCCATACGCGTGGTACCACTGCTGCAGCGTCACCTTCTGCGGCGGCGCCGACGGCGGCGGGCCGGCCGACCTGGCGGTCGACGGCGGTGGGTCACCGGGGCGGCCGGTGTTCGAGCCGCATGCGGCCGCCATCGCGCCCACGGCCGCGGTCCCCGCCAGGGACAGGAACGCCCTCCTACTGCGCTGCTGCACCGGAACTCCTCATCCGACGGCTGTTGTCAGGGCGTCAGACTCCCTCACCACAGCCGCCGGATGGTCGACGACTCGCCGGAGATTCGCCGTTTAGAGCTGTGAGATGTCGAGCTTTCCCTCGGAGTAGGACGCGCGGATCCGCTTCTTGTCGAACTTTCCGACACTCGTCTTGGGGACTTCGTCGACGAACGTCCAGTTCTCCGGCAACTGCCACTTGGCGACCTTGTCGGCCAGGTAGTCGCGCAGATCCTGGGCCGTCACGCTCTGGCCCTCCTTCACGACGACCGCCACGAGCGGGCGCTCGTCCCACTTCTCGTCGGGAATACCGACCACGGCGGCTTCGGCGACGGCGGGGTGACCCATCACCTGGTTCTCCAGATCGACCGACGAGATCCACTCGCCACCGGACTTGATCACGTCCTTGGCGCGGTCGGTGAGCGTGAGGAACCCGTCGGGGCTGATCTTGCCGACGTCACCGGTGCGCAGCCAGCCCTCGTGGAACTTCTCGGGATCGATCTGGTCGCCGCCGTAGTACGCGCCGGCGATCCAGGGACCCTGTACCTCGAGCTCGCCCACGGCCTCGTTGTCCCACGGCAGCTCTTCGCCGCTGTCGCCGATGAGGCGCGCGGCCACCGACGCCGGGAACCGACCCTGCGTGTAGCGGTAGGCCCAGCGCTCTTCGCCGGTCGACGAGACCGGCGGCCGCGCGACGCTGCCCAGCGGCGACGTCTCGGTCATGCCCCAGGCGTGCAGGACCGGCACCTGGTAGCGCTCCTCGAACGCGTGCATCAGCGAAGGTGGCGCGGCCGAACCGCCGACGACGACTTCCCGCACGTGGGAGATGTCCTGAGGGTTCGAGTCGAGGTGGGCGAGCAGGCCCTGCCAGATCGTCGGCACGGCCGCGGCGAAGGTCGGTTTCTCGGCCGCGAGGATCGCCGCGATCGGCGCGGGCTGCAGGAACCGGTCGGGCATGATCAGCGACGCCCCGACCATCAACGCCGCGTATGGCAGGCCCCACGACATCGCGTGGAACATCGGCACGATCGCCAGTGCCTTGTCCTCCTGGGCCAGCCGCATGCTGTCGGTCATGCACACCTGCATCGAGTGCAGCCAGATTGAGCGGTGTGAGTAGGCGACGCCCTTCGGGTCGCCCGTCGTGCCGGACGTGTAACACATGGCGGCGGCCGAGCGTTCGTCTATCTCGGGCCAGTCGAACTCGCTCGGCTGACCGGCGAGCAGCTCGTCGTAGGCGTGCACGGTCATCCCGGCGGGTGCCTCCAGCTCCTTCGCGTCGCCATTGGCCACGATCACGTGCTTCACGGTCGTGAAGTTCGGCAACTGCTTGGCCAGCAGCGGCACGAGTGTGCCGTCGACGATCACCACGTGGTCCTCGGCGTGGTTCGCGACGAAGGTGAGCTGCTCGGGGAACAGGCGGATGTTCAGCGTGTGCAGCACCGCGCCCATGGCCGGCACCGCAAGGTAGGCGGCCAGGTGCTCCGCGTTGTTCCACATGAACGTGCCGACGCGCTGGTCGCCCGTCACGCCGAGGCTGCGCAGAGCGTTGGCCAGCCGCGCCGCGTGCTCGCCGAGCTCCGCGTACGTCTCCCTGCGTGCTTCTGAACCGGTCCAGGTGATCACTTCGCTCTTCGCATGGACCTTCGTGCCGTGCCGCAGCAGCTTCGCCAGCGACAGCTGCCCGTCCTGCATCGTGCTCAACATGGGTGACTCCCGTGGTGCTCGTTCGCCGGTGAACTGGGGTGCCGCCGACTCTAATGGCGGAGACCACCGCCGGGCATGGTCAACTCGGGCAACCGTTCGGTCACGGTCGTCCCCGTAACGGGTGGCGCGAAGTCGGCTCATGATCAACATATTTCGCCGGATTCCCTTGTGGCGCAACAAAAAATGTCGTTGTAACCGGTTTGAAATAGAGCATCTTTCGGGTGAGGTAATGGTGTCGAAAACGGAGGACGTCCGACGTTTCCGCAGGCTGCGAGGGGTCCCGCCACGACGGGTTTCCCGGGTGGCCTAAGGGTGATAAGTGCGTGTCGGTTGCGCGAGGTCGTGGGTCGTGGCGTTTACTGGGGCCGTGGTAAGAGACGGCTGGCCAGCGCTTGCGCTTGCAAGCACCGGGTAAAGGTCGTCGGCCGCGAAAGCGGAGACCTGAGAGGAAAGGACACTACGTTGGCTCTGCCCACGTTGACTCCGGAGCAGCGCGCCGAGGCCCTCGCCAAGGCGGCAGAGGCTCGTAAGGCGCGTTCGGAGCTGCTTGCGTCGATCAAGTCCGGCACGACGAGTATCGAAAAGGTGCTCAAGCAGGCCAAGGAGAACAAGACCATCGGGAAGACGAAGGTCACCCAGCTGCTCAAGGCCGTCCCCGGCCTTGGCGCGGTCAAGGTCGCCGCGCTGCTCGAGCAGGCGGGTATCGACCCCGACCGGCGGGCGGCCGGCCTCGGCGAACGCCAGCGCGAAGCGCTGATCGACGCGCTGAAGTAAGGATCCCGGCCTCCCGCGGGGGAGGTGTGTGCCGAAGGTGTTCTTCTGGCAACACTTTCCCCGCGGAGCTCCCGGATCCTGGGACGCTGGTCCGGTGACGACCAGTACCGCACCGGCGACCCCGGTCGAGACAACCGTCCGCTACCGGCGTGGCGACTTCCTGTTCGCGACGGCTCGGCGAGCACTACTCGCCCAGGGCTGCGCGGGCACCGTGACCGACACCGACCCGCGTCGGCTGGCGCGGACCGTGGCCGGGGAACTGACCCGCTCCGGCGTGCCGCTCGCGGTGGGTGTGCTGCCCTTCGACACGGGCCCGGACACCACGACGCCCGGTCACCTCGTGCTGCCGCGCACCGTCCACCGGGCGCAGGCCGAAGGCGAGACGGTCCGGCCGGGTTCGCCCGAGGTGCTGCCGGTACCGGCGCTGACCCGCGAGGTCCCGCCAGAAGAGGGCCACAAGGCCAACGTGCGCGCGGCCGTCGCCGCGCTGCGCGAACGTGGCCTGCGCAAGGCTGTGCTGGCCCGTGTGCTCGACCTCGAATTCGACGCGGCGATTCCCGTTGAATCGATCGTGCGCAACCTCGCGCGCGGCAACCCGCGTCACTTCACGTACGCCGCCGAGCTGCCCGGCGGACGCACTCTCGTGGGCGCGACGCCCGAGCTCCTGCTCTCCCGCGCCGGCGGCTCCGTGTACACCACGCCCCACGCCGGTTCCATGCCGCGCTCGGCCGACCCCGCGACGGACCGCGCGAACGGCGAAGCGCTGCTCGCGTCGGCCAAGGACCAGGAAGAACACGCCGTGGTGATCGACTACGTCGTGGAGGCGCTGCGGCCGTTCTGCCGCAAGCTGGACGTGCCGCGCGGCCCCGAGCTCGTGTCGACGCCCGCCATCTGGCACCTGCGCACCGCCATCACCGGCGAACTCGCCGACCGCTCCGTCACAGCGCTGGACCTCGCCGCGGCCCTCCATCCCACCCCCGCGATCTGCGGCACTCCGACGGCATCCGCTCGCGACCTGGTCAAGGAGCTGGAGCCGTTCGACCGCGGCTACTACGCGGGTTCGGTCGGCTGGGTCGACGCCGACGGCGACGGTGAGTGGGCGGTGGCGATCCGCTGCGCGGAGGTCGCCGACACGTCGATGCGCCTGTACGCGGGCGGCGGGATCGTGCCGGCGTCGGACCCGCAGGCGGAGTTCGACGAGACGATCGCGAAGTTCCGCACCCTGCTGGGCGCGATGGGTCTCGACTGACTCGTGAGTGCTCAAGCCAGTTAGAAGCGGCCGGTCAGAAACAACGCCGTCACCCACGAGTCAGGGCAGCCAGTGCTCCTCGGTGACTTCGAGGGGTGAAGTCGTCAGTGCCGCCACGGCCGCGCGGTGGCCTTCCGTTGCCTTGAGGTCGGCGAGGCGGGTGGTTGCCGGGTCGAGGGCCGGGTCCGACGACGAGATGAGCGCGGCCGGCGCGTCGTGCGGCGAGAACGTGATGCTCCGCAGCGGGATCTTCAGGCCTTTGCCGGTGGCCTTCATGACGGCCTCCTTGCGGGTCCAGTAGACGAAGAACGCGGCGGAGCGCGTGGTCTCCGGCAGCGCCGCCACAGCGGCCTGCTCGGCCGGGCTGAGCGCGTACTCGATCAGTGCCCGATCGGCCTTGCGGGACGCCGTCTCGACGTCGAGGCCCACGGGCACGCCATCGGTGGCCGCCAGCCCGACCAGCCCGCCGGAATGCGAGATCGACAGTGTGAGGTCCGAACCGGGCACGGTGGGGCGGCCGTGCGGCTTGCCACAGTCGGCGCAGGTGGCGTCGAAGACGACGGATTCCACCGGGCGGCCGAGGCGGGCGGCTGTGAGCGTCTTGGCCAGCACGCGGCCGGTCAGGAACCGCCGCTTGTCCGCCTCCAGCCGGTACGCCTCGAAGCGGCCCCGCTCGTGCTCGTCGAGCAGCCGCAGGAAGCGGCCGTCCGCCGGCAGCGGCTCCGACCACCGCACCAGGATCTGCGTCACCGGGCACCCTCCTCGTCCACCCTCGATCTTCCCGGCGGCGGCGCGCGTTGTCACGGGAGGCCCCGGACGCGGTACCCTGGACACTAAGCAAGCGCTTAGCCGCACGAGGGAGACTCGATGGACTTCACCCTGAGCACCGAAGAACGCGAAGTGCGCGATTGGGTCCGCACGTTCGTCCAGCGCGAGCTCATGCCGCGCGAGCCGGAGGTGCTGCGCCGCGAGCGCGCCGGCCAGCCGGGCGTCACCGCCGAGGAGCTCAGGCAGCTGCAACTCAAGGCGAAGGAATCGGGCTTCTGGGGTGTGCTCACGCCTGAGGAATACGGCGGGATGGGCCTGTCGGCCGTGATGGCCGCGCTGCTGGAAGCGGAGCTGGGCCGCACGTTCGTGCCCTTCCGGTTCGGCGGCTCCGCCGACAACATCCTGTTCCACGCCAACGAGGAACAGAAGCAGGCCTATCTCCTGCCGACCATCGCCGGTGAGCGCAAATCGTGTTTCGCCATCACCGAACCCGGCGCCGGGTCCGACGCGAAGGCCATCCGCACCAGTGCCCGCAAGGACGGTTCGGACTGGATCATCAACGGCGAGAAGACCTTCATCACCGGCGGCAACGAAGCCGACTTCGTGATGGTTTTCGCGATCACCGATCCCGAGAAGGGCGCCAACGGCGGCGTCACGTGTTTCCTCGTCGACCGTGAGCTGGGGTGGAAATCCGAATACATCGACACGATGGGCGAGTGGGGGCCGGCTTCGCTGGTGTTCCAGGACGTGCGCGTGCCCGAAACGCACATCCTCGGCGAAGAAGGCCGTGGGTTCGAACTAGCGATGCAGTGGATCGGCCAGGGCCGCTATCTGCTGCCCGCCCGCGCGATCGGTTCGTGCGAACGCCTGCTGACGATGGCGATCGAACACGCCAACACACGGGAGACGTTCGGCCAGAAGATCGCCGAGCGCCAGGCGATCCAGTGGATGATCGCCGACTCCGGCGTCGAGCTCGAAGCGTTGCGGTGGCTCGTGCTGCACGCCGCGTGGCAGGTGGACCAGAAGATGGATTCGCGCCACGCGCAGTCGATGGCGAAGCTCTACGGCGGTCAGAAGGCCAACGAGATCGTCGACCGCGTGCTGCAGATCCACGGCGGCATGGGCTATACGCGCGAGCTGCCGATCGAACGCTGGTACCGCGAACTGCGGCTGCTGCGCATCTACGAAGGCACCGACGAGATCCAGCGCCGCACCATCGCTCGCAACCTCCTCAAGGGGCACGTCAAGGTCGGCGGCGTCCTGGGTTGAATCGTGCCTGAAACGCCGTGAAGGCCTCGTGGGCGGACGCGATGTTCGCCCACGAGGCCTTCACGCGGATTTACGGGTTACTCAGTGTGGCTCACTTGTCTTTGTCGCGAAGCGCGATCGGGACGCCCGCGAGGTCCTCTTCGTTGCAGAGCACTTTCACGTCGTAGTAGGGCGAACCCTGGCGGTCGTCGTAGTCGAGGTGGATGGCGAGCACGTCGAGTGGTTCACCGAGCCACTCCTGAGCCTGACGTAGCCACACCGCGCAGCGCTCCAGTGCGGTCGGCAGATCGTCGTCGCGGAACTCGACCGGGCGATAGGGCACGTCTTGCACCTGATCGCGGGGGTGGGTGGGAGCGGGCAGGCTAGGTGCGAGACCCGAGTCGTCCAGTTCCAGTTGGATCGTTTGCTCAGTCACCCTTCGAGCGTCCCCCACCAGCGGCCAATCAGCAAGGCGTACCGCCTGAAAACCCGGTCTGAACAGGCACGTCCCACACCTGGGCGACCACTTCGAGGCACTGTCGCAGATCAGGTACGGCCACGGCGGACGGGTGTCCGAGCGCGCCGAGCGCCAGCTGGGCGTAGTGCGTGGCCAGGCCTTCCAGCGACACCGGCCCCGCGGGCGAGTACCAGCGCGCGACGCCGCTGCACATCTCCAGCAGCGCCAGGCGCGTGACGGCCGGGTGTGCGGTGTGGAACACGCCGGCCGCGACGCCGTCGGCGATCGCCTGTGCCCACAGAGCTTCGTACTCGTCCCGCAGAGCGACCACGCGCGCACGCGCGGGAGCCGAAATCGCGTCGACTTCGTTGTCGACCACGCGGGTTTCGGCGGGCCGCGCGGCGTGGGCCACGACGTGCAGCGCCACCAGCGAACGCAGCCGCCCCACCGGATCCGTCGCGCCCGCGGTCGCCTTCGCCGCGGCGTCGAGCAGCCGACGCAGCGCGGTGGTCATGATGTCGACGAGGAGGTCTTCCTTGGTGCCCATGTAGTGGTAGAGGCTCGCCGACGACAACTCGGCCTCCTGCGCGAGCTCCCGGATGCCCGTGCCGTGGAAACCCTTGGCGGCGAACAGCTTCACCGCCGCCGAGCGCACGCGTTCGCCGCTGCTCACACCCATGTCCCCGCGCTCCGGTCCCACGAGCCCGCACGAAGGTCCGCCACCTTGCGCAGCTCGCCCTTCGCGACGCGTTCCGAAGGTGTCAACGGCAGGTCGCTCGCGAACGCCCAGAACCGCGGCACTTTGAAGTACGCCAGTTTCCGCGCGCAGAACTCGGCCAGCTCTTCGGGTTCGGGCTTGCCCTCGCACACGACGTAGGCTTTCACCTCTTCGCCGCGCAGCTCGTCCGGCACCGCGAGCACCGCGGCGAGCCGCACGGCGGGATGCAGCAGCAGCACGCGTTCCACTTCGTCCGCTGAGATGTTCTCGCCGCTGCGCCGGATCATGTCCTTCGTGCGGCCGGCGAAGAACACGCGCCCCCGTGCGTCCATGCGCGCGAGGTCGCCCGTGTGGAACCAGCCGCCGGCGAACGCGCGCGCCGTGGCCTCCGGGTCGTCGTGGTAGCCGTGCATCAGGCCGACGCCACGGACCAGCAGCTCGCCGGTTTCGCCGCGGGGCAACGGTTTCCCGTCGTCGCCCGCGATCATCACTTCGCGGTCGCGGCTGGGCCTGCCGATGCAGCCGGTGCCGACGGCGACGTCGTGGTCCGCTTCGGACACCCGGATGTCGCCCCCGGTCTCGGTCATGCCGAACGCCTCGTACCACGGAACTCCCCAACGCTGCTCGAGCTCGGCGTGCAGCTCCGGGGGAATGGCGGACGCGCAGATCGCTCGCACGCGGTGGTTGTGGTCCGCGGGGTGCGGGGGCTGGCGCAGCAGCAGCGTCGGCATCAGCCCGAGACAGTAGAACCACGTGACGCCGTGTTCGCGGACCTTGGCCCAGAACGTGCTCGGGTGGAACCGGTCGAGCACCACGAGCGTCGCGCCGCCGGCGAGTCCCAGCGCGACATTCCACTGTGGATCGATGTAGTGGAACGGCTGTGCGGTCAGTAGCACGTCTTGTTCGCCAACCGCGGGAAAGTCCGTCGCGAGGCTGTGCGCGAGCGTGGTCCAGTACCGGTGCGGCAGCACGCAGCCCTTGGGTGCCCCCGTGGTCCCGGACGTGTACTGGATGTTCACGGGCTGCTCGGGCACGACCTGGGTCGTGAGTGGCACGGCCGGTTCTAAGCGGCTTGGCCACTCACGAGTCTGCAGGGCCGCCGGGGTCAGAACCCGCTCCACGGAGGTCTCGGGGGCGATCTTCTCCAGCAGCTCCACGAATTCCTCGGCAGCGACCGCGAAGCGCGCGCCGGAGTGGCGCAGCACGTGGGCGCCGTCGAACTCGCGGTAGTTCGTGTTCACCGGCACCAGCACCGCGCCGAGCTTCGCGAGTGCCAGCCACAGCAGCGGGAACTCGGGCTCGTTGCGCAGCATCACCGCGACCCGGTCGCCGGGCCGCACGCCAAGCTCGTGGAGTGCGGCGGCGAACCGGTCGCTGTGCTCGTCGACGTCGGCGAAGGTGAAGCGCCCGCCCGTCGCGTCGAAGATCCACGCCGTGCGCACTGGCCACCGCTGCGCGGCTTGCGTGACGAGCGCGGGGAGGGTGTCGGGGGTGTCGAGATGGTCGGTCACGCCCGGCTCCGGAACGCCTCGGTCGACTCACGGACGGCGGCCGAGTGCTCCGTGATCAGCGCGTGGCTGACCTCCAGCTCCAGTGCGCACTCGAGGGCGTGGTCGATGCCCGCGTCGAGCGCGCGCTTGGCCATCGTCGCGGCTTCCGGGGGGTGGTGGGCCATCTTCGCGGCCCAGCCGAGCGCGAGCGGCATGAGCTCGCCGGCCGGCACGGCGGCGTTGACCAGGCCGAGTTCGTGGGCTCGGCGGCCGTCGAAGCGTTCGCCGAGCAACAGCAGTTCCTTCGCCTTGAGAGGGCCGACGAGCAGCGGCAACAGGCGCGAGGCGGCGCCGGTCACGCTCAGCCCCAGCGACACCTCCGGGAACGCGAATACGGCGTCTTCGGCGGCCAGCACCAGGTCGCAGCCGAGCGCGAACTCCGCGCCCGCCCCGATGGCGTAGCCGTGCACCGCGGCGAGCACCGGCTGCGGCAGCGCGCGCAGTCGCCGCGTCACGTCCTGAAGCCGATCCAGCCGCGCCCGCGAATCGCCTTCCGGTGTGGGTTCCTTGAGGTCGTGGCCGGCGCAGAACGCGCGGCCGTTGCCGGCCAGCACGACCACGCGGGCCTCGCTGCGCGCGACGTGCTCCAGTGCCGTCAGGAAATCGGTCACGAGCTGCGGCGCCACGGCGTTGAGCCGTTCGGGCCGGTTGAGCCGCAGGTGCGCGACGGTGCCCTTGAGGGTCAGCTCCACGGTGCTCATGACGGCGAGCCTAGACGTTCGATCGATCGATCGATAGGGTCAGGTCATGCGGGTCGACGCGGTGTACGAAAACGCTCGGCTGATCACGGGCCACGGCGCCATCGGAGCCGGTACCGCCGAAAACGGTGTCACGGACAGTGGTGTCTTCGAGGACGGTGTCATCGAGGACGGTGCGCTCGCGGTGCTCCACGGTCGGATCGTGGCGGTGGGTGCCGATGCCGAAGGCCTATCCGCGCGCACGCGCGTCGACCTCGGCGGCGCGTACGTGGTGCCCGGTTTCCACGACGCCCACAACCACATGGCGTGGTTCGGGATGGGCCTCGACGACGTGCTGCTGAGCGGGTGCCGCACCGTCGAGGAGGTCTACGACGCGGTCGCGCGCCGCGCGGCGGAGCTGCCGGCCGGGAGCTGGGTCGTCGGCAGCGGCTACGACCAGAACAAGCTCCACGGTGGCGCCCACCCCGACCGCCACGGCCTCGATCGGGCTGCGCCGGGCAAATTGGTGCGGCTCAAGCACACGTCGGGGCACATGACCGTGGTCAACTCCGCGGTGCTCCACCAGCTGGACCTCGCGCACGTGCCGGTGGGCGGCGACGTCGTGCTCGACGCGGAGGGTTCTCCGACAGGCCTGCTGCGCGAACAGGCTCAGCTACTGCTGCGCCCACTGACGTATCCGACGCCGCTCGAAACCGTGGTGCGCGGCCTCGACCGCGCGAGCGAGCGGTTACTGGCCGAGGGCATCACGAGCGTGCAGGAGGCGGGTATCGGCGGCGGCCTGGTCGGGGAGACCCCCGCTGAGCTGGCGGCCTACCAGCTCGCGCGCGAACGCGGCGTGCTGCGGGTGCGCAGCACCGTGATGGTCGCGGCGAGCGTGCTCCACGACCTGCCCGACGGCGCCGGGTTCGGCCTCGACCTCGGCCTGCGCACGGGATTCGGCGACGATTGGCTGCGCGTCGGCCCGATGAAGCTCTTCGCCGACGGCTCCCTCGTCGGGCGTACGTGCGCGATGCACGAACCGTTCGAGGGCGAGCCGGACAACCGCGGGTATTTCCAGGTACCCGAGGAGGAACTCACACGTACGATCCGGCTGGCGCACGACGCCGGCTGGCAGATCGCGACGCACGCCATCGGCGACCGCGCGATCACGGTGGTGCTCGATGCGTATGAAGCCGCGCTCGCCGCTTCGCCGCGTGAAGACCACCGGCACCGCATCGAGCACTGCGGAGTGCTGCAACCCACGCAGCTCACGCGCCTGGCCGCGCTGGGGCTCATCGCGTCACCACAGGGCCGGTTCGTGTACGAGCTCGGCGACGGCATGCGCGCCGCGCTCGGCGACAGGCGGGTGCCGTGGTGCTACCGGCTGCGTAGCCTCATCGACGCAGGTGTCGAGCTGCCGGCGAGCTCCGACCGTCCCGTCGTCGACGGTGCACCTCTGCGCGGGCTTGCCGACATGGTGCAGCGGCGGACCGCGTCGGGTGCGCCGTTCTCTCCCGGCGAAGCGCTCACACCCGCCCAGGCGCTGCGCGCGTACACGTACGGCTCGGCGTACGCGACGTTCGCGGAGCACGACCTGGGCACCCTGGAACCCGGCAAGCTGGCCGACTTCGTCGTGCTCTCGAGCAACCCGCTCGCCGATCTTGCGCTCGCTGAACAGACACCCGCCGATCCTGCGCTGTGTGAGCCGGGGCCCTCCGACCCGGCACTGTCCCGTCCGGCACTGTCCCGTCCGGCACTAGCCCATCCGGCCCTAGCCCATCCGGCACTGTCCGACCTGGCGCTGTCCCGTGCTGCATCGTCCGATCCGGACGGTGCTCGCGTGCTCGCCACCGCGGTCGGCGGCGAACTGCGTTACGAGGCCTCGTGACCTATCGCCTCCCCACGAACGCCAGGGCTTCGCGCGCCAGTGCGACCCAGTCGAGTGGCGCGTCTTCGGCCACGGTCAACCACTCCTTCATCGGGGTGCCCTTGTTGGCGTCGAAGCGGACACCCCAGCCCTCGGCCACCAGCTCGTCGACCCGGGCCTTCGGTAGCTTCACCACGAGCTGCCCGCGCACGCACATGGCGAAGATTCGCTTGTCCACGCGCAGGGCGCGCGACCCGAACCCGTGGCCGAGGTGCGGGGGCTCGACGCCGGGCACACCCTCGCTCAAGACCTCGTCGACGAGGTCTTCGAATCGATCCTCCGGACTCATGACCGCACCGTAACGACCACCACCGACAAGAACGGAAGTTCGCATGCCCGTCCGCGACGCCGGCTTCGAAGACGCCGAGGAGATCTGCGCGCTCATCGAGGAGCACGCCGTGTACGAGGACAAGCACGACCTGAAACTCGACCGTGCCGAAATGAGCGGCCACCTCTTCGGGCCAGACCCGAAGGCGTGGGTGCTGATCGCGACTCCGCCGGGTAGCCCCGAGGTGGTGGCCGGTTTCGCCTTCTGCAGCTGGAACTTCTCCACGTGGGAGGGACGGCCCGGAATCTGGCTCGACGACCTGTACATCCGCCCCGAACACCGCCGTCACGGGCTCGGCGGCGAGCTGCTCGCGGCGTTGCGCGCCCGCACGAGCGGGCGCGTCGAGTGGGAGATGCGAGTGGGCAACGAGAAGGCGGAGGCGTTCTACGCGCAGCTGGGCGCGGAACCCGCGCCGGGCTGGATTCGCTACCGCTGGCGGCCGTGACGGACAGGTGGCTCGCTGGTCCGAACGGGAATCGTTGAGCGTCGAACCACGTTCGGGGTGTCCGGGTGGCGTGAGGCGAGCCCGTATCGTATGCGGTATGGAAGAGGGTTCCGTCCGGAGGTCGTCGTCGGTCGAGGACTACGTGCGCGTGATCTACGGCCTGGTCGAGCGCGGTGAGGCCGTGACGAACGCGACGCTGGCGGGACGCCTCGAGGTGAGCCCGTCCTCGGCGTCGGGGATGGTCACGAAGCTGTCGCAGCTCGGTCTGGTCGCACACGTGCCGTACCGGGGGATCGAGCTGACCGCGGAGGGACGGCTGCTGGCCCGCTCGGTGCTGCGCAGGCACCGGCTGATCGAGACCTACCTGGTCTCCGAGCTCGGCTACACCTGGGACGAGGTTCACGCGGAAGCCGACGCCCTTGAGCACGCCGTGTCCGATCGCATGATCGAACGCATCGCCGGCAAGCTGGGCAACCCGGTCCGCGACCCTCACGGGGACCCCATCCCCGCTCCCGACGGCAGCGTCGAGGAGCTCCCCATGCGCATCCTCGACGACCTGCCGCCCGGGGCGGTGGGCGAGATCGTGCGCGTGTGGGACACGGACCCGGAACTGCTGCGCTACCTCACGGAACACGCCATCGGTCTCGGCGAACGCATCGAGGTGGTGGAACGGCAGCCGTTCGGCGGTCCCATGGTCGTGAAGGTCGGCCAGCCTCCGGACGCCGCGACGCATGCCATCGGCAAGGAGATCGCGCAGGCGCTGTCGGTCGCCGTCCGCTAAGCCCGCGCGCGTACGCCCGGGTGTCGCTCCTCGACGGATGTGCGCGACGGGCCCCGGCCGACACGATGTGGGCCATGACTACCACACCGTTCCGTTTCGGCATTGTCGCCGGTTACGCGCCTGACCTCACGGCGTGGACCGGCCAGGCCCGCCGGGTGGAGGAACTCGGCCTGGACACGCTGCTCGCCACCGATCCCGTCGGCGACGCCGACCCGCTGGTGTTGGTGCCGGCGGCCGCCGCGGTCACGAGCAGGCTGACGGTGGGCACGTTCGTGCTCGCCGACCCGTTCCGGGACGCACGTCAGCTGGGCTGGCAGGTGTCCACGTTGCATCGGGTGACCGGTGGCCGCTTCGAGCTGGGGCTGGGCGTGGGCCGCCCCGGTGCCGAGGCGTTCGCGGGCCGCCTCGGGCGGGAATTCACCACACCGGGTGATCGTATCGCTCGGCTGGCCGACACGATCGCGTTTCTCAAGGAGACGCCCGAGCGGCCACGGCTGCTGCTCGCGGGTGGCGGGCCGAGGATGCTCGCGCTCGCCGCACGGGAGGCCGATGTGGTCACGTTGTCGTGGGCGCCCGCCACGACGGAGGCCGAGGCTGATTCCATTGTGGAGAAGTTTCGGGAAATGGCGGGTTCGCGATTCGGTGACATCGAACTTTCGGTGAACCTCGTGGCAGTCGGAAATGCGTCCGCGCCACACATCGCGAAGTACACCGGAGTGGACGTTCCCGAGCTCGCCGCCGGCGGCGCCGTCACCGTGCTCCCGGAAAACCCTGGCGCCGCAAGGGAAACTCTTCTCCGTTGGCGTGAGCAGTGGGGTATTTCCTACGTCACGATCAATTCCGGCTACGCCGAACCCTTCGCGGAGATCGCACGTTCTGTTGCCGCAGCCGGGTGACGGCCCTTCCGATCATGTCCACTCCGGCCTACGCTCCAAAGTTTCCACAGCCACATAGGTTTTTACCGTGACATGGTTCGGAGCGTGTGCGATGACCGGTCAGCGAACCTCGACGATGGACCGAGCGGAGTCGGCAGAACGGGATCTCGGTCGGTTGCTGGAGACCGGCCCGTTCGCCGATGCGTTGCGGGCGGCGATCCGAGCCAGGGGGCTGGGCTTGGACCGGATCCGCTACCGCTTGCGGGCACGGGGGACTTCCTTGAGCCTCGCGACATTGAGCCACTGGCAATCCGGCCGGTGCCGCCCCGAGCGGCCCGAATCCTTGATGGCGCTGCGAAATCTCGAAGACATCCTCCACGTCCCGCCGCACTCCTTGCGGCGCCTTCTTGGTCCTCCCCGCTCCCGCGGCCAGTATCACCACCGCTGACCCGCCGGCCCGGACCTCGCCTCGGCCCCGCCGGACCTCGCCGCGGCCCGCCCAGCCGGACCTCGCGCCGACCCGCCTGCTCTCCTGCGGGCTCGCGCCGACTCCGCGCCAGCCTCGGCGGGCTGCTCGCGACGGGCGCTGCTCGCGACGGGCTGCTCGCGACGGGCTGCTCGCGACGGGCGCAGTGCGACCGCTGGCTCCATTCGGTCGACGAGCGCACGACTGCGACGGGACACATCACCCGGTGCCCACCCCGGCGACCCAACCCACGAATTCCGTCACACCTCTACGGACTTCCCCACGGCCAACTCACTCCAGGAGCGAGATCGCTGAAAGGCGATCTCGCACGCCTCGGCGAAGCCGAGGCAGACAACACAGCCGAGGCAGACAACACCGTAGCCATTCTGTTGTCCTCGGGGACCTGGTGTGTGACACCTCTCTGTGGCAGTGTCAACACGGCGGTTCCGGCGAGGGGAAACGCCCGCAGGAGCGCTGCTACCCGACCTGTCGGGGCCGCTCCTGCGGCGGGGGGACAATGGGTTGTGTGGAGTTGGTCCCGCGGCCCCGGCTTGAGCTCGCGCCTGGCGCGGTGCATGTCCCTGGCTGGCTGAGTTTCGAAGAGCAACGGTCGTTGGTCGCTGCGTGTCGTGGGTGGCGCGGGTATCAGCGGATGCGGTTGCCCAGCGGTGGCGTGATGTCGGTGCGGATGGTGTGCCTCGGCTGGCAGTGGATTCCGTACCGGTACTCGCGCACCAGGGAGGACGGCTCGCCGGTTGAGCCGTTTCCGCGCTGGCTCGGTGATCTGGGTCGTCGTGCGGTGACCGAGGCGTACGGTGAAACCGCCTATGAGCCCGATGTCGCGTTGGTCAATTTCTACGACGCCGCTGCCAAGATGGGCATGCACCAGGACAAGGACGAACGCGCGCTGGACCCTGTCGTTTCGCTCAGCCTGGGTGATTCTTGTGTGTTCCGGTTCGGCAACACCGAGACCCGCAACCGGCCCTACACCGATCTTGAGCTGTGCTCTGGCGACTTGTTCGTGTTCGGTGGTCCGTCGCGGCGGGCCTATCACGGTGTCGTGCGCACCCGCCCGGGTACGGCCGATCCGGAGCTGGGCCTCACGGGCCGGCTCAATCTCACGCTGCGCGTCACCGGGCTGTGAAGCGCACCCGCTGCCCTGGCCGTAGTTGTGCGGCGACGTCCAGGTCGGCCTCGGTGACGACGGCCGGCACGGGATAACCCCCGGTCACGGGGTGGTCGGCGAGGAAGAGGATCGGCACGCCCGAGGGTGGCACTTGCAGCGCGCCGGGTACGGCGGCCTCCGGTGGCAGCTCTGCGTCGATCGCGCGGATGAGCGGCGGCCCGTCGAGGCGGACTCCGACGCGGTCGAGGTCCGCGGTCACCGTGTACGGCGCTCCGGTCAATGTGGACAGTGCGGCGGCGGTGAACCAGCTCAGCCGGGGCCCGGGCGTCACGTGCAGCTCGGGTTCTTCGGGTAGCCGTGGGCGCGGCGCGAGATCGACGGCGGGGTAGCCGGCCACGGCGTCGCCGATCGGCAGCGTCGTCCCGGGTACGAGCGGCGGGGGTCCGAGCCCGCCCATCGTGTCGGTGGCACGCGCCCCGAGGATGGGTCGCAGGTCGAAGCCGCCGCGGATCGCGAGGTAGCAGCGCAGGCCACGCGTGGCCCGGCCGAGCACGACTTCGTCGCCGGCGCGCACCGCGACGGGTGCGTTGGTTCCCACCGCGCGCCGGCCCACGCGGACGTCGACCTCGGCGCCGGTCACGGCCACCGTCGCCGGTTCGGACACGCGCAGGCGCAGCCCGCCCAGCGTGACTTCCAGCGCCGCGTGGGTTTCGGGGTTGCCGACGAGCCGGTTGGCCAGGCGCAGCGACCCGCGGTCTGCGGCCCCGGACCGGCCGACGCCCAACGCCGCGAGCCCCGGCCGCCCGAGGTCCTGCACGGTCGTGAACGGACCCGTCGCGAGCACTTCCGCCTTGCCCGTCATCTCTGCGCCTCGAACCGCACGCGCGTGCCGGGCGGCAGCAGGTTGGGCTGCGCGCGCTCGATGTCCCACACCTCTGCTCCGGTGTGGCCCAGTAGGTGCCAGCCGCCCGGGGAGGAACGTGGGTAGACGGCCGAGTACTCCCCCGCGATCGCGACGGACCCGGCGGGCACCCGGGTGCGTGGCGTGGACCGCCGCGGCAGGTGCAACGCCGGATCCAGCCCGGTCAGGTACGCGAAGCCCGGCGAGAACCCGCAGAAGGCCACTTCGTACGCGCCGCCGGCATGCCGCTGCACCACCTCGCGCACCGACAACCCCGATGCCTCGGCGACGTCGGCTAGGTCCTCGCCGTCGTACCGCACCGGAACGGTCACGGTGGTCGACGGCGGCCGCGGGAGGTCCACAGTGGACACCCGGGCCAGTGCCTGACGCATCTCCTCCGGACCGGTGACCGCCGGGTCGAAAAGCACCAGCAGCGTGCGGGCGGCGGGCACGAGTTCCACCACCCCTCGCGGTCGTGCGAGTTCGAGCGCCGCCTGGTAGCCGAGCACGTCGTCGACCTCCATCAGGAGCGCCGACCCGCCATAGGGCAAGACTGTCTTGCTCACACGAACGACTCCACGGTGACGCCCGCGTCGGTGAGCGCGGTCCGGATGCGGCGCGCGAGGTCGACGGCGCCCGGCGTGTCCCCGTGCACGCACAGAGAAACCGCGCGAAGGTCGAGTTTGCCGCCCTCGACGTCGATCACGGTGCCGGTGGTCGCCATGGCAGTGGCGCGCGCGGCGACCTCGTCCGGGTCGTGCAGCACCGCGCCCGGCTTCTTGCGTGACACCAGCCGGCCCTCCGGGGTGTATGCGCGGTCGGCGAACGCCTCGGCGTAGCCGGTCACCCCAGCCGCCGTGGCGGCGCGGAGCATCTCCGAATCCGGCGGGCACAGCAGTGCCAGCCCGGCGTCGTAACGCCGGACGCCCGCGACGAGCGCCGCCGCCTGCTCGGCGTCGACGGCCGCGGTGTTGTACAGCGCGCCGTGCGCCTTCACGTACTTCACGCGGGTGCCGGCGGCGCGCGCGAACGCGTCGAGGGCGCCGATCTGGTACAGCACGTCGTTCGCCAGGTCGTCGGGTGCGATGTCGAGCGCACGCCGCCCGAAGCCGGCGAGGTCGCGATAGCCCACGTGCGCACCGATCGTCACGCCGCGTTCGGCCGCGCGCTCGCACACCCGCCGCATCACCGACGGGTCGCCCGCGTGGAAGCCGCACGCGATGTTGGCGCTCGTGACGATGTCGAGCATCGCCTCGTCGTCGCCCATCTTCCAGGCGCCGAATGCTTCTCCGAGGTCACTGTTCAGGTCCATGTCACTCCACCCGGTGGTCGCAGTCGCGTTGGTCCGTCAAGAACATGTACCCCGGCGCGTGCGTGATGGCGAACGGCGGGTGCGACGCCATCAGCGCGGCTTGCGGGGTGACACCGCACGCCCAGAACACCGGGACGTCGCCGGGTTCCGGGTCCACCGCGTCGCCGAAGCTGGGCCGCGCGAGGTCGGCGATGCCGAGCGCCGCCGGGTCGCCGACGTGCACCGGAGCGCCGTGCGCTGCGGGCATCGCCGACGTGATCCGCACGGCGTCCGCGACCAGCTCAACCGGCAGGTACCGCATCGACACCACCATCGGGCCGCGCAGCCGGCCCGCCGGTTCGCACTCGCGCGTGGTCACGAACATCGGCACGTTGCGGCCTTGCGCCACATGCCGCAACGGCAGGCCTGCCTCGGCAAGCGCGGCTTCGAACGTGAAGCTGCAGCCGATCGAGAACGCGACCAGGTCGGTGCGCCAGAGCCCCGACGCGTCGGTGACTTCGCCGGTCAGCACGCCGTTGTGCCACACGCGGTAACGCGGCAGATCCGTGCGCAGGTCGGCCCCTGGCGCGAGTTTCGTTGCCGGGTCGCCCGGTTTGCTGATGTCCAGCACCGGGCACGCCTGCGGGTTGCGAGCACAGAACAGGAGCACGTCGTCGGCCCAGTCCTGCGGCACCGCGATGAGGTTGGTCTGCGTGTAGCCGCGCGCCCAGCCCGTGGTCGGCCGCTGCGTGCCCGCGCGGAACAGCGCGCGGGCTTCGGCCGGTGACAGGGCTTCCGGGGCGCGGAACGTCGTCATGACCCCACCCCGGTGAGGTCCCGGCCGCGCGTTTCGGGCAGCCACAGCAGAGAAACCGCGGCGATCGCGTAGCCAACCGCGCCGAGCACGATCGCGCCGCCCGCGCCCATGAACCCGACCACTGCGGGGAATGCCGCGCCAACCGCACGGCCGAAGTTGTACGTGAAGCCCTGCCCGGTCGCGCGCAGCTCGGTCGGGAACAGCTCCGCGAGGTACGCGCCGAAGCCGCTGAAGATCGCCGACGTCGAGAAGCCGAGCGGGAAGCTGATGGCCAGCATCAGACCGTTGGCGCCGTAGGGCAGCTGCACGAACAGCACGATCAGCGCCGCCGACAACACGGAGAACAGCAGGAACGTCTTCTTGCGGCCCATCAGGTCGGAGAGGTAACCACCGCAGACGTACCCGATGAACGCGCCGGGGATCAGCAGCGCGAAATAGCCGCCGGTCCCGACCACGGACAGGCCGCGGCTGGTCTTGAGGTAGTTCGGGAGCCAGGTGAACAGCGTGTAGTACCCGCCCTGCACGCCGGTCGCGAGCACCGCGGCCAGCAGCGTGGTCTTCAGCAGGTCGAGCCTGAAGATGCCGCCGAGTGAGCTCCACGGGTTCGCCGCTCGCCGCTTGAGCCGGCTTTCGGTCGCGTGCTCGGCGTCGGACACGCTGCGGCGGACCCACAGCACGAGCAGCGCCGGCAGCACCCCGACCCAGAACAGCACGCGCCACGCGACGGCGTCGTCCAGCACGCTGAACAGGATCGTGTAGACGATCACCAGCGCGCCCCATCCGACGGCCCACGCGCTCTGCACGAACGCGACCGTGCGGCCGCGGTACCGTGCGGCGCAGTACTCGGCGACCAGCGCTGCGCCCACCGCCCATTCGCCGCCGAACCCGAGGCCCTGCAGACCGCGAAACACCAGTAGCGTCTCGAAGTTCGGCGCGAACCCGCACAGCACCGTGAATACGGTGTACAGCGCGATCGTCAGCTGGAGTGTGCGGACGCGGCCGATGCGGTCGGCCAGCACGCCCGCCCCGACCCCGCCGACCGCCGAGATCACCAGCGTGGTCGTGCTGAGCAGGCCGGCCTCACCCGAGGAAATGCCGAAGTACGCCGTGATGGCGGCCAGTCCGAAGGGCAGCGTCTGGTAGTCGAAGGAGTCGAGGCCGTAACCGCCGAACGCGCCGAAGAAGGCGCGTCGGCCCTTCGGTCCCAGAGAGCGAAACCATTCGAACGGCCGAGTGGTTCCGGCGGCGGCTGCTGTCACGTTCGTGTTCATGGGGTACCTCGCAGTGGGAGTACTCATCGTGGCACGAGTCACACCCCAGTCACCGTACGGATCGTTGAACGATTCCACAAGTCTCTAATTTTATTGTTCTCATCTCTGCGGCTACGCTGGGCGACGTGGACATGGACGAGAACCCGCTCGGGCTGGCAGCCGACCGCGGCCTGCTGAGCCGTACGAGTACCGCGGAGAGGGTCGCGGGCGTACTGCGCACGCGCATCGCGGAGGGCTTCTTCCTGCCGGGCGGACGGCTGTCGGAGCAGGACATCGGCAGCGCGCTGGGCGTCTCGCGCAACACGCTGCGTGAGTCGTTCCGCCTGCTCACGCACGAGCGGCTGCTGACCCACGAGCTCAACCGCGGTGTGTTCGTGCGCGTGCCGACCGTCGACGACGTGCGCGACATCTACCGCGTGCGCAAGCTCCTCGAATGCGCCGCGGTTCGTGGGGTCACCGAGCGTCCGGCGTCCTTCGACAAGATCGCCGCGACGGTCGCGGACGGTGACACCGCCGCGGCCGGTGGCCGCTGGCAGGACCTCGGAACGGCCAACATCCGGTTCCACAGCGAGCTCGTCGCGCTCACCGGCAGCGAGCGCGTGGTGGAGCTGATGCAAGGTCTCACGGCCGAACTGCGGCTGGTCTTCCACGTGATGGCCGACCCGCGCCGCTTCCACGAGCGCTACTTGCCGCGCAACCACGAGATTCTCGGTCCGCTCGGCGCGGGCGACGGCGCGCGCACCGAGCAGCTCCTCGCGAAGTATCTGGACGACGCCGAAGCACAGCTCGTGGAAGCGTACGCGGAGAAGGCCGTCGCGTCGGTGTAGCGCCGGTCCGAACAGCCGCGGCGACCGACGGCTCGTCGGATTCCGTGGGGTGGCAGGGAAATCGTCGCCGTGGCATCCGCACGGTGTGCCGATCCCTTCGGCTCTCAGCGAACTTCCGCGTGCCCGGCGGATTCCCTCGCGAAGATGCCGGCATGGACGAAACCCTCCTTGCCGCGGAACGTCGGCTTCAAGCCGCTCAGCTCGCGGGTGACGTCGGGACCCTCGACGAGCTTCTGGACGAGTGCGTGCGCTTCACCTTCGGCACCGTGGTGTCCTCGAAGGCCGACGACCTGGCGGCGCACCGCGCCGGGACGCAGCGCCTGACCTCGCTGAAGGAGGAGTCGCTCGACGTGTTCACCACCGGGCCGACCGGCGTCACGTGGCTGCTGGCCGAGTTGTCGGGCTACTTGGACGGCTCTCCGTTCACGGCGCGACTCCGCTATACCCGCACATGGCACAAGGGGCCCGCCGGTTGGCGGGTGATCGCCGCGCACGCGAGTCACGCCTGACGAAATCGAGCGCGGCGGTAAGGCTGCCCCCACCTCGACCACACTGGTCCGCACCATGTTCGGCCGCGTCCGGTGGATCTAGCGTCGTCCACATCAAGGTGACGAAGGGGGGCGAGCATGACGACGACGGATCTGCGACCACCGCGGGTGGAGCCGGGACGGAGGCGACGACCGTGGATCGGCGTGCTGGGCTTGGTGGTGGTGGCATTCCTGGCGTACTCGCTGCCGCCGTATCTGGCGCTGGATCCGGCACGATCGAGGGTGCCCGCGCCGGCGGGGTTCGGGGCGCACTACTGGATTCTGGTCGGCCACGTGGTGTTCGGCTCGATCGCGATGGTGTGCGCGGTCGTGCAGATCTGGCCCTGGGTGCGGCGACGGTTCCCGGTGCTGCACCGCTACGCCGGGCGCGCGTACGTGTTCGGTGGCGTGCTGCCGTCGGGACTCATGGCGTTGACGGTCGGCGCGCTGAGTCCCTTCGGTCCCGCGACGCGGGCCAGCGACGTGATGCTCGCCGTGCTGTGGCTCGGCACGACGTGGGCCGGCTACCGGGCCGCGCGCGAGCGGCGCTTCGGTGACCACCGGCGGTGGATGATCCGCAGTTTCGCGCTGACGTTGTCCATCATCCTCAACCGCCTCATCGGTCCGCTCGCGGCGATTCTCCTCGAACCCCAGCTCGCCACCACGTTCGGCGGCAGCGAGATCGCTTTCGGACAGACCACTTCCGCCATCAGCGCATGGGTCAGCTGGACGCTCGCGCTCATCGCCGCTCAGCTGTGGCTCGACCGCAAACCCCGGCGCGCCACGGTGAGCGTCGGCTGAGGACTGGTGCGACCACGGCCGCCCGGTACCGGGCGGCCGTCTTGCGGCGGCGAGTCTCGACCACCAAGTCCACCAAGACCGCCAAGACCGCCAAGTCCAGCAAGTCCACTGTGGTCCGAAGAAGACCAGGATGCTTCAGGACTGCAACGACCGCGCGATGATCGTCCGCTGGATCTCCGACGCACCCTCGTAGATCCGCGGCGCACGGACCTCCCGGTACAGGTGCTCCAGCAGGTGCCCGCGCCGCAGTGCTCGTGCGCCGTGCAGCTGCACCGCGGAGTCGACGACGTATTGGGCCGCCTCCGTCGCGAACAGCTTCGCCATCGCCGCGCGCCCGGCGAGGCCGGTCTCGCCCGCGTCGTACGCCGAAGCAGCCGCGTACACGAGCAGCCGCGCGGCCTCCGTCCGGGTCGCCATCTCGGCGAGCGTGTGCGCCACCGTCTGCTGCTTGATCAGCGGTCCGCCGAACGCCGTCCGCGACGACGTGTGGGCCACGGCCGCGTCGAGCGCCGCCTGCGCCATCCCGACGGCGAACGCCCCGACACTCGGCCGGAACAGGTCCAGCGTCCGCATCGCGACGGCGAACCCGCGGTTCTCCTCGCCCAGGAGCTCGTCGCGCCGCACCCGCACGCCGTCGAACTCCAGCGTGCCGATCGGGTGCGGGCTCACCAGATCCAGGTGCTCGCCGGTCAACCCCTTGCGATCGCCGGGCACGACGAACGCGCTCACGCCCCGCGAGCCGGCGTCCGGCCCGGTCCGCGCGAACACCGTGTAGAAATCGGCCTCGGGCGCGTTCGAGATCCACATCTTCGACCCGGTCAGCCGCCACCCGTCGCCGTCCGGCTCGGCCGCCAGCCGCAACGCGGCGGCGTCGGAGCCGGCGTCCGGCTCCGTCAGCGCGAACGCCGCTACCGCGTCACCAGCGGCAACGGCGGGCAGCCACCGCGCGACCTGATCGTCGTTTCCGGACTGGAGAACGGGGTAACTTCCCAATCCCTGCAACGCAAGTGCGGTTTCGGCTTCGGTGTTCACCGACGCCAGCGCTTCCCGCAGCAGGCACAGGTCGAACGCCGCGGCCTGGCGGGTCGGGTTACCCGTCGAGACGCCGGGGAGCAGCCGCGCCAGCAAACCGGCCGACCCCATCGCCTTGAGCAGCGGTCGGTTCACAGCCCCTTCGACGCCCGCCTCGGCAAGCGGCCGCAATTGACCGACCGCGATTTCCTTCACCGAAGCGACAAAAGCCGACTGATCGGGGGTCAGGGCAAAGGCGTTCATCGCTGCCTCTCGGGTCGCCAGCGGGCATGTGCGGTGTGGCGCCCACCCGTGCGGACGAGTTCGAGCCGCGGTTGGGGACCGTCGGTGCGCCCCGTGACCGGCCGCCGTTTCCCGGCCGCCCACGGTTTAGGCCACGGCACGACGTAATCCTGTTCCGCGGCCGCGTGCAACGTCCACTGTGGATCATAGAGATGCGTGCGGCCCAATGCGCACAGGTCCGCGCGGCCGGCCAGGATCAACGCGTTCATGTCGTCGTAGGAGGAAATCGCGCCGACGGCGATCACGGCCGTGCCGAACTCGCGCCCGACCTCGTTCCGAATCCGGTCGGCGTAGGGCGTCTGATAGCTGCGCCCGAACTTCGGTTTCTCCTCGCTCACGACCTGTCCGGTCGACACGTCGACCGCCGCCGCACCGTGCCTGGCGAACGCCCGCGCGATCTCGACGGCGTCGTCGGCCTCGATGCCGCCGTCGTACCAGTCCGTTGCCGAGATGCGCACCGTCATCGGCTTCGCCGCCGGCCACACCTCGCGCACGGCGTCGAACACTTCCAGCGGGAACCGCAGCCGATTCTCCAGCGACCCGCCGTAGGCGTCCGTCCGCCGGTTCGTCAGCGGTGAGAGGAACGAGGACAACAGGTACCCGTGCGCACAGTGCAGTTCCAACAGGGCGAATCCGGCCTCGGCCGCCCGCCGCGCGGAAGCCACGAACTGCTCCCGGATCTCCGCCAGCTCCCTGGCGCCCAGCTCACGCGGCGTCTGGCTGTCCGACCGGTAGGGCAGCGGCGACGGACCGCAGACCTCCCAGTTGCCCTCCGGCAGCGGATCGTCCATGCCTTCCCACATGAGCTTCGTCGAGCCCTTGCGTCCGGAGTGGCCCAGCTGCAGGCCGATCTTCGCCCGCGTGCTGCCGTGTACGAAGTCGACGATGCGTTTCCACGCCCGCGTCTGCTCGTCGGTGTAGAGGCCCGGACAGCCCGGCGTGATCCGGGCTTCGGGCGAAACGCAGATCATCTCCGTCATCACGAGGCCGGCACCACCGAGTGCCTTGCCGCCCAGGTGCACGAGGTGGAACTCGCCGGGTACGCCGTCGACGGCCGAGTACATGTCCATCGGCGACACGATCACGCGGTTGGGCAGCTCCAGCTCGCCGATGCGCACGGGCTGGAACATCGGCGGCGCGACGGACGTGCCGAGCGAGCGCGCGAACCACTCGTCCAGCTCCGTGGCGAACTCCGGGTCCCTCAGCTTCAGGTTGTCGTAGGTGACGCGACGGCTGCGCGTGAGCAGGTTGAACGCGAACTGCTCCGGTTCCTGGTGCGTGTACTGCGCCAGGTTCTCGAACCACTCCAGGCTGGCTTGCGCCGCGCGCTGCGTTGACTCGACCACCGGCCTGCGCTCGTCCTCGTAGGCCGTGAGCGCCGCCGCGACGGAGTCCTGCTCGTGCAGGCACGCGGCCAGCGCTAGTGCGTCCTCCATCGCCAGCTTCGTGCCGGAGCCGATGGAGAAGTGTGCGGTGTGCGCGGCGTCGCCGAGCAGCACGACGTTGTCGTGCACCCAGCTCTCGCAGCGGACCGTGCCGAAGGTGTTCCACTTTGAGTTGTTGGCCAGCACGTGGTGCTCGCCCAGCACGTCGGCGCACAGCTCGCGGATGAGTTCGATGGACTTCTCGTCGCTCTCACCCGGCGCGAGACCCGTGACCGCGATCGGCGCGAACGCTTGCTGCCACACGTCCTCGTTCACCTCGAGGATGAACGTGCTGCCGTCGCGGCCGTAGGGGTAGCCGTGGATCTGCATGATCCCGTATGGCGTTTCGAGCACATAGAACTTGAAGGCGTCGAAGACGAGATCGGTGCCGAGCCAGATGTAGCGGCAGCGGTGTGATTCGACGGTCGGCCTGAAGGCGCTCGCGAACCGGCGACGAACACTCGAATTCACGCCATCGGACGCGATCACCAGGTCGTACTCGCGCGAGAGTTTCCCGGGGTCTGGCGCCTCCGCCTGGAACCGCAGGTCCACTCCGAGGTCTCGGCAGCGCTGCTGGAGGATCGCCAGCAGTCGTTTGCGGCTCATCGCGGCGAACCCGTGGCCGCCGGAAGTGTGCACGGTGCCGCGGTAGTGCACGTCGATGTCGTCCCATCGCGCGAACTCGCGGCTCATCGCCTCGTGCACCGCCGAATCGGCGTGCTCGATGCCGCCCAGCGTCTCGTCGGAGAACACGACTCCGAATCCGAACGTGTCATCCGGCGCGTTGCGCTCCCACACCGTGATTTCGCGCTCGGGGCCGAGCTGCTTCGCTAGGGCGGCGAAGTACAGGCCCGCAGGGCCGCCGCCGAGAACCGAAATCCGCACAACAGCCAGGATATGTTGGGCAACGTACGATCGTCAAGAAGGCGATAGATGAGCTACGCTTCCGCGGTATGGAGCGCATCAACCCACCCGAGCTGGGCCGCCCGTCCGGCTTCTCCCACGCCGTGGCCGCCGAAGGCCGTCTCGTCTTCCTCGCCGGCCAGACGGCACTCGACGCCGAGGGCAAGGTCGTCGGCGACGGCGTGGTCGAGCAGTTCGAGCAGGCGCTCGGCAACCTGCTCACGGCCCTGCGCGCAGCCGGCGGCGATCCCGCCGACCTGTGCTCCGTGACCATCTACATCGTCGACCTCGACGACTACAAAGCCCACGCGCGGGACATCGGCAAGGTGTGGAAACGCCTCGCCGGCACCGAGTACCCGGCGATGGCAGGCATCGGCGTGAGCCGGCTCTGGGACGTCGAGGCGCTGGTGGAAGTGCAGGGTTACGCGGTCGTCAGCCGCCCGAGCACCTCGAGCAGGTAGTCCCGCGCCGGGGCTTCGAGGCGTTCGTGAAGCGCGAAGAAGACCTCGGCCGCGCGGATGCCCGACCAGTCTTCGGGCAGCAGCTCGGCGGGCAGGCCGGGGTCGAGGTAGGGCATGCGCCGCCAGCCGGTGAGCACGCGCACGTAGTCGGCGAACGCCTCGCCACCAGGCGCGGAGCGGCGCCGGCGCCAACGGTCGAGCACCCGACGGTGCTCGTCGAGGAACGCCGTGTAGAGCTCGTCGAGCTGGTCGAGGTCCCACCACTCGCGGACCTTGTCCCTGGCGTCACCGAAGGCAAGGTGCTCTGCACGGAACAGATCGGCGTAGCCCGCGAGGCCCAAGCGGGTCAGCGCGTCGGCCGTCACCGCGTGCAGGTGCGCCGGCGCGATCCACACGCCCGACGACGCCGTGCCGAAGCCCAGCCGCGCCAGCTGCGTACGCAGCACGTGCCGCTTGTGGCGCTCGGTCTCGGGCACGGAGAAGACGGCCAGTAACCAGCCGTCGGCCAGGGTCGCGCGGTCGCGGCGGAAGATGCGGTCGTCGCCCTCACGGAGGATCGCCAGCGCGGTCTCGGACAGCTCGTAGCCCGCGGTTCCGCCGCGGCGCACGGCGTCGAGGATGCCGCGCCGCTTGAGCCGCGAGATCGACGAACGCACAGCCGGTTCCTCGACGCCGAGCGCCGAAAGCAGGTCGATGAGCGACGCGACGGACAGCCAGCCGCCCTCGATCCGGTGGTAGAAGCCGTACACGGACACGATCAGCTGCCGAGGCTGGGCGGCACGCCCGGCGTCGAGCTCGGTTGACTCCGGTACGGCCGTCACCCGCTCACCATACTGTGCTGAATGTTGCCGATCCAACCACAGTCACGGCGGGGACACTTGCTGCCCGCTGTGACGTGCGGTGGGGTGCCCCCCTGCTTGTGGTCGGATCGGCAACCGTGCTGAGGAGCCCTTCGCGCGAGTACATTTACCGAGCGATGGTGAACGTGGGCGAAGCACCCCTTTTCGGCAGGTTGACGCGCCGAGGCCGGCTCATGGCGAAGCGCACGTGCGACCGCCGGGGGCACGCGTTCGCTGTCGGCCGATTCCTCTTCCGCACGCCCACGGCCTGGGAGTACGCCGCCGCCGTGGCCTGTGGCAGCGATCCGGAAGCCCAGCGTTGGCTCGGCTGGCTGCCGGGTTCCGCCGTCCCCGAGCCGATGCGGTCCGACGCCATGCGCGTCGTCCCCGGCACCGGGCCGGCCTGGGCCACGCCCGATCCGCAGTCCGTGGACATCGTGGCCATCGATCTGCTCGAAGGCCGCTGCGCCGGGCTCGTGAGCGTGCACAGTGGCGAAGACGGCGGCCCGGAAACCGGGGGTTACCTCGCTCCGACGTACCGCGGCAGGGGACTCGGCCGTGACCTGTTCGCCGCCGGCCTGCTCTTGGCGCACACTCATCTCGGCCTGTCGCGCGTCCGCGCGGGCGCGGAAGTCGGCAACGTCGCCAGCGGTCGCTCACTCGAAGCCGCAGGCCTGCGCCGCGCGTCGGGTCCGGACCATTACACGCTGCCGAACGGCGAAGTCCGCGACGCCTGGTGGTATCAGCACGACGTGCCCCGTCCGCACGCGTGCCCAGGGCCGCAGGCGGAGTGGCTCGCGCACTGACAACGGGTCCAGACTGAAGTCATCCACACCACAGACCGAAGGGTGCTCCATGGCCGACTGGAATCAGAACGTCATCGACGAGTTCCGCGCGAACGAAGGCAAAGTCGGCGGCATGTTCGAGGGCGCGAACCTGCTCCTGCTCACCCACACCGGCGCCAAGACGGGCCGGCAGCGTGTCACGCCGCTGGTCTACGCCACCGACGGCGACCGTCTGGTGATCGCCGCCTCCAAAGCCGGCGCCGACACGAATCCGGACTGGTACCACAACCTGGTCGCGAATCCCAAGGTCACGGTTGAAATCGGCACGGACTCAGCCGACGCCACCGCCACGCTCGTCGAGGACCGGGCCGAACGTGACCGCCTGTACGGACTCCTTTCGGCCCACATGCCCGGTTTCGCCGACTACGAGAAGAAAACCGAGCGCCTGATCCCGGTGTTCGTGCTGGACCGCTAGCCGACCGCGGGCACCGGCGACCCGTCGGGCGCGGCCGTGACGGCCGCCTTGCGGGCCCGCCGGTGCCCGAGCAGCCGCTTGCCGTACGCGATCATCGGCTGCTCGACCCACCGGTGGACGAGATCGGCGATCGCCAGGTCGACCACGAACACCGTCACGGCCGTGAGCAGCCGGGTGTGGCCGAGCGCCGGAATGGCCTGCACCACGACGAAGTGCACCGGGCCCTGCAACAGGTACAGCGAGTACGAGCGCTCGCCGACGAACCGCATCGGTGCGGTCGACAGCAGCCAGCGGGCCGGTCCGGGCGAGAGCAGCACGATGAGCAGCAGCATGGTCAGCAGCGTGTACGCGAGCAGCACCAGCAGGTTCTGCCGCGTTTCACGCCACAGCGGGTCGAGGTTCGCGTGCAGCGCCAGGAAAGCGGTCACGATCGGGATGGCGGCCAGCGGGTGTGTCAGCGGCCGCAACACAGCGTACGTGCGGCGGTAGTGCAGCACGATCGCGAGCAGGCAACCGCTGAGCAGGATGAAGTAGTGCAGGCTCGAGCGGTAGATCGCCGTGGGGGAGAAGTCGAGCAGCCAGCCGCCGGTCGTCGCCGGAACGAGCGCCACCAGCGCGAGCAGGGCGGCGAGCACCAGCGCGAGCTTGCGCCGGGCCGCGCCGATCCCGATCACGACCAGCAGGAACGGCCACACGAGGTAGAACTTCTCCTCGATGCCGAGCGTCCACGAGCCGGAGAAGAAGTTGTCCGAGCCATTGCCGCCGGACGCGGGCAGTAACTCGTTGAGGAACGTGAGGTAGTACTTCAGCGCGTGGGGAAAATCGCGGGCCAGGAATTCGCCGCGTAGCAGCACGTACGCGATGATGCCGCCGAGGATCACCAGGTACGGCGGCAGAATCCGGAACACGCGCCGCACGTAGAACCCGCCGAGTGAGATGCGCCCGGTGCGGTCCTGTTCTCGCAGCAGCAGCGTCGTGATCAGGAATCCCGACAGCACGAAGAAGATGTAGACGCCGACCCAGCCCGATGGCCACACGAACTTCGGCCCGGCGAAGTGGAAGAACACGACGATCGTGGCCGCGATCGCGCGCAGGCCGTCGAGCCCGGGGAACCGGCGCATGCCGAGGTACTCGTCATGGCTCATCGTCCGCACGGAAAATCGTCCCCTATCGCCGGTTGCGTCCGGAGTATAGGAGCCGCGCCGCGGCCGCCCGCCCACGGCCGTTGGCAGCGGTGATTTCGGCGTGAAGAGATCCGTTACGGCTGGCCGTAGACGAAACTCCGCAGCCGTCCGGTGGCCGTGAGCGGGTCGAACAGCTTGGCGTGCGCGGCGCGGATCGCCTCGGGGCCGGTTTCGTCCACCACGGACAGAGCTCGCACGGTGTACCGCGAATCCGGTGTGAAGTCCGGGGTGGTCGAGCGGGCGTAGGCGCCACCGAGGAGATCGACGATGAGGACCGTCGGCACGGGCGCGTCAGGGCCGGCGTGTTCGAGGATCGCGTCGAGCGTGGTGTCGGGCAGCTGCGCGAGCGCGCGGTTGTCGCCGAGGTAGGAGTGCGGCACCGGCGGTTCGGCGGCAATCGAGCCCGAGTCGGTGAACGGCATGGTGGTGAGTGTGTCCATCAGCGGCCCGAGCGCGCGCAGCGGCGCGACCAGCTCTGGTCCGCCGGCGCCGAGGTAGGCGACGCGGACGTGCGCGATGTGCTTGCCCCGCAACGGTTCCGGCACCATCGGCAGGTCCGGGAACGGGATGAGCGCGAGTGACGTGGTCAGGTCGTCGGGCACCTCGGCGGTCCAGTCGCGCCACGCGCGCAGCGCGGACGGCAGCTGCGGGGTGTCGAAGTACAGGCCACCGCCGTACAGGTGGCTGACCGGCACGAGCCCGAATTCCAGTGAGGTGACGATCCCCCCTTCGAGATCCGCGGTGAGATTCGCTGTGTGCTCGATCGTGCCCGCTTCGGTCACGACCTCGGCGGTGTGCACCTGGTCGGATGCGAGCCCGTAGCGGCGGCCGAGCAGGCTGAATCCGCCGCCGAGGGTGTACCCGACCACGCCGACGCCCGGCGCCGAGCCGCTCAACGGTGCGAGCCCGTGCTCTCCGGCCGCCGCGAGCACAGCGCCCCAAGTGGTGCCCGCACCGACCCGCGCGACGGCCCGGTCGGGGTCGACCACCACGTCCGTCATGGCGCGCGTGGAGACGAGGACGCCTTCGGCCGGTGTCCGGCGGCCATGGCCGGTGGCCTCGACGTCAACCGGTAGCGATCGCGTCTTCGCAAGTCGCACTGCCTCGGCGACATCGTCGGCCGTCTGTGCGGCGATGACAAGCTGCGGAGCCGAAGGGACGCCGGTCTGAAAACCGGCAACGGCGGCTTCGTAACCCTCTTGACCTGGGGTGAACGTTTTCATGGCACAAGGTTCGCCTAGATCGGTCGAGAAGTCCAAGAGATAGTGCTTCCGGTAGCTAACATCATTGGTTATGGAACTACACCAGCTCGAGTACTTCGTGGCCGTCGCCGAGGAGGCCAACTTCACGCGCGCGGCGGCCCGGATGCACGTCGCGCAGCCCGGCGTCAGCGCCCAGATCCGGCGTCTGGAGCGCGAGCTGGGACAACCGTTGTTCGACCGGTCGGGACGCGCGGTGCGGCTCACCGGCGTCGGTGAGGCGGCGCTCCCACACGCCCGCGCGGCACTCGCCGCGGTGGCAGCGGTGCGGGAGGCGGTGGCCGAGCAGGAAGGACTGGTGCGCGGCCAGGTCGCGATGGGCATGGTCACCTCGGCGGGTCCGGTCGCGCTGCCGGACTTCCTGGCGGAGTTCGCCCGCCGCTACCCGGGCGTCGAGATCACGTTGGGGGAGGCCAATTCCGACGTGATGGTGACTGCCCTGCGCGAGGGGCGCCTCGACGTCGCGGTCATCGGCCTCGCCGAGGGCGTCCCCGCCGGATTGACGACGCAGGTGGTGCTCGATGAGGCGCTCGTCGCCGTCGTGACCCCGGCCGACCCGTTGGCCGGGCGTACCGAACTGTCGCTCGCCGAGCTGGCCGAGCGTTCGCTCATCTGCCTGCCGAAGGGCACCGGCCTGCGCGGCGTGCTCGACCACGCCTTCGCCGCGAAAGGCCTGCACCCGAAGGTGACCCTGGAGGCGAGTGATCCGAATGTGCTGGCACAGCTGGCGTTGCGGGGCCTGGGCGCGGCGCTGGTGCCGGAATCGCTGGCACGCTACTACGGCGAGCAGCTGCACCCGATGCTCCTACGCCCGCGGCTGCGGGGCCGGCTGGCGCTGGCGTGGCGGGCGGCCGGTCCGATCGCGCCGGCGGCACGGGCGTTGATCGAGTACGCGCGGTCGGTGCTGTGAACCGGGGCGAGCGAGATTTTCGCTGCGAGCATGGGCTCTGGGCGACGTCATCGGCTTCGGTCCGAGGAGGTGAGCAGCCGGCGCCGTCGTGCCGCACGCTGAGTGGCCGGCGAGCCGGCGGGCTCGACGGAACGGGTCGCGTGCTTCGCTTTGGTTGCCACGTGGGTGAGGATCGGCGTCGGACAGCCGGTCTTGACGATGTGTCAACGTTGGCGTTTCCTGGAGCCGCGAGGAGGACGCACGATGGGTGACGTGCTCGAGCGGGCCATGGTCGGCGTAGGGCTCATGGCAGGCAGCGCCAACGTGATCATGCAGCTCGGTCGCCCGCCGGTCGGCTACGGGGTACTCGAGAGCCGGGTGGATTCCGGCAACCTGTTCAAGCATCCGCTGAAGCGCGCCCGGACCACGGGCACGTATCTCGCCGTTGCGGCGCTCGGTACCGACGAGGAGCGAGCGGCATACCGGCGTGCGGTCAACAGATCCCACGTGCACGTGAAGTCCACAGCGGACAGTCCCGTCGCGTACAACGCCTTCGATCCCGCGCTGCAGCTGTGGGTCGCCGCGTGTCTCTACAAGGGACTCGAAGACGTGCACACGGCGTTTTTCGGCGGAGGGCCACCCGCCCGGCTCTACGCCGAAGCCGCCGTCCTCGGCACGACGCTGCAGGTGAAGCCCGAGATGTGGCCGCGCGACCGCGAGGCGTTCGCCGCCTACTGGCGCTGCGGGCTCGAGGAGGTTCGCATCGACGAACGCACCCGCGCGTATCTGCGCGACATCGTGGATCTGAAATTTCTGCCGCAGCCGTTCCCGCTCGTGTTCGGGGCGTTCCACCGGTTCGTGACCACCGGGTTCCTGCCGGCGGAGTTCCGCGAGCAGATGCACCTGCGCTGGTCGGCGGCCGATCAACGGCGGTTCGAACGCCTCACCCGGGCGGTCGGGTTCGTGGTGCGGCGCCTGCCGGTGGCTGTCCGGCAGTTCCCCTACAACGCCTACCTGCGCGACCTGCGTAGGCGCCGCCGCGCCGGTCGCCCGCTCGTGTGACCGGTTGACCGGCGCCACCGGCTGGGCAAGGCTGAGCCGATGGGCAGCGACGAAGTCCGCGAGGGCGTGCCCCTCACCCACCTCGACCAGCCACTGTTCGACGGCGCGGACGCGACGAAACGCGACCTCGTCGACTACCTCGACGCGGTGTCCGGGCGGTTGCTGCCCGCGCTGTGCGACCGGCCGCTGTCGGTCGTGCGCGTGCTGCGTGGGCAGGACGCGTTCATGCAGAAGAACCTGCCGAAGTACACGCCGGACTGGGTGCCGCGCGTGAAGCTGTGGGCGGAGAGCTCGAAACGGGAAGTCTCCTACGCGTTGTGCAACGACCGCCCGACACTTCTGTGGTTCGGCAACCAGCGCGCCATCGAATACCACCCCACGCTCACACTCGCGGACGTCGCTGCCGGGCCCACGCACCTGATCCTCGACCTGGATCCGCCGGAGGGCGCGCCGTTTTCCGTCGCGGTCGCCGGTGCGCGTCTGTGCCGCCAGGCCCTGGCCGACGCCGGACTGTCCGGCGCGCTCAAAACGAGCGGCGCCAAGGGCGTGCACGTGTTCGTCCCGCTCGCGCCCGGCCAGGGCCACGAAGACGTCGCGGCGGCGACGCGCGCCATCGCGGCCCGCGCCGAACGCCTCGACCCGGACCTCGCCACCACCGCGTTCATCCGCGAAGACCGGCACGGCAAGGTCTTCCTGGACTCGACACGGGCCGGCGGCGCGACCGTCGTGGCCGCCTACAGCCCGCGCGTGCGGCCCGGGCTGACCGTGTCGTTCCCGATCTCGTGGTCGGCGGCCGACGACGACGTGACTCCGCGCGACTTCACCATCCGCACCGCACCCGGCCTGCTCGGCGACACCGACCCGTGGGCCGAGGAAATGCCGGAGCCGCAGGCACTTCCGGATGATCTCGTCGCGGAGGGCCACACCATCCCGATCGCGCGCGTGGCCGCGATGCACGAGGGCAAACGTCGCGCTCGGGCCCGCCGTCAGGACTCGTGAGTGTTCGCGCCGGTTAGAACCTGGTTAGAACCGGCTTCGGCACTCACGAGTTTGTCGGCTCGGCGGTGTGCGCTGGTTTTGGTGGTCGGGCTGGGTGTCAGGGCTCGTGAGTGCGGGTGCCGGTGAGAACCGGCCGGAGCACTCACGAGTCCGTCAGCCCGGCAGCGCCAGCAGGTCCTCGTGCTCGACGGTCACGGTGTCGATCGCGCGACGCCGGTACGCTGCCAGGTCCGGCGACGACATCTCCTCCGCCGCCGCGGCGCCCCAGCCGCGGAACCACGCGGCGATCAGCAGCGCGTCGGCCGGGCCGAGGTGCCACGGCGAGGGCGCGCGACGCACGGTGAAGCCGTGCGCGGCGAACTCCTCGGCGGCGAAGGCGACCGCGTCGGGCCCGAGGCGTCCGCCGCGGCGCTGGTGGGTGTTGAACGCGGCCGTCACGGTGGCGTCCAGCGGATCCTCCGGCGTGATCGTCACGCGGCCGACCACGGACAACGTCAGCAACGCCGGCACGCGGGCGCCCGCACACGCGGCGACGAGCCTGCGGATCTGCGACGCGGTGAACAGATCCAGCAACGCCGAGGCAGTGACCAGCGACGACCCGGCCAGGTCCTCGGCGGTCAGGCGCGTGACGTCACCGGTCCATCCCGTGGCGTCCGGCACGCTCGCCTCGGCCAGCCGCACCAGCGCCGGGTCCTGGTCGTGCAGTACCCAGCGCGGCGCGCGCGGCAGCCGGGCCGTGAGCCAGCGCGCCATGGACCCGGTTCCGCAGCCGAGGTCGTGAACGACGGTGGGTGGCGCGAGAGTGTCCACAAGGGACACCGAACGCGCCGCCGCGTCGGCGCTCTCGCGCAGCCCCAGCCACTCCGGCGCGTAGCCGGAAGCGTCCACTGTGCTCACAGGACGCGTTCGTAGCCGGCGGACGCGACGTGGGATTCGTGCAGCGTCACGGAAATGGCAGCCAGCCCGCGGGCACCTTCACCGAGGTCCCCGGAGTGCACGTGCTCCGCGAGCCGGTCGGCGATCACCTTGGCCAGGTATTCCGTCGAGGTGTTGATGCCTTCGAACGCCGGGTCGTCGTCGAGGTTGCGGTAGTTGAGGTCCGCGAGCACGGCCGAAAGCTGTTGCGTCGCGAGGCCGATGTCGACGACGATGTTGTCGGCGTCGAGTTCGGCGCGGCGGAAGGTGGCATCGACGACGAACGTGGCGCCGTGCAGCTTCTGCGCGGGACCGAAAACCTCGCCCCGGAAGCTGTGCGCGACCATGATGTGGTCGCGGACGGTGACGCTGAACAAGTGGTTCTCCTTATGGGTCGACGATCACGGGTAGACGATCCGGTGCGCGAGCCCCGGCAGGTCCCCGCCGGCGAGGCGGGAGATGAGGGCCGGCAATTCCGCGAACGCGGTTTCGCCGGTCACGAGCACGTCGAAAGCCGGGTCGGCCAGGAGCCGCAGCGCGAGCGCCATCCGATCGCCGTACCCCCGGCGCGCGGCGCGGGTGGGGGAGACGGTGCCGACCTGGCTGCTGCGGATCGTCAGCCGCCGCGAGTGGAAGTTCTCGCCGAGCGGGATGCTGACGCGGCGGTCGCCGTACCAGCTGAGGTCGACGACGGTGGCCTCGCGGCCCAGCAGCTCCAGCGACCGCGCGAGCCCGGCGTCGGTCGCGCTGGCGTGCACGACGAGGTCGAGGTCGCCTTCGGCGGCTTCGGGCCGCACGTACCGGATGCCGAACGCGTCGGCGATCTCGGCGCGTGCGGGATCGACGTCCACCAGCTGGACGTCGACGCCCGGGAAGCGCGACAGCAATCCGGCGACGCTGCTGCCGACCATGCCGGCTCCGACCACGGCGACCCGGTCGCCGACCAGCGGCGCGGCGTCCCACAGGGCGTTCACCGCCGTCTCGACCGTGCCCGCGAGCACAGCCCGGGCGGCGGGGACGTCGTCGGGCACGGGCGTGACGGCCGTGGCGGGCACGACGAACTCCGTCTGGTGCGGAAACAGCGCGAACACCGTGCGCCCGACGAGCTCGGCGGGCCCGGATTCGACGCGGCCGACGTTCAGGTAGCCGTACTTCACGGGAAACGGAAAGTCGCCTTGCTGAAACGGCGCGCGCATCACCTCGTGCTGGCTCTCGGGCACGCCGCCGCGCAGCACCAAGCTTTCGGTGCCCCGGCTCATGCCCGAAAACAGCGTGCGGACCAGCACGTCGTCCGGTCCCGGCTCCGGCACCTCGGCGGCCCGGATCTCGCCGGTTCCGGCCGAAGTGAACCAAAAGGCCCGTCCCGTACGTGTCATGGTCGTCCTCCTCTGCCGCGAGATCGAGGCGATATGGCTGTCACCACCAGTACACGATCACGTTCCACCGTGGGTTCACTAGTTCGGCACCAGGCCGCCGGTGCCGGCGCCCAGGTGGCCCTTCTGAGTGTGCTCGCACTGACCGTCGGTCTCGGGCCTGGCGGCTGGACGGCGGGGCTCGCCTACATCATCGGCCTGTGGGCGTTGCTCGCCGGCGCCGCCCGCAAGGCCGGCGCGTGGTCACTCGGACCGGCCGACCACGTGACCCTCCTCCGCGCGGTCCTCGTGGGCGCCGTCACGGCCCTGGTCGCCGACCACCCGATCGGCGGCGCGCCACCCGCCCTGCTCGTGCCGCTCGCCTCGGTCGCACTGGCGCTCGACGCCGTCGACGGCCAGGTCGCCCGCCGCACCGGCACGTCGTCCGCCCTCGGCGCGCGCTTCGACATGGAAACCGACGCGTTCCTGATCCTGGTCCTGAGCGTGCTGGTGAGCGCCACCTTCGGCTATTGGGTGCTGGCGATCGGCCTGATGCGTTACGCCTTCGTCGCGGCCACCTGGGCATTGCCGTGGCTCACCGCCGCCCTTCCGCCCAGCCGGGCGCGCAAGACGGTGGCCGCGCTTCAGGGCGTGCTGCTCGTCGTTGCCGCGTCGGGCCTGGTGCCGTTCGGCGTGGGCTTGGGTGTCGTGTCACTCGCTCTGGCGCTGTTGACCTGGTCGTTCGGCCGCGACGTCCGGTGGCTGCGCGGCGCCGCCGTCCGTCGCCGACCTTCCGCGAGCCGGCCGCCGTGCGTCGTGCGGTCCCGTCCGGCCCGCCGCGTGGCCATGCGCAACCCATGAGACGACTGGGGGTAAGCCCGGTCTTCCTGGCCGGCAGGGATCCTTCGGAGTGGCGTTCCGGTGTGGACGGTCAGGCGTCGAGCTTCTCCGCAAGCCGCGCCGCATCCGCCTCCCGGCCGTGTGCGGTGAACAGCGCCCGCGCCCTCGTCCAGGCCTCGCGGGCGGCGGCGGGGTCGCCGAGCGCGGCGTGGGTGTCGCCGAGGTTGGCGAGGATGACGAGCTCGTCGTAGGCGTCGCCGGTGTCGTCGGCGAGGGCGAGTGCGGTGGTGTAGTGGACGAGCGCGGTTTCGTGCTCGCCCATGGCCTGTGCGATGTAGCCGAGGCTGTCCAGGGTGACCGTCTCGGCGCGGTGGTGCTCGTGTTCGCGGCACAGCGTCAGCGCCTGTTCGCACCAGGTACGGGCCTTTGCGAGGTGGCCGAGTTTGGCGGTGTACCAGCCGATGGTGTTGGCCGCGTCCGCCTGGCGCAGGGCGTTTCCGACGGCGCGATAGTGGGCCAGCGCGGCAAAGGTGTGGTCGAGCGCGCCCGCGAAGTCCCCTTGCTGGCCGAGGGTCCAGCCGAGTGCGCGCTGGACGTCGGCGGCCAGATCCGCCTGGTGGGCAAGGGAAAGCGCCTCACGCAGATTCCGCAGCGCCGCGTCGAACGAACCGACGCGCGTGTAGGCCGCGCCGAGATACATCAGTGCGGTGGCGAGCCCGTGCGCCTCGCCGAGGGCGCGGGCGGCCGTGGCGCCGGCCCGCCACGCCGTGAGGTCTTCCATGAGCCGGCCGCGTAGCACGTGGAACCCGCTGATGCCCCAAGCCAGCCGCCACACGTCTTCGTGTGCGCCGCGAGCGACGGCGGACTCCAGTGTCGCGCGCAGGTTCTGCTCCTCGGCGGTGAACCACGCCGTCGCCGCGCGCCGGTCGGCCAGCGGCGCCGGTGGTGCGCTCGGCTCGGCCAGCTCGATCGACTGCCGCTCCGGCCGCAGCAGCCGGTTCGCGTCGCGCGCGGTGTGCAGCAGGAAATCGGTGAAGCGGCGCACCGCGTCGGCGCGTTCGGTCTCGCCGACGAGTTCGTCCGCGTACAGCCGCAGGAGGTCGTGCATGCGGTACCGGCCGGGCACGTGCTCCTGCAGCAAGTGCGCGCCGACGAGCCCGCGCAGCACGGCCCGTGGCCGCGGCGACCCGGCGAGGGCCGCGGCGCCCTCGAGGCTCACGTCCGGACCCGGTGCCGCACCGAGCAGCCGGAACACGCGTGCCGACTCGTCGTCGAGTGCTTCGCACGACCACGAGAACACCGCGCGCACGTTCGTCGTGAGGTCGCCGGCGTCGAGCGCGTCGAGCCGCGCCGACGTGTCGCGCAGCTCGCGCGCCAGCACCTCGAGCCGGAACCGTGGGTTCGCGCCCGCTCGGCTCGCGACCACGCTGATCGCCAGCGGCAGTCCGCCGCACCAGCGCACGAGCTCGTCGACGGCCGCGGGTTCAGCCGCCACGCGCGCGGCCCCGAGGTGGCGCGCCAGCAGCTCGCGCGCCTCGCGTTCGGCGAGTTCACCGAGGTCCAGCAGCTGTGCTCCGCGCACACCCAGTCCGCCGAGCCGGTGGCGGCTCGTGATCACCACCGTGCACGTGTCGCTGCCTGGCAGCAAAGGTTCGACCTGTGCCGCGTCGCGCGCGTTGTCGAGCACCACGAGCAGCCGGCTCCCGGCCGCAAGGCTGCGATACAGGGCGAAGCCGCCTTCGAGCTCGGCGGGCACGGCTGCGGGCGCGACGCCGAACGCGTCGAGGAAGTGGCGCACCACGGCTTCCGGTCGCAGCGGTGCGCCCGCCGGGTCGAAGCCGCGGAGGTTCACGTACAGCTGGCCGTCGGGGAATCGCGCGGCATTGTGGTGCGCCCACCGCAGGGCGAGCGACGTCTTGCCGATGCCGCCGGCACCACCGATCGCGTAGATCGCGACGGTGCCCGACCCGACGGCCGTCGCCGCGTCGAGCTTGGCCAGTTCGGCGTCGCGCCCGACGAACCACCGCGGCGGCGCCGGCAGCTGACGCGGCACAGGCGTGTCGAGCGGCGGGTTCAGGTCCGGATCGGTCGTGAGGATGCGTTGGTACAGCTCACGCAGCGTGGGCCGGGATTGGCACCGAACTCGTCGGCGAGCCGGCGGCGGATCCGGTCGAACTCCTCGAGCGCACCCGCCTGCCGCCCGGCGCGGTAGCGGGCGAGCATCAGCTGGCCGGCCACGCGCTCGTCGAGCGGATACGCGGCCGCCCGCTGCGCCGCCCCGGCGAGCACCGCGTCGTGCTCGCCGCGCTGCAGCGCCAGGTCCGTGCGATCCAGCTCCGCCGACAGGCGTTCGGCGGCGAGCGTCTCGTGCATCGCCTCCGCCCACGGCGTGCCGAGGCCGACGAACGCCTCGCCGCGCCACAGTGCGAGGGCCTCGTCGTAGAGGTCGGTCCGCCGCTGTTCGCGCGCCTGCGCGACGAGCGCCCGGAACCGCTCGACGTCGAGTGCCTCGGGTGCGACGGTGAGCACGTAGCCACCGGGACCGTGCTTGATTCCGACGCCGTCCGCGGCCGCGAGCGATCGGCGCAGGCGCGAGAGATACGTGGCGAGCAACCGGCGCGCGCGATAGGGCGGTTCGCCCGCCCACACCCGTTCCACGAGCCGCTCGGTCGGCACCGGCCGGTTCGCGTCGGCCAGCAGCGCGGCGAGCACCCACCGCTGCCGTGCGTGCCCGAGATCGAGCGGTTCGCCGTCGACGTGTGCCTCCACGCAACCCAGCAACTCGAACCGGACAGTGGTCATGGCCCCCGGTTTACCGCACCCGCGTTGCCTCGGTCGAGTTCACACTGCCCGCGATAGCCGGATTCGAGCCGGGCGCACCGGCGGCACCGGAACCACCTCAGTTCAATGCTGCCGTCGCAAGTGGACGTCGATGGGATCGACCCGCGGAAGTGTTGTTCCGTCCTTTTCGGACTTCGACTGCCTCGCATCGGCGCCCTGCCGGTTGCGAACGCCGATGGCCGGCCGGTCCGCGATAAGCACCGTCCATAGAGGACGTACAGGCGACCTCGCTCGAGCGCTTCGGCGGGCCTGGCGTCCGCCACGGGGCCTTGCCGAGACGCAATCGCCCAAGAGTGTGAATGCTGCGGATCTCACGTCACGGAACGTCGCGATGGAAACGGGTGAGAGCGCTCGTGGAGCAAGCGGACTCGCGGCCGCACCACCGTACGGGGTATGGCAAACTGCGGTGACGAGCGAGAACGAACGGGGTTAACGTGACCGACACTCCAGACACCGTGCCCGTCGGCATCGACCCGACCATGCCCTCCACGGCGCGGGTCTACGACGCGGCGCTCGGCGGCAAGGACAATTACGCGGCCGACCGCGAGCTGCTCGAGAAGATGAAACGCGACGTCCCCGAAGTGCTCGAAATGGCATGGATGAACAGGTCGTTCCTGATCCGTGCGTGCCGGTTCCTCGCCGACAACGCCGGCGTCCGGCAGTTCATCGACTGCGGTTCCGGCCTGCCGACGGCGGAAAACGTGCACCAGGTCGTGCAGCGCATCAACGACGAAGCGACGGTGGTCTACACCGACAATGATCCGACGGTGCTCGCCCACGGCCGCGCGCTGCTGCTCGACAACGACCGCACGCACATCGTCGATGCGGACGTGTTCAACTCCGCCGAGGTGCTGGAAAGCCCCGAAGTCCGCAACTCCATCGACTTCAGCCAGCCCGTCGGGCTCCTGCACATGGCCGACCTGCACTTCTACACCGGGGACCCGGCGCAGCTCATGGCCGAGTACCTCGAACCGCTGGCGTCGGGGTCCTACGTGGTGGTGTCGCACCTGATGGACCCGGAAGACGAGTACAGCCACATCGCGCGCAAGTTCGAGGCGATCTACAAAGCCTCGTCGGGCGAACCGATCTTCCGGACCCGCGCCGAAATCGAGCGGATCCTGCCGCCCGAGATGGAGCTCGTCCCACCGGGCTGGGTCATTCCGGCCGAATGGTGGCCGGACGGCCCGATGCTCACGCCGTTGTCGCCAGGGGACCACTGCGTGCTCGCCTCGGTGGCCCGAAAGCCCTGACGCCTTCGTCCTCCGCCGGTCTCGCGAAATTCGCCTGCGGGGCAAGGGGATCGCGGCGGACGACCGCCGAGCACCGGCGGGCGGCAAGTCAGCCGCCGGAACACCGATGATCGCGCGGCACGAGCGAGCCCGTGCGCAACGACGTTCGTGCGGACGACCTCCGCGCCGGGGAGCCGGTGCGGAGGTCGTCGTGGTGTCCGGTCAACCGGCCGCGGTCTGGGCCGCGGCTCGCGCGCCGCGGGTGTAGCGCACGGTGAACGCGATCGGCACCACGAAGCCGAGCACCTTGATCACGATCAGCGCGACGGTCGCGTGCGGCGCGAACGTGAGCAGCAGCCCACCGGCCAGCAGGGAGGCGGTGAAGCTCGCCGCCCACACCGCCGTGATCACCACGTTGACCCGCCGGAAGCGCGGGTGGTTCCACACTTCGCGCGGCGCCATCGTGCGCGCGATGCCGAGTGTGAACGGCTGCCGGATCGCCAGCGATCCCCATGCCGTGAGTGCCAGCCACCCGTCGGACAGCGTCCCGACGTACGGGTGCAACGGCGAGGTCGGGTCGGCGAAGGCGTAAGCCGTCAGGAGCACGAAGAAGATCGTGGCGCTGAGCTCGATGATGAGCGTGTCCCAGGGCTTGCCGCCTCGCCGTTGGAGCAACAGGAGCCCGCCGGCCAGTACCAGTCCGACCAGCGCCGAGTACCGCCAGTCGGCCTGCGTCGACACGATCGCGAACCCGATCCACGGGACGAAACTCTTCAGGTAGTTCACTGCCGGCTCCCCACGTTCCAGTTATGACATGTCGAAGTTAGAACGTACTACTTGGACATGTCAAGACTGGAATGTAGAGTGTGGTTCATGAGCCTTCGCCACGCTGCACTCGGACTTCTGGCCGATCAGCCCGGCAGTGGGTACGACCTGCTGAAACGCTTCCAGACGGCCATGGCCAACGTCTGGTCCGCGACCCAGAGCCAGCTCTACGGCGAGCTTGCCAAGCTCGAAAAGGCCGGCCTGATCAAGGTCACGTCCTCCGGCCCGCGCGGCCGCAAAGAGTACGAAATCACTCCCGAGGGCCGTGAGGAACTCCGTTCCTGGCTCCTGTCGCCGCTCTCCGCGCCGCCTCGCAGCGAAATGCTGCTGCGCGTGTACTTCCTCGGCGCTCTGAAGCCCGAGCAAGCCCGGGCGTACCTGTCGGCCATCGATGACTCGGCTGGTCAGCGCTTGGCTCGCCTCACGGCCCTGGAGTCCGCGATCGACTGGGACGACAGTGATCCCTCGCTTTACGGCCACCTCGCGCTGGAATACGGGAAGCGGTTGTCAGCGATGCAGAGCGAATGGGCGTCGTGGGCCGCGGCCCGCGTGAAGGCGGCCCGCGCTTGACCCACGCCGGGCTTCGGGCTGGAGTTCGGGCGATCGCCGATGCGCTCAGACCCGGACACGCCGAGGCCGGCTTTGTGACCGGTCTATTCGACCACCGGCTTTCATGGTGGGCGGGGTTCGGCGGCGTGCGGTAACGGGAGAATGCGTGCGGGCGATGCCGGCAGTAGTACCGCCGGCGGCCGCAAGCAGGTCCTGGCGGAGGTGTTGGCGCAGTCACCCCTCCCGCCTGGGCATCGGCCAGGCGGGAGGGCCGGTAATCGGGTCACCGAACAAATAGCACCTATTGGCCGTCCGTGGTCCGTTCCGGACGCCACGACGGTCACAGCAGGCTGCCGTCGCCACGCGTCCGATCTCGGATCGAGGCCGGCCCCAGGTATCGGTACCCGGTTCTGGCCGGAGCGAAAGCGACGTCGCGACCGCCGCGGCGCGACCGGATTCGAAGCACCGCGCTTCATCCCTGGTGCTGGGCGGGCAAGCACCGGCCTGCGACGATGACGACGACGTTGACGAGGACGGGCAGCTCATCGGCATCGCCGGCGCCGTCTCCGAGTCGCCCGTGACGAAATTTTCGTTCCGGGCAACTTGTCATGCGGGCACTCCTTGTCGGTTCCGCGCTCAGGAGAAGCGTGGTGGCCGCTTGGCGACGAAGGCGGCGACGCCTTCACGGCCGTCGGGTGAGTTGAACAGCGCAGTCAGCCGTTCCCGCTCGAGTTCGAATCCGCTGCCGCGCGACATCGCGCGGGCTTCAGGAATCGCAGCCACGACGGATTCCCGCACCGCCGCAATCGCTTGCGGAGCCTGTTCCGCGATCATCGTCGCGATCCGGACCGCGGCTGGTAGCAGATCGTCCGCGTCGGACAGATGGGTCACGATGCCGAGACGGTGTGCCGTCCGCGCATCCAGCCGTTCCCCGGACATGATCAGCCACCGGGCACGGTTCGGGCCGACAAGCCAAGTCAGGCGCTGTGTGCCACCCCAACCTGGGAGTAGACCGAGCGAGACCTCAGGCAGTCCGAATGCCGCCTCGGGTTCCGCGACGACTACGTCACAGCTCAGCACGAGTTCGAAGCCGCCGCCGAGGGCCAGCCCGTTCACCGCGGCTACGACCGGGACCGGCGACCCGGCGATCCGGTCGCACAGGGTGTTGCAGAGTGCCGTGAACTCGTCGAATTCAGCGGGACTGGCGTCGGCGTACAACCTGACGTCGGCGCCTGCGGCGAAGGCCCGGCCCGTGCCAGTCAGAACGACGGCCCGGGCTCGCGGATCGTCGGCCGCCGACGCAAGGGCGTCGATGAGGCCCACGGCCACGGCCTTGTCGATGGCGTTGTACTTGTCGGGGCGGTCGATCGTGATCACGGCGACCTGCCCGTTGTTCTCGACGTGGACGACCTCAGCGGAAGTCATGGACCGCGCGCTCCTTCAGCAACTCGGAAATTTCCTCGGTCGTGTATCCGAGCTCGTCGAGTACCTCGCGGGTGTGTTCGCCCAGCTCCGGCGGTGGAAGCCGCAGTGCCGGTCGTTCTCCGTCGTACCTGATCGGATGGGCCAGAACCCGTACGTCGCCGGCCCGTGGGTGGTGGAAGTTCAGGACCGCCTTGTTGTGCTGGACCTGAGGGTCGGAAACGACATCCGCGTAGTCGTTCACCGGCGCGTGCCAGATACGGAACTCGGCGAATCTGCCGGTCCAATACTCCGTGGTGTGCCCGGCCATCAGTTCGGCGATGCGCGCGTTGATCTCCTCGCGCATCGCGTACTCCTGGTCGGGCTCGATTTCGCGGAACCACGGATCTTCGAGAACCTTGCTCAGCGCATCGGTGCTCGTCAACGAAATCGTGAGGTGTCCGTCCGAGGTCGCGAACACCCCGTAGGGTGCCTTGTAATAGCGCGACGAAACTCCCGTGGCGCTGCGCTCACCGTGGAACCCGTTGAGGAAGTACGCCAGTGGTTCGATCTGAAGATCCAATGCGGCATTGAGGAGATTGCTCTCGACGCGCATCCCCCGTCCTGTACGTGTGCGGCCTTGAAGGGCGGCAAGGATGCCCAGCGCGCCGAGCACCGCACCGTGCTGGTCGACAAGGGAAGCACCCACCGGGATCGGCGGCGACTTGGCCGGTCCCGTCGCGGACGCCAGACCCGACAGCGACTGGATGAGCACATCCTGACCGGGACGGTCCCGATAGGGCCCGTCAGAGCCGTATCCGGACAGGGAACAGTACACGAGCCGGGAGTTCGTGGCGCTCAATTCCTGGTACCCCAGACCCATTCTCTCCATCACCCCTGGCCGGAAGCTTTCGATCAGCACGTCGGCCTGGTCGATCAGTCGACGCAGGACGCCGTGGCCCGCGTCGGTCTTCATATCCACCGTCATGCTTCGCACATTTCGATTGGCCAGAAGGAAGAACACCGAGACGTCTTCGCCGACGAACGCGTCAGGCCCGGACCAGGTTCGCTCGAACGCGCCCCGGGGCGGCTCGATCTTGATCACATCGGCACCCAGGTCAGCAAGAATCTGCGTGGCGGACGGTCCTTGCAGGAAGTGCGTGAAGCTGACGACCTTGATATCAGACAGCATGTCCCCGTCTCCATGAGTCATCCGGGGCGAAAGCGGGAGGTCGCAGGGGCAGCTACGACCACTCCGGTGCCCCTGGATCGAAATTCGCGGGGAGGAGTGAGAACGCGTTTCTGGGAACGCAGGAACAGAAGTTATCTGCCGACCGGCGAACGGTCAAGGCCTCACAACGGACGGGTCGACCCACGGACGATCAGTTCCGGTGCCGGCGTCGTGATCACGACATCCGTGAGGGGCGCTCCTTCCAGGTGATCGAATAACATCGAGCAAGCTCGCCGCCCAAGGGTGCGAAGCGGCATGCGCACCGTGGTCAGCGGCGGAGTCCAGGTCTCTGCGACCCAGGTGTCATTGATCGCGACCACGGAGAGATCCTCGGGCACGCGAACTCCCAAACGGCTCAGCGCGGAGAGCGCTCCGATGCCGGCGTTGACGCTGGACACCACCAGAGCAGTTGGCTTGGTCCGGGCCTTCATCAGGCGGTGCACGGCGTCGGCTCCTCCGCGTGCCTCCCAACCTGACCTCTGAACCCAGGCGCGTCGCACCGGAAGCCCAGCCGATTCCATTGCCGCGCAGAACCCTTGGTGACGGCGGACCGCGGTGTCATGGGCGGCGAACCCGGCGAGGTGGCCGATACGAGTGTGGCCGAGATCGATCAGATGCCGCGTCGCGAGCGAGACACCCGCGGCGTCGTCGAGCACCACCGAACCCACCCGGTCCTCGAGTTTGGAGTTGATCAGTACCGCTGGGACGGCCTTGGTCAGTACGGCGCCGAGCTTCCGGTCGTCGAAATCCTCTCGACGTTGGAGCAGGATCCCGTCGACCCGCCCGGCGCCGACCAGCTCACGGAGTTGTTCTCGGCCCGTCGGCGGCGGGTCGATCTGGCTGAGCAGCACCGACATGCTTACCTCCCGCGCCCGGTCCTGCACTCCTCCCAGTAGTTCCGCGAACACTGCATTGTTGACGTCCGGCACGATCAGGCCGACCGCGCCGGAACGCGCGAACCGCAGCGCCTGCGCGCGATGGTTGGGCACGTAGTCGAGGAGTTCGGCGGCGCGCTGCACCCGTTCGCGGGTGGCGGCGCTGATCCGAGCCCGCGCATCACCGGAAAGAGCCCGCGAGGCAACGGATCTTGATACGCCGGCCGCATCCGCAACTTCCTGCAGTGATGCCATGAAACGACTCTAGAGCAATCCCCCGCGGACGGACCATTCGGTCGGCGGCGATGAACAATCGGTTGCGCACATGTGCCGCGCCGTGCTTAACTACCGCAGGGTCGAGTGAGTACGACCGTCGTCAAGTGGGCCGTCTGGTCGGTGGGCAGCCGAGGATCCACGGCTTCGGTTGGTCGGGCTGCGGGAATCAGCTGCGCGCCCCGCGACGGCACTTCCGCTCTGGATCACAAGCAAGGACGGTTCTTATGAGGTTGCGTTCTTTTGCCGAAGGCGACGGTGAGTTGCTCGCCGTCGAGACAGCCGTAGGTCTGGTCGCAGCGTCCGATCTCGTGCCAGGAGGGCCAAGATCTCTCGCTGAGCTCATCGGGCGTGGTCCGGATGGGCAGGCTGCGCTGCGGGAAGCCGACCATGCCGCGGCTTCGGTGTTGCACACCAGTGACCTGGTGGAGCTTCCATCGGTGCCGGCTCCGCCCAACATCATCGCCATCGGCCGCAACTACGCCGAACACGCCGCGGAAGAGGACGCCGGCAAGCCGCGGGCTCCCGAGATCTTCCTGAAGCACACTTCGGCATTGGCCGCGAACCAGCAGGAGATCGTTTGGGATCCCGAGTACACGACCTCCGTCGATTGGGAGGCTGAGCTGGGCGTCGTCATCGGCCGGACGGCGCGGAACGTCGCGGTCGAGGAAGCGTTGGACTTCGTCTTCGGGTACACGGCGTTCAACGACGTGTCCGCGCGCGATCTGCAGTTCGGGGATCTCCAATGGGCTCGGGGAAAGTCTCTCGAATCATTCGGTCCGTGCGGGCCGGCACTTGTCACGGCCGACGAAATCCCCGACCCGCAGAACCTCGCGATCAGGTTGCTGCTCAACGAGACGATCATGCAGGAGTCCAGCACCAGGCGCATGTACTTCTCTGTCGCCGAGATCATCTCGTGGTGCTCGCGGGCGTTCACACTCAAACCAGGTGACCTCATCGTCACCGGCACTCCGGGCGGCGTCGGCGCGTTCCGGGAACCACCGGTCTGGATGGCGGACGGCGACACCGTGGCGGTCGAGATCGACGTCGTCGGGCGCTTGGAGAACACCTGCCGCACCAGTGAGAGCCGGCTCGCCAGTGTCGCGATGTGAGACGCCGGAACGTGCGACCAGGACTACGGCGGCCACCTGAGTGCGGTGAGCCCGAGACAAGGAGGTCTCATGGAGAGCAATTCTTCGGCACCTGCCGACGTGCCACCGAGGCTACGAGGCAGGGCGATCGTAGCGGCCTGCATCGGCAACTTCGTCGAATACTACGACTTCGTGATGTACGGCTACTTCGCCACCGTCATCGCCAAAATATTCTTTCCGAACGACAATGACGCGGCCGCGCTTCTCCTGGTATTCGCCGCCTTCGCGGTGAGCTATGCTGCTCGGCCGATCGGGTTCCTCATCTTCTCGCATCTCGGCGACAAATACGGCAGGAAGAGACCACTCGCGGTCGCGATCCTCCTCATCGCCGCGTCCACGACCTTGATCGGGCTATTGCCCAGTTACGCCGCTGTCGGCATCATCGCTCCGATCCTGCTGGTGCTGGCGCGGTTGGTCCAGGGAATCTCCGTTGGCGGCGAATACGGGGGCGCGACCACGTACATCGCCGAGTATTCGCCGCCGGACAGGCGCGGCTTCTACACGGGCTGGCAGACCTTCACGATCGGCCTCGCTCTGGCTTCGGGCGGAGGGCTCGCGACGCTGCTGACCTCGTCATTGCCGGCGGAATCGTTGAGCAGCTGGGGTTGGCGGGTTCCGTTCCTGCTCGGCGCGCCGCTGGGGCTCGTCGGCTTGTATCTGCGCATGAAACTGTCCGAGACGCCTGAGTTCCTGCGGCTTCAGGAGACGGCGGAAACGGTCAAATCCCCGCTCGTGGCAAGTTTCCGGCTGCACTGGCGAGAAATGCTCATCGGGCTCGGTCTGCAGGTGGGGCCGGCGGCGATCCTCTACGTTTCCTTCATCTATTCGCCTACCTACCTTTCGAAGGTGCTGGGGCACGGCGCCGCGCTTTCCCAGGGCGCGAATCTCATTGGTCTTCTCTTCTATTGCCTCCTGCTGCCGTTGTTCGCCCGGCTTTGTGATCAGGTGGGCCGGAAGCCGCTCCTAATCGTCGGCGCGGCCGCGGTCGCCGTCGTGGCCTACCCGTCGTTCCTGCTCTTCAAAAGCGCGAGCTTCGGACTGGTGGTCCTCGGCCTGTGTCTGATTGGATTGGCGTACGCGCCGTTCGCGGCAGCCCTGCTCGCCGCTCTCTCCGAGCTCTTTCCGACGAGTGTCCGCTACACCGGGCTGTCGGTGGTTCTGAACGTTCCGACGATAGTCCTCGGGGGCACGGCGCCGCTCATCGCGACGTACCTGGTGTCCGCGACCGGCGACAAGTTGTCACCGGCCTACTTCGTCATCGGGGGAGCGCTCGTGTCACTCGTGGCTGCGGCCTTCTTCCGAGAGTCCCTGGTCCGTACTCGGGCCGAACGACCGGAGCCGCGCCAGGCCGGAAAGCTCCAGGGAAGCCTGGACTGAGATTGCACGGAGTGCCGAAATGAAGCAGAAACCGATTTCGCGGAGACAGTTTCCGCGGGTCGCCGAACTCCGCCCGCTGCTGCGGCCGAAGCTGCCAAGGTTGACCGGTGTCGAGGATCGCCTCGCGGCAGCTGCGAACGTCGATGACGTCAAGCAGCTCGCCCGGCGGCGTGCCCCGCGAGCGGTCTTCGACTACGTCGAGGGAGGCGCCGCGAACGAAGTCTCGATCGGACGGTCGGCTGAGGCCTTCTCGCGAGCAGAGTTCGAGCCTCGCGTGCTTCGCGACGTGTCGGCGGTCGAGACCGGGACCTCCATTCTCGGACGGGAGGCGAGCATGCCGGTAGTGCTCGCCCCGACCGGCTTCACGAGGATGATGCACCGCGACGGAGAGAGTGGAGTCACCCGTGCGGCGGCCGAAGCAGGCGTCCCCTATGCACTGTCCACTATGGGCACCACGTCGATCGAGGAGTTGGCGGCGGTCTCGCCGGCGACGCGCCGCTGGTTTCAGCTCTACCTCTGGCAAGATCGCCCGCGTAGTATGGATTTGCTGCGGCGCGCCGCCGATTCGGGCTACGAAGCATTAATCCTGACGGTCGATACGCCGGTGGCGGGCCCGCGCCTACGCGACGTACGCAACGGGATGACGATCCCACCGGCGCTGACCGGCAAGACGCTGGTGAACGGTGCATTGCACCCGAGGTGGTGGTTCGATTTCCTCACCTCTCCGCCGCTGGAATTCGCGTCCGTCACAGAGTGGGCGGGAACGCCGGCCGAGCTTTCGGACACCCTGCTCGACCCGTCCGTGACGATCGACGATGTGCATTGGTTGCGAAAGAATTGGCCTGGGAAGCTGATTGTCAAGGGAATCCTCGGGGTGGCTGATGCCGAAGCCATCGTGGACGCCGGTGCCGATGCGATCGTTGTGAGCAATCACGGCGGACGGCAGCTGGATAGGTCCCCTGTCCCGCTGGAACGACTTCCGGCGATCGCGGAGGCGCTGGCGGGGCGCGCGGAAATCTACGTCGACGGAGGCGTTACCAACGGTGCGGATGTCGCCGCCGCCGTATGTCTCGGTGCGCAGGCCGTGCTCGTCGGCCGTGCCTACCTTTACGGCGTGATGGCCGGTGGCGAACACGGAGTCCGGCGGGTGACCGGGATTCTCAGAAAAGAATTGGAGACCACGATGCGGCTACTGGGATGCGCGTCGGTGAAGGAGCTGAGCGCAGACCGGATCCGGCTGCGCGCGGTCTGAACGAACGACTTCCAGCTGGCGTGCGGTACCGATGTAGAGGGAGTGACAACGTGTTTGGTGGATACGAATTGAACAAGCGGGCAGGGGTCAACCCTCCCTATTCGCCAGCCTATCCACTCGAATGGGAGGCAGAATTACGCACGCTGGAGGTGGTTACGCGGGTCGAGGGCGCGAAGGTCGACGCGATGCTTGCGGAAACGCCGTTCGAGCGCGTCGGCGACCGGGTGGCATTCCGGTTCATGCTCTCGCCAAGGCACACCCTTGGTGTCGACTCGGGCGAGATCCACGATCTCATGGTGAGCGTGCCGGTGCGGTACGGCGACCTCGTGGCACACACCCACATCTTCATGTACACCAGCGAGCCGATCGGGATCACGGCCGGCCGGGAGGTCTTCGGCTACACGAAGAAGGACGGCGATTTCGTTTTCGCGGAGCAGGAGTCCGGGGAGATCTCCGGATCGGTGAGCCGCCGGGGGCACCGGCTGGCCGATTACCGGTTCGTTCCTGACCCCTCCGCGCCGAGTGTTCGCCTGGTTGAGGCTGGCCCGCCGGCCGAAGGGGAGATCCACGTCCGCAGGCTGCCGCACCCCGACGGAAGCGGCGTCGCTTACGCAGACGTTGTGTATCGAAAGACTCCGCTGGCCTACACGACGCCGGTCGCCGGGACCGTCGAGATGACCCTTCATTCCTGCGAATGGGATCCCCTCGCGGATCTGGCTCCCGAGGTGCTCGGCGCTCATTTCATGACCTCGGACGTCTTCGGGGGTGGCTTTGCCAAAGAGGATCGCCGCCTCCTCGAACGGTTGACGCCTCCACCGCAGGGCTGACGCTGTGGTTGAAGCGGGCCGGCGGTAGCGCGGGAGATGACGGCGAAGTCTGCGGTGATCGCGGAGGGTGGTTCGGCGCAGAGCCCTGACGGCTAAGGCGTCTGTCTTGCGGCGCTACGTGGAGTGGTCGAGATGGGTCAGGACCCTGCCTTTGTGTTCCGCGAAGATCAGGAAATCGTTGAGCGGACGGTTCTTCTCCGCATGTCGAGGTTCTGAGCGGTTTGGGCGGCGACCTCGGCCAGCACATCCTCGTCGTGGCTGACCTGGCCGGCGCGGACTTCCTCGAGGAACCGGCTCCGCGATTAGACCGATCGTCCAGTACCCAGGCGTCCGTCGATGCTGTCGTGGCGGAAATCGAGCGCGTCGCCCACCACCAGCGGATTGAGCTCGACGCCCTCGTGCCTCGCCCAGGCCTCGGCACGTCGGATCAGCAGGGCCTTGGTCGATTCATACGACTCGATGTCGTCAGGTTCGAAGTACGTGCGCATCTGGACTCGCGATCGTCGCTGTTCAGGGCGGCGGGTCCAGGCTAGTGCGCCGTCGTTTCGTGCCGAGCGCTGGTCCAGACTCGTGAGTGGCGGTCCCGCAGTTTCAGAGCCGGTTAGAACCGGCGCGAACACTCACGAGTCCTGGGTAGCGCGCGCCGGCTCAATGAGCTGGGCCAAGCGCTGCCTGATGTCCGCGAAATGCTCCGTCATCGCCGTCCTCGCCTCGCCAGGCTGAGCGGCACGCAACGCCGAGACGATCGCCCGGTGCTGCTCGGCCGTGCGCACGGCGTTGGACGCGTCGGGCGGCAGCGTCAAAGCCGCCGACGCGGCGTGGTACGAATCCCAGAACAGGTCCACGAGCTGCCCCACCAGGGGATTCGACAGGCCCGCATACAGCGTCCGGTGAAACTCCCGGTCCACGGCCGGATCGAGAGAGGTCCGGACCATCTCGTCGCAGAGGGAATCCAGGTGGGACAACGTCTCCCCGGAAAGCGAGCCCGCCAGCGCATCCATCGTCCCCACCTCCACCAGCTCCCGGATGTCCACCAGATTCAGCAGCCCGCCGGCATCGCCGTGAGCCAAGGTGCGAAAGACAAGAGATGGGGCGAGAACGGCGAGTGAACCGTCGCCGACGAAGGTGCCGTGCCCGTGGCGGATTTCGACGATGCCGAGCGCCCGCAATCCGCGGATGGCTTCGCGAACCGTGTTGCGTGAGACGGACAGGTGATCGATCAGTTCGAGCTCGGTTGGCATGGGGTCGCCGGCGCGAAGGCCGCGGTCGCGGATGAGCCGCAGGATCTCCGCGGCGAGCGGGTCGGTGCGGCCGGTCGTGGCTTCGCTCATCACAACCTCTCTTCCGGACGGGCTTTACTTCGAGGGCGGCACGTGTCTACTCTACCGGCAACGTTGGACGTCCAACGTCCGACGTCCCGAGGTGCCTGCTGGAGGAGCAATGACGCACGCGCGGTGGTACCGCCAGATCGACCGGGGCCAGTGGAAGGCGTTCGCCGCCGCCTGGCTCGGGTACCTGCTCGACGGGTTCGACTTCGTGCTGATCACGCTCGTGCTGACCGAGGTCAAGGATACATTCCACCTCAGCACGGCCGAGGGCGCGACGCTGATCTCGGCCGCGTTCGTCTCGCGCTGGGTGGGCGGACTGCTCGTCGGCGCGCTCGGTGACCGCTACGGCAGGCGGACGGCGATGGTCACCTCGATCGTGCTGTTCTCCGTCGGCACGCTCGCGTGCGGGCTCGCACCGTCGTTCGGCGTGCTGTTCGCCGCACGGCTGGTCATCGGCCTCGGCATGGCCGGCGAATACGGTGCGAGCTCGACGTACGTGATCGAGTCCTGGCCGCGCCACCTGCGCAACAAGGCCAGCGGCTTCCTGATCTCAGGCTACTCCATCGGCACGGTCGTGGCGGCCGGTGCGTACGAGCTCGTGGTGCCCCACTGGGGGTGGCGGGCGCTGTTCTACCTGGGGTTGCTGCCGATCGCGGTCGCGATCTGGCTGCGGCGCAGCCTGCCCGAAGCGCCCGACTGGGCGGAGGCGGAGAAATCCGGCGACCCGACGGTGCTCGACATCCTCTTCAAGGGGCCGCGTGCGATCGTCAACGTTCTGCTCGGCGCGTGCGCTCTCGCCGCACTGTTGCTGATCTTCACCGGCATCGCGACGTCGGCCGCGCTCGTGATCCCGCTGGCGCTGGTCGCCGCGGCGGTGTTCGTCGCGTATATGGCGCAGTTCTCGGGCCGACGCTGGCCGACGGGCATCATGGTGATGCTGATCGTGTTCTGCGCGTTCCTGTACTCATGGCCGATCCAGTCGCTGCTGCCGACGTACCTCAAGACCAGCCTCGGTTACAGCCCCGCGCAAACCAGCACGGTCCTGTTCTTCGCGGGCTTCGGCGCGGCCGTTGGGTGCTGGGTGGCGGGCTTCACCGGCGACCGTTTCGGCACGGCGAAGGCGTACTGGATCAGCCTGGTCATCTCGCAGGTGCTGATCTTCCCGGTGTTCGCACTCGGTGGGCAACAGCTTGTGCTGCTCGGCGTTCTCTTGTTCCTGCAACAGGTTTTCGGCCAAGGCATCTCCGGTCTGCTGCCGAAGTGGATTGCCGGGTACTTCGACGTTCGGCAGCGCGCGGCGGGCCTCGGATTCACCTACAACGTCGGCGCACTCGGCGGTGCCGTCGCACCGGTGCTCGGCGCGAACCTGGCCACGCACTTCAGTCTCAGCACCGCGCTGGCCGTGTTGTCGTTCTCGCTCACCTTCGTCGTGCTCATCCTCATCGCGATCGACGCGCCGACTCGCGTCCAGCGCCTGCTGCGGCCTGACGCCGCATGGGCCACGGACGCCGTCGACGGCGCGCTGAAGCAGAATGTTCCCCTAGTAGCAAGGAAAGTTCCGTGATCTCCGCCCCCCTGCGCGGCGTCGTGCCGCCGGTTTGCACCCCGCTCACCGCTGACCACGAGGTCGACGTGCCATCGCTGGAACGGCTGCTCGACTTCCTCCTCGAAGCGGAAGTCGACGGCCTGTTCATGCTCGGCTCGACCAGCGAGGTCGCGTTCCTGCCCGACGCACACCGGCGCACCGTGCTGGACGTCGCCGTGGCGCGCGCCGCCGGACGGGTGCCGGTGCTGGCCGGCGCAATCGACATGACGACCCTGCGGGTGCTCGACCACGTGCGCGCGGCGGCCGACTCCGGCTGCGACGCCGTGGTGGTCACCGCGCCCTTCTACACGCGCACCCACCCGGCCGAGATCGACCGGCACTTCCGCATGATCGCCGGTATTCTGCCGGTTTTCGCCTACGACATCCCGGTCGCCGTCCACTCGAAGCTGCCCGGCGACCTGCTGACGGCGTGGGCCGAGGACGGCGTGATCGCCGGCCTCAAGGACTCCAGCGGCGACGAAGCCGCGCTGCGGTCGGTGATACTCGAGACGCGGGAGACCACTGCGTTCAGCGTGCTGACCGGGTCGGAGACCACAGTGGACACCGCGTTGCGGATGGGCGCGCACGGCGTCGTGCCCGGGCTCGGCAACGTCGACCCACACGGCTACGTCCGTCTCTACCGGCACTGCCTGGCGGGCGACTGGGACGCGGCGGCCAAGGAGCAGGAACGGCTGATCCGGCTGTTTCGCATCGTCAACGCCGGTGCGCCGGACCGGATGGGGCGGGGCTCGTCCGCGCTCGGTGCGTTCAAGGCCGCATTGCACCTGCGTGGGATCATCGATTGCCCGGTCACCGCACCCCCGCAGATTCCCTTGGAGGACAAGGAAATCGACGTCGTCCGGCGGCGCCTCGCCGACGCGGGGCTGGACTGATGCTGGCCGGCGTCGACGTCGGTGGTACGAAGATCGCGGCCGGGCTGGTCGACGGCGGCGAAGTGGTGCGGAGCCTGCGCCGCCCCACGCCGACCGGTGGGGCGTCGGCGGTGCTGGACGTCGTCGTGCGGCTGTTGCGGGACTTGGCGGAGCCGTTCGTTTCGGTCGGGGTCGGCGCGCCGGGGATCGTGCGCGAGGGGACGGTGTGCTCGGCGACGGACGTCGTGCCCGGATGGGCGGGTGCGAAGGTCCGCGACCGCCTGTCGGACGAATTCGGCGTGCCGGTGGCGGTGGACAACGACGTGCGGGCCATGGCGTATGGCGAATCCCACCGCAGCCCCGGTGAGCGTGGTCTGGTCCTTTACGTGTCCGTTGGCACGGGGCTCGGCGGCGCCCTGGTGTGCGACGGCCGGCTCGTCCACGGCACGCACGGCAGCGCCGGGGAGATCGCGCATCTGCTGACACCGGTGCGCGGCGCCCGGCCGTGCGGATGCGGCCATGGGGATCACCTGGAGGCCGTGGTGGCGGGACCGGCCATCGAGGCGGAGTACGCGGCACGGGCTGGCAAATCCTTTACGCTGCCGGAGATCGTGACACGCGACGGCGACCCGATCGCGACCGCCGTCGTGGTTGATGCCGGACGGGTGCTCGGTCGCGTGCTGAGCGGGTTCGTCACTGGCGCCGACATCGACACCGTGGTGCTCGGCGGAGGTGCCGGGCTGGGGCTCGGTGAACCCTTCGCGCGGGCCGTGGCGGAGGCGTTGGCCGCCGAGGTGCGCCCGACCGGGCGGGCGGTGCCGGTGCGGCTCGCGCGGCTGGGACCGGACGCGCCGATCGTCGGCGCGGCATTGCTGGCTGCGGAGTTGGCGTGACGGGGTTTGGTGGCGGGGGAGTGTGCCGTGACGGGTTTGGTGGCGGAGGAGTGCGCGTGACGGATTTGGTGGCGGAGGAGTGCGCCGTGACGGATTTGGTGGCGGCGATCGAGGGCCGGCTGATCGTTTCGTGCCAGGCCCCGGCCGGGCATCCCTTGCGGGACACCGAAACGATCGTCCGGATGGCGCGGGCGGCCGTTCTCGGCGGCGCCGCCGCGATCCGCTGCGGCGGCGTCGGCGGAGCTCCGGACGTGGCGGCCGTCAGCGCGGCGGTCGACGTGCCAGTGTTGGGCCTTACCAAAGACGGCACGGACGGCGTGTTCATCACCCCGACGCTCGCGTCCGCACACGCCGTGCTCGACGCCGGCGCGACCGTGGTCGCCACCGACGGCACCGCCCGGCCACGCCCGGACGGCTCGACACTCGCCCAGATCGTTGCGGCAACGCATGATCGTGGCGCTCTGTTGCTCGCCGACGTGTCCACCTTGGACGAAGGTCGCGCGGCCGCCGACGCCGGCGCCGACCTGATCGCCACCACCCTGTCCGGCTACACGGCCGCATCACCCCGCCAGGACGGCCCCGACGTGGCTCTCGTCACCGCGCTGCGCGCCGCCCTGCCCACCACACCGCTCATCGCCGAGGGCCGCTACCGCACCCCAGCCACCGTCGCGGAGGCCTTCGCGCGCGGCGCAACGTCCGTCGTCGTCGGCACCGCGATCACCGACCCGACGTGGATCACCGCCTCCTTCGCCGCCGCGGCCCGATCCGCGGCACCGTAGGCGCCGACGACCGGGTGCTAAGGTACCCGCGAGGCCCTCGTAGCTCAGGGGATAGAGCACCGCTCTCCTAAAGCGGGTGTCGCAGGTTCGAATCCTGCCGGGGGCACAAAACCCCTGGTCACGGGTGTGGCCAGGGGTTGTGATCGCCAGGAGCCCACGCTTAACCCTCGTCTTTGGGAAGAGCGATCTCCGGGCGAACCGCCAGCGCTGGGCCGGCATCCTCGCCGATGACCCCGCGCTCCATATAGTCCTCCTGCGTCGTGCTGATGCGCTCGTGCCCCAGGTAATCGGCGATCTCACGGGCCGTCAACCCAGCCTCGTCGAGGACGCCGGCGACGTAGTGCCGGAAGTCGTGCGGGTGCAAGCCCTCAAACGGCGTCGCGGCGACGACCCTGCGGAACCGCGCTCGGGTGTTGTCCGGGTCCCTCAGCGTGCCCGCAGCCGAGGGAAACACCCAGGTGGACCTAGCCGCAGCGTGGCGTGTCTTCAGGATGTCCATGACCCAATCCGGGGGCCGGATGGTGCGCATCCCAGCGCGGCTCTTCGTGTGGTCCTGGACAAACAGCCCTTGCCCGGTCACCCGGATCACCGTGCCGTGGAACCGCACCGTTCCCGCCGTGAAGTCGATCGACGTGTCCCAGTCGAGCGCGAGGACCTCGCCGATGCGACAGCCGAGCCCCGAGAGCACGTCGGCCAGGTCGACGAGGTCCCACCGCTTGGCGTCCTCGGACGCGTGGAACACCCCCAACACCCGGCTGATACTTCCGGAGTTGACCATTCGTTCCTTCTTGCGCTTCCGTGCACCGAGGCTCTCGATCTCCCGCACCGGGTTCTTCTCCACGGCGTCATGCCGCACAACCAGGGCGAAGATCCCCGACAGCACGACCTTGACGTGCGATGCCGCCCCCCGGCCATGGCGGTCACGAGTCTCCGTAATCAGGCGGTTTGCCGTCGAGACACGAACATCGGCGACGCGCCGTTCTCCCAGCGGCTTGACCAGGTAGCGGTTCCAGGTGTCGCGGTACTCCCGCTTCGTCCGAGCAGCCTTGTCCGATTCGTCCACGGCTTTCAGCCACATCTCAGCCGCAAGGGCGACCTTGGTGGTCGGTTTGATCTCGCCGTCGCCGTTGTGCCGCGCGCGGTCGCGAAGCGCTTCAAGCAAGTTGTTGATGGCCTTGGCCTTGGTGTCGCCGACGCGCTCGACCGGACGCGCAACGCCGTCGTAGTCCTTGTAGTTGGCCACGGCACGGTGTCCACCGTGCGGCAGTTCGTACGTCCGGATCTTGCCCCACGTGCCGAGAGGTAGCGGCGGCCGTGCCATCAGGCCACCCCCTGAGATTCGACCCACGCGTCGACGTCCTCGGGGCGGTAGCGGACGTATTTGCCGATGCGGCGGCCAGCGGGGCCGTAGTTCTTGCCGCGCCACTTGTAGAGGGTGTTGACCGGGACTCCGAGGTGAGCGGAGACGTCCTCAATGGTCATGAGCGGCTTGTTCATGGTCGTTCCTCCTTGGAGAGTTTTTCCTTGCGTTGCAGGCGTTTTCCTTCGTAGATCGCTTCAGCGATCTCGCGGTCTTCGTGGTGGCCGTAGCCGTTGCCGGTGTATTTCCAGTGGTTGACGACGAGCACGGTGTCCGGGCTGGCGCCGAAGGTGTCGAGGGTGGCGAGGTGCTGGTGGGTGCGGCGGTCGCCGCGGATCGCGGTGAAGGTGATCGAGTACCGCTGCGACTTGGTGAGGAAGTGGCCGCGGAACCCGAGCATGTGAGCCCATTTCCGCAGGTAGGCAAGGCCCTCGTTCGCCCCGAGCGTCCAGGCGGTGGTGATCATCCGTCGGTGGTGCGGGTGGACGTCCAACGCGTCGATGGCGCGTTCGGAGCGGATGGGCCGGTCGGGGACTTCGCTGGTCGAGGTGCCTTTGGTGGCGTACTTGGCGATGTAGCCGGCGAGCGCGCGGTCGGTGATCTCGCCGCCGTCGGACTCGGTGGCGTGCGCCGGGCGGATCGGGCGGACGTCGACCTGTCCGCCCCAGCGGAAGACGTGCTCGCCGGTGACGCCGTCGATCGCGAGGGTGCGGGTGACGCGGGTGTTCTCCACCGCGGCCCGCACGGCGTGTTCCATGAGCGCGTTGTCCGCCCACACGGGCGCCGGATCGTGCGAGCCCTCGGGGCCGTCGAGCCGGATGACGGCGTGGAAGTGGATCAGGCCACGGCGTTGGTATTCGGCGACCTTGGCGTAGGAGAGGCGGGCGTGGTCGGCGAAGTCGCCGGCGCGGATGCCCGCGGCGGTGGCGATCTCGCGGCGCAGCCTGACGGTGAAGGCGTGCCACAGCTCTCCGGCGTGGCCCTGCCACAGCACGGCGCCGGGGTAGTCGTAGTGCTCGGGGTCGAGCGCGGTGCCGACGCGGGGATCGGCCTCGTGGTGATACTCGCCGCATGCGCAGGGGATGCGGCGGCCGGTGCGGGTGGTGCGGCGGCTGTGGACGGCGCCGAAGCTGGGGGCGGTGAGCGTGATGAACAGGCGGGGCTTGTCCGCGACGGTCTCGGGGATGGTTTTGCCGCCGGTCATGCCGGCGCGGATGAGGTGGAAGGCGTCGGCGGCGTAGCGGTCGGAACAGGCGGGGCACACGGTCTCGCGGCGGTTGCCGCACGGGGCGTAGACGGTGCCGGCGGTCTGGTCGAGGATCCGTCCGGTGTGGTCGGTGATGGTGCGGTAGCCGGTGAGGTGGACGGGCTGGAGGCATCCGCCGGTGGCTTCGGCACGGGCGCGCACGGCGCGGATGACGGCGGGGGTCATGCGGTTGGTGATGCGGGTAGCCAGTGAGGACCCGTCGTGCTCGGTGATCATGCTGGCCTCTTTCGTGCAGGCACCACGAAGCCGGGCCACCCCAAGTGGTGCAGGGGTGGCCCGGCGAAGGTGCGTGAGGTTTTCGGTCAGGCGGTGACCGGGTGGTGGTTCACGGTGGTGTTCAGCTCGTCCGCGAGATCGGTGAGCATGTTCTTCGGGAGGTTGACCCGGGCGGCGAGGTCGTCGGCGGTGACGGGCCGGCCGACGTTGTGGGCGTCGGCGGTCACGGTGGTGACCGTGGTGCGGATGCTCACGGGCAGGGACTCGAGAACCCCGTCCCGGCGGGGCCGGGCAGGCTCCGCCGGCGTCGGTGCGGGCGTCGAGGAGTCGGCGGGTGCCGGTGTGGTGGGCTCGGGCGCGGACGGTGCTGAGGTCGCGGGCGGCTCGGGGGCTGGTGTCGAGGCGAGGGCCAGTTCGCGGGCTCGGATGCACCGCTGTTGGACGATCGGCATGACTTCGGCGAGCAGGTACACCACGAGCGGGATGACGACGTGGAAGAACACGCCGCCCTGCGAGACACCGCCGGTGGTGGGGGTGAACGCGGCCCACACGTTCGCAGCGAACGTGGCGGCCAGAAGGAGCCGCTTGAGGTGCTTCACGGGCTTGTCGTCGACCGGGATGCCGGCGGCGAGCATGGCGGCTTCCCAGCGCAGCAGGGTGACCAGGATGCCGGCGAGCGCGGGTTCGGCCAGCCACGCGCCCCACCACAGCGGATCGGTGGTGGACAGGTGCCCGGCGAGGAAGTCGTGGACGCCGGTGGTGGTGAACCCGAGCCCGACGGCGAGGAAAAACCACATCGTGCGGGTGATCGAGGTGCGGAAGCGGTCCGCGGTGACCGCCCCGAGGAGCGGGTCGGCGGCGAGTCGGTGAACGTCGTGCGCTTCGGTGAGCTGGTGGGACAGGGTGCGGACCCGGCGCGACACCGGGCGGCCGTCGCCCTTCGGGGCGGGTTTGCGGAACACGTCAGGTACCTCCTTTCAAGGTCTGGAGTGGATACGCGGTATCCACTGGCACGCCGGAGATCTCGCGCGGCAAGCGTCACGAGGACTCAGGACATGCCGAAGGGCTACTTGGTGATGGCCAGGTCGTAGGCTTGGGCGGCCACGCGGCGCATTTGGTCCGCTTCTTCTTCGTAGATGCGGACCATCTGGTCGGCCAGCTCGGACATGCGAAGCAAGGCCTGGCGGTTGCGGCCGCCGTTCGGGTTGATCACCTTGCGGTTTTCGGCGTCGAACTCGGCCTGGAGGCGAGCGAGTTTGGCCACATTGGACATTGAGTCACGCATTACCCGTTCCTTCCGGGGCGGTTTGGATGTAGCGGGCGGTGGAGTCGAGCAGGGCGGCGAGGTAGCGGGCGAACGCGGGCGGCATTTCCAGTTCGGCGACCTCGGGCAGGCCGTGGTGGTGTTGGGTGACTCGGAGAAGCACGGTGGTTGAGGTCGCGACCACGGCGGTGTTGTCGACGCTGGCACCGCCGTAGCGCACGCCGTCGATCGAGCGCAGGGGGTAGATCCCGAGCCCGTCTTCGAGCGTGGCTACGGCGGTGTGCCAGATCTCCGAGTCCGCCGGCGCGACGCTGGCGGGGCTGTCCATGACGGTCAGTCCTGTTCGTAGCGGATGTACTGGACGCTGTAGGCGCCGTCACCGCGGCGGGCGGTACGCCACTCGCGCCACAGCGCGCCGGACACGGCCAGGAACACCAGCACGGTCGCCACGACGGTGAGCAGGAACGGCCAGAACGAGTGGATCAGGGCGACCTCGATCACGAGGACGAGTGCGGCCACGGCGGCGATCTTGAGCCAGGTACCGAGGAACTTGAGGGTGATCATTTCGTCTGTCCTTTGCGGAGTTCAAGGGCGAGCCGGTACAGCTCGTCCGGGGTGACGGATTCGGTCTTGCCCTTGGCCAGGGCGACCTGAGAGCGGGCGATGCGGTAGGGAATCGAGCTGTAGACCTGGACGGTCACCCCGCACGGGCCACGGCCGGTGAGCGTGATGTGCAGGTCTCCGCCGGCGGTGTGCCACCAGTCACCCGTGATCCCGGTGAGCTGGTGCGTCCAGATCAGGAGCGCACCGAGCGTGGCGACGGGGTCCCCGAACACCGTGGAGGGCTGGAGGGCGACCTCTCGCCGTTCGGGGCGCAGGCTGATCGAGGCAGGCTCCGGGGCGGGTGTCTCCCGGACCCACCTGGTCACGACGGCGGCCAGTCGTGCCGTGCCGGACGTGGACGTGAGCGCTGTGGTCATCGTGAACCGTCCTTTCTGGACGCTCAGGCGGCGAAGGGGTAGACGTTGGAGTCGGTGGGCGGCTCGTCGCGCGGGGTGCAGAGGCGGACGAGGTCGTCGATGTCGTCGTCGGTGCAGTAGCCGGCGCGGACGCGGATCGGCTGGCGGGACTTCTCCGAGGTGCGGTAGCCGATGCCCTCGCATCCGGTCTCGGGGATCTCGTCGGCCAGGGCGCCACGTTCGCGGGCGTCTTCCCCGAGCACCATGTCCACGAAGGACGCTGAACCGACGCGCAGGGAGACCCGGCGGGTGAACAGGTCCCGCACCGGGACGATGTCCTTGGTGGGCTCCTGGACGTAGGCGATCACGGCGAACCCGCACGCCCGACCCTGGGTGAGGATCTCGGCAAGGACCCGGTTGACCTCGTTGATCGTGCGGCGAGCGGCCAGCGCGGTGAGCATTGCGAGTTCGTCGATCATGAGGACCTCGAACGGTGTCTCCGCCGACACGGTGAACTTGCGCTTGCCCTCGCTGCGCAGCAGTTCCTGGCGTTCCTTCATCCGGTCGCGGAACTCGAACAGCAGGGCGAGCATGGCGTCCACGTCGTCCTTGCCGTCGGCGTCCTCGTACTCGACCTCGTCGTCGGCGGAGCTGGCGTGCTGGTGAAACAGCGGCTTGCCGCGTTCGGTTTCCATGCCGCCCTTCGGGTCGATCACCCAGAGGCGGACGAGGCGTTCGCGGATCATCGGCCCCATGGCGCGCAGCGGGTTCCACAGCAGGGAGCCCTTGCCCGAGCCGGTCGCCCCGGAGATCAGCCAGTGCTGGCCGAGCAGCGGTTCGGCCCAGACGTCGCCGTACTCGGTGTCCCCCAGCTCGATCGCGGTCAAGTCGACCTCGTCGGGCTCGCCGGGGATCTCCGCCGGCGCGACCACGTCGGTGAACGGGTTGCCGAACACGAGCGTGATCGTCAGGACCCGCGGCTTCGTCTTCTCGATCGAGATCACGTCGGCCCCGAGCGCGGACGCCAGTTCCTCTTGCGCGTCGCGGAAGGTCGACAGCGACTGTCCCTTGCGGATCGCGACCCGAAGCACGTCGATCGAGGGGGTGGGGCTGGAGACCTTGAGCAGGCGGGGGACGAGGATCTCGCCGGTGCGGCGGTTGTCCACGGTGAGGTTGCAGAAGTCCAGGCTGGAGCGCCACGAGCGGCCGATGTAGCGGGTCCAGCGCCGGCGGGTCGAGCGTAGCCGGGGAGCGGCCACGCGGGTGAAGGACGCGGGGTGCGCGCGGTACCAGCCCAGACCGGCCGCGAGCGCGCCGGCGGCGATCCCTCCGGTGCCGACGGCCCCGAGCTCGATCATGCTCGTCGTCACGGCGGCCGGGGCGGCGAGGAAACCGGGGTGGCGGGCCAGCCACAGCGCGCAGCGGGCTTCAGGGCGGGTCTTGTGGGTGGTGCGGCGGGTGCCGCGGTTCGTGCTCTTCATGTGGGGTTGCTCCCTGGTGAGAGGACGCGACAGGGCCGCAACCCCCGGGGCGGTGCGCGAGCACCGAGCAGCACGGGATTGCGGCCCTGACGTCGTCCAGAACTGGTGATCATCTGGAGTGCGGTATGCGGTTGTCGGCGGTGCGGTAGATCAGCGGCGGCGGGCTTTCGGGCCGTGTTTGTCGGTGTCGAACAGCGGGCGGGCGGACTCGACGGTGGTGACCATGGTGGCGATCTTGCGGGCCGCGTCGTCGTGTTCCTTCTTGAAGCCCCCCACGCGGTTCGGCAGCGCGGTCATCGTGGTGCGCATGCGCTTCATGGCCTTGTCGAGGGCCTCGACCTTGCGATCCAGCTCGGCGCTCATGCTCGTTCCTCTCTGTGCTTAATCAACGGTTGGTTGGGGCGTTGTCGAGTCGCTTGCACTCCGGGCAGCGCGGACCGAACGCAGCGAAGCGGATCACCTCGTACTCGCCGGCTTCAGCGGTCGCACCGCAGAGAGCCGTGATGCGTCCTGTCCAGATCGAGCGCTCAGCGGTGACGTGCCGGAGCTCGTCCGGGCTCATACTCGCCAGCCACGGGAGATCAGCTCGGCCTTGCGGTTCTTGGCGGACTCGCGCAGCAGGTCGAGCCCGGTCGAGCCGGCTCGGACGGTGGCCTGGACGTCCTCCTTGGACGGGACCTGCCAGCCCTCGAACCGGTTGCCGCTCGTGCCGTGGTCGTCGAGCTTCTTGACCATGCGGGCGACGTCGTCGAACGCGTTGCGGACCTGGTCCAGAGCGAACTCAAACTCCGCGAACTTGGCCTTGTTGTGGTTGTTGATCGACTGCGAGGTCATCAGGATGCCTTTCGCTGCTGTTCACGGGCGGTGGTCAGGCGGCCGGCCAGAGCACGCCACTGACGGGCCTTGTTCTTCGTCGCGCGGGGCACGAGCACCGAGTTACCGGGGCCGCTGTGCCCGTAGCAGGTGTAGGTGTGCGCACCTCCCTTCGTGAGCCACTTGGCGTCCAGGAGCTGGTGAACCGCATGGGCCTCGTCGGCGGGGGCGGTCTCGATCGCGAAGCGGGCGTAGAGGCGATAGACCCGCTCCGACGGCCCGACCAGCACATATCCCGTGTTTTCAGCAACCTGGAGCACCTTTTCGATCAAGTTCATGTCGTTCACCGGCATCCGGGCCGGCACCGGGGCGGCAGGCTCGGCGAGCGGGTTGCCGAACAGGTCAACAGGCTCGGTCACTGTCACCGCCCCCTCAACTCGGTGATCAGGGCGTCGAGCTTCTTGGAGACCGCGGCGACCTCGTCGGCCACGCCCTTGACCCGCGCGCCGTAGCCCTCACCGCAGCCGGCGGCGTAGCTCTGCACGTCGTCCAGCGTCAGGACCGCACGTCCGAGGAACCCATCAGCCTGGTCGCAGACATCGGCCAGCACCTGCCGGTGAGCGGGCACGCTGGTTGATTCGCCCATGTCGTCACGCCTTCCGGGTTCGCAGGGAGATCAGGCCAACCAGCACGGTGACCACCACGAGACCGCCGGCGATCGGCGCGGCTACGAACAGCACCGCCAGAATCGCGAGCCACAACGGGTAGAACGTGACGTCTGCAACTCGATTCATCGAATTCACCTCACATCTGCCATTGGCGACCGCAGCGGCGGCAGGTCGCAATTCGGGTCGGGGACAGCCAGAAATCGGCGCTGCACACATGGTCAGCCATCACGCACCGCGCTTCGGTCCGTGCGGGTCGAACGTGGAAAGCCCGTCAGTCGGGCTGAAGTTGTCAGTCTTCATCGTGCTTCACCTCGCGCAATTGGGTAAGTACGCGGCCGGTTTCCGCGCACACGTCATTCACGTGGTCGATCAACTTCGCCGAGCGGAACGTGAACTCCTCGCCAGCACTGGAGATCATCACGGAAGCGTCTTCCAGGATCGATGCCGCTCGGTCAACCAGGTTCGCGGCACGCATGTAGTCGGAGACCAAGTCGTCCTTGGCACGCTTGCTGATCACAGCTCGTCCCCGTCCTCGGGCAGGTGGAGCCACGGCCACGCGTTCAGCTGCGCGGCGTAGAAGTCGAACTCGTCCATTTCCATTGCTCCCTATCGTCATCGACGGATGGACCCGAAGATCCCCGAAGAAATGGTTTCGGGAATCAACGCGAACAGCCGTATTCGACGTATTTTTGGGCGCAGTCAGGCACACTATGTAATTCTCAATCACCATGAAGTGCCCTCGCCCGGCTCGAACGGGCGGCTAACCTGAATTAGGAAGGGCGGCCGTTTCCGGCTTAAAAGCTGGCGACAGGCTTCAGGCTGACGGCCGCGAACGACACGCCTGAGACGGTCTCGCCGTCCTTGTTCTTGAACGAGTAGGGCGACATGCGCGGAGCGATCAGCTCGACCGCCATGCCCTCCTCGAAGCCCTCGCCCGGGTCGGCGTCCAGCGTGAACCGGACCTCTTCACCCTTCTCGACCCGCTCGCCCTTGATCTTGACCTTGGCCTTCAGGAAAAGGGCGGTCACAAAGCGCTTCTCTCCGTTGCGGTCCGTGACCTCGACCTCGCGGCCGTTGTCGTCCTTGTACGTCTTCACCTCGGGGACCTCAGCGACACGCGCGGTGTAGTTGCTCAGGTCGCACGGGATGTTCCGCATGTCTACCTCCTGCTAGAGTTGGTGTACCAACTGGGTTGGTACGCCAACTATGACATAGGTTGGCGCACCATGCAAGAGGTTGGCGCACCAACTTTGAGATTGGAGGAGTTGATCATGAGCGACGGCGAGCCGGCGCACATGTACGAGCGGATCGCCGCAGCTCTGCGGGACCAGATCCTCGCCAGGAGCCTTGCGCCGGGGAGCAAACTGCCAACCCGGGAAGAGATCGCCTCAACCTTCGGCACGTCCCAGACGACCGTTCGTCAAGCGCTTGACCTACTGGAGTCCGAAGGGCTGATCAATCGTGGTCGTGGCTCTGCACCCACGGTCCGCCTGTACGACCCCCTCATTCGACGGGCGGCGCTGCATTACAGGTCTGACCCTGGTGCGCCCTTTGCGGAAGAGGCGATCGCAACCGAACGCGTACCGCGGTACAGCCACAACACCCGACCCGATCGTGCCGGTCTGGAGGTGGCTCACCGGCTGAAGATCGGCGTGGGCGACGACGTGATGCGAACGGACTACGTCTCGTACGCCAACGACGAACCGATGATGCTGACGAACTCGTACGAGCCGTTGGCGATCACTCGGGGCACGCCGATCGAGCGACCGGAGGAGGGGCCGCTCATGGGTGCCGGCATCATCGACCGATTCACGAGCATCGGGCTTCGGCCGACCAGTGTGGTCGAGCGGCTTCACGCTCGCATGCCGCGCCCGTCGGAGGTGGAGGAGCTCAAGCTTCGACCGGGGATCCCCGTGGTCGTGATCGTTCGGCGGTCGTTCTGCGGAGAGCTACCGCTGGAGACGGCCGACATCTTGCTCGCCGCCAACCAGTACAAGCTCGAATACGCTACGACGGTCGCACCGCTTGAGGACGACGCCTGACGTCAGTGGCGCACGGTAAGCAGCAGGGAAGGCCCTCGTCATCCAGATGGGGGCCTTCCCTCATGTCCGGACTTGTGGAATGAATGGATATGACAACCAGATTCAATACTGGAGGCTGCTGTGTCGCTGACCGTTCCGCCGGCTCTTCTTGATCAGGCGCAACAGGGGTCGATCTCGGAAGAGGACTTCTTGGCATGCATCCAACAATCTCTGCCGTATGCATGGTCAGTCGTCGCCGGTACCGCCGAGAAGCTTCAGGCCAATGGTGCGGCCGTCGAGATCAACGAGGACATACCGGAGACCGACGCCGAGTGGGGGCAGCTCTTCCGACTCATGGCGAGCGACTCCATGCGCGCTGCGGTCGAGCGGAAGTACGGCGTTCGCCTAGCGTTCCAAAACTGCTGCAAGGTCGGTGTGTTCGCGCCTGACGCTTCGAAGCAGTACGACGAGTTCGTGTCGATGCGGGCGCAGATCCTCAACCAGAAGCCCGAGTTGCTGAACTGCTAGCATCCCGAGCCGGAACGCCTCCCTGGCCAGGGTGAGTGGGTCAAACTCGACCTCCGCCGGGGAGGCGTTCCCCTGTCTGGGGCTCGATCGAGCACTCCGTGTTCAGAGTTTCCTTACTTGTTCAAGGCGGCCCCTCCGGGGCCGCTGGGCACGGTGTTTGACCCGCGGGCAAGCCCCGCCGGGGCGTGCGGGCTGGCGCCCGGTCCCCGGCGGTCGCCCGCGGAGAAGCCAGCCCAGCGACCACCCGCCGGCGGGGCCGCGAACAGGTCCACTGATCAGAAGATGTCCTCGCCGGACGGGCAGGTCTCCAGGATGGTCGAGACGAGCACGCCAGTTGCGTCCGTGTGTGCCTGTCGTCCATCCCGACGACCTCCCGAGGGCTATCGAGCCTGTCAAGGGGGCAGTCCCGAGGTACGCTCACGACAGGTGAATGGGAGCCCCCTTGACAGGCTCGATCGGGCTGGCGCCAGGTCGACGGGATGGACGAAGAGGCCCCCACTTGTAGGTTAAGACCAAAGATCAAGACCGCCCTCGTTTTACCCTCGTCAAACCACGGCCAACAGCGACCGAAGCTGTCCAATGAGGACCAATTGCGTTTGCGAACAGAGCTGGCAATGGTCCACATCGGTCACTGGTGGCAAACGACGCCCACCATGATCCACAAAAGCGGGTGTCGCAGGTTCGAATCCTGCCGGGGGCACGACGTACCACCGGCGCAGATCGCCCATCTACCTGTGGAAACACCGGTGATGGGCGATCTTGCTATGTGCGACTATGTCCGAGTTGGTACACCGAATGCGGCCACCGCCCCGAGACGCCCCGAAATCGGGGCCGTCCGGTCGAGCGCCTTCATCGAGGTCCGAGCGCGCGGTGAATCTTCTGGAGGGCTCGCTGGCGGCGGCCGTCGACCACGGTGGCGTAGATCCGCGGGAGCACCTCCACTGAGTGACCAGCTCACTCCCCGACTCGGCCGGGTTTAAACGCCGGGCGCGACCCACGTCGAGACAGGTGCGTGGCAAAGGTCGTAGGGTCGCTGGACGAGGCGCGTGGCGGCCACCTCCGGCGGGAACACGTACGCATGGGCGCCTTCCCCACACGATTCCGCGTGATGAGCGGCACACCGCCGCCCCTCTCGCCCCGACCCGCCTCAGGCCGCCGTCGCCGTTGATGCCCTCCCGCTCTTGCGCTTCCACCGGAACCACCGCATGTACGAGTGGACACCGCCGGATCCCTCCCCTGTGGACACCGGTCCTAGCTCGCGACAGGGTCGACCGTTTGCGCGGCGTTGAGTCAGCTGGCCTTCGGCTATTGCGGGGTATCAGCGACGACTGCGTGTGTGCGGACGCGTTGCACGGCTGCCTCGTTTCCGAGTTCGGCGCGGGCCTGGGGATTCTGTTGGTAGAAGCGCAGAGTCTGATAGACGAGGGCGGGATCGGCTGAGAGCAGGCGCGCCTGGATGCCGATGTGCGGGTTGAACGCCAGCTCTGGTTGGCGACGTAGCCGGGTGCGCCGCCGGTACCAGCGCTCGCCCGCATCGGTGGTGGCGAGCTCGATGATCGGGCCGTTCGCGTCGGCCGCGCCGACGTACATGATCGTGTTCCAGCCGGCATACGTCGAGAACGACCAGGAGCAGTGGTAGACGCCGCGGGGAGTCAATGCGAGCACACCGTCACCGGTTTCCACCTCGTCCCATGTGCTGCCGTCGTCCATTTCGTCGGTTACACCCGGTTGTGTTGGTGCAACACAAAGCTACGATAGCCGAACCAGGTGCAGGACTTCCCAATGCAACCCAAACGCGGTAACGCTGCCACCAGCACACACTATTTTGCCGTGGTCCAGTCGCTGTTGGACGGGATCACCCACCGAGGCGACTTCGAGTGCCGGGACACCAACGGTCTGCAGTGCACCTTCCGAACTCGGTACGGCATTTTCTCCACCGATGAGATGGAATTCTTGTAGCCGCGCGCAGACCGAAGGAACTCCCGCGGATTGGGCAGTGCTGCTTTCCGAACTGACGGCTCGACAACACGGCCTCTCGGTCGCCGTCCGAAACATTGCCGCTTATCAAGCGTGGTCGTCGCGAGGACCGGCCGGGCATCTCTGATAGTTCCGTACGGCAGCGTCAAGCGCTCGAACACAGCGCCCACAGTGAGGAGCGCTACGGTGGTGCTCTCACGGAGAACCTTCGTACCGGTACCCTTGGTGCCCTGCTACTCAATTTCGCAGCCGACACTCGGACCGGTTCCGCACCGAACAGCCTGCCGATCACGTCGATCCGCGTGAAACCGCGACGCTGTTCTCCTACGCGCCGCCACGCGGTGCCGCGCCGAGGGGAAGAATTGGCTTGAAGATCAAGAAGGTGGCGATGGTGCGATTACCGACCGGGGGTGCCGGATGTTGGGTTGGTCGGCACGGGAGTCGTCATGTTCCGAGTTCGTCGCACGGGCATATGTTCGTTTGAAGCGCCGAAGTGCTCGCCGCTCCGGAAACTTGGAGCTGGGTGGCCAGGTTGCCAACTCGTCACCACCTATGACGGCACCCGAAGGCAACTGCTCGCACAAAGGAACACTGACGGACATTGCTGATGACAGCAATTGTGCCGCCATAAATCGGGTGTCGCAGGTTCGAATCCTGCCGGGGGCACAAAACCCCTGGTCACGGCTGTGGCCATGGGCTTTGTGGAGCACGGGCCATGCTCAACCCTCATCTTGGGAAGTTCGACCTTCGGTGAGCCACCGGAGCGAGGTCGAAAGTCGCCTGAGGGCCGCGTGCGCAGCCCCATGAATCCCACGTGCCCGCCCTGAACACGACGTTGCCCCAACGCGTTCGGCGGGTTCTAGCGATCCCCGCAACACCCTGTTTCAGGGAGTTGCGGGGATCGTGGTTTTTGCGGAGCTGAGGGTGAGGTTTTTCGAGGCGCTGGACCGGGAGAACGGCAGCATCTCGGGTGCTG
>DASZNR010000103.1:0-163666 GCA_035551175.1 Amycolatopsis sp. | reverse complement strand
CCCCCCGCTTCCGTGTCGAGCGGGTCGCGTTTGCGGTGGGGGTCAGTTCCATTCGACGGCGATGCCGGCCAGGCCGGGGCCCGCGTCGCGGAAATAGGCGGAGGTGACGCCGCCGGTGTCGAGAGGGAGTTCATCGGCTTCGACGGGGAGGGCGTCGTCGCGGGCGCGGATCTGGCGAGTGCAGCGGGCCGGCATGGCGGAGGGCGCGAATTGCAGCTGGAGGAGGTAGCCGGCGGCCTGGTCGCGAAGCATGCGGTAGTAGCCGGGGAACAGGGCGCTGGAGTCGTCGCGGACCTCGAAGCAGAAGACGTGGATGTCGCCCTCGCCGAGTTTGCGGTCGAACAGCAGCTCGGTCGCCATGGTTTCGGCGGTGGGGTGACGGCGGATGCGGCCGACGCGGCAGCCTTCGAAGGTGAGGAGCGCGACGTCGTCGATGACGCAGCCGGGGTCGCCGTTGTAGACGGTCACGTAGCGGTCCGGTCCGTGGCGGCGGGCGCGGGTGACCAGGCGCGTGCGGATGCTGACCTGGCGGCGGCGCTCGTCGACCGTGATGCGGTCGTGTACCGAAAGCAGCTCCAGGTCTGCGTTGGAGTGGTTGGACGACGGCAGCACACCCAGGTCGGTCAGCAGCTGATCGACGATCGAACCCATGTCGCCCGAACGCAGATCGTGGAACGACACCGCGGCGTGGTGGCCGCGCGGGCGCGCGGTGCGCGGGCCGATCAGGACGACGAGCGAGTCGGGTGGCAGCTGCAGCACCGATTCCAGCGCGCGCACGGCCGGGAGCGCCTTCGGCACCTCCGGCTGGCGCAGCCCCCGCTGCCAGTAGCTGAGCGTCGACTGTCCGATTTGGACGCCCCGAAGCGCCAGGTGCGCCCTCAGCCGCGCGAGGGACAGGCCCCGGTGCGCGATGGCCGTGCGCAGGGCCTGGTGGAACTCGCCGGTCCGCAGAGCGTCGGCAAGGTCCGCCGGAAGTTCGCTCGGGCCACGCCGAGCAGGTTCGATGATCAGTGCGCCTTCCCCGTCTCGAGACACCGCCCGTCCCTCCGCCAGCCCGCGGTGCGGACGAGCCGCCGGCAAACACTGTGCCCGGCACCGTGTGCGGCTGCCGTGAACACCGCGGAACGTTCACGTTAGCAGCGCACGGTAGTCGCTCCGACCCCCGTTCGGGGCGGTTAACCGGGCATCGATGCCCGTTCCTTGTTCCGACTACCCCCCGGAACGCCCCGATCACCGGAAGACCACCTTGCCCCGGGTGACCGAGGTGTTCACCGTTGTGATCGCCGATGGTCACGACGCATACGTGGGAGGGATCGGACCGGTGAACCGCGAACAGCACCATCCCGCCCTCAGGCGCACCGCGCGCCGACTGCTCGTGCTCGTGGTGCTCGCGGCCCTGGCGTTGCCGGTGTCGGCACCGGGCGCGGGCGCGGCGCAGCCCGGCGGCTCCGGCAACGCCCACCTCGCCCCGCGCGCCGCCCTCACCGTGCAGATCCTGCCCCGCGACGACCAGCCGGCTCCTGCCGGTCACGGCACCGCCTGGCTGCCGCTCGCCGTTCTCGTCGGCCTGTTGCTCGCCGGCGGTGGAGTCCTCTACGTGCGCCGCCGCGCCACCTGAACCGGACCGGGCGGCCCGGCGGTGCCCTGCTACCCGCCGGGCCGCCGATCGACCACTTCCCCGGCCGGCTCGAGCGGACCCGGTCGTGCGGCCATCGCCGTGCCGCGGTGGCTTAGGGTGAGCGCCGTGGGACGACTGGTCGTGATCGAAGGTCTGGACGGTGCGGGCAAGCGCACTCTCGCCGACGGGCTCACCGCGCACCTGCGGCGCGGTGGCGCCACCGTGGGTGGCCTGGCGTTCCCGCGCTACGGGCGCAGCGTCTACGCCGACCTGATCCGGGAAGCGCTGCACCACGGCCACGGCGACCTCGGCAACTCGGTCTACGGCATGGCCTTGCTCTACGCCCTCGACCGCAGCGCCGCGGCCGACGAGATTCGCGAGCTCCTGGCGGACAACGACGTGGTGCTGCTCGACCGCTATGTCGCCTCCAACGCCGCGTACGCCGCCGCCCGCCTGCGTGAGAGCGCGGACGGTCCCGTCGTGCGGTGGGTGTGGGAAACCGAAATCGAGCGGTTCGCGCTGCCAAGGCCCGACGCGCACCTGCTCCTGCGCGTCTCTCCGGAGGTCGCCGCCGAGCGCGCCGTCCGCCGGGCCGCCGCCGACACCGCCCGCGCCCGTGATTCGTTCGAATCCGACGACGCACTGCAGCGCCGCTGCGCCGCCGTCTACGACGAGCTGGCCGCCGCGGCCTGGCTCGCCCCGTGGCACGTCCTCGACGGCACCGCGAGCGTCGACCTGCCGACGCTCGTGAAATCTTTGCTCGCCTAGAAGGGGTCCTCGACCGCCAGCAGCTCAGGCCGCGAACCGCGCCGGGTCGAACAGGGACACCGGGTGCGGCGTTGATCCGTCGATGACGAGGTCGGCCAGTATTTCGCCGACGACGGGCACGAACTTGAAGCCGTGGCCCGAGAAGCCACCCGCCACGACCACCCGCGGGTGGGCGGGGTGCGGCGCGATCACGAAGTGCTCGTCCGGGGTGTTCGTGTACAGGCACGTCGCGGCGCGGCGGAACCGCGTCGGCAGGGACGGCAGGCGCGAGCCGACGACGTCGCCGATGTGGCGCACCTCGGCGTCGTGCACGGTGCGGTCGATGGTGTCGGGCGCACACCGCGTGCCGCCGATGTGGGAGGCGACCTTCACGCCCTGCGGAGTGTGTGCGGGGAAGCCGTAGAACTGGTCGCCCTCCTCGGTTTCCCACAGGTACACCGGGTGCCGGTCGGGTGCGAACGGTGCCGCGTCGGCCGGTTCGAACCAGTACTGCACCTGCCGTTGCACCTCGAACTCCACGCCCAGATCGCCGAGCAGCCGCGGTGCCCACGCACCGGGGCACACCACGAGCCGATCGGCCGTGTAGTAACTCGCCGTGGTGCCGACGCGCACGCCCGAGGACGACGTGCTCCACGTGAAGACCTGCTCCTCGTGGTGCAGTTCCGCGCCGCAGCGCGCCGCCAGCTGCAGGTGGGCGGCAACGCTGCCCTCGGGCGACACGAAGCCCGCGCCCGGCTCGTACAGCGCGACTTCGCTGTCGCGGGGGGGCCATGGTGGGAAAGCGACGGCGGACGTCCGACGCGTCGAGCAGCTCGTGGGGAATGTCGAACTTCTCGGCAGAAAGCACGCTGCCGGTGATCGTGCGCGAATCGGGCGGGCCTGCCATCAGCCCACCGCAGCGGGTGAACAGCTCGCGTCCCGAATCGCGTTCGAGGCCTGCCCACAGTTCGTGCGCGCGCAGCAGCAACGGCACGTAGTCCGGACCCTCCAGATACGCCTGCCGCGTGATGCGCGAACCACCGTGGCTCGAACCGAGGTTGTGCACGGGGGCGAACTGGTCGAGCCCCAGCACCCGCTGTCCGCGTTGCGCCAGCCGGTACGCCGCGGCGCTGCCCATACCGCCCAGTCCGATCACGATCACGTCGTAGTGCGTCAAGCGGTGCTCCTGGTCCTCGTCAGGTCGGCGTCGAACCGCGGCTGGACGGCCACGACGGCCGGGATCCGCTCGCCGAAGTACTCGATTTCCACCGGCGTACCGGGCTTCGTGCATTCCACCGGAAGCCAGGCATACGCGATGTTCTCGCCCACCGTGTAGCCGTAGCCGGCGCTCGTGACGTAGCCGGCGGGGCGGTCCTCGAAGTACACGGGTTCCTTGCCCAGCACCAGGCCTTCGGACACGAGGCACGCGAGCTTCCGCCCGGTCGTGGCCTCCGAACGGCCGAGCAGCGCGTCGCGGCCGAGGAAGTAACCCTTGTCCATCCGGACGACCGAACCGAGGCCGGCTTCGTACGGATCGTGCTCGGCCGTCAGGTCGGTGCCCCAGGTGCGATAGCCCTTCTCCAGCCGCAGGCTCGTGAACGCCTCGCGCCCGGCGGCGACGATCCCGTGCGCCCGCCCGCCTTCCCACAGCGTGTCCCACAGCAGGCGGCCGACGTCCGCGCTCGCGTGCAGCTCCCAGCCGAGCTCGCCGATGCCGGACACCCGCAGCGCGACCACGGGCACGGTGCCGAGGTACGCGTGCTGCGCGCGGAAACAGCCCATCGCCGCGTCCGAGAAGTCCGTAGTGGACAGTGGCTGCAGCACCTGCCGCGCGAGCGGTCCCCACAGGCCGACGCAGCACGTGCCCGCCGTGGTTTCGTGCAGCTGCACCGAACCGTCGCCGGGCAGGCGGCGGCGCAGCCAGTCGACGTCGAGCGCGCCGTTGACGCCGACCTGGAACCGCTCCGCGCCAAGGCGCGCCACCGTGAGGTCGCTGCGCACGCCGCCGTCTTCGCCGAGCAGCAGAGAGTAGGTGACGGTGCCCGGCGGTTCGGCGAGCTGGTTGGTCGTCATCGTCTGCAGGAACGGCAGCGCGCCGGGTCCGGTCACCTCCAGGCGTTTGAACGGCGTCAGGTCGAACAACGCCCCACGCTCGCGGGCGACCAGCGCCTCCGCGCCCGCGATCGGTGACCAGTGCCGTGCGGTCCACCCCGTGCGCGGCGGCACGCGCTCGATCTCCGGCAGGTTTTCGTTGACGGCGAACCACTCGGGTCGTTCCCACCCGCCTGCTTCGCTGAACACGGCGCCGAGCTCCACGTGCCGCTCGTGAAACGGCGACGTCCGCACCGCGCGCGGCTCACCCGAGGGCTGCCGCGGGTGCCGGATTTCCGCCGATTCGGTGAAGGTCCGGCAGCTGCGTTCGTGCACGCAGGCCGGCGCGAGCTGGACCTGTTCGAACCGCGCGAGGTCGCTGCGATGCAGGTCGAGCCGCGGCTGGCCGTCCACGAGCCACCGCGCGAGCTCGCGCGCCGCACCGGCGGAATGCGCGACGCCCACGGCTTCGGCGACCCAGAACCCGTCGAGGTCCGGATGTTCGCCGAGCAGCGGCCGGCCGTCGGGCGTCACCGGGAACAGTGCGTTCACGCCGACCTCGGGTTTGGCGTCGGCGAGCACGGGCAGCAGGTCGGCGGCCGCGGTCCAGGAATCCGCGAAGTCGGCGGGGGTGAACGGCTGCGCCGCCGTGTCACGCAGGTCCTCGGGCGCGATCGGCAGCGGCCGGTGCGCGTGGCTGCCGACGCCGAGACAGTCCACGTGCTCGCGAACGAACACTCCGGCGTGGCGCAGGATCGGCTTGCCGGCTTCGGTGAACTCGTCGTTGTCGCCGGCGAGCGCGGCGAGCGGCGTGGTGCGCACGTACTGGTGCGCCATCGGCACGAGCGGCACGATGAGGTCCGCCAGCCGGCCCACGAGGGGGCCCCACATCCCCGCGCACGACACGACGACGTCGGCGCGGAACCGGTCGGCTTCGGTCACCACGGCCGTCACGCGCCCGGCACTGCGTTCGATCGCCGTGACGCGGTGGTGGGGCAGGAACTTCGCGCCCCGCTCGAGAGCGCGCCGCGCCTGTGCTTCGGCCGCACGAAGGGGCCGTACCAGTCCGTCGCCGGGCGTGTGGAGGCCGCCGAGCACCTTCGCCGCGTCGAGCAGCGGGTGCAGCTCGGCGCACTCCGCGGGCGTCCGCAGGTAGCCACGGACGCCCGACGCCGTGCCCCAGCCGTGCCGCCGCCGTAGGTCGGCGAGCTGCTCGGGCGTCGTCGCGAGCTCCAGGCTGCCGACCGGCTGGAAACACCAGCCGCCGTCGAGCGTGAGCGAGGAGTACTTGGCGACGGTGTACTTCGCGAACTCGGTCAACGTGCGGTCCGCGGCGGTCTGGAACACGAGTCCAGTGGCCTGCCCGGTCGAACCGGCGGCACCGAACAGCGGTCCCTGGTCGAGCACCGTGACGTCGGTCCAGCCGCGCTCGGTCAGTTCGTCGGCCAGCGCGCAGCCGACGACACCCGCGCCGATGACGACCACCCGGGGCCGAGCTGCCATCGCGGTACCTCCTGGCCTGGCTGGTGCGCAGGCACGCCGAAGAACCCGCCGAGGCGGGCCAGGTTGCGGATGGGGGATTGTGTTCCGTCTACAGCAACAAAGTGCGCGATCGCGCGGCGTGTGTCAAGACCGGGTCCCGGGTGTGCGGCCGGGAAGGTGAAGTGCGTAACGCCGACGCCGGCACAGGCGATCCGATGCCGGGGGAGACTCAGCTCGCGAAGTAGCCCAGCTGCGCCGAAAGTTCGGTCGCCGCCTCCGTCATCGGCCGCACGATCTGCTTGATCCGCTGCTTCGACAGCCGGTACGAAGGCCCCGACGCGCTCATCGCCGCCACGACCTCGCCGCCCGGCCCGCGGATCGGCACCGCGACCGCGTGCATGCCGAGCTCCAACTCCTCGAAACATGAGGCGTACCCGTCCTCGGCGACGCGTTCCACCTCGGCCTCCAGCTCGTCCGGATCCACGGTCGTTCGCGGCGTGTACTGCTCGAGCCCGTAGCCGAACACGCGCTTGCGCTCGTCCGCGCCCATCGCGGCGAGCAGGACCTTGCCGCTCGACGTGGCGTGCAGCGGCGTGCGCTGCCCGGTCCAGTTCTGGGTGGTGATGGCGGCCGACCCGCGGGCCTGGCTGATGTTGATGGCCACGCCGTCGTCGGCGATCGCGATGTTCACCGTCTCGCCCAGTTCCTCGGCGAGGGCCTGGCACGTCTGCCGGCCCAGCTTCGCGAGGTCCATCCGGCCCGTGGCGGCGCCCGCGAGGCGGACGATGCCGAACCCGATCGCGTACTTCCCGCGCTCGCCAAGCTGCTCGACCAGTCCGTGTGCCTCCAGGACGCTGAGCAGCCGCGACGCCGTCGACTTGTGGACCCCGAGCTCACCGGCGATCTCCGTGATCCCCGACTCCCCGGCGCGCGCCAGCAGCTCCAGTACGCTGATCGCGCGGTCGACCGATTGAACTTGCGTTCCTGTTGCGTTGCCCGAGTCCTGGTTCCGCATAGCGCAACACTAACTGCTTCCGCGTGAACTGTTCGGCTGAGCGGGCGAATCCGCTCGGTCACCGCAGCCGGTCGGGAACGGCGAACGTCAGCGTCCGGATGGAGCAACCGGGCCGTCGATCTTGATCTTTCTGGTGGTCAAACGTGCGGGTCGCGCTCGCGGACCGCGCGGATAGTGCGAACATGTGCTCATGAAGGCACGTGTCTTGGTGGTCGACGACGACCCCGCGCTCGCGGAGATGCTCACCATCGTGCTCCGCGGAGAGGGGTTCGACACTGCGGTTGTCGCGGACGGGTCGCGCGCACTACCGGCGCTCCGCGAGCTCAAGCCCGACCTCGTCCTGCTGGACCTGATGCTGCCCGGCATGAACGGGATCGACGTCTGCAAGGCGGTGCGCGCCGAGTCCGGCGTGCCGATCGTGATGCTCACGGCCAAGAGCGACACGGTCGACATCGTGCTGGGCCTGGAGTCCGGTGCCGACGACTACGTGGTCAAGCCCTTCAAACCGAAGGAGCTGGTCGCCCGCGTCCGCGCGCGCCTGCGCCGCACCGAGGCCGAGCCCGCCGAGTCGCTGACCATCGGCGACCTGGCCATCGACGTCCCCGGCCACGAGGTGACCCGCGAGGGCAAGGCCATTCCGCTCACGCCGCTCGAGTTCGACCTGCTCGTGGCCCTGGCGCGCAAGCCGCGGCAGGTCTTCACGCGCGAGGTGCTGCTGGAGCAGGTGTGGGGCTACCGGCACGCGGCCGACACCCGGCTGGTGAACGTGCACGTGCAGCGGCTGCGGTCGAAGGTCGAGAAGGACCCGGAGCACCCCGAGGTGGTGTTGACGGTGCGCGGCGTCGGTTACAAGGCCGGCCCGCCGTGATGGGCCGATGACCGCTTCTGACGGCCACTCCGTTGCCGGCTCAGCCGTCGGTACCGAAATCGACCCGAAAGTGGGACGCCTGTCCGCCCTTGCCCGGGCCACGGTCCGGTTCGTGCGCCAAGTGGTCGCCTTCGTCCGCCGTCGTGTGGTCGGGTTCAACGACCTGTGGCGTCATTCGCTGCAGTTCCGGGTCACGATCTCGACGCTCGCGCTCTCGGCCGCCGTGGTGTTCGTGCTGGGCATGGTGCTGCAGAACCAGATCACCGAACGGCTGCTCGACACCAAGCGCAAGGCCGCCGTCGAGCAGACGCAGGCGCTGGCCGACACCGCCGCGCGCGAGCTCGTGGGCGTCGGCGGCGAATCGCCCGACGCGCTGCACACGCGCCTGGAGAACGCGCTCAAGAAGATCTCCACCACGTCCGCGTCGCCGACCGGGTCGACCGCGGGGACGTTCGAGCCGGTGCTGGCGAGCGTCGGGCGGGGCCAGTCGGACACCGACCCGGTGTACGTCGGACCGTTCAACTCGGTGCCGGTCCGGCTGCGCCAGTTCGTGGAGGCCGACAAGCTTGCGCGCGTGGAGCACACCGTCTCCGAAAACGGCGTGAACACGACCTACCTGATCGTGGGCACGCCGCTGAACTCGGTGGCCAGTCCGCTGCAGCTGTACTTGCTGTTCCCGCTCACCAGCGAGCAGACGACCGTGTCGACGGTGCAGAACACGCTGCTCGTCGGCGGGCTCGTGCTCCTGCTTCTGCTGGCGGGCATCACGAACCTGGTGGTGCGGCAGGTGGTGCGGCCCGTCCGGCAGGCGGTCGCGGCGGCCGAGCAGTTCGCCGGAGGCGACCTCGACCAGCGCCTGTCGGTGGTCGGGGAGGACGACCTGGCGAAGCTCGCCGTGTCGTACAACGGCATGGCCGCGAGCATCCAGCGCCAGATCCGCCAGCTCGAGGAGTTCGGCGGGCTGCAGCGCCGGTTCACCTCCGACGTCTCCCACGAGCTGCGCACGCCGCTCACCACGGTCCGCATGGCCGCCGATGTGCTGCACGCCTCGCGCGAGCAGTTCCCGGCCGGCCTCGCGCGCTCGACGGAGCTGCTGGTCGACGAGCTCGACCGGTTCGAGGCGCTGCTCGGCGACCTGCTGGAGATCAGCCGCCTCGACGCGGGCGTCGAGGAGCTGTCGGCCGAGAACATCGATGTGCGGCCCATCGTGACGCGAGCCGTCGAGCAGGTCCGCGTGATCGCGGGCACGGCTGGCAGCGTCGTGGAGCTGCACCTGCCCGACGAGGACGCCACCGCCGAGGTCGACGCACGGCGCGTGGAGCGGATCCTGCGCAACCTGCTGGGCAACGCCGTCGACCACAGCGAGGGCAAGCCCGTGGAGCTGACGGTCGCGGTGAACGACACCGCCGTCGCGGTCACCGTGCGCGACCACGGCGTCGGCTTGAGGTCCGGGGAGGCCGAACTCGTGTTCAACCGGTTCTGGCGCGCCGACCCGTCGCGCAACCGCCGCACCGGCGGCACCGGGCTCGGGCTCGCGATCAGCCAGGAGGATGCGCGCTTGCACGGCGGGATCCTCGACGCGTGGGGCGAGCTTGGCCACGGCGCCTGCTTCCGGCTCGTGCTGCCGCGCCGCCAGAACGTGCCGGTCGACGAGGCCCCGCTGCTCCTGCCGCCGCCCGACGCCGTCCCGGAGATCACGCTGTCGCCGTCGTCGGTGTTCGAGGTGCGCCCGGCGCCGGAGGCGATCCTCAGCGAACCGGCGGGCACCGACCGTGAGGAGGTCGGCCGGTGAAGCGGGCGCTGGTGGCGCTTGCGTGCCTGCTGCTGCTCGCCGGGTGTGCGAACGTCCCGCTGGAGTCGCAGCCGCTCGTCGTTTCCGTGGACACGCCGGCGCCGGCGGCCAACGACGCGCCCGAGCCCGAAAAGGACATCGACCCGCTTTCGCTCGTCCGCGACTTCATCCGGGCCAGTGCCGACCCGCGTTCGGGCAACGCGGCGGCGCGGGCGTACCTCGGCGACCAGCAGCGCAGCACGTGGAAGCCGAGCCGCTCGATCACCATCATCGACAACACGTTCAGCACGGTCTACGAGGCACCGGCCACGACGGCGACGACGCCGCCGGACCCGAACGTGCGCACGGTGTCACTGCGTGGCTTCACGCTCGGCACGTTGAGCACGGACAGCGCGTTCATCCCGGGCTCGGGCCCGACGGAGCAGACGTTCGAGGTCCGCAAGCAGCCGAGCGGGCAGTGGCGGATCTCCTCGCCGCCGCCGGCGCTGCTGGTGACCGACGACGACTTCGACGCCAACTACAGCCGGGTCGCCGTGAGCTTCTATTCGCCTGATTCCGGCACGTTCGTGCCCGACCTGCGCTACGTCGCCGCGAAGCCGCAGTCGGGCCTGCCGGGGCGGGTGATGGACCTGATCCTGCAGGGTCCGTCCGCGGGGCTCACGGGCGCGGTGAAGAACCTGCTCGGCGACCAGGTGACGCTCGAGACGAACGTCAAGAACAACGACGACGGGTCCCTGCTCGTACAGCTGTCCGGGCTCACGGGCGCGAGCCCGGAGACGAGATCGCTGATCGCCGCGCAGATCGTGTTGTCGATGGAGACCGTCACGTCCACGCGCATCCGCCTGCTCGCCGACGGTGCGCCACTGGTGCGCGACCACGAGTACTGGCGAAGCAGCGACGTGCCGTCGTACAGCTCGGCTTCCTCACCCAGCCCCGACCTGCCCGGCCTCATGACGGTCGACGGGCGCATCCGGTCACTCGGCGACGGCGCCCCCGTGCCCGGCCCGGCGGGTGACGGCGGGTACGCGGTGCTCAGCGCGGCCCAGTCGATCGACGGCAAACGCCTCGCGGTGGTCGAGAAAGACGGCGATCGCGTGCGCCTGCGCGTCGGCGACGTCGGGCACGACCTGCCACTGGTGGACCTCGGCGGCGGTTCGCTGAGCCGCCCGACGTGGCGTCCCGCGCCGACCGGCGGGGGACCGTCGGGCGAAGTGTGGACGGTCGTGGACCACTCGATCATCGCCCGCATGGTCCTCGACCCGACGGGGCATTGGCTGCGCCAGAGCGTGAACGCCAACGACCTGCTCGCCCTCGGCAACGGCTCCCCGACCATCGACGCGCTGCGCCTCTCCCGCGACGGCGCGCGCGTCGCCGCGATCGTCAACGGCCAGCTCGTCGTGGCGGCCGTCGTCCGCAAAGGCGACACCGTGACCCTGCGCGAGCCGCGCGTCCTGCAGCCCGGCGAACTGTCCGACGTGGTCGACGTCGACTGGGGGTCCACCGCCGACACCTTGGTGGTGGCCACATCGTCCTCGTCGCAGCCCGTGCAGCGCGTTTCCGTGGACGGGCGCCGCATGGACGCCTTCAACGGGTCGAACCTCACCGCGCCCGTCCGCGCCGTCGCCGCCGCACCCTCCCGCCCGATCGTCGTCGCCGACGCCGGCGGCCTCTGGAACGCCACCGAGCTGGGCGAAGTGTGGCGCCCGCAGCCCCATTCGATGGCCAACGCCTACCCGTTCTACCCGGGCTGACCTGGTCGTTTCGCAAAACTGTCGGTGGCGGAGTGCACACTTTCCGTCATGATCTTCGACCTGCTGATCCCCGCCCGGTGCGCCGGCTGCGGCACCCTCGGCCATCCCTGCTGCCCACGCTGTTCGCAAGTGTGGGGGTCACTCACCGAGGTGGTTCGTGGCCCGGTCGCCGGCCTCGCGCCCGTGTACGCTCTGGCGCCCTACCGCGGACCGGCCAAGCGTCTTCTGATCGCCTACAAGGAACGCGGCCGCCGCGACCTCGCCCCACCGCTCGGCGCGGCCGTCGCGTCGGCCCTCCGCGCGTTACCCGGCCGCCTTTCGCCGGGTTGCCGGGACGCGTCCGCGCGCTCGCCGGCTGTGCCAGTGCCCGGGTGTAGCCCGACGGGGTCCTTTCCGGCGGACGGGCTTCCGGCGGACGGACTTTCGATGGGTGAGCTTGTGGTGGGTGGGCTTGTGGGGGGCGGAGTGCGGCCCGTTCGTCGGCGCGTGTGGCCCACCGGGCCGGTGCCCGATCGGCCGCCGGCGGACTCCTCGGTCACCGGGCGTTTCACCGGCCCCCGTCCTTGGTGCCTGGTTCCCGCGCCCAGCCGCCGATCTGCGGCGCGGTTGCGCGGCGGACCACACGTGGCGCTGCTGGCGGAGCACGCGGCGCGGCAGCTGGCGGCCGCGGGGGCGCCGGCGATGGTCGCGCGGGCGTTGGCGCTCAAGGGCGCGCGTGACGCCGTCGGGCTGACGCGCGAGCAGCGGATCGCGAATCTGGCGGGCGGGCTGCGGTTCGTCCCGGCGGGCCGGCCACCGCCCGGAACCAGGGTGATCGTGCTGGACGACGTCGTCACCACGGGAGCGACGGCGGCCGCCTGCGTGCGCGCCCTCGCCGGCGCCGGGGTGGCCGTCACGGCGGTCGTGGCTTTGCTGGCGGCCGGCTGAAATGCGACGCCGTGGGCGGGCTCAGGGGTGATCATCCACCTGGTCGCGAGGGTGTCACCTGCACGAGTGACTTCCGGTGGGAACGCACCATCGTCGCCGCCCGTTGTCCGGATATGAGGGTCAGGCGCGGGTCCACACTCCCGGTCGCACACTCCAGCGGGGTGGCGGCTGCGGCGCCCCGGGCTGTGACTCTCGGCTTCCGGCGTCCTGCCGCGTTGCGCCGTCCGCGTGAAAATTGCCAACGCGCGCTCGGCCGTCAGAGGTGGGATTTCGGGCTGCGCACGAGCATTTCACTGCACGCCGTAGCGGGTTCCCGAATCGTGACTTCCCCCGAGCCGGGGGCTGTTGCGAGCGGCGTGAGGAAGCTAACGTGCTGCGCTATCAGCAATCCCCGCAGGCAGGGAGGTGTGCAGCCCATGTCCGTGGCGCCGGAGGCGCGCTGAGTCCGCGCTCGAGCATCCGCCACGAGACGTCGTGGACCGGCGACTCGAGTTCTTCTCAGCCCGTCAGGGCTTCCGTCCCCCGCATCACCGGCGTCGTGTGAACACAACAGCTCGCAGTCATCTCAGCGAGGGAGGTCGTGTATGGACATCGTCGTCAAGGGCCGCAACGTGGAGGTGCCCGACCACTACCGGGCGCTTGTCAGCGAGAAGCTGGCCCGCCTCGAGCGCTACGACAAGAAGGTCATCCGGTACGAGGTGGAGCTCTTCCACGAGCCGAACCGCCGGCAGTCCAAGAGCTGCCAGCGAGTCGAGATCACCGGAAAGGGTCGTGGACCGGCCGTGCGCGCCGAAGCGTGCGCCGCCGATTTCTACGCAGCGCTCGATTCCGCCGTCACCAAGCTGGAGAACCGGCTGAGGCGGACGCACGACCGGCGGCGTGTGCACTACGGGCGCAGCCGTCCGGAGTCGGTCGCCGAGGCGACCTCGATGGCGATGGCCGGCGGATCGCCGGACGCCGTCGCCCGTCCCACCGGGAGCACGGCGGTGCTGGAGGCACCTGCTGACGAAACCGAAACCGCACCGCCGATCGAAGGCTACTCCGCGGTGAGCTCCGGTGAGATCTCCCTGCCCCAGCAGAAGCGCTGGGAAGACGAGGACCTGGACTACCAGCCGGGCCACGTCGTCCGCGAAAAGAAGCACAACGCGGACCCCATGTCGGTTGATCAGGCTCTCTACGAAATGGAGCTGGTCGGCCACGATTTCTATCTGTTCAATGACTCCGAGTCCGGCCGGCCGAGCGTCGTCTACCGCCGGAAGGGCTTCGACTACGGCGTGATCCGGCTCGGCGGCTGACGGGGCCGGCACTGGCTGCCGGATGGCCCGCGCGTGCTCACGTGCGGGCCATCCGCGTACCCCGAGTACGATCGGCGGCACCAACCGCTGAGCACGCGTGTGCGCGGACCACTCCGTGTTCCCTACGATGTGGTGAGACGGCGGCGCCGCGCCACCCGCGTGCGCCGTGCCCACAGGCCCGGGACCAGCTCGGGCGCGATCATGATCAGCTAGTGAGGTCGACCGGATGGTGCTGAACCGCCTGCTCCGCGCGGGTGAGGGCAAGATGGTGAAGCGGCTGCGCAACATCGCCGATCACATCAACACCCTTGAAGACGACGTGAAGGACCTGTCGGACACCGACCTGCAGGCGAAGACCGACGAGTTCAAGCAGCGGTACAGCAAGGGCGAGACGCTCGACGATCTGCTGCCGGAGGCGTTCGCCGTCGCCCGCGAAGCCGCATGGCGGGTGCTCGGCCAGCGACACTACGACGTGCAGGTCATGGGTGGCGCCGCGCTGCACCTCGGCCAGGTCGCCGAGATGAAGACCGGTGAGGGCAAGACCCTCACGTGTGTGCTCCCGGCCTACCTCAACGCGCTTTCCGGGGATGGCGTGCACGTCGTCACCACCAACGACTACCTCGCCAAGCGCGACGCCGAGTGGATGGGCCGCGTCCACCGGTTCCTTGGCCTGGAGGTCGGCGTCATCCTCGCCGAGCAGGACCCGAAGGAGCGCCGCCGGCACTACGAAGCCGACGTCACGTACGGCACGAACAACGAGTTCGGGTTCGACTACCTGCGCGACAACATGACGTGGTCGCTCGACGAGTGCGTGCAGCGCGGGCACAACTTCGCCATCGTCGACGAGGTCGACTCGATCCTCATCGACGAGGCCCGCACACCGCTGATCATCTCGGGCCCGGCGGACCAGTCGTCGCGCTGGTACGTGGAGTTCGCGCGTCTCGCGCCCCTGATGCAGGGCATCGACACCACCACGATGGGCACGCGCGAACGCGTCGAGAAGACCAACCTGATCAACTCGAAGTACCACTACGAGATCGACGTGCGCAAGCGGACCGTGGCGATCACCGAGAAGGGTGTGCGGTTCGTCGAGGACCAGCTCGGCATCGAGAACCTGTACGAGGCCGCGAACACGCCGCTCGTCGGTTACCTGAACAACGCCTTGAAGGCCAAGGAGCTCTACAACAAGGACAAGGACTACATCGTCCGCGACGGTGAAGTCATGATCGTCGACGAGTTCACCGGCCGCATCCTGGTGGGCCGCCGCTACAACGAGGGCATGCACCAGGCCATCGAGGCCAAGGAAAAGGTCGAGATCAAGGCGGAGAACCAGACCCTCGCCACGATCACCCTGCAGAACTACTTCCGCTTGTACTCCAAGCTCTCGGGTATGACCGGCACGGCCGAGACGGAGGCCGCGGAGTTCCACCAGACCTACAAGCTGGGTGTGGTGCCGATTCCCACGAACCGGCCGATGATCCGCGAGGACCGCGCCGACCTGATCTACAAGACGGAGCAGGCGAAGTTCGAGGCGGTCGCCGAAGACATCGCCGAGCGGCACGAAAAAGGCCAGCCGGTGCTCGTCGGCACCACCAGCGTCGAGAAGTCCGAGCACCTGTCGAAGCTGCTGCTGAAGCTCGGCGTGCCCCACGAGGTGCTGAACGCGAAATACCACGGCCGGGAGGCGCTGATCGTCGCGCGCGCCGGCAAGCTCGGCGCTGTCACGGTCGCCACGAACATGGCCGGTCGCGGTACCGACATCGTGCTGGGCGGCAACCCGGACATCATCGCCGACCAGGAGCTGCGCGAGCAGGGCCTCGACCCGGTCGAGAACTCCGAGGAGTACGAGGCCGCCTGGCCGAAGGTGCTCGAAGAGATCAAGGCCAGCGCGAAGGAAGAGGCCGAACAGGTCATCAAGGCCGGTGGGCTGTACGTGCTGGGAACCGAGCGCCACGAGTCGCGCCGCATCGTCTACCAGCTGCGCGGTCGCTCCGGTCGTCAGGGCGACCCGGGCGAGTCGCGGTTCTATCTGTCGCTGGGCGACGAACTGATGCGCCGCTTCAACGCCGTGATGGTCGAGCGCGTGATGACGACGATGCGCCTGCCCGACGACGTGCCGATCGAGCACAAGATGGTCTCCAAGGCGATCAAGAGCGCGCAGACGCAGGTCGAGCAGCTCAACATGGAGACGCGCAAGAACGTCCTCAAGTACGACGAGGTCATGAACGAGCAGCGCAAGGTCATCTACGCCGAGCGCCACCGCGTGCTCGAGGGCGAGGACCTGCGTGAGCAGATCGAGCACATGATCGTCGACGTCGTGGGCGCGTACGTCGACGGCGCCACCTCCGAGGGCTACGCCGAGGACTGGGACCACGATCAGCTGTGGACCGCGCTGAAGACGCTGTACCCGGTGAGCCTGAGCTGGGACGACTTGGTGGAGGACGGCGACCTCGACGCGGAGGGCCTGCGTGAGGCGCTGGTCGGCGACGCGATCGAGGCGTACAACCGCCGCGAAGCCGAGATCGACGAGCTGGTGGGCGAGGAGGGCGCGATGCGCCGCCTCGAGCGCCAGGTGATGCTGACGGTGCTGGACCGCAAATGGCGTGAGCACCTCTACGAGATGGACTATCTCAAGGAGGGCATCGGCATGCGGGCGCTCGCGCAGCGCGACCCGCTGATCGAGTACCAGCGCGAGGGTTTCGACATGTTCCGGGCGATGCTCGACTCGTTGAAGGAGGAGGCCGTCGGCTTCCTGTTCAACTTGCAGGTCGAGCGCACGGAGCCGGAGCCCGCACCGCAGCCGGACGCGTCGGCGCTGCCGGCCGGCGTCACGTCGGCGACCGCGGCCGCGGCCTCGTCGTTCGGTGAAGAAGGTGGCCGACACGCGCGTCCGACCCCGCCGCAACCGCCGGCGACGGACCCCGATGCGGTGCCGTCCGCCTTGCGGGGCAAGGGAACCGGCGGTGTCCAATCACGACTGACGATGTCTGGCCCGGCCGAGGGCGGCGGCGTCGAGTCTCATTCGGACGGTGCCGGGAGTGAGCCAGCGGGCGCCGCGACCGGCGGCACGCGCCGCGAGCGCCGGGCCGCCGAGCGGGCGCAAGCGAAGAAGGGCAAGAAGGGCCCGCGTCGCTGACGTCGAGCCTGGGGCGGGCCGTCGGGTGTCCGGCGGCCCGCCTTTTTTCGCAGGGGGATCGGTGCCGGATCTGGAGGAGCTCGCGCAGCTGTTCGCGGCCGAGCATCGGGCGGACCCGTATCCGCTGTACCGGCGCTGGCGTGAGGCGGCGCCGGTCGCCGAGCCCGTACCCGGGTTCGTGGTGGTCAGCGGTCTCGCGGAGGCGACGGCCGTGGTGCGTGATCCGGCGTTCGGCCACCCGGACCCCGAGGTCGTCCCGCTCGCCGACCGCCACCCCGACGACCTGTACGACGACGAGGGCCGCCCGGTGGTGTCGTTCCTCGGTCTGAACCCGCCGGATCACACGCGCTTGCGCCGGCTCGTCTCGAAGGCCTTCACGCCGCGGACGGTGGAACTGCTGCGCCCGCGCGTGGAAGCCATCACCGCGCGACTCGTCTCGGAGCTGATCGACGCGGGCACCGCGGACCTGATGACCGCGCTGGCCGCGCCGCTGCCGGTCGAGGTGATCAGCGAGCTGCTCGGCGTCCCAGTGGCCGACCGGTCGCGCTTCGCCGAGTGGTCGCACGCGCTGGCCCGTGCGCTCGACCCGGCATTTCTGGTCCCCGATTCGGCGGTGTCCGCCGCAGCCGTGGCGGGCCGCGAGTTCAACGCCTACTTCCGCGTGCTGGCCGCTGAACGCCGCGCCCACCCCGGCGACGATCTCCTCTCCGACCTCGTCGCCGTCACCGACCAGGGCGACAAGCTCACCGAAGCCGAACTGCTGGTCACGCTCACGCTGCTGCTCGTCGCCGGCCACGAAACCACCACGAACCTCATCGGCAACGGCGTTCTCGCGCTGTTGCGCCACGACGGCCTCACCGCTCTGGGCCCCGACGGCTCGGGCGCGCCGAACGCCGTGGAGGAAACTCTTCGCTACGACTCCCCGGTGCAACTCACCACACGGGTCGCCCTCTCGCCCACCACCGTCGGCTCGCTCCGGGTCGGGCCCGGCACGCAAACGCTCGTCCTCATCGGCGCCGCGAACCGTGACCCGGCCACGCACCCCGCCCCGGGCACCTTCGATCCCACCCGCGAGCCCTCCCGCCACCTCGCTTTCGGCCAGGGCCTGCACTTCTGCCTGGGTTCCCCCCTCGCTCGCCTTGAAGGCCGGACCGTGCTGCGCGAACTCGCCCGCCGCACCCCTGCCCTCTCCCTCGCCGGCGCCCCCTCCTGGAACCCGACCACCATTCTCCGCGGGCTCGCGAACCTGCCGGTGTCCATCCGCTGACGCCCGGCGCGACCGAACCCGGACTGCTGGCGCGGTACAGGGGTGAGAGGCCCCCTCGCGGCAAGCGGGAGCCGCACCCGACCGTGACCCACACGCGAGCGTGACCAACCGACCGTCAGCCACACCGACGCCGTGACCCACCGTTCAGGACGTGCGTCCCGACCACGACTCAGGCGGCCGGGGGTTGGTTCACCATGCGCAGTGGCCCGGTTCGCGGTGCCAGCAGGTGGAAGCGCGTGCAGACCCAGTCGGTGCGGCTTCGTTCGAAGCGGGCGGCCAGTGCGAGGATCCGCGGCCCGCTCTGAATCGTGGTGGCGGCTTCGAGGGCGGTGTCCGTGGGGTGGCACAGGTGGAGCGTGCCGATGCGGTGGTGGGCGGTGGGCAGGCGGCCGTGTGCGAGCAGGCGGGCGAAGAGCGCCGGGTCGACCAGCGGCCGGATCTGGGCGGCGGCGCGGAGGCCGCAGAGGACTTCGAGGATGGCGTTCAGCCGCTTGGCCAGATGGCTTTCCGTCGGTGGCCCCAGCAGCTGCAGCACGCGGTGACCCTGCGGCGGCAGGTCGGCGGGCGGCGTGCCGGGACGCGGCCGTGGCGTGCGGTGGGCCGCGGGTTCGCCGGTGGCCAGGACCCGAAGATCGTGGGTCGTCATGATGTCCTCCCCTGAACTCGGACGATCCGCTGCTGATAGTGGCCCGCACGCCGGGGAATCGGGACAACTCGCGCCTGATCCGGCGAAATCTGCGAAACAGCCCATACCGATCTGCAAGATGCGCTAGGACACTTGCCGCGCCGCCGGAAAGTTAGGCTGACAGCGTGTTGAAAGGCCTGCTCGTCGACTACGCCGGCGTTCTCACCGACTCCGACGCCCATCTGCTCTACGACTACCTCCGCGCGGCCCGCCGCCACGGCACGCGCACCGGCCTCGTGTCGAACGCGCCGGGCGCGAGTGCCGCCGTCAAGCGGCAACTCGGTCCCTACTTCGACGCGTTGGTCTTCTCCGGCGAAGTCGGCGTCGCGAAGCCAGCCCGCGAGATCTACCTCGTCGCCGCCGAACGGCTCGGCCTCGCCGCCCCCGCGTGCGCCTTCGTGGACGACGCGGCCCGCAACGTCCGCGGTGCCACCGAAGCCGGCATGGTCGGCATCCACCACGTCGGCGTGCGGAGCACCCTCGACGAGCTCACCGCCCTGTTCAGCTGACCCCGCGGCGCACCAGCTCGAACGACAGCACCGCGGCCGCCGCGGCGACGTTCAGCGACTCGACCTCACCCGGCATCGGGATCGACAGCCAGTCCGTGACCAGTTCGGCGACCTGGGGACCCACCCCACCCGTCTCCCCGCCCAGCACGAACGCCGCGCGCTGCGGAAGCGAGACGTCGAAAACCGTGGATTTCCCCGACGCGCTCAGCGCGTACAGCCCGTAGCCGGCCTCCGTCAGCATCTCCGCGGCTTCGCGCGCGCTCCCGCACCGCAGTACCGGCGCGCGGAACGCCACACCCGCCGACGCTTTCACCACGAGCGGGTCGAGGGCCGCGACGCCGCGCCGTGGGACGATCACGCCGCCGAGGCCGGCGGCGGTGGCCGTGCGCAGGATCATGCCGACGTTCGCCGGGGTCGTGATGCCGTCGAGCAGCAGCACCCGCGCGGGTGGACGGCGGTCCTCGAGCGCGGCGGCAAGGGGCCGCATGCGCGGCGCCACCACGTCCGCGAGAACGCCCTGATCCTGTTTTCCGTTGCCCGCCAGCACTTTCACCCGATGCGCGCTCGCGCGCTGTACCGGCACCCCGGCGGCTTTCGCGGCCCGCTGGATCTCCGCGGCGGCGGGCCCACGCGCAGTGTCGGCGAGGATGACCTTGTCCACGCGCAGGCCGCCGTCGCCGAGCGCTTCGAGCACCGGTTTGCGTCCGTAGACGGTCAGAAAGCGGTCCTTCGGCGAAACCGCCGCGTCATCACCCACGCCGGTCAGTCTCGCACTGTGCGAGTATCGGCCCATGCCCGACCGCCTGTCCGCGCTGGACGCCTCGTTCCTCTACGTCGAGGACCACGCGACCCCGATGCACGTCGGCGGCGTGGCGATCTTCACGCGCCCGCGCGGCGGCTTCGACTACGCGGACCTGCTCGATCTCATCGGGTCGCGGCTGCCGTTCCTGCCGCGTTACCGCCAGCGTGTGCTCGATGTGCCGGGTCACCTCGCGCGGTCGGTGTGGGTGGACGACGTCGACTTCGACCTCAACTACCACGTCCGCCGCTCGGCGCTGCCGCAGCCGGGCACCGACGAACAGCTGTTCGACCTGGTCGCCCGCTTGATGTCACGCCGGCTCGCGCCCGAACGGCCGTTGTGGGAGGCCTACTTCGTCGAGGGGCTGGCCGATGACCGCGTGGCGCTCGTGACGAAGACCCACCAGTCCGTTGTGGACGGTATCGGCACCATCGACCTCGCCCAGCTCATCCTCGACGACACCCCCGCACCACCCGAGCCCGTGGAGGACACGTGGACGCCACGCCGCGAGCCGAGCCGGGCGCAACTGGTGTTCGACGCGGTCAGCGAAGCCGTGCAACGCCCGGGTGAGCTGATGGAGAACGTCCGCGCCGCCGCCAACGACGCGCTCACCTCGGCCGGCAAGGCCGCCGAGACGCTCGCGCAGGTCGCGTCCACGCTGCGCACGGTCGTCAGCCCGGCACCGCAGGGCCCGCTCACCGCGCGGGTGTCCGGTGGCCGCGCGTTCGCCGTCGTGCGCACGAGGCTGGAGGACTACCGCAAGATCCGCGCCGCGCACGGGAGGACCGTCAACGACGTCATCCTCACCGCCATCACCGGGGCACTGCGCGAATGGCTCCTTTCGCGCGACGTGCACCTCACGTCCACGGCCACCGTCCGAGCGCTGGTCCCGCTGGCCGTCCGCGACGCCGAGACGCCCGAGTACGCCGTGCCGGCGCTCATCGGCACCCAGGTGGCCGCCCATCTCGTGGATCTGCCGGTGGGGGAGCCGAACCCGGTGCTGCGGCTGCAGCACGTGGGCCACGCGATGGCCGAGCATCTCGAATCGGGCCGGTCCATCGCGGCTCGCGGACTGCTGCGGGTGAGCGGCTTCGCGCCGGCGACGCTGCATTCGCTCGGCGCGCGAGCGGGCGGTTCGCTGTCGAACCGGATCTTCAACGTCCTGATCACCAACTCGCCGGGGCCGCAGTCGCCGGTGTACGCGGGTGAGGCGAAACTGGCCGAGATGTTCCCCGTGATGCCGCTCATGCGCACGCAGGCGCTGGCCATCGGAGTAACGTCCTACCACGGCGGTGTCTACTTCGGACTCAACGGCGACCGCAAGGCCGCGTTCGACGTCGACCTGCTCGGCGGGATGATCGAGGAAGCGTTGGAAGAACTGAAGGGCGCGCACTGGTGAGGGTCTATATTCCCGCGACGATCGCGATGCTGCGCGAACTCGAGGCGAACGGCGAGTTCCGGGCCCGCAGCGGAACGGCGTTCGCGCTGACCCCCGCGCTGCGGGAGGCCTACCTGAGCGGCTCCGACGAAGAGCTGGAGTACGCCGCGCTGCTCGACGCCGCGCGCGCCTCGCTGCGCCTGATCAACGCGGAGGAGAAGGGCGAGCCGCGCCGCGTCGTCGTGTCGGCCGATGTGGACAGCGTGACGCTTCGTGCGGATCTCGACGCCGCCGTCGTCCGCCTCGACGGCCCGGTCCGCATCGCCCAGATCGCCGCGATCCACGTGGACGCCGCCGAAGCCGCCGACGCCGTCGCCGCGGCCGCCGCCGTGATCGACGCCGCTGACCTCGGTGACCCCGACGCCGAATTCACCCTCGGCGACGCCGAAGACCACGAACTGGCGTGGTACGCGCCGCAAGAGCTGCCCTTCCTGCTGGAACTGCTGTAGCCCAGTTTTGTCGTACCCCGCTGGCACAGTGATCAGGTGACCGAAGAGACCACCGCAACCGCTGCGACCACCGAGACTACTGCGACCGTTGAGACAAGGCGAGCGCTGAGACCACGGCGAGCGCTGTGACCACCGCAACCGCTGAGATCACCGAGACCACCGCAACCGACGCGAGAACGGCGACAGACGACGACGCGGCCGGCCCCGGCCTGCCCGCCGCCTCCTCCGGCGACCCCGCCGCCTCCGCCTCCTCCGGCGAGTCCGCCGCCTCCGCTGGCCTCGGCGTGCGCTTCCGGCCGCTGCCGCGCTCCGAACCGGATCCGGCGGCCGACGAACCCACCCTCAGCTCTGACGACCGCTTACCGCGGCTGTCGTTCGCGTCGTGACGCTTTCACGCACCCGTCTCGACGGCCTGGCTTAGCGAAGGAAGTGGAAGCGGCTGTGCTCGACCGCGCACGGCACCGGTGACGGGAAGCCATTGTGACTGCTCGGGCCCCTCGTCGAAAACGCCGTGCGCACCTCAGCCGCCGATGAGCGTTCCGACTTCGTCCGGGGCCGGCGCGGTCACGGAGACCGGCGAACCCCACCCCGAATATCGTGCTGTGATGCGGGCGCCGCCCGTGGTGGCCGGGGTGAGGTCGAGCGTCAGCTGGAGGGGGCGGTCGGCGTCGTCGAGCCAGAGGTCGAGCGGGACCTCGGCGGCGGGGTGGGCGTCCGGGGGCAGGCCGGCGGGCAGGCGTGTGCCGAGTTCGGCCAGGTCGACGTCGACGCGGTAGTGCGTGGCTGCGACGCCGTCGAGGGTGGTCGTGTCGCTGGCGGTGAGGGTGCCGGCGGTGCGGACCTGGTCGAGCGTGCGGGCGGGATCGTTCTGTTCGGCCAGCTGCGAGAGGCTGCCGCCGAGCACCTCGGACAACGGGTCGTTGCCGTCCGGCGACACGGTGACCCACGGTTTGCCGCCGGCGACCTGGTCGCGGGCGCTGTCGGGCACCTTCGCGTAGAGCTTCCCGCCGACCAGGCGCAGCTCGAGGGGTTCGCCGACGAAGTCGGTGGTCATCACGAGCGCCGTGCCGTCCGGGCCGAACTCGGCCTGTCCCCGGCCGTGCGAAACGAGCGCGCCGGTGGAGACGTCGGTGGTGAACTTCGCGGACCGGGCCGCGTGGGTCGCCGCGACGGCCGCGTCGGCGAGCGAGCGCGCGTCGGAGAATCGAGGCCGTGAATCCGCCCCGGAACACCCGGCGACCACGAGCACCGCGACGCACACCGCAGCTGTCCTGCGCATCCCGAAAACCCCGTTCTGACCTGCCGAAAGTCGCCCTACCCAAGCACAGACGACGGTCTGGACCCGTTCGGGGGAAGCGGTACTACCGCCAGTAGCGCAAAGGGCGCCTCGACCGTCGGTCGAGGCGCCCTTCGGCGAAACCGCGGCGGTCAGCCGCCGATCTTCTTCGCGATTTCGCTCATGTCCGCGACCTGGTCGGCCGGCGGAGCCGTGACGGAGACGGGGGTCCCCCAGTCGCTGTACTTGATGGTGATCTTGCCAAGCCCAGCACCGCCGGCGGCGGCGCCTTGGCCGAGCTGCTTCATCATTTCGCTCTCGTCCATCGTGATCTGGATCGGCAACTGATCCTTGTCGAGCCAGATTTCGGCGGGCACCTGGATGTTCTTGCCCTGCATCATCTGCTTGACCTGCGCCTGTGTGTCCGCGGGCATCGAGGCCAGCATCTTGTTCATCGCCTTGGCCATGTCGATCTCGACCTTGTAGTGGTTGGCCTGCTGACCGTTCAGTTCGGTCTGATCGGAGCTCACGATCCGGCCCGCCTCGGCGACCTGGTCGAGGATCTTCGTCGGGTCGCTCTGCTCACTGGCCTGCGTCATGCTGCCCGACAGTGCCTTGGAGATCGGGTCGTCGGCGTCCGGCGAGATCTTCACCCACGGCTTGTCCACGCCGAGCTGCGTCGCCTGGGCCGGCGGCAGCTTCATGTAGAGGGTCTTGTCGATGAAGACCATTTCGCTCTGCTGGCCGTCGGTGTTCATCGTCATCGAGAACGACGTGTTCGACGGGTCGTACGACGCCTCGCCCTGAGCGGTGATCGTCTTGCCGCCCGCGTCCATCTCCATCGACATCTTCGACGACTTCGACCGCTGCGTGCCCTGCTTCGACGCGTTCGCCAGCTCCAGCACGTTCTGGAACGGCGCGGCCAGGCCGGACGAGCCCGAGGCACCGACGGCCGACGCCGTGCCGTTCTCGCTATGGGCACCACAGCCTGTCAACACGAGCGCCAATGCGGCACCCGCAGCGACGGCGAGAGTGGTCTTGCGCATGCATTCCCCCTAGGAGGTCGTTCGGTTCACCCGAAGTATCGCCTGAACGGCCGATCAGTGCGGCGTTTCGGTCACAATACGGGTGATCACACGACCCGTGGGACGTCAGAGGGCCGCGTCCGGTTCCGTTGTCCCGCGTTCGGTGCCACCTGCGCGCGACCTGAGCAGCCGCCGTAGCGACGCGAGCCGTTCGGCTCCCGCGCGGCCCTCGGCGACGACGTCGTCGAGCGCGCAGTCGGGGTCCTCCGGTGCGCCGAGGTGGCCGCAGTTCGGCGGGCACTCCTCGGCGGCCTCGGCGAACTCCTCGAACGCGTTGACGATGTCGTCGGCGGTCACGTGCGCGAGCCCGAACGACCGCACCCCCGGCGTGTCGATCACCCATCCGCCGCTGGGCATGGGCAGCGGCAGTGCGACGGCGGCCACCGACGTGTGCCGTCCCTTGCCGACGGCGCTCACCACGCCCGTCGCCAGCGACGCGTCCGGCACGAGCCGGTTGACCAATGTCGACTTGCCGACGCCGGAGTGGCCGACGAGCGCCGTCACCCGGCCTTCGAGCCGTTCGGCGAGATCCTCGGGTTTTTCATCGAAGCGGGTGACCACGGCGGGTACGTCGAGGCCCGCGTAGCCGGCGAGGAGCTCGTCGGGGTCGGCGAGGTCGGCTTTCGTGAGGCACAGCACCGGTTCGAGGCCACCCGCGTAGCAGGCGACGAGACAGCGGTCGATGAAGCCGGGCCGCGGCGGCGGGTCGGCCAGCGACGTCACGATCAGCAGCTGCGCGGCGTTCGCGACGACGACCCGCTCATACGGGTCCGTGTCGTCCGCGGTGCGGCGCAAGACGCTGGTGCGCTCGTCGACGCGGACGATGCGGGCAAGCGTGTCCGGGCGGCCGGAAACGTCGCCGACCAGTGCGACCATGTCCCCGACGACCACCGACACGCGGCCCATCTCGCGGGCCCGCATCGCCGTGACCACGCGCTCGGGGTCGGCGTCCACGGCGCAAGTCCAGCGGCCGCGGTCCTTGCCGATCACCATGGCGACGACGGCGTCCGCGTGCTCGGGCCGGCGCTTCGTGCGGGGCCTGGAGCCCTTACCGGGGCGGACCCGCACGTCGGATTCGTCCAGCCTGCTCCAGTCGCCTCGCGCCAAACCGCCCACCGTCCTCCCGCTCGTCCCACCTGGTCGAATGATCCCATGCCGCTCGCGCCCGGCCCGGGCTGCGTGTAACGATGGCGTCCTGAAGACTCGTTAGGAGGCTGGCATGTGCGGCCGCTATGCCGCGACGAAGGACCCCGCGAAGCTGATCGACGAGTTCGCCGCGGTCGACCTGACCGAGGGCGCGGCGCGCGAGGACTACAACGTCGCGCCCACCAAGAACGTCGTCACCGTCGTGCAGCGCCACCCGCGTGACGCCGAGGGTCAGGTGCTCGAGGACGAGCCCGCCGAGCGGTCGTTGCGGATCATGAAGTGGGGGCTGGTGCCCTTCTGGGCGAAGGACCCGGCGGTCGGCTCGCGCATGATCAACACGCGTGCTGAGACAGCGGCCGAGAAGCCGGCTTTCAAGCGCGCGTTGGCCTCGCGCCGGTGCCTCGTGCCGGCCGACGGCTGGTTCGAGTGGCGGCGCACCGGCAAGGAGAAGGAGCCGTTCTACATGACGGATCCCTCCGGCGCCTCGCTCGCCTTCGCCGGAATCTGGGAGAGCTGGCGGCCGAAGGAGTCTACTTCGGACACTCAACCGGTGATCACGTTCTCCATCATCACGACCGACGCCGCGGGCCAGCTGCGGTCCATCCACGACCGGATGCCGCTGGTCGTCCCGCGCGAGCACTGGGACGGCTGGCTCGACCCCGACACCTCGGCCGTCGGCGATCTGCTGGTGCCGACGCCGCCCGACATCGTCGAATCCCTCGAACTGCGGCCGATCTCGAACCTCGTGAACAACGTCCGCAACAACGGGCCGCAACTGCTGGCGCGCCTCGAACCCACCGTCGGCTCCGACGCCCTGTTCTGATGACCACCCTGGAGCTCGACACCCCCCACGGCCCCGCGCGTGCCGAACTCCATTGCGCCGAAGACGGCGGCGCCGTCCTCATGCTCGGCCACGGCGCCGGTGGCGGAATCGGCGCGAAGGACCTGGTCGCCGTCGCCCGCGCCGCCACGGCGGCCGGCGTGCACGTCGCACTGGTCGAACAGCCGTACCGCGTCGCGGGCCGTCGGGCACCCGCGCCGGCGAACCAGCTGGACACCGCGTGGCTCGCCGTGGCCGACGAACTTTCCGACCACTTCGACGCTCTCCCCCTCGTGTTCGGCGGGCGCTCGTCCGGCGCCCGCGTGGCGTGCCGCACGGCGGCCGCGGGCCAGGCGGTGGCCGTGCTCTGCCTGGCCTTTCCGGAACACCCGCCGGGCAAGCCGGAGAAGACCCGCCAGCCCGAGCTGGACGCCGTGGCCGTGCCGACACTGGTGGTGCAGGGCGAACGAGATCCGTTCGGCAGGCCGACGGCGGGCCCGCACCACGAAGTGCTGATCGTTCCCGGCGACCACACCCTGTCAGCCGATTTGGACGCCGTGTCGCGTGCGGCCGCCGAGTGGCTGGGGCGCGTTCTGCGGCCCTACCTCTGAACGGGCCGATATCCCGCCGAAAGCTCGTGAGTGGCGGTTCCGGTTCTAACCGGCACCGGCCGCCACTCACAAGTCCTTGGCGCCACCGTCAGCCGGCGATCGAAGACACCGCCGCGCTCGTCAGGCGCACAAGATCAGCCGGCGCCAGCTCCACCTCGAGGCCCCGGCGCCCGGCCGAGCAATAGACCGTCGCGAAGCCGGTGGCGGAGGCATCGATCACCACGGGAAGCCGGCTGCGGTGGCCCAGCGGTGAGATCCCGCCCAGCACATAGCCGGTCGCCCGCTGGGCCGCGGCTGGATCGGCCATGCGCGCCTTCTTGCCGCCGGCGGCCGAGGCGAGGGCCTTGAGGTCCAGCTGTCCGGTCACCGGGACGACACCGACCGTGAGTTTGCCGTCGACGTCAGCGACCAGGGTTTTGAAGACGCGCGCCGGCTCCAGGCCGAGGGCGTCGACGGCTTCGAGGCCGTAGGAGGCGGCGCGGGGATCGTGGTCGTAGCTGTGGAGGGTGTGGGGCACCTTGTGCTTGGTGAGCAGTGCCGTCGCCGGAGTTCCCTTGCCTGCCATGGGATCGGAGTCTACGAAGACGCGGGGAATGAGAAGCGGCGGCCGTCCGTTACTACCGGTGTGACGACGACGCTGACCACCACCCGCCCCCGCAGGCGCAGCACCGAGAGGCCGGGGGGTCCGAGCACGCCCGGGCCCCGCGTAAACTCTGTGCTGCCGTATGCGCAGAAGCGCATCGACGCCGAACGGGAAGGGAACGGTTTGCCGAGCACCCCGAACACCGCGCCGGAGACGGCGGCCGACGAGCTGGAGCTCGCCGAGCGCTTCGAGCGCGACGCGATGCCCCTACTCGACCAGCTGTATTCGGCCGCGATGCGCATGACGCGGAACCCGTCCGACGCCGAGGACCTGGTCCAGGAGACCTACCTGAAGGCGTACGCGGCGTTCGCGTCCTTCAAGGCAGGCACGAACCTCAAGGCCTGGATGTACCGCATCCTCACGAACACCTACATCAACGGCTACCGCAAGCGTCAGCGGCAGCCGGTGCAGCAGCCCACGGAGGAGATCACCGACTGGCAGATCGCCAAGGCGGAGAGTCACACCTCCAGCGGGCTGCGCTCGGCCGAGGTCGAGGCGATGGACAACCTGCCCGACACCGACGTGAAGGCCGCGCTGCAGAAGCTGCCCGAGGAGTTCCGGCTGGCCGTCTACCTGGCGGACGTCGAAGGCTTCGCCTACAAGGAGATCGCCGAGATCATGGACACGCCCATCGGCACCGTGATGTCTCGTCTGCACCGTGGCCGCGCCCAGCTGCGCGACCTGCTGGCCGACGTCGCGCGCGAGCGCGGCTTCATCCGCGGTTCCCGCGAGGAGGTGGCGAAGCGATGAGCACGGGTGACGCCGCGGACTCCGCCAAGGACAAGATCCGCTGCGAAGAGGCACTCTCGGAGATCTACCTGCTGCTCGACCGCGAGTGCAGCCCCGCCCGCGACGCCGAGCTGCGCCGCCACATCGAGGACTGCCCGCCGTGCCTCGAGGAGTACGGCATCGACGAAGGCATCAAGCAGCTCCTTGCCCGCAAGTGCGGCGGCGACCACGCCCCGGCGGACCTGCGCAGCAGGCTGCGCGCCTCGATCCGGCAGACGGTCGCCTCCAGCGGTGGCGTCACGGTGGCCCGCACCGAGATCACCGTCGAGCAGCGCACCGGCGAATAACCCGAACTCGAAACGACGAAGGCCCTCGCACCAGCTGGTGCGAGGGCCTTCGACAGTCCGGACGCCGGAATCAGGCGTTGGGCTTCTTGCCGTGGTTCGCGCCGTTCTTCTTGCGGTCGCGACGCTTACGGGCGCGCTTCGACATGCTTCACTCCTCGGGTTCACGCTGGATGGCCCGTGTGCGGGGTGCCGGAGCACCTGCCGGGCTCGGGTCAACCGCTCCAGTGTGGCATGCGTGCCCGGGCTCACCGGCAGCGCCCGTGCCCATCGGGCGCCACTCTGGTTGGATGGGGCGTCAGGAGGTGGTCGGAATGACCGGACGAACCACTCAGCAGGGCGACGAGTAGCTCGTGTCCACACTGTCTGACCTGCTCGCCGAGAACACCGGCCTCCCCGGCGAGGCGGCCGACCACCTGCAGACCGTCGTCGCGGAATGGCAGCTGCTAGCCGACCTGTCGTTCGCCGATTTCCTGCTGTGGGTGCCCGTCGCGAAGGACCTGCAGCCCGCAGGCGGCGACTTCGTGTGTGTCGCGCACGCGCGGCCCACCACGGCGCCGACCGCGCACCCCGAAGACGTCGTGGGCACGCGGTTCACCGTCGACGAGCATCCTCAGCTGGCGAAGGCGATGCGTGAGGTCCGGATCGGCCGTGAAGAGGACCCGCATTGGTACCGCGACCTGCCGATGCGCCGCGAAGCCGTGCCCGTGAGCTTCGGCGGCGAGGTGATCGCCGTGCTCAGCCGTGAGACGAACCTGGCCGCGCCGCGCGTGCCCAGCCCGTTGGAGATCGCGTACCTCGGGAGCGCGGGCGACCTCTGCCAGATGATCGTCGACGGCACCTTCCCACCCGCCGGCGGCAACCAGGCCGACACGCACACGAGCCCTCGGGTCGGCGACGGTCTCATCCGCCTCGACCCGAGCGGCACGGTCGTGTTCGCGAGCCCGAACGGTCTTTCGGCCTACCACCGCATGGGCCACGAGTCCGACCTCGTGGGGCAGCGGCTGGCGCCGTTGACCCGCACGCTGATCCGCGACCCGTTCGACGCCACCGAGGTGTCCCACCGCATCATCGAGGCGCTGGACGGCAAACCGTCCACGCGCACGGAAGCCGACTCGCGCCGTGGCGCGGTCGTCCTGTTCCGGGCCCTGCCGTTGCGCCCGGCCGGCCAGGCGGCGGGTGCGCTCGTGCTGGTCCGAGACGTCACCGAGGTCAAACGCCGCGACCGCGCACTCATGTCCAAGGACGCGACGATCCGCGAGATCCACCACCGCGTGAAGAACAACCTGCAGACTGTCGCGGCCCTGCTGCGGCTGCAGTCTCGCCGGGTCACCAGCGAGGAGGCGCGCCTGGCGCTCGGCGAGTCCGTGCGGCGCGTGTCGTCGATCGCGATGGTGCACGAGGCGTTGTCGATCTCCGTCGACGAACGCGTGGACCTCGACAAGCTGCTCGACAACGTCCTCCCGATGGTCGGCGAGGTCGCCACCGCGGAGTCGCAGGTGGGGCTCACGCGCCAGGGCTCGTTCGGGGTGGTCGTCGCCGAAATCGCGACGCCGCTCGTGATGGTGCTGACCGAACTCGTGCAGAACGCCATCGAGCACGCCTTCCCGCAGGGCCGCCCCGGCAAGGTGGAGATCATCGTGGAACGCTCGGCCCGTTGGCTCGACGTCCTCATCCGCGACAACGGCCGCGGCCTCCCCTCGGGCTTCTCCCTGGAACGCAGCGACGGCCTCGGCCTCCAGATCGTGCGCACCCTGGTGGAATCCGAGCTTCGCGGCTCGCTTTCACTGCGCAAGACCCGGACGGACACCTCGGGCGCCCGGATACCGGGCACGGAAGCCGCCCTGCGGATCCCACTGTCACGGCGGCTCTAGCGCGGTGCTGTCGTGGGTGGTCCACCGGGTGGGCGTGGAGTCGGCTCTGATGTAGCAGCACGACAACCTCGGTCTATTGTGGAGCGCCCGCGGTGCCGGACCGCAGCGGCGAGCCGCTCCGGTCCGAAAAGGACGGTCACGCTTGGCTGAGTGTGACCGCCGGGAACTCCACGCGTTCCGGGGCTCGGCCGGCCTGCAGCACCCATGCGTTACCCGATTCGCCGGCCGACGCGATGGTGGCGACGGCGGACGCGATCTCGGCGGGGGAGGCGACGGCGAGACCGTGGTCGGCCAGCGCCGGCTTGAGGCTCGCGATCATGCGCGTCTCGACGAAGCCCGGGCAGATGGCGTTGAGCGTGATCCCTGCTTCTTCCCATCCGGGCGCGAGCGAACGCACGAGGCCGATGATCGCGTGTTTCGTCGCCGAATACACGGGGGATCGAAGGCGGCCGGGGAGATGCCGGCGAGGCTGGACGTCACGACGATCGCGCCGCCGCCCGTGTCGCGCAGCGCCGGGTAGGCGGCGCGCAGGCCGAACACGGTGCCGTCGACGTTCACGGCGGGGGTGCGGCGGTAGCGGTCGACGTCCAGGTCGTCGAGGCCGCCCGCGCCGCCGGTGCCGGCGTTGAGGTGGACGACGTCCAGCCCGCCGTACGTGGACAACGCGGCGCGTACGGCTGCTTCGTTGTCGGCTTCGCTGGAGACGTCGGTGCGGACGAACAGCCCGCCGATCTCCTCCGCGAGCGTGGTGCCCGCCTGTTCCTCGACCTCGGCGACGACCACGTGCGCGTCGTCGGCCGCGAAACGCCGCGCCACGGCCGCGCCGATGCCGTTCGCACCTCCGGTGATCAGGACGACGGTCATGCCAGGGGGCCCTCTCCGACTTCGGCCGCCACCGCGGCGGCCACGCTCTTGCGACGGGCATACACCCGCGTGGCGATTTCGAGGGCGAGGTACACGCCCCCGTACTGGAGCCGGCTGATCAGCGGCACCCGGTCGACCGGCAGTGTGTACGCGAGCAGCACTCGCACGCCGGCGTCGAGCACGAACACCACGCCCCACACCACGGTGGTCACGCGCAGAACGTGGCGGTAGGTCGGCGAGCCGAGCCAGTTGAGTTCCACGCGGGCTCGCGCTTCGGCGCCGAGGAACGACCGCAGCACCTGGTAGAGGAACGGTTTCCGCAGCAGTGTCGCCAGCATCCAGCCACCCGCGGCGGCCGTCATCCAGCCGTCCGTGGCGAGCAGGAACCGCGGGCTGCCGGACAGGAACGACGTCGCGACGCTCAGCACCAGGATGCTCAGCGTGAACACCGCGAGTGTGTCGACGCGCCGCTTCGAGACGATCGTCTGCACGGCCCGCGTGGCCGGCGGGACCACGCCGGCCAGCAGGGCCAGCCACTGGTTCACGCCGAGCGCGCGCAGGCCGTAGAACAGCGCGGCGGGGGCGACGAGGTTGATGGCGAGGTTGACGATCAGCTCCCGCCGCACTTCCGGTGGGGTGACGGGCTTTTCGGGCGGTGCGAGCGTGGTCATCGTCCGGCCTCCACGCGCCGGCGGTCGCGGTGCCCCCACGTCTTCGCCAGGACGGCGATCGTGCTGACGGCGAGGACGATCAGTGCCGGCCAGGCGATCCAGCTGCCCGTCTCCGCGAAGACGGGGCCGAGTGCCGGGTTGAGCAGCTGCGCGGTCCAGAACAGGTAGGCCAGCGGTCCCGTCGCCGCCGTTATCAGGACGGTGCCGGCGACGGCGGTCGCCGGCGTCCACCGGCCGCGGCGCAGGTTGACCACGGCCAGTGCGATCGCCAGCACCAGCACGACCAGGAAGAACGGGATCCAGAAGCCCCAGAGCCTCGGGTCGAGCACCGGCACGCGCGCCCCGTTCACGGTGGTGACGAGCGCGGCGGACCGCTGCACGAACAGCGCCACGACGACGAGCACCCCGAGAACGGCGCCACTGGCGACTTCGCTCCACGTGGTGGTCATGGTGGCGTCGGCGAAGGGGAGCTGGTCGGGTGCCCACTCCTCGTCGGGTTCGCCGGCGCCACGGTCACTGCCGAAGCGGTCGACGAGCACGTAGAGACCGGTGACGCCGACGAGCAGGTACATCGCGACGGTGAGCGTGACGCCGAAGGGCGAAAAGATCGCCGCGCCGGCGTTTTCGCGGCGGACCCAGTGTCCGATGCCGTTGACGACGTAGGTGATCGGCAGGACGGTGGCGCACAGCAGTCTCAACGCCCGGACGTAGTGGAGGTAGGTCGCCGGTCCGATCAACACGGTGGCCTTGTCGGCGTAGCGCGTGGCGAGGTGCGCGGGATCGCCGAGATCGGCCAGCGCCGCGCACTCGGCCCCGGCGGGATTCTCGCCCATCGCGACGCGCGCCTCCACGTCGTCCGCGATCGCGGCGCGCAACTCGCGGTCGATCTCGCCGCGGTGCTTGCCCGCGACGTGCCGCACCGTGGCGGCGACGTAGCGGTCGGTGAGTGTGGTGGTCATGGTTCTTCCCCCAACGTGAGTGGTTCTCGTGGTTCAGGTGGTTGCCGGCCCGGTGTCGGTGTCGGCGGTGGTGTCGGTGCTCGACTCGGCTTCAGTGGTCAGGCGGCCGAGCGCCCGGTCGATGGCGCCCCATTCCTTCTGCAGTTCCCGAGCGAGCCGTACGCCTTCACGGCTCGTCCGGTAGAACTTCCGCGGCCGGCTGCCTGAGGTGTCCCACTCGCTGGTCAGGAGCCCCTGCCCCTCGAGCCGGCGCAGCAACGGGTACAGCGTGTTCGCCGGGGCGGGCACCCCGGCGCGCTCCAGCGCGTCCAGCAGGCCGTAGCCGTAACCCGGTTTCTGGAGCGCCAGCAGGCTTGCCAGCACGACCGTCCCCCGCCACAGCTCCTGTCGGTGTGCATCCAGCAAGTCGGTGTCCTTCACGTCGGCAACGATAGTGTGTGAGACACAGTATCGTCAAATGGCGAAGATGTGCGTGTGACTAGGGTGTGCGGTGGCGCGGCCTATGTGCACAGGTCGGGTGGTTTCCGGACAGGGCGAGTGGGGTGCGCGACAGGTCCCGTCGCGCCTCGCGCTCGAACGGCTGGGAGGACTCCAGCCCGACGGAGATCGCGCCCAGTCCGACGCGGGCCGCGGTGGTGCCGGTGGACGAGACGCTGCCGGCGGCCGGCGATGGTGACGAGTCGGGCTGCGCGCGGCGCGAGCAAGCTCCATCGAAAAGCACTGCTCGGCCGGAGCCGAACCCAACTACGGGGCAGTCGGTTGAAGCACACTGCCAGCCCGGCGGCGAAGCACACTGTCGGCACGGCGGCGAAGCACACTGTCGGCACGGCGGCGAAGCACTGCGATTGGCGACGGCGCAGGGCTGCGAACGCGGCGACCGGTGCTGGGTTGCGGCGGAGGCGCGGCAGCCGGTTCGGCAAACCCGTTGGCGATGCCCGGTAACCGGTGGTCTTCAAGGCAGCGCAGTGAGACGTGATACCGCCAACCGCGGCATCCGGCGAGGCGGTTGGGTAATCGTGGGAGCGACAGCCGCAAAACAGGATCGCGGAGTGTCGAGCCAGTGAAAATGGTGTGAGCCGTCGGGGCGAAAGGGCAAATTCCCGTGCGCCGCACCGGATCCCCGCACGGTCGATCGCGGCTAACCACCACTGTCCACAATGGACTCATACGGCTTTGCCCGGCCTCGGACACGCCGAAGGGCCGGTACCGAAGAATCCGGTACCGGCCCTTACGACGTTCCGCGGGAGGACTTATTCAGTCCTGGTGAGGTGACGCGCACCCGGGTGCGGGTGATTTCACCTCTGTTGTTACGATCGAACCGGAGGAAATTCGCCCCAGACCCCGTGATGTGGGGACAGAAAAGCGCCCCCAGGGGAAATTCAGTTCGAGGGTTGTGCTGCTGAGCGCTGGGCTCAGGCGATGGTGCGCGTGCCGATCTGCGTACGGCGGCGCTTGAGCGCGCGTCGCTCGTCCTCGCTCATGCCGCCCCACACGCCGGCGTCCTGGCCGCTGGCCAGAGCCCAGGCCAGGCAGTCGGAAGCGACGGTGCAGCGGTGGCACACGGCCTTCGCCTCGGAGACCTGGAGGAGAGCGGGACCGCTGGTTCCCACGGGGAAGAACAGCTCGGGGTCCTCGTCTCGGCAGGCCGCGTCGTGGCGCCAGTCCATGTTCGTGAGCTCCTTCATAGTGGCGCGGGAGGGCCGCAGCCACAGTCGTCATGGCGGTCGTGTTTTTGGGTGCTTGTGAATGCTTTCACGAAGCACCGCATTCGACAAGGGTTTCCCGAAGATCGGTGAGTCAGCTCACCCGGCCGAGCTACGCCTCTGACCTGCGGTTTCCGTCTGAAACGGACCGTCCGGCGGAAGCGCAATGCGGTGAGTGGGGCTTCTGCGTCGACGAACGGCAAAATGCACTTTGCCGCAGGCGATCAGTGGCCGTTCCGTCACACGATTACTGTGAGTGCGTCCGGAACGCTGCGGAATTCGACCCGTGTGCGTTGCCCGACGAGGTCGCCGTCGACCTGGAAGTTCACCGGCTCAGCTGCGTCGATGCCGATCAGCGGAACGTTGTCGCGCCGCACCAGACGCCGCCCGTGTTGATCGCTCTTCGTGAGCAAGGCTTGTCGTACATGCGTGAACACGGTGGGCAACGTCAGACCGTTCAACGCGAACAAACCCAATCCCGTCTCGAACGAGCAACCCGAGTTGAGGTGAACGGGCCGCCCGCCGAGGTAGGTCCAGGGATCGGTGTTGGAGACGAACGCGGTCACCGCCTCCGCCGGCTCCTCGCCAGGGGTTCGCACCGTCAGGGCCGGGCGGCCCAGCGGCGGCCGGAAGTACGACCGCACGGCCGCGCGCAGATACAACGACGAGCTCGTCTCCTTGCCGCGCCGCTTCGCGACGCGGCCCACCACGTCCGCGTCCCAACCCAGCCCGGCGTTGAAGGTGAACCAGTGCCCGTCCGCGAGCCCGAGGCCGATGCGCCGGCGCCGGTTCTCCTCCAGTGCGGTGAGCAGCTCGTGGGTCGCCTCGACCGGATCCACCGGCAGGCCGAGTGCGCGCGCGAAGACGTTGGCCGAGCCGCCCGGCACCACGCCCAGCATCGGTGCGCAGCCACCGGTGCCGTCGGACAGCAGCCCGTTGACCACTTCGTTGACGGTGCCGTCGCCGCCGTGCGCGACGACCAGGTCGATGCCGTCGCGGGCCGCCGAGCGCGCCAGTGCCATGGCGTGGCCGCGGTAGTCCGTCTCGATGACGTCGAGCTTCAGCTGGCTCGCGAGCGCGTGCGCCAGCACGTCGCGGCCACCGGCGGTGGTGGAGGTGGCCTGAGGATTGACGACGAGGATCGCGCGCACTTCCGCAGCGTATGTGACGTCCGCTCGGCTGGCGTACTTCGGCGGCACAAGGTGACGCGAAGCTCAGCGAACCAGCGAACGCGGGCATCCGGTGACCTGTGGCGGGCAATCCTCCCTTACGTGCGGCGAACATTCGCTCGTCGCGACAAGTGCACCCGGGCCGACCGCCCGCTCATCGACGACAAGCCGATTTTCACGCGTGCCGCGCCCCGCGAAAACGGCCGACCGGGTGGCATACCATCGAAAGTGCTCACCCACCGTGACCCGCGCTGGTCGGGTTGCTGTGCTCCCGCAAAGCAGCTGGAAGGCCGCCCCGTGTCGCTCACCGAGAAGCCGTCGCACACCCCGTTCGAGGTTCGGCTGGCCGGAATCCTCACCGCGCTGCCCGGTCTCGGGCTGCTCGCGCTCGGTGTCGTCATCCTCGTGCGCGGGGTACAGGGGCCGCCGCAGCCGGGCAACAACGTCTGGGCCGAGTTCGGCACGTACGTGGTACTGGCGGTCGCGTTCCTGGCCGCGTCGATCGGGCTCGTGCTCGGCAGGCAGTGGGCGCGCTCGCCGGGCGTGGTCGTCGCGCTGCTGCTCATCGGCGTCGGCTGGTACATCCTCGGCCCGTCGGGCCAGCCGGCGTGGGGCGCGCCGATCGGCGTGTGCGGCCTGGCGGCGCTGGTGCTGCTGTTCCGCCGTCCCGCCCGCGCGTGGGCGCTCGGCCTGCGCGAAGGTGAGACCGAGGAGGAAGCCTCCGAACGCGGTGGGCTCGCCGGGCGCCGCGCCGAGCGCGAGCGCCACGAGAACGAGTGAGCGTCAGGCTTCGGCGGCGAGCGCGTGCAGCGGCTCGTCCGTGAGCCGGTAGGTCGTCCACTCGTCTTGCGGTAACGCGCCCAGCGCGCGGTAGAACCCGACGGCCGGGTTCCAGTTCAGCACGGCCCACTCGAGCCGTTGGTAACCCTGCTCGACGCATTCCGCGGCGAGCGCGGCGAGCAGTGCCTTGCCGAGTCCCGATCCACGCAACTCGGCGCGGACGAAGAGGTCTTCCAGGTAGATGCCGTGCGTGCCGCGCCACGTCGAGAAGTTGAGGAACCACAAGGCGAACCCGCCGACGGTACCCTCGGTTTCCGCCACGTGGCCGAACAGTGCCGGGGTCGGCCCGAAGAGCGCACGGTGCAGCTGCGGTGCGGTCAGATGACATTCGTCGGGCGCGCGCTCGAACTCCGCCAGCGCGTACACGAGTTCCACGACGGAGTCGACGTCCTCGGGCCGGATCCGCCGCACGCGGGGGTCGGGCACCGAGTCAGTCTTCCAGCGCCGGCAAGAGGTTGAGGTGCTCGATCTGCGGTACGCCACGCTCGTCGCCGAGCACGGCGACTCCCGCCGGATCGAGTCCGAAGTGGACTCCGCTCGTGGCGGGCAGGCCGATCCAGCGCGCGATGAGTACGCGGCTGATGTGCCCGTGTCCCACCAGAACGACGTCACCGTTGTCGATCTCGCGGCGCGCGCGATCGAGCATTTTGTCGGCCCGTGCGGCCACGTCCATGGCGGTCTCACCGCCGGGCAGCGCGTGTGTCCACACGGTCCAGTCGGGGACCTTTTCACGGATTTGCTGTGTGGTGAGGCCTTCGTAGTCGCCGTATTCCCATTCGGCGAGCTCGTCGGTGATCTCGTCCACGCGCAGGCCCGCGAGCTCGGCCGTGCGTTTCGCGCGGTCGCGCGGACTGGAGATCACGAGTTTGGGTCCGCCGAGCAGGGTGCGCAGGGTGCTGCCCGCCGCGCGGGCCTGGTCCTCGCCGGCCTGCGTGAGCGGGATCTCGGTGCGTCCGGTGTGCCTGCCGTTGACGGACCATTCGGTCTGACCGTGCCGGAGGAGAAAAAGCTGATGTGCCACGAGCCCGAATATAGCCCTCTCCCTGTTTGCGGGCAGGTCGTGTGATGTGCTTCTCTACTCGTGAGTAACTTCCGGGAGGTAATCGATGACGTCCTCGACGGTCGCGATGTGGCGCACGTTGGCGGACCGGCGGGGTGGCCGGCAGCTCTTTTCCGCCGCGATGTGCCTGCGGGTGCCGTATTTCGGGACGGTGCTGCCGACTGTGCGGCAGCTGCGGGCCGGACATTGCTCGGTCACCGCGCCGAAGTGGTGGGGGTCTACAACCACATCGGCACGTTTCACGCGATCGCGGCGTGCAATCTCGCCGAGATCGCGATGGGGATGCTCGCGGAGGCCACTGTGCCCTCGTCGCACCGTTGGCTGCCCAAATCGATGACTGTGCAGTACCTCGCGAAGGCGACCACGGGACTTCGGGCCGTTGCCGAATTGCCGGAGCTGCCCGAATTCGGGGACACGGGATTCGATCTTGACGTTCCCGTGCGGATCTTCGACACCCGCGGCACGACTGTCGTCTCGGCCGTGATCACGATCTGGGTCACGCTAAAAAAGTAAGTCGCGGAAAGAGAGCGGAATCACATTTCCGAGCCGCCTGAGCACGCCGCGCGAGTGAAAATCACGCCGGGCGTCGCGTCGGTGGTTTCCTGGCTTCGAAGACCGTCAACGGCGCGCGCCGGAACTGACGCGCCGCCGATTCCTGACCCGATATCGGGAAGAACCCGGAACGTGGGCATCGCACTTACGATGCGGCGACGAATTCGGCCCGGCCTCAGCGGGCTGGCCGCAGCACTGACGGTGGACTCGCTTCGGCGGTACGCGGGTGAACCCGGCAGCGCGATCACCGTGCCGACCGAACGCGACGTCGAGCGCCGAGAACGGCTCGCCTCTAGCGGTCGCGCAGCTTCTCGTAATACGCGGTGCAGTCGTCGTACGAGGGCAGCAGGCCCTGCTCTCGGGCTTGCGCGAGCGTCGGGGCTGCAGTGTCCTTTTCGGACACTACCGGCGTGAGGTCCGCCGGCCACGGGAGGCCGAGCGCCGGATCGAGCGGGGTGATCCCGTGTTCGGCCGGCGGGTTGTACGGCTCGGAGCACAGGTACGCCATGACCGTGTTGTCCTCGAGTGCGACGAAGGCGTGGCCGAGACCTTCGGCCACGTACACAGCGCGGAAGTCCTTCGCGTCGAGCAGCGCCGAGTCCCACTGCCCGAAGGTGGGGGAGCCGACGCGCAGGTCCACGACCACGTCGAGCAGTGATCCCGAGGGGCAGTAGACGTATTTCGCCTGGCTCGGCGGTACGTCGGCGAAGTGCACGCCGCGGATCGTGCCGCGCCGGGAGACGCTGTGGTTGGTCTGGCCCACGCGCATGCCGTGTCCGGTGGCCTCGACCAGTGCCTCCTCCTGGAACGGCGCCACGAACAGCCCGCGTTCGTCGGGAAACGCTCGGGGGGTGAACTCGTACGCATCGGCGATCTTCAGCGCGCGGAATTGCATGTCGTCACCATATCGAGCGGGCCGGAAGTGAATTCGGCGGCGCGGAACGCGCGGTGGCCGTGATCACTGTATCGGTTCCGAGCTGATAAAAACCGGACGGACGTCTTGGTTGAGAGGTGTTCTTCGACGGTTTCTGGCTGGAAAACCGCGGAATTTGTGACATCAACCGCACCGAGGGTTCGCCTCGCGCCGGGCGCCTGTCATGATTGGCGGACCGCAGCGTCCGCGGCCGTCAGCCACACCCCACGGATCGGACGACCGTTGAGACGCCTCGCCGACAGGCCGGCGCTACCGCGCTGGGCTGCCGTCCGGAGGACTAGTCCCACAGCTGCGGGTGCTTTTCGCCCCGCCGCCAGTGGTCCCCCGCTCGCAGTCCCAGGAGTTGTGTTGTGACCCAGATCCACCCCGCGCGTTCGTTCGTCGCCCAGCGGCGTACGAAACTTGAGACAGGAACCACGATGACCGACCAGGCCAGCACCGCGGCGCCGGTGACCGACGCCGAGATCTTCACCGGGCACGAGGGCGGCAAGCTCTCCGTGGCGGCCACCCGGCCCATCTCCGACCCACGCGACCTCTCGATCGCCTACACGCCCGGCGTGGCGAAGGTGAGCCGGGCGATCGCCGAGAACGGCGCAGAGGCGAAGCGGTACACCTGGGCCGACCGTCTCGTGGTGGTCGTGAGCGACGGCACGGCAGTGCTCGGCCTCGGTGACATCGGCGCGAGCGCGTCGCTGCCCGTCATGGAAGGCAAGTCGGTGCTGTTCAAGACGTTCGGCGGCCTCGATTCGATTCCGCTGGTGCTCGACACCACCGACGTCGACGAGATCGTGGAGACGCTGGTGCGCCTGCGCCCGTCGTACGGCGCGATCAACCTCGAAGACGTGTCGGCGCCGCGGTGCTTCGAGCTCGAGGAGAAGCTGAAGGCCGCGCTCGACTGCCCGGTCATGCACGACGACCAGCACGGCACCGCGATCGTCACGCTCGCCGCGCTGCGTGGTGCGAACCTCGTGCTCGACCGCGCGATCGGCGACCAGCGCGTGGTGATCTCCGGTGCGGGCGCGGCGGGTGTGGCGTGCGCGAAGATCCTGCTGGAGGCCGGCGTCGGGGACGTGACGGTGCTCGACTCGCGCGGCATCATCCACTCCGGACGCGACGGCCTGAACCCGATCAAGCAGCAGCTGGCCGCGGTGACCAACTCGGCTGGTCTCAAGGGTGGTCTCGCCGACGCGCTCAAGGGTGCGGACGTGTTCCTCGGCCTGTCGAGCTCGAAGGTCGATCCCGAGCTGCTCGGCTCGATGGCCGACGGCCCGATCGTGTTCGCACTGTCCAACCCGGACCCGGAAGTGCACCCCGCCGATGCCGCGCGGTACGCCTCGATCGTGGCCACCGGGCGCAGCGACTTCCCGAACCAGATCAACAACGTGCTGGCCTTCCCCGGCGTCTTCCGCGGCGCCCTCGATGCCGGAGCCCGCGCGATCACGGAGAACATGAAGCTGGCCGCGGCCGACGCCATCGTGGCCGTGGCGTCGGACGACCTCGGGCCCGACCGCATCGTCCCGAGTGCCCTCGACCCGCGCGTCGGCCCGGAGGTCGCGGCGGCCGTGGCGAAGGCGGCGGTGGCCGACGGTGTTGTTTGATCCGGTTGCCTGATCCGGTTGCCTGACGGGCTCCTCGCGCGGTGTGTGCGCGGGGAGCCCGTTCTTCTTTGCCCTGCCAGGCCTCCGGGTTGGCAGAGGCGGGTCCAGCACGCTCGGCTCGTCCGGCTTTCGGGGCAGCCGGCCCACTGATCACATCGGAACCGTCGGGGATGACGGCCGAGCCGCACCACGTCGTGGGTCGTGAGCCCACCGACGCAACTTCTCGGTGGACGCTCGCAAGTCGTAGGCCGGGCCGGTGCTGCCGGCGCAGAGGTCACGGACGAAGGCCGCGTTGACGGCTCGAAGCGCTCGCCGCACCCGGCTAACGGCCAAGCAACTCCACCAACCGGTGCCGCGGGACGTCGACCAGGCGCAGATCGGTCAGGTCGGCCGGGAGGTCCAGCGCGACGTTCGCCAGACGAGCGTGGGCGCGGGTCAGAAGATCGGACGGGTGCTCGACCATGTCGGCGGTGACGATGGCGTGGCGGTTGTCCGGCGCGCTGCGAAGGAAGCGCAGACGGTATTTCCCGGCGGCGAGGTTCGCGAGCGACGCCTGAGCGGCGGCGTCGGTGAGGTCGGGGTGGTTGTTGGGCACCAGGAGAGCCAGGCGGCGGGCGTTGGTTCCGAGCAGGGTCCGCAGGAGCCACGGGCCCGGGTCGGCCGTGAGGTCCATGGCGACGGCGTCGCCTTCTGGAGCGGACGCCGACCAGTCGACGGGCCTGGTTTCGAGGGCCAGGCCGCCTTCGGCGGCGACCTCGCGCAGAGCCGCGAGGAGCGCGGGTTTGGTGCCCGAGGCTTCCACGGACTGCGGGCCGTGGGTGTAGATCGCGGCCTTTCCCTTGCGGCTGCCGGATTTCTTGGCCTTCGCGGTGGGCTGGCAGACGTAGAGGTCGGCGGCCGAGCCGACGGCCTGGGCGCCGGCGTAGCGGTTGAAGTCGGGCAGGATGGCTTCGAACGTGAGGCCCAGCGTGGCGAGCGAGCGTTGCACCTGGGCGCCGAGCGCGGGGTGGCGCGGGCTGTAGCCGTACGCGAGCAGGATGCGGCCTGCGGTCGGCTCGCGCAGGGCCCGCACCGCGCGAGCCGCGAACAGGCCCATCCCCTCCGGCGTGTACGGCGGATCGCTGAACACCAGGTCCGCGCGGCCCGTGACGGCCGGTGGCAGGCCGATGCGCAGATCCGTGTGGACGAGCGAGATCGACCGCCCGCTCGTCGCGTCCAAGTAGGACAGCACGCGCTCGTCGAGGTCCACCACGGTCAGCTCGGCGTCGGGACACACCGCGTGCACGGCCAGCGCCGTCAGATCGTGGTCGCCGAGGAACAGCAGGCGTGAGCGGCGCAAGTCGTAGCGGGCGTTGAGCCACAACGCACGCCGCAGGACGGTTTCGGGAGTGGCCTGCACGTGGTCGAGCGCGGCGAGCGGCGGCGGCACGGCGGCGATCTGCGTGGTCAGCTCGCTGAGCAGGTCCGCGTGCGCGGCGACGGCGTCGTCCAGCGGATCGGGCAACGGTGCCAGCCGGTACGACTCGTACGCCGGCAACGCGCGCTGCGCGATCCGGACACCGGCGGCGGAACGCTCCAGATCGGATTCCAGCGCCGCCAGCACGTCCTCGACGCTGCGGCGCGGAGCCGCGCTCAGGCGCACGAGGTCGGCGAGCTCGCGTGGGCCCGTGCGCAGCAGGTCGATCACCTCGTACAGCGGGCGCACGCCGGCGCCGTGCGCGGCCAGTACGTCGTCGAGAGCGGTCACGGGCTGCGAGCCTACTGTGCCGATGGTGATCAATCCGGCGGAACCAGCCGGCGCAGAAGGTCGGGTCCGCCTGCTTCCCACCGGATCGACAACCCGACCGTGATCGGCCAGTGTTCGGGATGGGCTGCCAAGCCCCGCCGATTCGGCTACGGTCGACGAGCAGCTGACGTGGGGAGAAGTCCGTGACCATCGAATTCCGCGATGTGACCAAACGGTACCCGGATGGCACCGTCGCCGTGAACGGGCTTTCGCTCACCGTCGAAGACGGCACGATCACCGTGCTCGTCGGCCCGTCCGGCTGCGGCAAGACCACCTCACTGCGGATGATCAACCGCATGGTCGAACCGACGTCGGGCGCGGTGCTGCTCGACGGCAAGGACGTGAGCGAAGGCGACCCCGCGCTGCTGCGGCGCGGCATCGGCTACGTGATCCAGCACGCCGGGCTTTTTCCACACAGGACGGTGCTCGACAACGTCGCGACCGTGCCGCTGCTGTCCGGCTGGGACAAACGCAAGGCGCGCACCCGCGCGGCCGAGCTGCTGGAGACCGTCGGCCTGCCCACAGAGCTCGGCAAGCGGTACCCGGCGCAGCTTTCGGGTGGCCAGCAGCAGCGGGTCGGGGTGGCGCGCGCGCTCGCGGCCGATTCGCCGGTGCTGCTGATGGACGAACCGTTCTCCGCCGTCGACCCGATCGTGCGCGAGGAGCTTCAGGACGAGTTGTTGCGGTTGCAGTCGCAGCTGGGCAAGACCATCGTCTTCGTGACGCACGACATCGACGAGGCCGTACGGCTCGGCGACAAGATCGCCGTGCTGCGCGTCGGCGGTGTCCTCGCGCAGTACGGCACCCCGGCGGATGTGCTGCGCCACCCCGTCGACGACTTCGTCGCCTCGTTCGTCGGCAAGGACCGCGGCTACCGCGGGCTTTCCTTCGTGTCCGCGAACGGTGTCGAAGTGTCGCCGGTGGACCTCGTGGAACTGGGCACGAAGGTGGCGAGTCCGACGAGCGGCTGGCAGCTCGTGGTCAACGACACGAAACAGCCGCGTGGCTGGCTGCCTCCGGGCTCTACTGTGGACGGTGAGCTCGCCGAGAGCGACCTCGTGGCGGGCGGGTCCCTGTACGTGCAGGGCGCGCCGATCCGCGGGGCGCTCGACGCCGCGCTGTCCTCGCCCGCCAGCCTCGGCGTGGTGGTCGACGACGAGCACCGGGTGATCGGCACGGTCGTGGCCCACCAGGTTCTGGATGTGATCGAGGCAACGCCCCAGGCGTCCTGATGGGCGGCTTCTTCGGCGAGCTCGGGCGCTACCTGAGTAGCGCCAACAACCGCGGCGAAATCCTCGGCGACCTCGGTGAGCACGTATACCTCGCGCTCGTGCCACTCGTGATCGGCATCGTGCTGGCGATCCTGCTTGGCTGGGTCGGGCATCGCTGGGCGCCGGTGCGCAGGGTGCTGCTGGTGCTGGCGAACCTGCTGTACACGATCCCTTCGCTGGCCCTGTTCGTGGTGATTCCCGGCATCATCGGGTCGAAAATCCTCGACAGCGTGAACGTCATTGTCGCGCTGACGATCTACACCACCGCGCTGCTCGTGCGCCCGGTGCTCGACGCGCTCGACGCCGTGCCGCAGCACATCATCGCGGCGGCCACGGCCATCGGGTTCCGCGCGCCACGGCGGTTCTTCGGCGTGGAGCTGCCACTTTCGGTACCTGTGCTCGCGGCAGGCGTCCGGGTCGCGTCGGTGAGCAACATCAGCCTGGTGAGCGTCGGCGCGCTGATCGGCACCGGCGGGCTGGGCGTGCTGTTCACCGACGGGTTCCAGCGTGAGTACTTTTCACCGATCGTCGTCGGGATCGTGCTGACGCTGCTGCTGGCGTTGGTCGTCGACGCGCTGCTCGTGCTGCTGCGCACGGTGCTCACGCCGTGGGAACGCGCGGGCCGCAACCGGGTGGAGGAGGTGGCGGCGTGATCGGCGACGTCTTCGGCTGGTTCTTCACCGCGGCCAACTGGCAAGGTCCCGACAGCATCGGTGCACGGCTCGGTGAGCACGTGGCGTATGTGCTGGTCGCGCTGGTCATCGCCGTGGCCATCGCGTTCCCGCTCGGGCTGTGGGTCGGCCACACCGGTCGCGGCGCGGTGGTGCTCGTGGGCGGTGGCAACGCGATCCGCGCGCTGCCGACGCTGGGGCTCATCACGTTCCTCTTCCTGCTCTTCACCGAAAGCACCACGGCGACCATCATCGGGCTGGTCGTGCTGGCCATCCCGCCTGTGCTGGCCGGCACGTACGCGGGGTTGCAGGCGGCCGAACACGACGTGGTCGACGCCGCCGAGGGCATCGGTATGACCGGCTGGCAACGGCTGTGGCAGGTCGAGCTGCCGATCGCGTTGCCGCTGGTGCTGGGCGGGATCCGCAACGCCGTGCTGCAGCTGATCGCGACGGCGGCGGTCGCCGCATACGTCGGGCTCGGCGGCCTAGGCCGGTTCCTGCTCGACGGGCTGGCGATCCTCGACTACACGGAAGTCGTCGCGGGCGCGATCCTCACCGCACTGCTGGCGATCGTGTTCGACCTCGTGCTCGCCGCCGTGCAGCGCGCCGTGATACCGAAGGGTGTCCGGCTCGCGGCGCGGGCGGCGACGGGCCGGACCGTGGTGGCGGGAGGCGCGGCGTGAAGCGGTGGGCGGCGTTGACCGCCGGTTTGGTGCTGTTACTGGCCGGCTGCGGCAACCCGCTCGCGGGCGGCGGCGAAGGCGGCAGCACCGGAGACATCATCATCGGCGCGTCCGACGTCGGTGAAAGCCTGCTGCTGGCGCAGATCTACGCCGGCGCACTGCGCAACGCGGGCGCCGACAACGTCACGGTGCGTCCGCCGGTTGGCAGCCGCGAAGTCGTGGTGAAGGCGTTGCAGGACAAATCGTTGTCGGTCGTGCCGGACTACAGCGGCAATCTGCTGCGCTACTTCGACAAGAACACGCAGGCAACCACACCGGACCAGGTCTACGCGCAGCTCGAGCAGAAACTGCCGGCCGGTTTCGAGGTGCTCGACCAGGCGCCTGCGCAGGACAAGGACCTGCTCGTGGTGCGGCCCGAGCTGGCGGCCCAGGGCGTGCGGACGATCTCGGACCTCGGACGGCGCTGCGGTGAGCTGGTCATGGGTGGTCCAGGCCAATGGAGCAGTCGCTGGAAGGACCGCATCAAGCAGCTCTACGGCTGTCAGTTCAAGGAAATCCGCACCACCGACACCGGCGGCCCGGTCACGGTCGCCGCGTTGAAATCGGGTGAGGTGCAGGTGGCGGACCTGTTCAGCACGTCGTCCACCATCAAGTCCAACGGCTTCGTGCCGCTGGTCGACGACAAGTTCATGTTCCCGGCGCAGAACATCGTGCCGCTCGTGGCGCGCGGCACGCTGTCACCGTCCGAAGTGGCCGCTTTGAACCGCGTTTCCGCCGTGCTGACGACCGATCAGCTGACCGAGCTGAACGTCGAGTTCACCGACGAGAAGCGCAACCCGCTCGACATCGCCGAGGATTTCCTCGCCAGGAACCACCTGAAGGCGGCGACGTGAGGTTGCCGATCGCGGGCGTGACGAATCGGGTGCGGCCGGAGTGGGACGTCAGCTCGGCCGCGTAGTGACGCGAGTGGGTAACCGGCGTCGCCACTTTCGGCGCGGTCGCCGTCTCGGCAACGTCCGCTGTGGGCGGTGCCGAGCTGATGTTTTCCTCGTGCGCCCGGCTGTGCCGAAACACTTGAGCTCTCAGAGCCGGTCGAACGCCGGTGCGTAGCGGAACGCGCCGCGGGAGTCGGCTGTGTGGGCGGCGAGCGGGCGGGCCTGGAAATGTGGCGTCCACTCGGCGACCGGTGGCGTGATGCCCAGGCCGGAGGCCGGGACGAAGCCGAAGCGTCGGTAGTAGGCCGGGCTGCCGAGCAGCACGATCAGGCCGTAGCCGAGGGCGTTTGCGGCGCCGACCGTCGCGTGCACAAGGGCGGAGCCGACGCCGGCGCGCTGGTGTGCGGGCAGAACGCCGAGCGGGCCGAAGCCGACGGCCGAGTCTGGATCGTCGACGAGGCGTGCCGGGCTGGCGCAGGCGTGGCCGACGACCTCGCCGTCGAGCTCGGCGACCAGTGACAGCGCGGGCAGCAGATCGCCGTCGGCGCGCAGGTTGTCGACGAGCACGGCCTCGGGCACGACGGAGAGTCCCGGCTTCGCGAACGCGGCGGTGTGGATGGCGCGGACGGCGTCGTCGTCGCGGGAATGCGCTTGACGGATCAGCATGGGCGCCAGTGTCGCCGACAACGACAGCGAAGTGAAACCAAATAACGGGAAGGCCGCCGCGGGCGCACCTGCGGCGGCCTTTCCCTCAGAAACGGATCAGTCGAACGCCTTCGCGATCAAGGCCTTCTGCTCGACCTCGTGGACCTTCGACGAGCCCGCCGACGGTGCGGCCATCGGGCGGCGCGAAGCGACCTGCAGGCCCGAGAAGACCTCCGGGAACTTGCGCGGCAGGGTGAGGCCGAAGAACGGCCAGGCGCCCTGGTTTTCCGGCTCCTCCTGCACCCACACGATCTGCTTGGCGTTGGGGTAGCGCCCGATCGCCGCGAGCAGCTTGCGCTTCGGCAGCGGGTAGTACTGCTCGATGCGCACGATGGCGACGTCGTCGGCTTCGCGCCGCGCACGCTCGGCGATGAGCTCCCAGTAGAGCTTGCCCGAGGTCAGCAGGACCTTGCGGACACCTTCCGGGTTCGGCGTGGTGTCGTCGATGACCGACATGAACCGGCTCGCGCCGGTGAAGTCCTCGACAGCCGAGACGGCGGCTTTGTTGCGCAGCATCGACTTCGGTGTGAAGACGATCAGCGGACGCTGGATGCCGTCCAGCGCGTGGCGGCGCAGGAGGTGGAAGTAGTTGGCCGGGGTCGACGGCACGGCAACGGTCATCGAGCCCTCGGCGCACAGCGACAGGAACCGCTCGATGCGGCCTGACGTGTGATCCGGGCCCTGGCCCTCGTGGCCGTGCGGCAGCAGCAGCACCACGTCGGATCGCTGGCCCCACTTGGCCTCGCCCGAGGAGATGTACTCGTCGATCACGCTCTGCGCGCCGTTGACGAAGTCGCCGAACTGCGCTTCCCACAGCACCAGCGACTCGGGGTTGGCGACCGCGTAGCCGTACTCGAAACCGACGGCCGCGTACTCCGACAGCGCCGAGTCGTAGATCATCACCCGGCCCTGGCCGTCGGCCAGGTGCTGCAGCGGCGCGTATTCCTGACCGCTCTTGCGGTCGATGAACACCGAGTGCCGCTGGGTGAACGTGCCGCGGCGCGAGTCCTGACCCGACAGCCGCACCAGCCGGCCCTCCAGCGCCAGCGACCCGAATGCCAGCAGCTCGCCGAACGCCCAGTCGATGCCACCCTCACGCGACATCTTGTGCCGCCGCTCCATCACCGGCTTCACGCGCGGGTGCGGCGTGAAGCCCTCGGGAACGTCGACGAACGCGTCGCCGATGCGCTCCACCACGTCGACGCCGACGGCCGTCGTGACCTTCGCCGGCACCTGCTGCTCTTCCTCCACCGAGGGGCTCGCCTTCGCCGGGTGCTTCTCGAGCTCACGCACCTCGTTGAACACGTGCTCCAGCTGGCTGGAGAAGTCGCGCAGCGCGGCCTCCGCCTCGTCGACGGAGATGTCCCCGCGGCCGATCAGCGACTCGGTGTAGATCTTCCGGACCGAGCGCTTGGTGTCGATGATGTCGTACATCGCCGGCTGCGTCATCGACGGGTCGTCGCCCTCGTTGTGGCCACGACGGCGGTAGCAGATGAGGTCGATGACGACGTCCTTGTGGAACGCCTGGCGGTAGTCCACCGCGAGCTTCGCGACCCAGTGCGCGGCTTCGGGGTCGTCGCCGTTCACATGGAAGATCGGGGAGCCGATCATTTTCGCCACGTCCGTGGCGTACTGCGACGAACGCGAGTGCTCCGGCGCGGTGGTGAAGCCGACCTGGTTGTTGACGATCACGTGCACGGTGCCGCCGGTGCGGTAACCGCGCAGCAGCGCCAGGTTCAGGGTTTCGGCCACGACACCCTGGCCCGCGAACGCCGCATCGCCGTGCATCAGGACGGGCAGGACCGAGTAACCCCCGGTGGCACTGTCGCCCTTGTCGAGGATGTCCTGCTTGGCGCGGACGATGCCTTCGAGCACCGGGTCGACGGTCTCGAGGTGCGACGGGTTCGCGGTGAGCGACACCTTCGTCTCGCCGTCGCCGAACATGCGGAAGTACTTGCCCTCAGCGCCGAGGTGGTACTTCACGTCACCGGAACCGTGGGCCTGTCCCGGGTCGAGGTTGCCTTCGAACTCCTGGAAGATTTGGCTGATCGGCTTGCCGACGATGTTGGCCAGCACGTTGAGCCTGCCGCGGTGCGGCATGCCGATCACGACCTCGTCGAGCTCGTGCTCGGCGGCCTTGTCGAGGATGGTGTCGAGCAGCGGGATCGCCGTCTCGCCGCCCTCCAGCGAAAAGCGCTTCTGGCCGACGTACTTCGTCTGTAGGAAGGTCTCGAACGCCTCGGCGGCGTTGAGCTTCGACAGCACGTACTTCTGGACGGTGGGGTCCGGCTTCTCGTGCGGGATCTCCACGCGGTCCTGGATCCAGCGCCGCTCTTCGGGGTCGAGGATGTGCGTGTACTCGATACCGACGGTGCGGCAGTAGGAGTTTCGCAGCACGCCCAGGATGTCGCGCAGCTTCATGCGCTCCTGGCCGGCGAAGCCGCCGACGGGGAACTCGCGGTCGAGATCCCACAGGGTGAGGCCGTGGCTCAGCACGTCGAGGTCGGCGTGGCTGCGCTGGCGGTAGTTCAGCGGGTCGGTGTCGGCCATCAGGTGGCCGCGCATCCGGAACGCTTCGATGAGCTCGATCACGCGGGCGGTCTTGTCGACCGGACCCTCGGGAATGTCGTTGACCCACCGGATCGGCTCGTACGGCAGGCGCAGGCTGGTGAAGACGTCGTCGTAGAAGCCGTCTTCGCCGAGCAGCAGCTCGTGGATGCGTTTGAGGAACTCACCGGACTCGGCGCCCTGGATGATGCGGTGGTCGTAGGTGGACGTCAGGGTCATGATCTTGCTGACGGCCAGGTCGACCAGCGTCTTCTCGCTCGTGCCCTCGAACGAGGCCGGGTACTGCATGGCACCGACGCCGATGATCGCGCCCTGGCCCGCCGACAGCCGCGGCACCGAGTGGTTGGTGCCGATGCCGCCGGGGTTGGTCAGCGAAATCGTGGTGCCCGCGAAGTCGTCCGCGGTGAGCTTGTTGGTGCGGGCCTTCTTGATGACCTCTTCGTAGGCCTGCCAGAACTGCAGGAAGGTCATGTCCTCGACGCCCTTGACCGAGGCCACGACGAGGGTGCGCGCACCCTCCTTGCCCTTCATGTCGATGGCGAGACCGAAGTTCACGTGCTCCGGCGTGACCGCGAACGGCTTCCCGTCGATCAGCTGGTAGTGCCGGTTCATGTTCGGGAAGTCCTTCAGCGCCCGCACCATGGCGTAGCCGATGAGGTGCGTGAAGGAGATCTTGCCGCCGCGGGTGCGCTTGAGGTGGTTGTTGATGACGATGCGGTTGTCGGCCATCAGCTTCGCCGGGACGGCGCGGACGCTGGTCGCGGTCGGGACGGTCAGCGACGCGTCCATGTTCTTCGCGATAGCCGCGGCGGCGCCCCGCAGCTGCTTCGTCTCGGGCTCTTCCTTCGCCGCGGGCTCCTTCGCGGCGGCCACGGGGGCCGGCTTCGCGGGGGCGCTGTTCGGGGTGCTCTGAGCCGGTGCGTGCTGAGCCGGGGCGGGCTTCGTCGCCGCGCTCTGCGTGGCGGCCGACTGTGCGTTCTGGACCGCCTTGGCGGACGGCTCGTTCGCGCGGCCGTTGCCGCTGGCCGCAGCAGCGGTGACCGCGTTCTCCTGTGCGGTGTTTGCCTTCGCCTTTTCCGCCTGCGTCGGCTTGAAGTCCGCGAAGAAGTCGTGCCACGCGGCATCGACTGAGGAGGGGTCCGCAAGGAACTGGTCGTACATTTCCTCGACCAGCCACTCATTGGGGCCGAACTGTGACGCAGGGCTGCTGCTGGACACGGCTTGGGCTCGCCTCTATCCGTCTCGATCTTGTCTGTGCTAATGCGCCTACCAGGCTAACCCCCTCCGTGATGGTCGTGTGATGGAACTGCCCCCTGTGAGGCCTGGCGCACTAAGGGATCGGTCACTGTCTCGATCAAGTGTCCCGAGGAGCAGACGCCGACCCCGGGGAGCGCCTGTTCGGGCATTGTTGGCGCCCCTTTTCCCTGCCGGCCCGAACCCGTTCAAGACTGCCCGGTGAACTGTTCGAAGGGATGGGCCCGGCCGGACGACCGGCAGCTGGTTCTCGAGGTGATGCTCCGCGATGTGGTTGACCGAATGCCCGTCGTACCGGGACCAGGGGCTCATCCGTCGCGTGGTCGTCGCAGGCGGCAGGGTCGTGCTGATGTGCGACTCGTGCGGAGTGGTCTGGCACACGCCCGCCGACCTCGACGACTTCGAACACGTCGAACTGTGCGAACCCGACTGGTCCATCGGCCACCACGACCACGTCCACCCCGGCACCTTCCGTTGGGCCTCGGCCGCCGACGTCACGTCGACCGGCTGGGGCGAGCTCGAGTGGCGTGAGTTGCCGTAGGACTCAGCCGAGGGACCAGAGGCGGGCGTAGTGGCCGCCGGCGGCGAGGAGCTCGGCGTGGGTGCCCTGTTCGATGATCCGGCCGTGGTCGAGGACGATGATGCGGTCGGCTTTGGCCGCCGTCGCCAGTCGGTGAGCGACGACGAAGGTGGTGCGCCGGCGCGCGAGGTTCTCGGTGGCGCGCAGGACGGTCGCCTCGGTGGCGGGATCCAGCGCGGCGGTGGCTTCGTCGAGCAGCAACACGTCGGGGTTCACCAGCTCGGCGCGCGCGAGAGCCACAAGCTGCCGCTGCCCCGCGGACAGCGAGCGGCCGCGTTCGCCGACGGGCTGGAGGAAGCCGGCGGGCAGGGCGGCGACGCCGTCGAGTGCGCCGACCGCGCGAACGGCCGCTTCGACCTCCGCGTCGGAGGCCGAGGGGCGGCCGTAGCGGACGTTGTCGGCGACGGTGCCCGAGAACAGGTGGGCCTCCTGCGGGACGACGCCCATGCGGGCGCGTAGGCCGGGCAGGTCGTACTCGCGCACGTCGACGCCGTCGATCAGCACGGCGCCGCCGGTGGCGTCGTAGTAGCGCGCCACGAGCTTCACCGCGGTGGACTTGCCCGCGCCCGTAGCGCCGACCAGCGCGACCGTCTCTCCTGGCGCCACGTCGAGAGACAGGTCCTTCAGCGCAGGCTGTTCGGCGCCCGCGTACGCGAAGTCGACGTCCTTGAACCGCACCTCGCCGGTCAGGTGCTCCGGCAGCGCGACCGGGTGCTCGGCGGGCGGCACCGACGTCGGCGTGCGCAGCAGATCGCCGATGCGGCTGAGGCCGACGCGCGCCTGCTGGTAGCCGTCGAACACCGAGGACAGCTGCTGGATGGGCGAGAAGAACTGCTGCAGATACAACAGGAACCCCAGCAGCACGCCGGCCTCCAGCGTGCCCGCGGCCACCCGGTTCGCGCCGACCACGAGCACCGTCGTGGTCGCCAGGTCGGACAGCAGCGCGACCAGCGGGAAGTACGTCGCGATGTAGCGCTGCGCCCGCAGCCGCGAGCGCCGGTACTCGTCGCTGCGCGACGAGAACGCCGCCGCCGACCTTTCCTCCCGCGTGTACGCCTGGGCGACCCGCAGGCCGCTCACGTTCTCCTGCATGTCGGCGTTGACCACGCTGACCTTCTCGCGCGCCTCGCTGTATGCGCGTGACGCGACGCGCCGGAACACGAACGTCGCCACCAGCAACAACGGCAGCATCGCAAGCGCGTAAAGCGCCAGCGACGCGTCGGTGACCAGCAGCGCGACCGTGATGCCCACCAGCGTCAGCGCGCTCACCACTGCCGTGGCGAGCCCGGTCTGCAGGAACGTCGACAGCGCGTCGACGTCCGTCGTCATGCGGGTCATGATCTTTCCGGCCAGCTCGCGCTCGTAGTAGTCGAGCCCGAGCCGCTGCAGGTGTGCGTAACTGCGCACGCGCAGCGAGTACAGGACGGTTTCGCCGACGCGTGCCGTGAGTCGCGTCTGGCCGCGCACCACGAGCCAGTCGGCGGCCACCACGAGCGCGCCGATCGCCGCCATGGCCAGCACGACGCTCGCCACGCCCGGCAGCACGCCGTGGTCGACGCCCCGCTGGTACAGCGCGGGCAGCGCCAGCGACGCCAGCGCGTCGGCTGCCACCAACGTGATGACCGCGATCAACGGCCACCGCACCGGCCGCAGCAGCCGCGAAAGCCGGAAACCCGGGTCCGGCGCTGTGACGTCCACTTCGGACAGTCGTGGCCGGTCGAGGGCCGGTGGCAGCTTGCGCACGCCTTCGAGCAGCTCGGGCGTTGGCGGCACGTCGGCTCCGGCGCCGGCGAAGCCGGACCCACCGCCCGGCTCGCCCCCGCGGGCGAGCGCGGCTCGGGCCAGCGCGTCGACCTCGTCGTGGTCGTCGTCGCGCGGCCACAGCACGGGCGTGACGCCGCTGTCGTCGGCCTGGAGGTCCTCGTCTCGGTGGTGCGGCTTCTCGACGTCGTCGTCAGTGCCGGCCACGAGCTCGCGAAAATGCGGGCAGCGCGCCAGCAGCTCCTCCTCCGTGCCGACGTCGACGACCTTGCCCTGGTCGAGCACGGCGATCCGATCGGCCAGCTGGAGCGTGGAGCGCCGGTGCGCGATGAGCAGCGTGGTGCGCTCGGCCGTCACGGACCGCAGAGTGTCGTGGATGGCGGCCTCGGTGACGGTGTCGATCGCCGAGGTCGCGTCGTCGAGAATCAGCACCCGCGGGTCGGTCATCAACGCCCGCGCGAGGCCGAGGCGCTGACGCTGCCCGCCCGACAGGGTGAGCCCGCGCTCGCCGACCTCCGTGTCGTAGCCGCGCGGCAGCGCGCGGATGAACTCGTCGGCTTCGGCCGCGCGCGCCGCCGCCCGCACCTCTTCGTCGCTCGCGTCCGGCCGCCCGTAGGCGATGTTGTCGCGCACGGACGAGGAGAATAGGAACGCCTCCTCGAACACCACGCCGATGGCCTGGCGCAGCTGCTTGAGCGGAACGTCGCGGACATCGAGGCCGCCGACGCGCACCGTGCCCGCGTGCGCGTCGTAGAAGCGCGGCAGCAGCATCGAGATCGTCGACTTGCCGGAGCCGGCCGTGCCGACCAGCGCGAGCGTCTCGCCCGGGCGCGCGGTGAGCGACAAGCCGTCGAGGACCGGTTCGCTGCCGGTGTAGCCGAACCGCACGTCTTCGAGCTCGACGCCCAGCGGGCCCTCGGGCAGCGGCCGCGGGTCGGCCCGGTCGACGACTTCGGGCTGGGCGTCGATGAGCTCGTACACGCGCTCGGCACCCGCGCGCGTGAGCTGCGCTTGCACGACGAGCCCCGACAGGAGCCGCGCGGGCCCGATGAGGGTCGCCAAGTACGTGGCGAAGGCGAGGAACGTACCGAGGCTGATCTGGCCGTTGAGCGCGAAGATGCCGCCGATCGCGAGCACCGCGACCTGTCCGGCCGCCGGCAGCGCCGACGTGGTGGCCGTGGGCAGGGCCGACAGCTTGGCCGCGCGCAGCCGCTCGGCGAACAGGCGCCGCGCCGTGCGCTCCAGCCGGGACACCTCGCGCGTCTCCTGGCCGAAACCCTTCACCACGCGCACCCCGGTGACGGTCTCCTCCACGTGCTGTGCGACGTCGGCTGCCCGCTGCTGCGCCGACCACGTCGCCGGGAACAACCGCTTGCGGCTCAGCCCCACCACGACGCCGACCGCGGGCGCCACCACGAGCGCGATGAGCGTGAGCAGCGGCGACATCCACAGCATCGCCCCCAGTGCGAGCCCCGCGAAGATCACCGACCCCGCCGACAACGGCACCTGCATCAGCAGCCCCGTGACCAGCTGCAAGTCGGAGATCGCGCGAGACACGACCTGGCCCGTACGCAGCGCGTCCTGCTTGCCGCCGTCGAGCCGGGAGACGGCGCCGAACACGCGGTTGCGCAGGTCGTGCTGCACGTCCAGCGCCAGCCGACCTCCGACGTACCGCCGCAGGAACGCCGACGCGAACGCCACCACCTGCAACGTCACCAGCGCGACCGCGATCCCGCCGAGCTGCCCGGTGTGCCCCGCCACCGCGTCGTCGACCGCCGACCGCACCAGCAGCGGGCTCGCCGCCTGCACCCCCACCGAGAGGATCGCCGCCGCCATGGCCAGCACCACGACACCACGGTGCTGCCACGCCGCAGCCGACAGCCGCCTGACCCAGCCTTTGTGCCGGGCCGGCGTCTCGACAGCTGGAAGATCTTGACGCGGACGCGTCGCAGTGGTGGTCACGATTCAAATCTAGGGACAAGGACCGACATTTTATTCCTCCGGTCCCGTGACCACTCACACTCGTGCCGGCCCCTTCGAGACTCGTGAGTGCTCGCGCCGGTTAAAACCCGGTTAGAACCGGCGTCGCCACTCACGAGTCTTTACGGACTGCAGCGACCGCAGCGAGCGCGCCGTGGGGGTTCCGGGGGCTTGGCCCCGGGCAACATCTCGCCCCTTCCCATCGAGCACGAAGTGCGAACAAGGGGGGAGAAGGGGCGACCCGCTCAACCAGCCTGGGGGTCACTGGGAGCGGGTCGCCACGAACAAGCTTAGGTAATAAGTGCGGGGTTTGCTCCCCAGGGGCTTGAACTGGGGTCGATTACTTCTTCACCGGCTGAGCCCCCACTCGGTGAAATGGCACGTTCAGATTCGTGAAACCCCTTGTCAACGTGCGTACGCCGGAGTGGGTTGTGCCCACTTGGCGAGACAGGGGACGTGACGAAGGTCGCTTGCTGCGGAACTGCCCGATCGGACGTTTCGGGCGGCCGCTGTGCTGTCGTCTCACCGAGAGAGGTCGTATCACCGAGAGAGCACGAGGGGCCTCCGCGAGACTCGCGAAGGCCCCTCGGCCGGCCGGGTGGTCCAGTGGTCACGCCAGCGCGGTCGCCAGCGGTGTGTGCGGCAGGCCGTGCGCGAGGGCGACGGGTTCGTTGGTCAGCGCGCCGCCGTGGGTGTTGAGGCCCTTGGCGAGTGACGCGTCGGCGTTCAGCGCCGCGCGCCAGCCGCGGTCGGCGAGCTGGACGGCGTACGGCAGTGTCACGTTGGTGAGGCCGTACGTCGAGGTCCGCGGGACGGCGCCGGGCATGTTCGCGACGCAGTAGAACACCGAGCCGTGCACGCGGTAGGTGGGGTCGTCGTGCGTCGTCGGGTGCGAGTCGGCGAAGCAGCCGCCCTGGTCGATGGCGATGTCGACGAGCACGGAGCCCGCTTTCATGCGCGAGACGAGCTCGTTGGACACGAGTTTCGGCGCCTTCGCACCCGGCACGAGCACGGCACCGATCACGAGGTCCGCCTGCAGCACGGATTCCTCGACGGACAGGCGGTTGGAGGTGACCGTGCGGATGCGCCCGTCGAAGTCGCTGTCGATCTGGCGGAGGCGGTCGACGTTGGTGTCGAGGATCTCGACGTCCGAGCCAAGGCCCAGCGCCACGCGGGCGGCGTTGAGGCCGGCCACGCCGCCGCCGATCACGACGACCCGCGCCGGGTGCACGCCCGGAATGCCGCCGGGCAGCACGCCGCGGCCGCCGCTGGGCTTCATCAGCGCATAGGCGCCGACCTGCGGCGCCAGCCGGCCCGCGACCTCGGACATCGGTGCGAGCAGCGGCAACGCACCGGTGGCGGTTTGCACGGTCTCGTACGCGATCGCCGTCGTGCCGGCGGCCAGCAGAGCGTCGGTCAGCGGCCGGTCGGCGGCGATGTGCAGGTAGGTGAACAGCACCAGATCCTTGCGCAGGCGCGGGTACTCCTCGGCGATGGGCTCCTTGACCTTGAGCACGAGCTCGCCTTCGGCCCACGTCTCGTCGGCGGTGGCGAGCACCTTCGCGCCGGCGGCGACGTACTCCTCGTCGGCGATGGACGAACCCACGCCGGCTCCGGTCTCGACGAACACGTCGTGACCGCGTCCCACCAGCTCGTGCACGCCGGCCGGGGTCACTGCGACCCGGTACTCGTGCTTCTTGATCTCGCGGGGAACGGCGATGCGCACACTGGCCTCCTGGCGGCGGGTTGATTCGAGGTGCTGCCACTCACGGTGATGCACCCGGACGGCGGTGTCATCATGCGCACGGAACATTCTTTTGCAGGTTTCATGGTGCCACGAGAACAAATCGGTTGACTTCGACCGCGCTCAAGGTTGTTGGCTGTCGCCTTCGGCCGGCGAGAAAGGGTGCTCATGCGCGCGGTGTGGTTGAGGGAGTTCGGCGGGCCCGAGGTGCTGGTGGCGGGGGAGGCGCCCGATCCGGTGCCGGGGCCGGGGCAGGTGCTCGTCGAGGTGGCGTTCGTGAACGTGACGTTCGTGGAGACGCAGTTCCGTGCGTCGGGGACCGGGCCGTTCGCGGTCACGTTGCCGATGATTCCCGGCAACGGGGTGGGTGGCGTGATCAGCCGGGTCGGCGAGGGGGTGCACCTCGCGCTCGTCGGCCGCCGGGTCGTCACGTCGACGGGTGGCAGCGGCGGGTACGCGCAACGCGCGGTGGTCGCCGCGTCGCTCGTGTTCGGCGTTCCGGACGCGTTGAGCCTCGACGCCGCGGTCGCGTTGCTCGCGGACGGCCGGACGGCGACCGGGCTCGTGCGGGCTGCCAAGGTGGCGCCGGGCGAGCGGGTGCTCGTCGAGGCGGCGGCCGGTGGGGTCGGGAGCCTGCTGGTGCAGCTGGCGAAGGCAGCGGGCGCGGAAGTCGTCGCGGCGGCCGGCGGCGCGGAAAAGCTCGAGCGGGCCCGGGAGCTCGGCGCCGACGCGACGGTCGACTACACCGCGCCCGGCTGGGCGAAGGCGGCCGGCCCCGTGGACGTGGTGTTCGACGGTGTCGGCGGAACCATCGGCACCACCGCGTTTTCCTTGCTGCGCAAGGGTGGCCGCATGGCCGTTTACGGACTGGCGAGCGGCGCGTGGGCGGAAGTGTCCGAAGAGGACGCTCAGCAGCGCGGTGTCACGCTCGTGCGCTCGATCGGCGACGCGGCCGCGTTGCGCGAGTACACCGAATTTGCGCTCAACGCGGCGTCGGCCGGCAACTTGACGCCGGTGATCGGCCAGCGGTTCCCGCTCGAAGCGGCGGCCGACGCGCACGCGGCGATGGAGGCCCGCGACACGTTGGGCAAGACCCTGCTGGTCGCATGACCGAGTTCGACATCGATGCGTTTCTCGCGTTGCCGCTGACGGCTCGCGTCGCCACGAGCGGTCCCACCGTGCGTCCCACCTGGTACCTGTGGGAGGGCGAGGCGTTCTGGATCCTCTCCGGGCCGTGGTCGCGCTTGCCAGACCACGTCCGTGCGTCGCCCGCGCTCGCGCTGACCGTGGACGTGTGCGACGTCGCGACCGGCCTCGTGCGGGCCGTGACCGCCAGGGGACGGGCCGACGTGCTGCCTTTCGACGTCCCGCGCGGGCGCCGCAAACTCACGCGCTACCTGGGCGCCGACGAGGACCGGTGGGACCCGAGGTTCCGCGCCTATCTCCACGAAAGCACTCGCGGCACCGTCTGGATCCGCCTCACGCCCGACAAGCTGCGCGCGCACGACCTGTCCTACGAGGTCAGCTCCACCGCAGCGCGACCAGCTGGATGAGCAGTGCGAGCCGCACGTCGGGGTCGTCGAGGTCGAGCGGCACGAGCTCGAGGAGCCGTTTCATGCGGTACCGCAAGGTGTTCGGGTGGATCCGCAGCTCCCCTGCCGCCGCGCGTGGGTCCCCGGGGTGGCGTAGCCAGTGGTAGAGCGTGTCCACGTAGCCGGCCTTCGTGTTCTCGTCGTGCGCGCGCAGGACTCCGAGCGGGCCGAGGGCCGCGACGTCCGCGGCGGCGGCGCCCGTTGCGGCGCGATGGAGTACGAGTGCCGTCCACGCGTCCTCGTAGGTGACCACGGGACCGGGTACGAGAGCGGCGCGCAACAGCCCGAGCGCCTCGTCGGCCTGGCCGCGCGAGGTGGCCAGGGAGGCGACCGGTACGGGTGCGCCCGCGGCCGCGCGCGGTACCCCGCCGCGACGGGAAGCCGGTTGCGCGGCCAGCGCGTCGCGCAGTTCTGCCCAGCCGGAGCCGTCGGGGACCACCGCGTAGAGCACGCCGCCGAGCTCCGTCGCGACCGGGCGGCGGCCGATGCCCTGCGAGATCCGTTCGAGCAGCGCCAGCCGCAGCCCCTCGGCGTCGCGCCCGTCGCCGCCGGTCACGTCGATCACGACGACCCGGTGCGGCTCGTCGGACAGGTCCAGCTCGGCCACCACGCGCCGTGGTCCGGCGCGCCCTTCGAGGACCGCGCGCAGCAGCTCGGCCGACGCGCGCCGCTGCGCGTCTGTGTGCGCGCGTCGGCGCATGAGATGCAACGCGACCACGGGCGCGGCGTCGGCGAACGCGGCCGCGCGCTCTTCCGACACCGGCCCCGTCACCACGGCCCACATCGAGCCGAGCAGCTCGCCGCCCATCCGGATCGGCACGATCAGCCGTGGCAGCGTGCCGTCGCGCTGCGCGGGCACGAAGATCGTCTGCCGGCCGCGCGACAGCTCACGGAAGACGCCTCGCGAGCGGAACCGGGCGAGCACGTCGTCGGGGATGCGCCTGCCCATGATCGTCGCGACCCGCGCCGGGTCGGTGAGGTCCTGGCGTGCGGAGTACGCGAGCACGCGCGAATTCGTGTCCTCGATCGTCACGGGGGCGTCGACGACCGACGCCACGGCGTCGGCGAGCCGGAACAGATCGCCCGATCCCGGGTCACCGTTGTCCTCGGGCGCGTCGGATTCGTCGTCGAGCGCGTCGAGCACCGTGCGCAGCAGCCACACGAGCTGGGCCCACGACGTCGCCGAACGCACCTCGATCAATGCGATCCCGGCGGTCTTCGCCGCACGTTTCACGGCGGTCTTTGCCGCCAGCGGCGGTTTCAGCAGCACTGCGGCCGCGCCCTGACGCGCGCTCGCGTGCACGAGCTCCACCGCGCTCGCCGCGTCGGCCGCCGCGACGCCGAGCACCAGGTCACCCGCCGCGACCCCCGCCGGCACGCCGGGCTCGGCGATTACGACGTCGCCTGCTGCAGGGCACTCCTCGGGCAGCTGGAGCGCGTGCAGCAGCGTCGGGCCCACCCGATCGACCACACTGCGCACCGACACCACGGGTATATCCTCGCCGAGGTGTGGCGGTACTGCTCGTCATGGGTCCTCGAAGTCCCGTGTGGACGGTCCCGTTTGTCCCACGGCCGGCGGGGAGCCTCCCGGCTGGTGGGAGCGCTTGGGAGCCCCGGCTCCGGTGGCTAGCTTCGAGTTGAACCGTCAAAGCCCTTTGACCGCAAGGAGAACCTGATGCCGGACGACACCTCGGGCTGGTCTTTCGAGACCAAGCAGATCCACGCCGGTGCGGTTCCGGATCCCGCGACGGGTGCCCGTGCGACCCCGATCTACCAGACCACGTCGTACGTCTTCCGCGACACGCAGCACGGCGCCGACCTGTTCAGCCTCGCCGAGCCCGGCAACATCTACACGCGCATCATGAACCCGACGCAGGACGTCCTCGAGCAGCGCCTGGCCGCGCTCGAAGGCGGAGTCGCGGCGCTCGCGTTCGCCTCCGGGTCGGCGGCCACGACGGCGGCGATCCTCACCATCGCCGGCGCCGGCGACCACTTCGTCTCCAGCCCTTCGCTCTACGGCGGCACGTACAACCTGTTCCACTACACGCTGCCGAAGCTCGGCGTCGAGGTCACTTTCATCGACGACCAGGACGACCCCGAGCAGTGGCGCGCGGCCGTGCGGCCGAACACCAAGCTGTTCTTCGCCGAGACGCTCGCCAACCCGGGCAGCAACGTGCTCGACATCCGTACGGTGGCCGACGTCGCGCACGAAGCAGGCGTGCCGCTGATCGTCGACAACACCGTGCCCACGCCGTATCTCCTCCGCCCGATCGAGCACGGTGCCGACATCGTCGTGCACTCGGCGACGAAGTACCTGGGTGGCCACGGCACCACGGTCGCCGGTGTGCTCGTCGACGGCGGCACGTTCGACTTCGGCAAGGACCCGGCTCGGTTCCCCGGCTTCACCGAACCCGACCCGAGCTACCACGGCCTGAAGTACTGGGAGGCGCTCGGCCCCGGCGCGTACGCGGCGAAGGCGCGCGTGCAGATCCTGCGCGACACGGGCGCGGCGATCTCGCCGCTCAACAGCTTCTTGATCCTGCAGGGCATCGAGACCCTGTCACTGCGGCTCGAACGCCACGTCGCCAACGCGCAGGCGTTGGCCGAGTGGCTGGAACAGCGCGACGAGGTCGAGAAGGTGTATTACGCCGGGCTGCCGTCGAGCCCGTGGCACGCCAACGCGCGAAAGTACCTGCCGCGCGGCGCGGGCGCCGTGCTGTCGTTCGACCTGCGCGGCGGCGTCGAGGCCGGCCGCAAGTTCGTGGACGGCACCGAGTTGCACAGCCAGCTGGTGAACATCGGCGACGTGCGCAGCCTGATCGTGCACCCGGCGTCGACCACGCACAGCCAGCTTTCGCCGGAGGAACAGCTCGCCGGTGGCGTGACGCCCGGCCTGGTGCGGCTCGCCGTCGGGCTCGAAGGCATCGAGGACCTCAAGGCCGACCTGGAGGCGGGGTTCCGCGCCGCCAAGGCGGCACAGTGACACGTGCCTGGCGACCGGGCGATCCGCCCGGCCGTCGGCAGTGGTTCGCCGGCCCCCGGCTCACGCTGGAGGCCGGCGGGTCGCTGCCGTCGTACTCCCTCGCGTTCGAAACGTGGGGGCGGCTCAACTCGGACGGTTCGAACGCGATTCTCGTCGAACACGCGCTGACCGGCGACAGCCACGTCGCCGGCGCCGCCGGGCCCGGTCACCCGAGCGTGGGCTGGTGGGACGGTCTCGTCGGGCCGGGCAAGGCGTTCGACACCGATTCACTGTTCGTGGTGGTGCCGAACGTCCTCGGCGGCTGCCAGGGTTCCACGGGCCCGTCGTCGCTCGACCCGGACGGGCGGCCGTGGGGTAGCCGGTTTCCGGCCGTCACGGTGCGGGACCAGGTGGTGGCCGAGGCCGCACTCGCGGACTTCCTCGGCATCGACCGGTGGGCCGCCGTCGCCGGCGGCTCGATGGGCGGTATGCGGGCACTGGAATGGGCGATCTCGCGACCCGATCGGGTCGCTTCCGCGCTCGTGCTCGCTTCCACGGCGCGGGCCTCGGCCGAGCAGATCGCGTGGGCCGCGCCGCAACTGCACGCAATCCGCTCCGACCCGGGCTGGCACGGCGGGGACTATTACGGCTCGGGGGAAAGCCCGCGCCTCGGACTGGGCATCGCGCGGCGGATCGCGCACGTGACCTACCGCAGCGAAACCGAACTGGCGACCCGCTTCGGTGCCGAACCCCAGGGCGCCGAGGATCCCCTACGCGGCGGGCGGTTCGCCGTCGAGTCCTATTTGGACCACCACGCCGCGAAGCTGGCCGACCGGTTCGACGCCGGCTCCTACGTGGTGCTCACCGAATCGATGAACACCCACGACGTCGGCCGCGACCGTGGCGGTGTCGCCGCGGCGCTGGGCCGGATCACCGCGCGCACCACGGTCGCCGGTGTCGACAGCGACCGCCTGTACCCTCTGTACCAGTCCCGTCAGCTTGCCGCCGGCCTTGGCGCCGAGGCGGCGGTGATCTCCTCGCCGCACGGGCACGACGCGTTCCTGATCGAAACGGACCAGATCGCCGGGCTCGTGAAGTCGCTGCTGGGCTGAGTCCTGGAAGGTGGGTGTCAGCCGATCGCGGCCGTCAACGGCACGTAGTAGCCGCCGCGCTGGCCGGCGGCCGTGGGGTGATAGGACTCGTCGACCGGCCAGGTGAGGCTGTGCAGGTAGTCGCTCGCCGAGGAACAGATGTTGTGGCCGACGAATGCCGAGCGGACGTCCACGAAAGTGGCGCCCGCCGCCGCCGCGCGGGAGGAAATGACGGACGCCAGGGCGTCCGCGCCCGAGTTGATCGCGGAGCGTTTGGTGTCGCTGAGTCCGACGTTGCAGGACCCCGGCACGGTGTAGAACTCGGGATACGACAGCACCACGAGGTGCGCGTCGGGGGCTTTCGCCTCGATCGCGCGGTAGACCTTGTCGAGCAGGCCCGGGAGCGTGTCCTGCACGTACGCTTTGGCGGTGTTGACCCGGTCGACGCACGCCTGGTCGCTGTTGAGGGTGCAGGTGGTGATCACGTCGGTGAAGCCGGCGTCGTTACCGCCGACGGTCACCGTGACCAGGCTCGCGCCGGAAGGCATCGAGGCGACCTGGCTGATCACGTCGCTCGTTTTGGCGCCCGAGCAGGCGAGGAACGTGAACGTGGTGCCGCTGTGCGCGTTGGCCCACAGCTGCCCGTAGGCGTTGGCGCTGCGCTTGCAGCTACCCGAACTGCCGTAGCTTCCGGCGCCCACGCCGGAGGAATACGAGTCGCCGAGGGCGACGTAGCTGGTCGCGGCGCTGGCCGTGCTGACCAGGCCGAGTGAAGCGAGCAGAGCGACCCCCAGGGCCGCGCACATCCGGAGGATCGATCGGGAGGGTTGACGGCTCATGGGTCACTCCTGTCGTGACGGCTCGACGAGAAGAACCAATACCAGGTGGATTCCCGACGGGACACCGGAAAGCCGAGGTGCCTCCACTTGGCCCAAGCAGGAAGTAGGACGGAAGTTAGCGCTCGCTAACCCCTCGCCTTACTATGAGCGGATGCCGGCGAACCCCACCCCACTCGTGAACGGCGAGAAGGCGAACAGGCGTGAACAGATCATGGCCGCCGCCGCCGAGCTGTTCGCCCACCACGGCTTCCACGGCGTCGGCATCGACGACATCGGCGCGGCGGTCGGCATCTCCGGCCCGGCGCTGTATCGCCACTTTCGGAGCAAGGACGCGATCCTCGGCGAGATGCTGAACTCGATCAGCCATTTCCTGCTCGAAGGCGGCACCCAACGCGCCGCCCGCGGCGGCACACCGCCGGAACTTCTCGAAGCACTCGTGCGCTTCCACGTCGGCTTCGCGCTCGATCACCCGGCGCTGATCACCGTGCAGGAGCGCAACCTCGCGAACCTCACCGACAGTGATCGCAAGCAGGTGCGCGCGCTCCAGCGCCAGTACGTCGAGGTGTGGGTGCGGGCGATCCGCGAAGCGATCCCGGGCCTCGAAGAACGCGAAGCGCGGTCCGCAGCACACGCCGTGTTCGGCTTGATCAACTCCACGCCGTACAACCGCCATCTCGGTGACGCCGAGCTGTCCGATCTGCTCTGCCGGCTCGCTCTCGGCGCACTTTCCGCGGTGGGCTGATCCCCCGGATTCGGGGTATCCCCACGGATGCCAGTGCTGGTGTTTGATGGGCACGTGAACCCGGACCGGAGCGAGGACGAGCAGCGGCTCGTGGAGAAGGCGCAGCGCGCCCTCGTCGCCATCAGCCTCGGCGACGACGCCGAGGCGCTCGACGAGCTCACACCGTCGGGTGACCAGCCGCAGGAGCGCTCCGAAGAGACCAAGGCGTTGATGCTCCTGCTGTTCGGCGAGTGCAGCGCGATGGTGTCCACGCTCGGTGACGGCGGTACGGCCCCCGTCAAGGTCCAGGTGTTCGACGAAGACGGCGAAGAGGTCTCCATCGACCAGGCCGACCCGCCCGTGCGCACCGCCGTGCGCACGTTGCTGGCCGAGGTTCACGGCAACACCGCCGCCGCGCGCGAGCAGGTGGAGATCGCGCTGGCGAACGCCGCACCCGGCGAGGTCGACAGTCTCGTGCTCCAGGCACTGCGCTGGACGATCCGGCTCTCCGTGGAGTGCCTCGAACGGGATCTTCCGGTCGCCGACTGGATTTCCGACGCCGTCACCGGCTGAGCTTCGTCCCACGGATCGAACCCCTTTCCGGCCGCCCGGATGCGCCGAAGACCACATCGGTACGGGTCAGGCTCGGCTGGACAGTGACGTTAGCGGTCGCTAACATTCGAAGATGAGTTAACGACCACTAACACCTGGCAATGGCCTGAATCAGCAACGTCTCGACGGGGAGTCATGGACACGCCGGTACTGAACAGCTCCGCCGACCCGCGGAGCGAGACGTTCACCCGAAGCGTCACCTCGCACGGTGAGCTCGTGGAGGACCTGCGCAAGCGTCTGGACGCCGCCCGCCGCGGCGGGCCCGAGAACTCGCGCGAGCGCCACGTCGCGCGCGGCAAGCTGCTGCCGCGCGACCGCGTCGACACACTGCTCGACCCGGGCTCGCCGTTCCTGGAGCTCTCGCCGCTCGCGGCCAACGGGTTGTACGACGACGAGGCGCCGTCCGCCGGAATCATCACCGGGATCGGGCGGGTGTCCGGCCGCGAGTGCGTGGTCGTCGCCAACGACGCCACCGTCAAGGGCGGCACGTACTACCCGATGACGGTGAAGAAGCACCTGCGCGCCCAGGAGGTCGCGCTGCACAACAACCTGCCGTGCGTCTACCTGGTGGACTCCGGTGGCGCGTTCCTGCCCAGGCAGGACGAGGTCTTCCCGGATCGTGAACACTTCGGCCGGATCTTCTACAACCAGGCGACGATGTCCGCGCGCGGCATCCCGCAGATCGCCGCGGTGCTCGGGTCCTGCACCGCCGGCGGCGCGTACGTCCCGGCGATGAGCGACGAAGCCGTGATCGTCCGGAACCAGGGCACGATCTTCCTCGGCGGCCCACCGCTGGTGAAGGCCGCGACCGGCGAGATCGTCACGGCCGAAGAGCTCGGCGGCGGCGACGTCCACTCGCGCCAGTCCGGCGTCACCGACCACCTGGCCGACGACGACGCCCACGCGCTGCGGATCGTCCGGCAGATCGTCTCGACGCTCGGCCCGCGGACCCCGCGTCCGTGGGACGTCCTGCCGACCGAGGAGCCGGCGGTCGACCCGGCCGAGCTGTACGGCGTCGTGCCGACCGACCCGCGCGTGCCTTACGACGTGCGCGAAGTGATCGCGCGGATCGTCGACGGCAGCCGGTTCGGCGAGTTCAAGAAGGAGTACGGGTCGACGCTGGTCACCGGGTTCGCCCGGATCCACGGCCACCCGGTCGGCATCATCGCGAACAACGGCGTGCTGTTCTCCGAATCGGCCATGAAAGGCGCGCACTTCATCGAACTGTGCGACCGCCGCTCGATCCCGCTGGTGTTCCTGCAGAACATCACGGGGTTCATGGTCGGCAAGGCCTATGAATCCGGCGGCATCGCGAAGCACGGCGCGAAGATGGTCACGGCTGTCGCGTGTGCGCGGGTGCCGAAGTTGACCGTGATCATCGGCGGCTCGTTCGGCGCGGGCAACTACTCGATGTGCGGCCGGGCGTATTCGCCGCGGTTCCTGTGGATGTGGCCCAACGCGCGGATTTCCGTGATGGGCGGTGAGCAGGCGGCGTCGGTGCTCTCGACCGTCCGCCGCGACGCCATCGAGGGGCGCGGCGGCGAATGGTCCATTGAGGACGAAGAGGCGTTCAAGGACCCGATCCGCGAGCAGTACGAGCACCAGGGCAGCCCGTACTACTCCACTGCGCGGCTGTGGGACGACGGCGTGATCGACCCGGCGGACACCCGGACGGTGCTCGGGCTCGCGCTCTCGGTCGCGGCCAACGCGCCCCTGCCCGAGGTCAACTACGGCGTCTTCCGGATGTGAGTGGCATGTCTACTTTCGACACCGTTCTGGTCGCCAACCGCGGCGAGATCGCGGTTCGCGTGATCCGTTCGCTGCGCGAGCTCGGCATCCGGTCGGTCGCGGTGTACAGCGACGCGGACGCCGGCGCGCGGCACGTGCGCGAGGCCGACACGGCCGTGCGGCTCGGCCCGGCCGAAGCGGCGAAAAGCTATTTGTCGATACCGGCGATCCTCGCGGCGGCGCGGGAAACGGGCGCGGAGGCCGTGCACCCGGGCTACGGTTTCCTAGCGGAGAACGCGGCGTTCGCCAAGGCGTGTGAAGACGCGGGGCTGGTGTTCATCGGCCCGCCGCCCGGCGCGATCGAGAAGATGGGCGACAAGATCCGAGCCAAGGCCACGGTTTCCGCGGCCGGAGTGCCGGTGGTGCCCGGATCGTCCGATGTGGACCTCCCCGAAGGCGGGTTCGCGGCGGCCGCCGCGCGCGTGGGTTATCCGTTGCTGCTCAAGCCTTCCGCGGGTGGTGGGGGCAAAGGCATGCGGCTCGTGCACTCGGAGGACGAGCTCGGCTCGGCCGTCGAATCCGCGCGGCGCGAGGCGAAGAGCTCCTTCGGCGACGACACGTTGCTGCTGGAACGGTTCGTCACCACCCCGCGCCACATCGAGATCCAGGTGCTCGCCGACGCCCACGGGACGGTGCTGCACCTCGGCGAACGCGAGTGCAGCCTGCAGCGGCGGCACCAGAAGATCATCGAGGAAGCGCCGTCGGTGCTGCTCGACGAGGCGACGCGGCAGAAGATGGGCTCGGCGGCGGTGGAAGCGGCACGCTCCGTTGGCTACGTCGGGGCCGGCACGGTCGAGTTCATCATGTCCGCTCACGACCCCGACGAGTTCTTCTTCATGGAGATGAACACGCGGCTTCAGGTGGAGCATCCCGTCACGGAACTCGTGACCGGACTCGACCTCGTGGCGTGGCAGGTGCGGATCGCCGCCGGCGAGCCGTTGTCGTTGCGGCAGGAGGACGTTCGCCTCGACGGGCACGCCATCGAGGCGCGCGTGTACGCCGAGGACCCGGCGCGTGGCTTCATCCCGACCGGCGGCACGGTGCTCGCGGTGCACGAACCGTCGGGTGAGGGTGTGCGCGTGGACTCGTGGCTGAGCGAAGGCGCGGTCGTCGGCTCGAACTACGACCCGATGCTGGCCAAGGTGATCGCGTACGGCCCGGACCGTGAGTCCGCGCTGCGCAGGCTGGACCGGGCTCTCGGCGATACTGCGGTGCTCGGGCTGGGCACCAACGTGGCGTTCCTGCGCAACCTGCTCGCCGAAGAGGCCGTGCGCGCGGGCCGGCTCGACACGGAGCTCGTGGACCGGCGCGTGGCCGAGCTGGTGTCCTCGGAGGTGCCGACGGCGCTTTTCGCGGCGGCGGCGCTGGACCGGCTGATTTCGTTGCAGCCCAAGGGGTCCATTGTGGATCCGTGGGACGTGCCGAGCGGTTGGCGGATGGGCGGTGGCGGCGGCGTGACGTTCCGGCTGCGCGCCGGTGAGGAGCAGGCGGCCGTCCGAGTGTCCGGGACGCCCGCGGCGGCGACGGTTCAGGTGGCCGACGGCGATCCGGTGGCCGTGTCGGCGCTGCGGACCGGAGACGTGCTGGAAGTCCGGCGGGCCAACGGGATCGAGCGGTACCGGCGGGCCTCCGGTCCTGATCGGACGGTGTGGCTCGCCCGCGAGGGCCACGGTTTCGCGTTTGCCGACCAGGAGATCGTGCTCGCGCACCGCGGGGAAGTCGCGGGCGCGGGTCCGGTGAAGAGCCCGATGCCCGGCACCGTGCTCGTGGTGAAGGTCGCCGAGGGCGACGTCGTCGCGGCCGGCACGCCATTGCTGGTCGTGGAGGCGATGAAGATGGAACACACCGTGACCGCGCCGATCGACGGCGTGGTGAGCGAGCTTTCGGCCCGGGCCGGGCGGCAGGTGGCGCTCGACGAGACGCTGGCCGTCGTGAGCACGCAAGAGGAGGACCGATGATCGACTTTCGCCTGGACGAAGAGTACGAGGCGCTCCGCAAGACGGTCGAGGACTTCGCGCACAACGAGGTCGCGCCCGTGATCGGGCCGCTGTATGAACGGGAGGAGTTCCCCTACGCACTCGTGGCGAAGATGGGCGAGATGGGCCTGTTCGGGTTGCCGTTCCCCGAGGAGTTCGGCGGCATGGGTGGTGACTACTTCGCGCTGTGCCTCGCCCTGGAGGAACTGGCGCGGGTGGACTCGTCGGTCGCGATCACGCTCGAGGCCGGAGTCTCCCTTGGCGCCATGCCGATCTACCGCTTCGGCACGCGGGAGCAGAAGGAGACCTGGCTGCCCACGCTGTGCACCGCCGAGGGCCTCGGCGGCTTCGGCCTGACCGAGCCCGGCGGAGGCTCCGACGCCGGGGCGACCCGCACCCGCGCCAAGCTCGACGGCGACGAGTGGGTCATCAACGGCAGCAAGGCGTTCATCACCAACTCCGGCACGGACATCACGCGCCTGGTCACGGTCACCGCCGTGACCGACGTGATGGAAAACGGCCGCAAGGAGATCTCGGCCATCATCGTGCCGTCGGGCACACGGGGGTTCGCCGTGGCGCCCAAGTATTCCAAGGTGGGCTGGAACTGCTCCGACACGCACGAGCTGTCCTTCTCTGACGTCCGCGTACCGGCATCGAACCTGGTCGGCACCCGCGGTCGCGGTTACGCGCAGTTTCTGTCCATTCTGGACGAAGGTCGCGTCGCGATCGCCGCGGTGAGTGTGGGGCTGGCGCAGGGCTGCGTCGACGAATGTCTCAAATACGCGAAGGACCGTGTGGCTTTCGGCCACCGTATCGGGGAATACCAGGCGATCCAGTTCAAGATCGCCGACATGGAGACGCGCGCCCACACCGCGCGGCTCGCCTACTACCAGGCGGCGTCGAAGATGCTGCGAGGCGAACCGTTCAAGAAGGAGGCTTCCATCGCGAAGCTCGTGGCCTCCGACGCGGCCATGGACAATGCCCGCGACGCCACCCAGATCTTCGGCGGCTACGGCTTCATGAACGAATTCCCCGTCGGCCGGTTCTACCGTGACGCCAAGATCCTGGAGATCGGCGAGGGCACGAGCGAGGTCCAGCGCATGCTGATCGCGCGCCACCTGGGCATCGCGAGCTGACTCGTGAGTGTTCCGGCCGCCTAGAACCGGCCGGAACACTCACGAGTCGTGCCCACCGCGCCGCCCGTTCCGCTGGCCCGGCAGCGCCGACGGCGGTACAACCAACCCCATGGGCATATTCGCCATCCGGCCAGGACGCCCGGACGACGCGGCCACTTTGCTGCGGTTCTTCGATCAGGCCGTGCAGTGGCTGGTCGCGCGCGGCAGCGCCGGGCAGTGGGGTGATCGGCCGTGGAGCGCGATCCCGCACCGCGCGTCGCGCGTCGCGGACATGACCGGCGAGCCCGGATTGCGTATCGCCGAGGTCGACGGCGAGCCCGCGGGCGCGGTGATCTTCCGGGAGAGCTGCCCGCCTTACGTGCCGCCGGCCGGGGAGGCGGAGCTGTACGTGGGGTTGCTGATTGCGTCGCGACGAGGGGCCGGCGCGCGGCTGCTGGAGTACGTGCTGGCAGAGGCCCGCCGGAGGGGCATCGGGCTGGTGCGCGTCGACTGCTGGGCCGGGGGCGACGGCGGGCTGGTGCGGTACTACGAGCGTCAGGGGTTTCATCCGACGGCCCGCTTCGACCTCGACGGCTGGTTGGGGCAGGTTCTCGAACGGCGGGTGTCTCGAGAGGCTGCCGGAGACCCGCATTGACGCAACGCCAGTAGTATTCGGGACGGAGATCGACCTGGTCGGGAAATGCCCGGGCACGCCGTGGTCGGGCTCTCGGCGGCGGTGCACCTGCAGCTGCGGGGCGCGGGTGGGCTCGTGCGTGATGCCGGCGGTGGTGCGCACGGGGCTCGTGCCGACGGCCGAGTAGGCACCGTCCAGATTGGACGTGCTTGCGGGGTGCTTGCGCGGGTGCGGTGTTGATGCCGCCTGCGCGCGCGGGCAAGATTGCCACCGAGAGGTTCTAGCTCCGGGAGGCGCGCATGGTTTCACCCACGGCTCGACTGGCGGCCGCGGCGTCGAACGTGGTGGGCAAGGTGTTCCACGGCGGCGTCGCCGACCTGCGCCCGATGCCCCGCGTGCTCATCGACCAGGGGCCCAACCGCTCGCTGTACCGCATGACCCACGGCGGCGCGCCCGTGTCCGGGCCGCCGATCCTGCTGGTGCCGCCGCTCGCGGCGCCCGCGTTGTGCTTCGACCTGCGTCGCGGCTGCAGCCTCATCGAGCACCTCGTGGACGCCAAGCGCAACACCTACCTCGTGGACTACGGCAACGTCGCGTTCTCCGACCGCCGCCTCGGCATCGAGCACTGGATCGACGAGGTGCTGCCACGCGCGATCCGGAAGGTGAGCGAGGACGCCGGCGGCGAGGGGGTGCACCTCGTGTCGTGGTCGCTGGGCGGAATCTTCGCGCTGCTCGTGAACGCCGACCAGCCGGGCCTGCCGATCGAGTCCATCACGGCTGTCGCGTCGCCGGTGGACTTCACGGCGATCCCGATCGTCGCGCCGTTCCGCCCGCTCGTGGACCTCACCGGCGGCCACCTGCTCACGCCCGTCTACCGCGCGTTCGGCGGTGCTCCGTCCTATTTGGTCAGCCGCGTGTTCCGCGCGACGGGTATCAGCAAGGAAATCACGAAACCCGTCGCGATCCTCTCCCACCTCGACGACCGCGACTACCTCGCGCAGATCGAGGCCGTCGACCACTTCATGGACAACATGTACGCCTACCCGGGGCGCACGTTCGGCCAGCTCTACCACCGCCTCTTCCGCACCAACGACCTCGCCGAGGGCACCGTCGACCTCGGCGGCCGCAAGATCAGCCTGGCCGACGTGAAGGTCCCGGTGCTGGTCGTCGCGGGCCAGAACGACACCATCGCGCCCCAGCCGTCGGTGGAACGCGTGGTGCGGCTGCTGGAGAACGCGCCGGAAGTCCGCTTCCACACCGCCCCCGGCGGCCACCTCGGCGTCCTCACCGGCCGCCGTGCCCGCGGGACCACCTGGCACTACCTCGACGAATTCCTCGACGACCGCACCTGACGCTCAGGCCGTTGCCCGGCCCGGATCGGCGCGGCCGGCCCGGTTCGCGGCCGCCCACGCGCGCATCTCCTTGGACAGCAGCCCGCCCAGCGCGGCCGCGGCGAGCACCATCGGCAGCACCCCGGTGGCCCCGGCGGTGATCAAAGAGACCAGGGCGTTGATCATGATGACCGCCTCGACGACGATCGCCGTCACCCACGCCCACGGCCGCCCCGACGCCAGCTGCGCCGCACACACGCCCAGTGCCACCGCCAGCACGACGTTGACCACCCCGGCCACCACGAGCAACCCGCCGACGCCCGAAGCGTCGTCGGCCGAACTCGCGGCCCCGGCCAGCACCAGCAGGAAGATCGACCCCAGCACGCTGAAGACGACCTGGACCCACATGACGATCCGCGCCTGCTTCAGCCCTCTCGGCTGGCCGTACACCCCAGGAATGCTCATGCGGGGGAGAATAGGGCACCGGGCCAGAAATCGGGTATACGGGAGATCAATCCGATATTCCGTACCTTGGCATCTGGATGCGCGGCGAGCTGGAAAAAGATCACCACATCCGGCTACTTCAGCTGGGTCGACGTCTTCCCGAGTACGCGGCGGGCCACGATGAGCTGCTGGATCTGCTGCGTCCCCTCGAAGATGTCCAGGATCTTCGCGTCGCGCGCCCACTTCTCCAGTAGCGACTTCTCCGTGTAGCCATACGCGCCGGCGAGTTCCACGCACTTGAGGGTCACGTCGACGACCGTGCGCCCGGCCTTGGCTTTCGCCATGGAGGCTTGCAGGGAGTTGGGTTTGCGATTGTCTGCCATCCAGGCGGATTCGAGGGTGAGCAGGTAAGCGGATTCGTAGTCGGCTTCGAGCTGGAGGAAGGTGGCCGCGGCGGCTGGCTGGAGGTGAGCGGGGCGGTCGTAGTCGATCACCACGCCGGCGGAAGCGAGCAGACTACGGGTTTCGTCGAGCGCGGCGCGGGCGAGGCCGACGGCCATGGCGGCCACCAGAGGACGGGTGTTGTCGAAGGTCTGCATGACGCCGGCGAAGCCCTTGGCCGTGTCGATGTCCGGCGTGCCCAGGAGGTTTTCGCGGGGGACGCGGCAGTTTTCGAAGCGCAGCACGGCTGTGTCGGACGCGCGGATGCCCAGCTTGTGCTCCACGCGCACGACCTCGAAGCCTGGCGTGCCTTTTTCGACCACGAAGGACTTGATCGCCGCGCGCCCTTTGGCTCGGTCCAAAGTGGCCCAGACGACCACGGCGTCGGCGCGCTGGCCGGAGGTCACGAAGATCTTTTCGCCGTTGAGCACGTAGTCGTCGCCGTCGAGGACCGCGGTGGTCGTGATGGCGGCGGAGTCGGACCCACAGCCGGGCTCGGTGATGGCCATGGCCGCCCACAAGCCCTTGAAGCGCTCGAGTTGCTCGTCGGTCGCCACCGAGCTGATGGCGGCGTTGCCCAAACCCTGGCGTGGCATGGAAAGCAGCAGGCCGACGTCGCCCCAGCACATTTCGATCGTGCCGAGCACGACGTTGAGGTTGGCACCGTTGCGGTTGCCGTCGGAGCCGGAGTCGCGTGAGCGTCGTACACCGGCCGCGCCCGCACCCCCTTCGCCGGAGGAGTTGAGCCCGTCCAGCAGCGCGGCGAACATGTCCAATTCGGACGGATACGTGTGTTCGGCGCGGTCGTACTTGCGCGAAATCGGCCGAAACACTTCGGCCGCGGCCTGGTACGCCTGGTTGATCAGCGCGCCGGCCTTCTTCGGGACCTCGAGGTTGATCATCACTCGCCTTTCGTGCGAAAGCTCGTGAGTGGCGAGGCCGGTTCTCACCGGCCGCGCCACTCATGAGTCCTAGAGGAGGACGGCGCCTTCCATCACGCCGACCGCCCGCAGGTCGCGGTACCAGCGCTCCACCGGGTGCTCCTTGACGAAGCCGTGCCCGCCCAGCAGCTGAACTCCCGCGTTGCCGATCTGCATGCCCTTGTCCACGGCGAGCTTGCGCGCCAGCGCGACCTCGCGTGCGTACGCCTTGCCCTGTTCGGCCCGCGCGGCCGCGCGCAACATGACCAGGCGCAGGCCTTCGAGCTCGATCGCGATGTCGGCCACGGAGAACGCCACCGCCTGCCGGTGACTGATCGGCTCGCCGAACGCCGTGCGCTCGTTCACGTAGGGCACCACGTAGTCGAGCACGGCTTTCGCCGTTCCCGCGGCAAGCGCGGCCCAGCCGAGCCGCGAGAGACGCACGACCTCGGTGAACACCTCGGCCCGGCCACCGCCGAGCAGCGCGCCCGCGGGCAGCGCAACCTTCTCCAGGTGAACCGTGCCGGTCGCGGAGCCGCGCAGGCCCATCGCGGGCTCGGCTTCGACCGTCATCCCCGCCGAGGACGACTCCACCAGGAACAATGCCGGACCGCGGCCTTCGAGATCCGCCGAGACGATGAACAGCTCGGCCTGCGCCGCGCGCGGCACCAGCGACTTCACGCCGTCGAGCTGGTAACCCTTCGGCGTGCGCTTGGCTGTGGTCGCCGGCTTGAACGGATCTGCCAGCGGCGAGCGCTCCACCAGCGCCAGCGCGGCGGCCGGAACCTGCTCGCCGGTGAACGCCGGTACGTAGTCCGCCTGCTGCTGCTCGTCGCCCCACGCCACGAGCGCCGTGCTCACCGCCGAGGGCGCGATGACCGCGACGGCCAGCCCCAGGTCGCCGTGGGCGAGGGCTTCGGCGACGAGCGCGTTGGTGACCACTGAACGCTCCGTGCCCGCCCCGCCGAGCTCCTCCGGGATGCCGACGAGGCTGATCCCGAGCTCCGCGGCCCGCGTCAGCAGGCCTTCCGGCGCGGCCAGCTTGGCGTCGGCGTCTGCCGCGGCGGGTCGCAGCTGCTCGGCGGCGAACTCGGCCACCGTCTCGGCGATGAGCTGCTGTTCCTCGGTGGGGGTGACGTCGAACAGCCCCGTGTCGCCTGCCGGCGCCAGCCGGGCCGGCTTCCCCAGCCGCTGTGCGGACCTGAACGAACGCGTGGCCGCGCCCGCCGCTCGGAACCCGTTGCGCGTGCTCGCCTTGACCAGGTTCTGCACGGGCCCGCGCAGCCCGGCCTTGTCGATCACGCTGCTCCCGGCCAACCGGGTGAGCGCGGCCAGGCCGAAACCCATCGCGTCTCGTTTCCTTGGCGCAGCCATGTGGCGTCTCCCTCGCGTTACCTACTGACGAGTAGGTTAACGCGCCACAGCGGAGATCGCCAGTCACCTCACCCATGACGGGCCGGGTGGACCAGCCCGAGTACGGAGTGGCCGAGCCGTGCTTCAAGCAGTGCCCACGGCGAGGGCGGGGACGCCCGGCTACGACTGCCGCACTTCACACTCCAGCACGGCCCGCATCAACGCCGTCAGCTCCGCCTCCAAAGCCGGACGACCGTTGACCCGCCGTGTGCGGGCCAGGTCGTTGGCGATCGTCAACGCCGCATGGACGCGGATTTTGGCTTCGCGCGGTGGAAGTGCGGGAAAAATGGCGCACAGCAGTGTCACCCATTGAGCCACGTAGTCGCGCTGCACCCGGAGCAGGTCGGCCTTTTCGCGGTCCGGCATGGTGACCCGGTCGGCCGTGAAGGACACCAGCAGTTCCGGCGTGTGCAGCAAAGTCCGCACGTACGAAGCCGACAACCGACGCAGCGCGGCGACTTCGTCGGGGGCGCGCAGGGCCTGTTCGGCGGCGAGGGCGAGGCGGTCGGCGGCGCGGTGTCCGATGGCGGCCATGAGGGCCGCCTTGCTGGGGAAGTGGCGGTAGACACTTGGGCCGGCGATCCCCGCCGCGGCGCCGATGTCTTCCATGCTGACCGCGTGGAAGCCGCGGTCGGCGAACAGGGTGGTGGCGGCGGAGAGGATCTGTTCGCGGCGCGACGGTGTGCCGAGGCCGTCGGGGACCTCCGCGACCGGTGCGGCCGGCGGCAGTGTGGTGTTGAGCACAGCGTGGGCCAGCTCGGCGAGCAGTGGCACGAACCGGCGCCGCGCGACGGTGGTGTGGTGCACCGCGACGCTCCCGAACACCGAGAGCGCGCCCCAGCACAGGAATTCCGCGTCGTCGGCGGCCAGTGACGGCCGTGATGTCAGCAATGCTTTCGTCCACGCGTCGAGCACGGCGCCCGAGCGGCGGCGGATCTCGCGGCGCTCGTCGCGCGCCAGGTGGGCGCCCTCCCAGCGCCACAGTGCCGCGATCTCGCGCCGCTCGACCGCCTGGGTCGCGAGGCCCGTGAGCAGGGCATCGAGCTGGTCGGGGGCGCCGGACAGCGCGGCGGCGGTCACCGCCTCCATGTCGTCGATACCGGCCAGCACCACGTACGCGAGGATCGCCTGCTTGTCGGCGAAGTGCCGATACAGCGCCGGTCCGGTGACGCCGGCCGCGGCCGCGATGTCGATGACGCCGACCCCGTGGAAGCCGCGGGCGCGGAAGAGCTCCGCGGCGACCGCGGCGAGCTGGGCCTTGCGGTCGCGTGGTCGGGTGGGGCGATCCGGAGTCTTCATGGTGAATCGACCATAGCGCGTCGAAGAACACAGGCAAACCATTGACACCATTGGGTTCGCAGGGCTTATGTTAATGGCGATTAGCGTCGTACGGACGTAGCATCGACGGCGAGATACACCGAAGTGTCCAACCACGCGCTACGCGGAGGAGTGTTCAGTGAGTAGCGAGGCCTACATCTACGAGGCGATGCGCACGCCTCGGGGAAAGAACAAGGGCGGTGCCCTCCACGGCACCAAGCCGCTCGACCTGGTGGTCGGGCTGATCGAAGAGCTCAAGGTCCGCCACCCGAACCTCGACCCGCAGGCGATCGACGACATCGTGCTCGGCGTCGTGTCCCCGGTGGGCGAGCAGGGCGCCGACATCGCGCGCACGGCCGCACTCGTGTCGGGCCTGCCTGAGACGGTCGCGGGCGTGCAGCTCAACCGCTTCTGCGCGTCGGGCCTGGAAGCCACCAACATGGCGGCCCAGAAGGTGCGCTCGGGCTGGGACCAGCTGATCATCGCCGGCGGCGTGGAGTCCATGTCGCGCGTGCCGATGGGTTCCGACGGCGGCGCGCTGTTCATGGACCCGGCCACGGCGTACGACCAGTACATCGTGCCGCAGGGCATCGGCGCCGACCTGATCGCGACGATGGAGGGCTTCAGCCGGGAGGACGTCGACCGCTTCGCGGTGCGCTCGCAGGAGAAGGCCGAGGCGGCGTGGGCCGGCGGTTACTTCGCTAAGTCCGTGGTGCCGGTGAAGGACATCAACGGCGTCACGATCCTCGACCACGACGAGCACCGTCGCCCCGGCTCCACCGTCGAGGGTCTGGCCAAGCTCAAGCCGGCGTTCACCGCGATCGGCGAGATGGGCGGCTTCGACGCCGTCGCGCTGCAGAAGTACCACCACGTCGAGAAGATCGACCACGTCCACACCGGTGGCAACTCCTCGGGCATCGTCGACGGCGCGGCGATCGTGCTCGTCGGTAGCGAAGAGGTCGGCAAGACGTTCGGACTCACGCCGCGGGCCCGCATCGTCGCGACGGCGGCCATCGGCTCCGAGCCCACGATCATGCTGACAGGCCCGACGCCCGCGACCCAGAAGGTGCTGAAGACAGCGGGCCTGACCCCGGACGACATCGACCTGTGGGAGCTCAACGAGGCGTTCGCGTCCGTCGTCCTCAAGTGGATGAAGGACCTGCACCTGCCCGAGGAGAAGGTCAACGTCAACGGCGGTGCGATCGCCATGGGCCACCCGCTCGGCGCCACCGGCGCGATGCTGGTCGGCACCGTGGTCGACGAGCTGGAACGACGCCAGGCGCGCCGCGCTCTGGTGACCCTGTGCATCGGCGGCGGCATGGGCGTCGCGACCATCATCGAGCGGGTGTGAGGGAAGAACACATGGCTGAAAGCAAGACCATCCGGTGGGACAAGGACGCCGACGGGATCGTCACCCTCACCCTCGACGACCCGAACCAGTCCGCCAACACCATGAACGCGGACTTCCGCGAGTCGCTCGGGGTGATTGTCGACCGCCTGGAGGCTGAGAAGGACGACCTCACGGGCGTCGTGATCACCTCGGCCAAGAAGACGTTCTTCGCCGGCGGCGACCTGCGTGACCTCATCCAGGCGAAGCCGGAGCACGCCGCCGCGTTCGGCGAGTCCAGCGCGCTGATGAAGAGCCAGATGCGACGCCTGGAGCAGCTGGGCAAGCCGGTGGTCGCGGCGATCAACGGCGCTGCTTTGGGCGGTGGCCTCGAAATCGCGCTGGCGACGCACCACCGCATCGCGGCCGACGCGAAGGGCAGCCAGATCGGCCTGCCCGAGGTCACGCTGGGCCTGCTGCCCGGTGGTGGCGGCGTCGTGCGCACCGTGCGGCTGCTGGGCATCCAGAACGCCTTGCTGAACGTGCTGCTGCAAGGCACGCGCCACAAGCCGCGCAAGGCGCTGGAGCTGGGCCTGGTCCACGAGGTCGTGGACACCGTCGAGGAGCTCGTGCCCGCCGCGAAGGCGTGGATCAAGGCGAACCCCGAGGGTGGTGTGCAGCCGTGGGACGTCAAGGGCTACAAGATCCCGGGCGGCACCCCGTCGAACCCGAGCTTCGCGGCGAACCTGCCGGCGTTCCCGGCGAACCTGCGCAAGCAGCTCAAGGGTGCACCGATGCCCGCGCCGCGCGCGATACTGGCCGCGGCCGTCGAGGGCGCCATGGTCGACTTCGACACGGCGCAGCAGATCGAGTCGCGCTACTTCGTGAGCCTCGCCACCGGGCAGGTCTCGAAGAACATGACGAAGGCGTTCTTCTTCGATCTGCAGACGATCAACTCGGGTGGTTCGCGGCCCGACGGCTTCGAGAAGTACACCGCCCGCAAGGTGGGCGTGCTCGGCGCCGGGATGATGGGCGCCGCGATTGCGTACGTGTCGGCGAAGGCCGGTATCGACGTGGTCCTCAAGGACGTCTCGCTCGAGGCGGCCGAGAAGGGCAAGGGTTACGCGGTCAAGCTCGAGGAGAAGGCACTCTCCCGGGGCAAGACCACGAAGGAGCGCTCCGACGAGCTGCTGGCTCGCATCAAGCCGACCGGTGACGCGGCCGACTTCGCGGGCGTCGACTTCGTGATCGAGGCCGTGTTCGAAAGCGTCGAGCTGAAGCACAAGGTGTTCGGCGAGATCGAATCCGTCGTGAATTCCGACGCGGTACTCGGCTCCAACACCTCGACCCTGCCGATCACCACGCTCGCCGAGGGCGTGAAGCGGCAGGAAGACTTCATCGGGATCCACTTCTTCTCGCCGGTGGACAAGATGCCGCTGGTCGAGATCATCTGCGGGGAGAAGACGTCGCCCGCGACGCTGGCGAAGGTTTTCGACTACACCCTGCAGATCAAGAAGACCCCGATCGTCGTCAATGACAGCCGCGGCTTCTTCACCTCGCGCGTGATCGGCACGTTCATCAACGAGGCCGTCGCCGCGCTGGGTGAGGGTGTCGAGCCGGCGTCGATCGAGCAGGCGGGTTCACAGGCCGGTTATCCGGCGCCGCCGCTGCAGCTGATGGACGAGCTCACGCTCACGCTGCCGCGCAAGATCCGTCTCGAGACCAAGGCGGCCGTCGAGGCGGCGGGCGGCACCTGGACGCCGCACGCGTCCGAGGCCGTCATCGACCGCATGCTCGACGAGTACGACCGCAAGGGCCGCAGCACCGGCGCCGGTTTCTACGAGTACGACGAGAACGGCAAGCGCACCGGCCTGTGGCCCGGTCTGCGCGACGCCTTCAAGTCCGGCACCGGCGACGTGCCCTTCGAGGACCTCAAGGAGCGCATGCTCTTCGCCGAGGCGCTCGAAACGGTGAAGTGCTTCGACGAAGGCGTGCTCACCTCGATCGCCGACGCCAACATCGGCTCGATCTTCGGTATCGGATTCCCCGCGTGGACCGGTGGCGTGATCCAGTACATCAACCAGTACAAGGGCGGACTCCAGGGCTTCGTCGACCGCTCCCGCGAACTCGCGGCGCGCTACGGCGACCACTTCCTGCCGCCGGAGTCACTGGTCGCGAAGGCGGCCAAGGGCGAAATCTACGAATAAGTTCTAGCCGGGGCTCGGGAAAGCCACCTTGCGGGAACGTCCGCAAGGTGGCTTCTCCCTTTGCTGGACGTAGATTTGGGCTGGGCGGGTGCGAACGACTGAAGCTGGGGCGCCGTGGAACTCAGTGCCTGCGACGCTCCAGGCGACGACGGTGCCGGTCGGGTGATCGGTTTTCGGCTGGCGCGGTTTTCGTAGCAGCTCTTCAGGTACGCCTGAGTACGCCTCGCTGAGTCGTATTCCCGTTGGGGGCGGGGAGTGAACGCTGACCGTGCAGGGAAGTCGGCGCCCGATGCGTCCGGTTCAGCACGCTCGCCGCAAGATGTTCCATTCGCTCGGCTCAACGCGCGGTCAGCGACAGTTTTTCTTCACCGGATTCCGCTGGGGCAGAGCCCTTTTCCTCGTCGGGCGCCAGGTCGAGACGGATGGTGTAGCCCAGAAAACGGGCGTACGTCAGGAAATCACACAGCGCCGAGTCGTGCGCCGTCGGGCTGTACTCGAGGCACCAGACGTGGATGGGGCTGGTGCCGAGCGCTTCGGCGACGTCGGCGCGCGAACGGCCTGCGGCCACGCGAGCGCGGCGCAGTTTGTCTTGCAGGCGCCGGGGTTCCGCCATCGCGTCGGCGTCCGGGTCCGGCGTGGTGTACTCCGCGTGCGGCATGCGCTCGCGCCACGGCAGCGGGCGTTCGGCGGGATCGTCCTTCACGATCAGCAGGCGAATGGCGTAACCGAGTTCGTGGGCGTACCCGGCGAGCCGCCGCAGACCCTTGGAGTGGGGAGCGCGAAACCACCAGCGTGCCGCCGTGACGCGGCCGGGCAGACCGGTCATCTGCTGGATGTTCGAGAGCGTCCAGCCGCGCGCTTCACGGACTTCCTCGAGCCGGGCTCTGGCCATCTCCACTTGAGCCGACAGCGCTTCTTGCGCATCCATGGCAACCACCAACTTGTCAGGATGAGTTGAGAGCACACGGTCGCATACGGAGGGTCTACTGGTCAAGATGAGTTGATGACTAGAATGCCGGCATGGTGAACCGCCGAAGTGGCATCCCTGCGTTCCGGCAGGTGGCCGGTGACCTCCGCGAGAAGATCGCGGCGGGCGAATACGCGCCGGGGCAGCAGCTGCCGAGCGAACGAGAACTGGTTGAGACCTACGAAGTGTCACGGCCGACCGTTCGCGAAGCGGTGAACATGCTGCGGGCAGAGGGATTGGTGACCTCGGAACATGGTCGCGGGGTCTTCGTCCGACCACCGAGGATCGTGCAGAAACGCATGGCCGCGAGTCGGTTGTCCCGTGCCGCGCGACGAAACGGCCGCGGAGCGTTTCGCGCTGATGCCGCGGCGCGCGGCTTCACCCCTACAGCCACGGTGAAGGTCAGGTTCGAGGCCGCGGACGCCCGGGTGGCGGACCGGCTCGCGATCGACGTAGGAACTGAGGTTACCGTCCGCGACCGCGTGATGTGCGCCGACGACGAGGCGATTCAGCTTGCCGTGTCGAGACTTTCGCGCAAATTGACCCGCGGCACCGCGATCGAAGAAGTCGACACCGGTCGTGGTGGGACCTACGCGCGGCTTGAAGAGGCCGGTCACACGCTCGGCTCGTTCGTCGAACACGTCGGTGCGCGCATGCCGACGCCCGATGAGGCGTCATTGCTGCAGCTCGCCGACGGAGTCCCGGTCATCACCGTCACCCGTGTCGCCTACGGAACCGACGGCACCCCAGTGGAAATGAACGACATGGTCCTCGCCGGCGATCGGTACGAGCTGTCGTACGAATGGCCCGCCGACTGACGCTCCGCCGCAACGACGGGACCCCTCGCGCAGCTCACGGGACGACTGCGCGATTGCCCATCCCAGCGGTAGAGCCCCCGCGCTCGGTGGCCGAGCCGCGAGGGACACCGCCGGGCCTGCCGCGAGCTCATGCGGGAGAGCTCGCGGCCGGTGGTGCGGGCCGATGTTCGCGACCCCGGCCGGGTGAGCCCGGCGGACTCCTGACGCCCGCCGGACCCGGGAGTCCTGCGGGCGGACCTCAATGGTGTGTGACGGAGTGGTGGCTCGTCGAGTGGCTGATCGAGTGGTGAATCGTCGAGTGGCTCGTCGTCGAATGTGATGAACCGGTGCTGTGGCCACGGATGGCGACGAAGTAGACGATCGCGGCGACGACGATCAGGGCGATGATCGCCGCGATCGCGATCTTCACCTTGCTGTAGGGGCGTTCGCCCTGCACTTCGCCGGTGCGGCCGTTGACGAGGATGCGCCAGTTCTTGCCGCCGTACACGTAGGTGGCGACCCAGACCGGGAGCAGCATCAATTTGAAGGTGACGTCGCGGTGCTGCGTGTTCATCGACTGCACGCGTTGCTCGTCGCCGCCGATGTCGCGGCGGCAGTCGTCCTCGATGACCGTCGCCATGCGGCGTTTCGCCTCCTCGAAGCCGGTTTCGGCCTCGATGTCGTAGCGCAGCGCGAAATGCCCGGCGAGGTACTGCGGCTGGTACGGCTCGGCCTGCTCCAGCGGCCACGGGGCGAGCCGGTCGAGTTCCTTCGGCGGCAGCTGGGTGGTTCCCGGCACCAGCACGTCGTCGAAGAACCGGTCGACGCGCCCGCCCGCGGGGTACCAGCGAGTGCGGCGCACCCGGCGGGTCTTGCGCTGCCCGTTGTCGTAGTAGGACTCGGTGACCCAGTAGTACTCGCCACGCTGTCCTGAGTAGACGGTGTCCGTCTGCGAATCGTAAGTCCAGTGCGGGATGTAGGTGCTCTTGGTGGACTCGGCCGTGCCGACTTTCTTCAGCGCGTTGGGTGCGAACCAGCGCGAATTCGTCCACTTCTTCAGGTGCGTGCTCACCGCGCCCTTGTCGAACTGGAACGGCAGCACGCCTTCGGGCGCGATCTGCCCGGACGCGTTCGTATCGATCACCAAGGGAGCGCCACAGAATTGGCACAGGCTGGCGGTTTCGTTCGTCTCCGTGGTGGCGCCGCAGCGCTGGCATTTGAAGACGTACTGGCCGATGGTCGCGATCGGTTTGCGAGCCAAGTTCGTCAGATCCGCGAACGCGATCTCGTGGATCTGCCGGTCACCGGCCGTGATCTCCTGGCGGTACCCGCAATACGGGCACTGCATCGAAGTCGACCCCGGCGCGAACTCCAGCCGGGCACCGCAGCCGCCGCACGGGTAGGTGGTCGCGGCGGTGCCGGCCGGGTCGAACCCGGGCGGCGGGCCGGGTGGTGGAGGACTGCTGGGCGCAGGTCCGCCCGGCATGGGTCCACCGGGCATGGGTCCACTGGGCCACGGTCCACCCGGGCCGGGGCGACCGGGTGCGGGCCCGCCGAGCACCGGACCGCCCGTCGTGCCGCCGGGCATGGGCCCCCCGGGGATCGGTCCGCCGGGCATGGGGCCGCTCGGCATCGGGCCGTGGTTCGGATAGTTCGGGTTGGTCATGGCGGCTCCCCTCCGCTGGACGACTCAGGACGGTTCAGGACTGCGGCGGCAGCGGCGGCGGGGTCGCGCCGAACAGCGGCGCAATCTCGGGCACCTGCGACGCCGGCGTCCATTGCGGCATCCCGGACTTCCACACGAGGGTCTCCCGGGAGAGCGTGCCCGAGGAGATCTGTTGCCCGAGCTGAGCCTGGTCGAACGGGCCCAGCTGCTGGCCGTTGGCCCCGATGAACCACTGCGCGGACTGCGGCAGTGGCGGCGGCATCTGCGGCGTCGGCGCGGACGGCGGCTGCTGCTGATACTGAGGCTGTTGCTGGTACTGGGGTTGCTGGGGCTGGGGTTGCTGGGGCTGGGGTTGCTGCTGGTACTGCTGCGGCGCACCCTGCTGGCCCGCTGCCCGCTGGCCCAGCGCCATGCCGAGGCCGATGCCCAGCCCTTCGCCCGCACCGCCCTCGTTGTAGGCGGCCGCCTCGATCGCGTTGGCCGACTGGAACTTCGTGTACTGGTCGAGGTCGCCGACCACACCCATCTGCGTCCGCTTGTCCATCGCGGCCTCGACCTCGGGCGGGACCGAGATGTTCTCGATGATGAACTTCGAGATCTCGATGCCGCTGGCGTGCAGTTCGAGGTTGAGTGCGTTGGCGATCGCGCCGCCGATGCGGTCCTGCTGGGTGACCAGGTCGAGCATCGGCACCTTCGCCGCGGCGATGGCCGGGCCGAGCTTGCCGATGATCATCTGCCGGAGGTACTCGGAGACCTCCTCGGTGCGGAACTGGGGGTCGGTGCCCGCGAGCTCCTTGAGGAGCGCGACCGGCTCGATCACGCGCACCGCGTATCCGCCGAACGCGCGGAGCCGGACCATCCCGAACTCCGGGTCACGCAGGATGATCGGGTTCTGCGTGCCCCACTTGAGGTCGGTGAACTGCCGGGTGCTGACGAAGTAGACCTCGGCCTTGAACGGCGAGTTGAACCCGTATTTCCAGCCCTTGAGGGTGGACAGGATCGGCATGTTCTGCGTCTGCAGCGTGTACATGCCCGGCGGGTAGGCGTCGGCGACCTGTCCCTCGTTGACGAACACCGCGGCCTGCGACTCGCGGACGGTGAGCTTCGCGCCCATCTTGATTTCGTTCTCGTAGCGCGGGAAGCGCCACACGATCGTGTCGCGGCTGTCGTCGGTCCACGCGATGATGTCGATGAATTCGCCGCGGATCTTGTCGAAAATCCCCACGCCCTGGCCCCCGTCGCCCTCCGGTCGGTTCCGAGCCGTCTCCGGCCCGCGGGTCACAGTACCGTGCGCCACGTCCGGGCGCGGGCGGATGCCTCTGCTCGTGGCTCTCACCGCCGGTGATCACCCGCGATCAACCGGACAGCCACGGTCGGCGGTGCCGCGCGCTGCGAGCGTTCGAGCAGCCACAACGGAAGCAGCCGATGCGCCGCTTGGCGCTCGCACGGGAGACGTCGCCCACCGCAAAATCCGCGGCGACTCAAAGCAGCGGTGGCACTGCCGCGTCGATCAGGTGCGGCCCGGGTTCCGCGAGGGCGCGACGGAACTGCTCTGCGAGCTCCTCGGCCGTCGTCGCGCGCGTAGCGGGCACGCCCATGCCTTCCGAGAGTTTCACGAAGTCCAGGTCGGGGCGCCCGAGGTCGAGGAGATCCTTGGCTTTCGGGCCGTCGGAGGCGGCGCCGACGCGTTGCAGCTCCATGCGCAGGATCGCGTAGGCGTGGTTGTTGAGGACAACGGTGGTGACGTCGAGGTTCTCGCGCGCTTGCGTCCACAGCGCCGAGATCGTGTACATGGCGCTGCCGTCGGCCTGGAGGTTGACGACGGGGCGCGACGGCGCGGCGATGGCGGCGCCCGTGGCGACCGGCATGCCGTAGCCGATGGCGCCGCCGGTGAGAGTGAGGACGTCGTGGCGTGGTGCGCCGGCGGTGGCGCCCGGCAGGAGCACGCCGGAAGTGTTGGCCTCGTCGGCGATGATCGCCCGCTCGGGTAGCAGCGCGCCGATGACCTCGACCCAGTTCTGCGCCGTGAGGGGACCGCTCGGCAGCGCCGGGCGCGACGCTTCCCGCACCACCGGCTCGACGCCTTCGGCCACCAGGTCCGCGACGTCGGAAAGTGCCCGCACCACGTCCTGGCCGACTTCGGCGAGCGTGTGCACCTTCGCGCCGTCCGGCACGAGCACGCTCGGTTTTTCGGGGTAGGCGAAGAACGACACCGGTGCCTTCGTCCCGGCGACGATCACGTGCTTCACGCCGCTCAACTGGTACATCGCCTGCTCCGCCAGGTAACCGAGCCGCTCGATGTCCGGCAGGCCCGCGCCGCGTTCGAGCCGCGCCGGGAAAGTCTCCACGAACGCCTTCGCGTCCGTCGCCGCGGCGATCCGGCTCGCCGCGCGCAATCCGGGTGCGCGGCACGCCGCACCGCCGATCAGCAGGGCGACCGGCTCGCCGCTGCCGAGCACCGCGGCGATCGATTTCACCGTCGTCGCGTCGACGATCTGCGGCGCGCGTGGCGGGACCGGCGCGACCGGTTCGCCGCCCTCGCCCCAAGACACGTCGGCGGGCAGGATCAGGGTCGCGACGCGGCCCGGCGCGTCGAGCGAAGCGGCGACGGCGGCGGCCGCATCGGCGCCGACGTCCTTGGTGTGTCCCGACCGGCGCACCCAGCCTTCGAGCGAGCCCGCGATCGCGTCGATGTCCGACTCCAGCGGAGCGTCGTACTTCTTGTGGTACGTGGCGTGGTCGCCGACCACGTTCACCACCGGCGTGTGCGCGCGTCGCGCATTGTGCAGGTTCGCGAGCCCGTTGCCGAGGCCGGGGCCGAGGTGCAGCAGCGTCGCGGCGGGCTTGCCGGCGATTCGCGCGTAGCCGTCGGCCGCCCCGGTCACCACGCCCTCGAAAAGCCCGAGCACACCACGCATTTCCGGCACGGCGTCGAGTGCCGCGACGAAGTGCATCTCCGACGTGCCGGGGTTCGAGAAACACACCTCGACCCCGGAGTCGACGAGCGTGCGAATCAGGGACTGGGCGCCGTTCATGCTGCTCACTTTCTGGTGGAAACCCGAAGACTCAGTCGAAAAGGACGCCGGGGTTGAGGATGCCCGCGGGATCGAAGCTGTCCTTGAGGCGGCGCAGCAACGCGAGCTTCGCCGGGTCTTCGAGTTCCGCGTGGTACTTGGCTTTCGTGCGGCCGAGGCCGTGTTCGCCCGAAATCGCGCCGCCGAGCGTCATCGCGTGGGCGAAGACGTCGGTGAGCAGTTTCGTGCGCGTGTCCGGGTCCGGGCAGAAGATCGCGAGGTGCACGTTGCCGTCGCCGGCGTGGCCGCAACCGATCGCGCCGCCGCCCACGGCTTGCGCGCGCTCTCGCGTCTTCGTGAGGAACGCCGACATCGCCGAGCGCGGCACCACCACGTCGATCACATCGTCGGCGCCGGCCGCCTTCGCCGACCAGAACGCCTTTTCCCGCGCCTCGATGAGCTTGCGTGCCGACCCGCCTTCGAGCACGTACACGTCGACCGCACCGAGTTCACCCAGCAGCTCGCCGAGCGTTTCGACGTCTTCGTGTAGCCGGGTTTCGACTCGATTCTCCAGCGCCACCACCAGGTACGCCTGCACCTGATCCCGGATCGTGTCGGGGACGCCCAGCTCCAGCTTCTCGTTGTAGACGATCGCGGCCATCGTCAGGTTGTCGATGTACTCCACGATGTGGGGCGTCAGGCCGCTCGCCACGATCTTCGGGACGGCCGCCATCACCTGGTCGAAGTCATCGAACGGCGCGAGCACCGTGGCGCCGTGGGGCAGCCGCGGGTACAGCTTCACGATCACCTCGGTGGCGAGTGCGAGCGTGCCCTCGGAACCGATGATCAGCTGAGTGAGGTCGTAGCCGGTGGACACCTTCGACGTGCGCCCGCCCGTCCGGACGATCTCACCCGTCGGCAGCACGGCCTGCAGGCCGACGACATTGCTTCGCGTGACCCCGTACTTGATCGCGCGCATGCCACCGGCGTTGGTGCCGACGTTCCCGCCGACGCTCGCGCTCAGCTCACCGGGGTAGACGGGGTAGGTCAGGCCCGCTTCGGCCGTCCGCGCGTCGAGTTCGGCCAGCGTGACGCCCGGCTGTACGACGGCGACGTGGTTGACAGTGTCGATCTCGAGCACCGCGTTCATGCGCTCGAAGGACACGAGCAGGCCGCCTTCGACGGGCCGCGCGGCGGCGGACAGCCCGGTGCCGGAGCCGCGCGCGGTCACGGGAAGGCGCGCTTCGGTCGCGACCTTCAGCAGCTCCGCGACTTCTTCGGCGCTGGCCGGCTTCGCGACGTACGCGGGCTTCCGCGGCGGCACGTGGAGTGCTTCGTCGTGGGCGTAGTCGTCGGAAATCGCTTCTCCGACCAGCAGATTCTCCGCCCCGACGACCTCCGCGAGCCGGGATCCGGCGTCACCGTTCAACTGCCCACTCCTCCTGCGCCTGACCTGGTTACCGAAGCGTAGTACCTCGGACGGACCACTGCCATGAAACGTCTTCATGTTTCCACCGGGCTCGTACGAGGGGTCCGTTCGCTCGGGTCGCGCCAGGACGGGGCGGCCAACGGTGGAATAACGGGCGTACGTGGAGTTCGCGATATCTTTCGGAAAAGATCCGCGGCGGGAGAAAACGACCGGAAAACGAAAAAGGGCCACGCCGAAAATGGACGTGGCCCACCGCTGCGAAATCACCACCCGGGAAGGCCGGCCCGCGCCAACAGGCCGGCCTCCTCGGGCCGTTTTCGGCTCCGGATCAGACAAGCCAGCCGAGCACGTGCGCCAGGTGAGCGAGCACGCCCGTAATGAGGTCGTGGCCGTGGTGCGCGTGCAGGATGAACGTGTGCATTGAGGGGCTCCTTGTTCTGATTTCGTGTTCAGTTGTGCTCTCGCGAGGAGCGATCGAAGATTTTCACCGCCCTCGCGCGCTGTCAAAAAGCGAATCGCGGGGCCGGGGCCGGTCGTCGAATCCTCCCAGCCTAAACGTGTAAGGCTTTCGTGTTCAGGAGCGGGGTGCCACTGTGGACGGACGACGACGGTCGGTAGCGGAGCGCGAAGACGCTCACCCTCGGTAGCAGAAGTTCATTGCGGCAACCGGGCGTTGTCGTTACTCGAACCGGTGATGGCGTTGCCACCAATGGTGAGTCCTGCAGGTTCACACGCCCGGGTGACCCGGGGAACTCATCGGTGGGCGCGGCGAAGCAGAGTCCCTTGCGGCACAAAACTTTCGGGTTGTCGGCGAAGCAGCTTCGCAGACGACGGCGACACTCACCGAGCGTGAGATCGACTTCACCGATCAGCGGCGCCCCCACCCGACGGGCCGGATGCGGCGAAGGCCTCCGCCCCGGAGAACCGGGTGTGGAGGCCTTCGCTGGATCGGGAAGTCACTCAGCTCGCGCGTAGGTGAGCGTCTCACCTTCCACGCCGCGCAGCCACAGGTCCTGCGCGGCCTCGGCCATCTCCGCGAGCCCCTCCTCGATCGTGGCGAAGACGTTGCCCGGCACCCAGCCGGCGTCGCCGTTGATGAGGAGGTTGTTGCGGCCGTAGAAGATCGCGAGGTCGGTGGCGCCCTGTGCGCCGTGGGCTTCGCTGCCTTCGTCGTAGCCGTAGGCGGGGTTGCCGATCTCCCACGCCTCGAACCCGAAGTACACGACGTCGCCCGGGATCGGGGTGATCGTCGGGTTTTCCCGGCCCACCTTGGGGTTCGCGAACGGCGGCACGAGCGTGTAGACCTCGTTGCGTGCGTACTTCGCGTGATACGCGGAACCGCTCTGCGGGAGGGCGTCCCACAGGGCCTGGCAGGTTCGCGGCGCCTCGGCATCGAGCAGCCGCGCCCGGCATGTGACACCGCGCTTGTCGAGAGTGATCGTGATGTAGCGTGCCATGGTTCAGCTCCCCGCCGTGACGGAGGCGACGACGTCGCCCCAGATCTTCAGTGCGTCGTCGACCTGCTCGGCGTTCACGACGAGCGGCGGGACCATCCGCACCACGTTCGAGTAGGCGCCGCACGTGAGCAGCAGCAGGCCGCTGCGGGCCGCCTTCTGCTGTGCGGCGGCGGCCGTCGCACCGTCCGGTTCGCCGTCCGCGGTGGTGAACTCCGTGCCGACCAGCAGGCCGAGCCCACGCACTTCGCCGATCGCCGGTGTCTTGTCGGCGATCAGCCGGGCGCCTTCCAGCAGCTGACGGCCGCGTTCGGCGGCGTTTTCGACGAGGTTCTCGTCGCGAATCACGTCGAGTGTCGCGAGTGCCGCGGCGCACGACACCGCGTTGCCGCCGTACGTGCCGCCCTGCGAACCCGGGAACGCCTTCGCCATCAGGTCCTGGGAAGCCGCGATACCCGACAGAGGGAACCCGCTCGCGAGGCCCTTGGCGATGAGCACTACGTCGGGTGTGATGCCGAAGTGGTCGTGGCCCCAGAACTTGCCGGTGCGCCCGAACCCGGCTTGGATCTCGTCGACGACGAGCACGATCCCGTGCCGGTCGGCGCGCTCGCGCAGCCCGGCCATGAACGCGCTGTTGGCCGGCACGTAGCCGCCCTCGCCGAGCACCGGCTCGACGAAGAGTGCGGCGGTCTCACCGGGCGCGGACACCGTCTGGAACAGGTAGTCGAGTTCGCGCAGCGCGAACTTCGTCGCCGTCTCCTCGTCCCAGCCGTAGTGGAACGCGTACGGGAACGGCGCCACGTGGACCCCGCCCATGAGTGGCGAGATACCGGCGCTGAACCGGGTGCCCGACGTGGTCATCGACGCGGCGGCCACGGTGCGGCCGTGGAAGCCGCCCTGGAACACGATCACGTTGGGACGCTTGGTCGCCTGGCGCGCCAGGCGCAGCGCGGCTTCCACGGCTTCGCTGCCGGAGTTGGCGTAGAACAGTGAGTCGAGGCCCGTCGGAAGCACCTCGCCGAGGCGTCGCGTGAGTTCGAGCAGCGGCTTGTGCATCACGGTCGTGTACTGGCCGTGGATCAGCTTGCCGATCTGGTCGCGCGCCGCCTCGACGACCCGCGGGTGACAGTGGCCCGTACTCGTCACGCCGATCCCCGCGGTGAAGTCGAGGTGACGGTTCCCGTCGACGTCGTAGAGGTACACCCCTTCACCGTGGTCGACCACCACGGGAGTTGCCTGCTTGAGCAGCGGGGAAAGCTCGGCCATGCGGCGCTCCTGGTTCTGGTGTGAAGTTCCGCGCGAGGCGGTTGTCGATTGTTGACAATATCCATAGCATGGCTGCGGGACAACACCGGCACCATCTCGGAGGAGCGACCTGGATGAGCGAGATCACGGAAGCCGGCGTCGTCGGCGCGGTCGGCAAGGAACTGTTCATCGGCGGCAAGTGGGTGCCCGCCGAGAACGGCAGGACCTTCGAGGTCCACGACCCCTCGACCGGCGCCGTGCTGTGCGAGGTGGCTGACGCCGGCCCATCCGACGGCCGGGCGGCACTCGACGCGGCGGTCGCGGCGCAGGCGGGCTGGGCGGCCGTCGCACCCCGCGAACGCGGCGAAATCCTGCGCCGCGCCTACGCCTTGCTGCTCGAGCGCCGCGAGGAGCTGGCGCTGCTGATGACGCTCGAAATGGGCAAGCCGCTGGCCGAGGCCGCCGGCGAAATCACCTACGCGGCCGAGTTCTTCCGCTGGTTCGCCGAGGAGGCCGTGCGCATCGACGGCGGCTACGCGGTGGCGCCCAACGGCGTCGGGCGGTTCCTCGTCACGAAGCAGCCGGTGGGCCCGACGCTGCTGATCACGCCGTGGAACTTCCCGCTGGCCATGGGCACGCGCAAGATCGGCCCGGCGGTGGCCGCCGGTTGCACCATGGTCGTCAAGCCGGCCCCGCAGACGCCGCTGTCGATGCTCGCGCTGGCGTCGATCCTCGCCGAGGCGGGCCTGCCCGAGGGTGTGCTGAACATCGTCACGACCACCGACGCGGGCGGCGTGATGGAGCCGCTGATCCGCGACGGTCGTGCGCGCAAGCTGTCGTTCACCGGGTCGACCGCGGTGGGCCGGAAGCTGTTGGAGCAGTGCGCGGAGAAGGTGCTGCGGACGTCGATGGAGCTGGGCGGCAACGCGCCGTTCCTCGTGTTCGACGACGCGGACCTCGACGCCGCCGTCGAAGGTGCGATGCAGGCGAAGATGCGCAACATCGGTGAAGCCTGCACGGCCGCGAACCGCTTTTACGTGCAGCGCGGCATCGCCGACGAGTTCTCGCGACGGCTGACCGAACGCATGCAGGCGCTGCCGATGGGCCGCGGCACCGAGGAAGGCGTGGTCGTCGGCCCGCTGATCGACGAAGCCGCCGTCCGCAAGGTGACCGAACTGGTCAAGGACGCCACCGACCGCGGAGCGCGGGTGCTCACCGGCGGCGCGACGGTCGACGGGCCCGGGCACTTCTACCAGGCCACGGTGCTCACGGACGTGCCGGGCGAGGCGAGGATGGCGGTGGAGGAGATCTTCGGGCCGGTCGCGCCGATCACCCCGTTCGACACCGAGGACGAGGCGATCGCGAAGGCCAACGACACCGAGTACGGCCTGGTGTCCTATGTGTACACGAGCGATGTGAAACGTGCGCTGCGCGTGTCCGAACGGCTCGAGGCGGGCATGATCGGCCTCAACCAGGGCATCGTGTCGAACCCGGCGGCTCCGTTCGGCGGCATCAAGCAGTCGGGGCTCGGACGCGAGGGCGGCACGGTCGGTATCGACGAGTTCCTGGAGACCAAGTACATCGCGGTGAACCTGTGAACGAGCCTACGACTGAACCGTCGGCCGCGGCGCAGCCGGCGAAGGTCGCACCCGGCGCCGGCGAGTACCGGATCGCGAGCATTCCGGGGGACGGCATCGGCGTCGACGTCACGGTCGAGGCCCGGCAGGTCCTCGACGCCGCGGCCGCCAAGCACGGGTTCTCCCTGCGATGGACCGAATTCGACTGGAGCTGTGAGCGCTACGCCAAGACCGGCTCGATGATGCCGGACGACGGTGTGGCGCAGCTCGCGGGGTTCGACGGCATTCTGCTGGGTGCCGTCGGGTTCCCGGGCGTTCCGGACCATATTTCGTTGTGGGGCTTGCTGATCCCGTTGCGGCGCGCGTTCGCGCAGTACGTGAACCTGCGGCCGGTGCGGCTGCTGCCCGGCACCACGTCGGTGCTGGCGGGGCGCACGGCCGAGGAGCTGGAGATGGTGATCGTCCGCGAGAACTCCGAAGGGGAGTACTCGGCGATCGGCGGGCGCCACAACTCCGGGCGGCCCGACGAATTCGTGCTGCAGGAGTCGGTGTTCACGCGCGTGGGCGTCGAGCGGATCATCCGCTACGCCTTCGAGCTCGCGCGGACCCGGTCATCGCGCGTCACCTCGGCGACGAAGTCCAACGGGCTCATCCACTCGATGCCGTTCTGGGACGAGATCTTCGCCGAGGTCGCTGCGAGCTACCCGGATGTCGAAAGTGGACAGATGCACGTCGACGCGTTGGCAGCGCGGATGGTCCAGGCGCCCGACAAGCTCGACGTGGTCGTGGGATCGAACCTCTTCGGCGACATCTTGAGCGACCTGGCGGCCGCGGTGACGGGCGGACTGGGCATGGCGCCGTCGGGAAACATCAACCCATCGGGTGAGTTTCCGTCGATGTTCGAAGCCGTTCACGGGAGCGCCCCGGACATCGCCGGCCAGGGCATCGCCAACCCGGTGGCCCAGATCCTGGCGGGCGCGATGCTGCTCGAACACCTGGGCGAAACCGTTGCCGCGCAATCAATCCGCGCCGGCGTCGACGAGGTGCTCACGGCCGGCACCGAGCTCACTCCCGACCTCGGCGGCATCTCTACCACAACTCGCCTCGGCACGGCGGTGGCCGAAGCGCTCCGCTGATTTTTCGTCGGTGCTCCCCGCTTCACTCTTCCTCGACCGACCGGAACCCGCCGGACGGGTTCCGGTCCAGGAGTGGGAGCAGCGGGAGCGATGTGCGAGCAGTGTGATTACCCCGGCAGAGCCGGGCAGGAGTACGTGGCCGAGATCCTCGCGAGGATCGACGAGCACGGCTGGTGCGTCCAGGGTGTGCTGGGAACGGATTTCCGGCCGCCCTGGGCGTACACGGTCGGGCTGACCGCTCGGGGATTGCCGGAGCTGCTGGTCGTCGGCCTGGCACCGAACCTGGCTTCGGCGTTGCTGACCGCCTTGGCCGAACACGCGCTGAGCGAAGGGCCACCGCGCCCCGGCGAGGTGTATTCGATGCGGCGGCTGCCTTCCGTCGAGATCGTGGCGGTCGCGGAACCTTCGGCGCACCTGCTGATCGCCGCCGCGCTGTACGGCCGGGAAATCCAGGCGCTGCAACTCGTGCACGCCGACGAAGCGGGGCGCTTCCCGTGGTCACCGTCCTATCGGGACGGTCGAGGCGGGCAACCGGTACTGGGAGCGCGGGCCGATGGGTGAGCGTCTGCGCGGCGCGGCCGCCGCTGTGGCCTCGTGGTCAGGAGGCCTTCGCCTCGCCGTCCTTCAGGCTCGAACCGGGAAGCAGCCGGCCGATCGCATCGTCCATGTGTGCGTCGAGCAGATCCAGCGCCGCCTCCGTGTCGCCGGTGCGCAGCGCTTCGATGATGCGCGTGTGTTCCTCCACGCGGTCTTCCACACCCTGGTACGTGTTCTGCAGCAGGGTCAGGCACATCCGCGTCTCGATCAGCAGCGTGCGGGCCATGCGCACGAGCCGTTTGCTGCCGGAGGCGTTGATGAGGGCTTCGTGGAAAGCCAGATCCGCGGCCGAGAGCGCACTGGGGTCGTCGTCGTCCGCGGCCGTGGCCATGTCGGCCACGGCCTGTTCGAGTGTGGCCGCGATGACCTCGCGATCGCCGCGCGCGGCGGCCAGCAGCGCGGCGCGTTCCACGGCCGAGCGGGCGAGGTAGATGTCGAACACGTCGCTCGGTTCCAGGTCGATCACGAACAGCCCGCGGTGGCGTTCGCTGCGCAGCAGGCCTTCGGACACGAGATGCTGCATGGCTTCGCGCAGCGGACCGCGCGAAACCTGGAACCGGGCGGCGAGGTCGGTCTCGCCGAGCTGAGTGCCGGGCGGCAGTGCGCCGGTCATGATGGCGTCACGCAGCTGGCGGGCGATCACGGCGGCCGTCGACTCGCGGCTCACCGGTTCGATGTCGGGCAGGGTGACCACGGCTCAGCTCCTCACGCGGAACAGTGCGCCGAGCGAGCGCACGAGCCGGGTCGTCCCGGTGAGGCGCAGGCCTTCCCAGATCGTCACCTGGTTCGCGGTGAGCACGGGTTTGCCGAGCTCGTGCTCGATGGCGTTGATCTCGCCGAGCGTGCGCATCGCGGTGTCGGGCACGAGCACTGCGTCGGCCTCGGGGTGGTCGTTGCCGACGGCGAGGCGCACCACGGCTTCCGGTGCGAGCTGCCCGACCTCGGCGGCGGTGTCGATGCCCGCGCTCTTCATCGCGAGCACCTCGACGCCGCCGGCGGCGAGGAAGTCCACGAACAGCCGGGCGACGTCGTCGGGGTAGCTCGCGGCCACAGCGACCCGCTTCACGCCGAGCGCCTGCGCCGCGTGCACGAACGCGAACGAGGTACTCGACGCCGGGACCCCGGCCGCCCCGGAGAGGCGGTCGGCCTGGTCGCGCGCCCCGTCCCAGCCGTACACGAAGCTGCCCGAGGTGCAGGCCCAGACCACGGCGTCGGGTTCGTGCTTCGCGAGGAGGGCGGCGCCGTCGGCGAGGCGGGATTCGCTGCCGAGATCGAGGAGCTCGGGCACGGCGTGCAGGTCGGTGCCGTAGATGTGTTCGACCGGGAGCCGGATGCCGCCTTCGGCGGCTTCCGCGCTGCCGAGCAGCTGCTCCGCGAGCGGGTAGTCGTCCTCGGCCGCGTGGTCGGGGTAGATGAAGCCGATCGTGGTCACGAAACCTCCGGGATAGGAAGATTGTCGACAATCTTAGAGGGGAGCGTCAAGATACCTCCCGCAGCCACTTGCCGGGGCCGACGATCGGCAGTCGCATTCTGCGCAGGCACGCCCACATCGTCAGCTGGTTGGCCGTCAGCACGGGTTTGCCGAGGGCCGCCTCCAGCGGCTCGATCAAATCGAACGTGGGCAGGTTGGTGCAGCTGACGAAGATTGCTTCGGCCTCGTCGTGGTCGGCGGCAAGGATGCGCTCGGCGATGGTGCGGTAGCTGACTTTCCAGATGCCGCCACCCAGGCCGAGGTGGTCGCTGGAGACCGTGTCCACGCCGAGCTCACCGAGGAAGTCGTGGAGCTTGCCGGTCAGGTCGCCGTCGTAGGGCGTGAGCACCGAAACGCGGTGCAGGGCGAGCTGTTGCAGCACCTCGGCCAGTGCGCCGGAGGTGGTCACGGCGTCGGGCGCGCCGGCGTCGCAGATGGCCTTGGTGAGGGAACGTTCGTAGTCGACACCGTTGACGAAACTTCCGGAGGTGCAGAGGTAGGCGACAACTTCGGGCTCGACGTGCAGCACATCTCGCGTCGCCGCGGCGAGGTGCCGGCTGTCGCTCACGAGCTGGGCCATCTCCATGCTCACGGGCACAGGCTCGTACGGCGTGCGGGCGAGGTGCAGCGAGACCTCCATCGGAACCCAGCGCCAGAGTTCGCGTTCGAGGGCAAGGTCGAACGGCGCGATCACGCCGATGCCACGTTGGGCAAGCGGGCCTTCGAACGCGAGGAAGTCCAGATCCAAGGCTCAGCCTCCGGAGTGCGCCTATAAGTGAACAGGGTCCGGTGCTCCGGGGGTCGTTCCTCGGATTGTTGACAATCATACGAGCCACTTTTACGGTGTCAACGTGACGGCCTCGGAATTTCCCGTACTGGCGGTGCTTTGCGGGTCTACGCCACCACCGGACATGGCCGCTATCGAAGCGACGGCGGTGGTTCGTTACACGGACGCGGAAGGATTACCGGACGCGCTGACCGGGGCGCAGGCCCTGTTCGTCTACGACTTCCTCTCCACGGCCGTGCCGGGAGCGTGGGATGCCGCCGGAGACCTGCGGTGGCTGCACATCGCGAGCGCGGGCGTCGACCCGGTGCTGTTTCCCGGGCTGATCGAGAGCGACGTGGTGCTCACGAACTCGCGCGGCGTGTTCGACGGTGCCATCGCGGAGTACGTGCTGGGCGTGGTGCTGGCGTTCGCCAAGGACTTCGCGCGCTCGCTCGACCTGCAGCGAGCCGGTACGTGGCAGCACCGGGAGACGGAGCGGGTCGCCGGACGCGAGGTGCTCGTGGTCGGCACCGGGCCGATCGGGCGCGCGATTGCACGGTTGCTGCGCGCGGCCGGGCTGCGAGTGTCCGGGGCGGGCCGCCGGGCGCGCACGGGGGATCCGGACTTCGGCGTCGTCCACGATACGGCCGAGCTGACTCGGCACCTGCCGGCCTATGACTACGTGGTGGCAGTGGCGCCGCTGACGGCCCAGACGAAGGGCATGTTCGACGCGGAAGCGTTCGCGGCGATGAAGCCTTCGGCCCGGTTCGTGAACGTCGGGCGTGGCGAGCTCGTGGTCACGTCCGACCTGATCGCGGCGCTGCGCACCGGTGAGCTGGCCGGCGCGGCCCTCGACGTGTTCGACACCGAGCCCCTGCCCTCCGACAGTCCACTCTGGACGATGCCGGACGTGCTGCTGTCGCCGCACATGTCGGGGGACTTCATCGGGTGGCGCAGCACTCTGGTAGAGGTCTTCGAGGCGAACTTCCGCCGGTGGGTCGCCGGGGAGCCGCTGCACAACGTCGTGGACAAACGGCTCGGGTACGTGCCGTCGGAACAGCAGGGAGCTGCCGGATGACCGACCGGGAACTGACCGCCAGCGAGCTCGTCGCCGCCTACGCCACCGGTGAACTTTCCCCGGTCGAGGCGACCCAGGACGCGCTGAAGACGATCGAGGAGCGCGACGGCGAGTTGACCGCCTTCTGCCTCGTCGACGCCGACCGCGCCTTGGAGCAGGCGAAGGCGGCCGAGATCCGCTGGCGCGACGGCAATCCGATCGGCTGGCTCGACGGCGTGCCGGCGTCGATCAAGGACATGTTCCTCACCGCGGGCTGGCCCACGTTGCGTGGCTCGACGAGCATCCCGCCCGATCAGCCGTGGGACGTCGACAGCCCGGTGATGGCGCGCATGCGTGAGGCGGGCCTGGTGGTGCTGGGTAAGACGACCACGCCCGAGATCGCGTGGAAGGGCGTGACCGACAGCGATCTCGTCGGCATCACCCGCAACCCCGTGAACCCGGCCATGACCGCCGGCGGGTCGAGCGGGGGCAGTGCGGCGGCCGTCGCGGCGAACATGGGCGCGATCTCCGTGGGCACCGACGGCGGCGGGTCGGTGCGGATCCCCGCGTCGTTCTGCGGAATCGTCGGGCTCAAGCCCACGCACGGGCGGATTCCGCTGTACCCGGCGAGCCCGTTCGGCCCGTTGTCGCACGCCGGCCCGATGGCCCGCAGCGTCGACGACACCGCGCTGCTGCTCGACGTGATCGCCACGCCGGACCCGCGTGACCCGGCCGCGCTCGCACCGCCCCTCAGCACCTACCGCGAAGCCGTCCGCCGCGACGTCCGAGGGTTGATCGCGGCCTTCTCGCCGACGCTCGGCTACGTGGACGTCGATCCGGAGGTCGCCGCGATCGTCGCGGCGGCGGTGAAGGCACTCGACGACGCGGGGCTGCAGATCGAGGCGGCGGACCCAGGGTTCGAGGATCCGCGGCCGTCGTTCGACGTGCTGTGGTCCGCGGGCGCGGCGAAGCTGCTCGACTCGTTCCCGCCCGGCAGCGAAGAACGGGTGGACCCGGGCCTACGCCGCGTGTGGGAGCTGGGCAAGACCTTCTCCGCCAGCGACTACCTCGATGCGACGGCGGTGCGCGCCGCGCTCGGCATCCGCATGGGCGAGTTCCACACCCGCTACGACGTGCTGATCACGCCGACCATCCCGATCCCCGCGTTCGAGGCGGGTCACGACGTGCCACCGGGCAGCGGCCTCACCGACTGGCCGGACTGGACGCCGTTCACCTACCCGTTCAACATGACGCAGCAGCCGGCGATCAGCGTGCCGGCCGGGCGGACGTCGACAGGGCTGCCGGTGGGAGTGCAGATCGTCGGGCCGCGGCATTCGGACGACCTCGTGCTCGCGGTCGCGAAACTGCTGGAAGAGGTACGCCCGTGGGCCGTGTGACGGCGGCCTGAACGTCGGCACTTCCGGGTGAGTTTCCAGGCGCTCTGACGCTCGAGCGCGGATGCGTTAAGTCCTGACGCTTGGGTCGGAGCGCTACCCATGTGGCACGCTTCGCGCATGACCGAGTTCACGACGCCGATCGACGACCGCTGGTTCGAGGACTATCCGCAGGGCGCGGTGTACGAGTTCGGCGAAACGCTGGTGACCGAGGCGGACATCATCGAGTTCGCCAGCCGATACGACCCGCAGAGCTTCCACACGGACCTGGCGGCGGCCGAGCGTGGTCCGTTCGGTGGTCTCGCCGCCAGCGGGTGGCACACGGCGAGCCTGATGATGCGCATGTTCGTGGACCACTTCCTGTCGAAGGTCTCGAGCCTCGGCAGCCCCGGCATGGACGATCTGCGCTGGCCGCGGCCCGTGTGCCCCGGCGACAAGCTGCGTGTGCGCGCCACGATCGAGGAAGCCCGGCTCTCGAAGTCCAAGCCTGATCGCGGTCTGCTCCGGACCTACCTCGAAGTCTTCAACGCCCGCGACGAAGTGGTGATGAGCTTGCGTGCGGTGAACTTCATGGCGGTGCGCCCGAAGTGACCGGTTCGTAGGACTCGTGAGTTCTCGCAGGGCCGTCATTCCGGTGAACGGTCACTTCGTGCCGGTAGCGCTTTCCAGCTCCGCCAGCGCCGTGTCCAGGTGCGTCAGAATGCGCTGCAGGTGGGGCACGCTGCGGCGGCACCCTGTGATGCCGAAGTCGAGGTTGTCGCCGTTGCTGGTCAACGTGATGTTGAGGGCTTGGCCGTCGAGCAGGACTGACGCGGGGTAGATGCCGTCAAGCGCGGCGCCGTTCCAGTACATCTGCTTGCGCGGGCCCGGCACGTTGGAGATGACCAGGTTGAACGGCGGGCGAGTGTTGTTCACGACGCCGGGGAGCGGTGAGACGCCCAGCTGCGCGACGTTGACTCCCGACAGCAGCAGTGTCTGCAACGGCGTCAGCTCGGAGAAGAGCTTCTTGCCATTGGTCATCGAGGCGTTCACGGTCGCCAGCCGGCGGGCCGGGTCGGACAGATCCGTGCCCAGGTTGCACAGTAGTGCGCCGATGTTGTTGCCCGTGGCTTCTCCATCGGACTTGCGGCGTAGCGACACGGGGACCATCGCGATCAGTGGCGCGTCGGGCAAGGCGCTTTGCTCGATGAGGTAGTCGCGCAGTGCGCCGGAACACATGGCGAGCACGACGTCGTTGCGGGATACGCCGGCGGCGGCCGCGATGGCGCTCACCCGGGCGAGCGGCCACGACTGCGCGGCGAAGCGGCGCGCGCCGCCGATGGGCACGTTCAGCATCGTCTTCGGGGCCTGCATCGGCAGGGTCAGCGTGTGCTCGCGAAACGCCTCGCGCGCCACTTTCGCGGCCGCCGGGGCCAGGCCCGTCAGCTGGTCGAACGTCTTGCTCGCGAGCTTTGCCAGCGACGCGGGCGGGTGGCCGTTGCGAGACTGGCCGGCTGCGCGGCTGCCCCACGGCGGTGGGCAGTCGAGGTCGCCCGGGTCGTCCGACAAGGTGCCTTGCAAGTGGCGCAACGCGGAGACGCCGTCCATGAGCGAGTGGTGGATCTTCGAGTACATCGCGAACCGGCCGTCCTGCAGGCCTTCGATGAGGTGGATCTCCCACAGCGGGCGGTGGCGGTCGAGCAGCGTGCTGTGCCAGCGCGACGTCACTTCCAGCAGCTCGCGGATGCGACCTGGCTGTGGCAGTGCGGAGTGGCGGAAGTGGTAGTCGAGGTCGAGGTCGGTTTCGGTGCTCCACGACAGGTGTCCGACGGTGTTCACGGGCCGGCTCGGCCGCCGGCGGAAGACGCTGCGTACGTTGTCGGTGCCGAGCATCGAGCGGCGCAGATCGCTGAGGTAATTCGCACCGGCGCCGTCCGGTTTGCGGAACAGCTGCAGGCCACCGACGTGCATCGGGTGCTCGCGGGTTTCGACAAGGAGGAACATCGAGTCGGTCACCGGCATGAACGGCATCGAGGCCACCACCTTCCGCGTGCCGGGAGCATCGTCGCACCCGTCGCCCGAGTCTACGCACGATCTTCGGTGGCAAGGAAAGCCCTGATGACAAGGAGCGTGCGGGCACGACCGTGCGGTGGGGCGAGGGGAGTGGATACGATCGCAGCCGTGGCAGGACGGACTGGTGCTCAGCATCTGGGCGACACGCTGAAGGCACTCGGGACCGACGTCGTGTTCGGGCTTCCTGGCGTGCACAACCTGCCGCTGTGGGAGGCGTTGGCGGAGACGGGGATCCGCATCGTCGGTGTCCGGCACGAACAGACGGCCGGGTACGCCGCCGACGGATATGCCCGTGCCACGGGGAAACTCGGCGTCGCGCTCGTGACGACCGGACCGGGCGCGGCGAACACGCTCGGCGCGGTCGGCGAGGCGATGGCTTCGGCCGCGCCCGTGCTCGTGGTCGCCACAGACATCCCGTCCACGCTCAAGCGGCCCGGTGTGGTGCGCGGGGTGTTGCACGAAACGTCGGACCAGCAGGCGATGTTCGCGCCCGTGACGAAGGCCGGATTCACGGTGCACCGGGCGGACCAGATCGGCACCACCGTGTACCGCGCGGCGCGGCTCGCGCTGATGCCGCAGACCGGTCCGGTGTATCTCGGCATCCCGACCGACTTCCTGCGCGAAATTTCGCAACCCCGTGAACCACCCGCTACGCCCGCGGAGCGCGTGCTCGACCTGCCGGACCTCTCGCGCGCCGCCGAACTGCTGTCGGCGGCAAAGCGCCCGTTGATCTGGGCCGGCGGTGGCGCGCTTCGCTCGGATGCCGGCGCCGCGATCGGCAAGCTCGCCGAACGGCTGGCCGCGCCGGTGATCACCACGTTCGCCTCGCGTGGGCTCCTGCCCGTCGATCATCCCTGTCTCGCTCCGAATCCGGTGCACACACCGGAAGTCGGCGAGCTGTGGGACGAGGCCGACGTCGTGCTCGGGATCGGGACGGACTTCGACGGCCTGATGACGCAGAACTGGCGCATGCCCGCGCCGCCGAACCTCATCGCGATCAACGTGGACGCCTTCGACGCGGCGAAGAACTACAAACCGGACATCACGTTGGTGGGCGACGCCCGCCGGGTCGTCGAATCGTTGCGTCCGGCGAGCCGGCCCGGTCTGGACGACCTCACCGCACGGCTGGCCTCGATCGGCCACCGCGTGCGCCAGCGCATCCGCAGCGAGGAACCGCAGGCCGCCGACTTTCTGTCCACTTTGGAGGAAGTACTTCCGGAGCAGGCGACGCTGGTCACCGACATGTGCGTGGCCGGCTACTGGATCGGCGGCTTCCACCGTGTGCGCGCCCCGCGAAAGCTCGCCTACCCCATGGGCTGGGGCACCCTCGGTTACGGCTTTCCCTCGTCGCTCGGCGCCGCCATCGGCTCCGGCCGCGTCGTCTGCGTGACCGGCGACGGCGGTTTCCTTTACGCGGTCGGCGAACTGGCCACTCTCGCGGAGAAGCAACTGCCCGTGACCCTCGTGCTCGTCGACGACGGTGGCTACGGCATGCTCCGCTACGACCAGGACCAAGCCGGCCTTCCCCACCGTGGCGTGAACTGGGACAGCCCGGACTTCGTCGGCCTTGCTCGCTCCTTCGGCGTCCACGCCGACCGCGTCTCCGGCTTCGGCCGCGCTTTCCGAAGGCTGCTGAGCGAATTCATCGAATCGGACGAACCCAACCTCCTGGTCGTCCGGGCGAAGCTGAAACCGCCGGTCAACACCTCACCCCGATGGCCCCGCGCCCCCCACTGACCACCACCTCCGCCTTCTCCGACCCGCCTAGGAGCTCCGCCCATGCCTGAGATCCGCCCGCTCGACGGCATCAAAGTCGTGGACCTCTCCCGGATTCTCGCGGGCCCGTACTGCACTCAGTACCTCGGCGAGATGGGCGCCGACGTGGTGAAGGTCGAACCGCCCGGCCACGGTGACGACACGCGCCTGTGGGGACCGCCGTTCGCCGGTGACGAGGCCGTGTACTTCCTCGCGGCCAACCGGAACAAGCGCGGGATCGTGCTCGACCTCAAATCCGAACGTGGTCGCGACGCGGTGCGCCGGCTGGTGGCTCGCGCCGACGTGCTCGTCGAGAACTTCCGGCCGGGCACGCTCGAGAAGTGGGGGCTGTCGTACGCGGAGTTGTCGGAGCTGAATCCGCGGCTGATCCACATGTCGATCACCGGGTTCGGGCAGACCGGGCCGTATCGCGACCGGCCGGGGTACGACCTCGTCGCGCAGGCGCTCGGCGGCGTGATGGGGTTGACAGGGGAGCCGGACGGTGCGCCCGCAAAGGTCGGGCTGCCCGTCGCCGACCTGAACGCCGGCACGTGGGCGATCATCGGCGTGCTGATGGCCCTGCAGGCGCGGCACCGGACCGGGCGCGGGCAGTACCTCGACGTTTCGCTGCTCGACGCCCAGCTCGCCTGGCACATTTACGCCGCGGGCGCGCATTTCTACGAAAAACCGCGGCCGCGCCGCATGGGGTCGGCGCACCCGAGCATCGTGCCGTACCAGGCCTACCACGTGTCGGACGGCTGGCTGGTCATCGCCGTCGGCAGCGAAAAGCTGTGGCGCGCGTTCTGCCGTGTGCTGAACCTCGACATCGCCGAGGATCCACGCTTCGTCAGCAATGCCGCGCGCTCGGAACACCGCGACGAGCTCAACGCCCTGCTGGGTGCAGTGCTGGTGACGCGCACCGTCGACGACTGGATGAAAGTCCTCGACGAGGCTAGCATCCCGGCCGCGCCGATCAACGACATCGACGATGTGTACGCCGACCCGTGGACGGCCGCACGTGACCAGGTCGTGCGGCTGCCGCACCCGACGATCGGGACCTACCTCGGCACCGGCTTTCCGGTGAAGGCTTCAGACACGCAGCCGCGGCCGACGTCGCCGCCACCCGTACTGGGCCAGCACACCGCCGAGGTGCTGGCCGAGCTGGGTTACTCGGAGGCGCAGATCGAAGAGTTCCTCGCATGAATTTCGTTGTGGCAGAAGGAGAAAGCATGAACAATCCACTGTGGCACCCGTTCGCGGACATGGGCGCCGTCGACGGCGATCGCTTCGTGATCACCCGCGGCAAGGGCTCGTACGTCTGGGACGACGGCGACCGTCGCTACTTCGACGCGACGGCTTCGCTGTGGTATGCAAACTTCGGCCACGGCCGTCCGGAAATCACGCAGGCCGTGTCGGCGCAGCTGGAAAAGCTCGACTCGTGGAACCTCTTCGGGTACTACGCCAACGAGCCGGCACTCGAACTGGCCACGCGGGTGTCGGCGCTCGCGCCGTTCGCCGACGGAAAGGTCTTCTTCGGCTCCGGCGGCGGTGACGTCGTCGACACCGCGGTGAAGGTCGCGCGGGCGCACTTCGCGCACGCGGGCCGGCCCGAGAAGACGCACGTGATCGGCCGCACGCAGGGCTATCACGGCACGCACGGCTTCGGCACCGCCGTCGGTGGGATTCCCGTGAACGCCGAAGGTTTCGGACCGTTGCTGGAGGGTTTCTCCCACGTGCCCTACGACAGCGTCGAGGCACTGGAGGCCGAGATCCTGCGGGTCGGTGCTGACCGGGTCGCCGCGTTCTTCTGCGAACCGGTCATCGGCGCCGGCGGTGTGCTGCTGCCTCCGGAGGGATATTTGGAGGGAGCGGTCGAGGTGTGCCACCGCCACGGCGTCCTGTTCGTCGCCGACTGCGTGATCGCCGCGTTCGGCCGCCTCGGCACGTGGTTCGGCATCGACCGCTGGCAGGTGCGGCCCGACATGATCACGACCGCGAAGGGCATCACCGGTGGCACGATCCCGCTCGCCGCGCTCCTCGTGGCGCCCGAAGTGGCGGCGCCCTTCTTCACCGGCTCACCCGGCGCTCCAGTCCTCCGCCACGGCGCGACGTATGCCGGCCACCCGGTCGCCTGTGCCGCCGCCCTCGCGACGCTCGACATCTACGAAAAAGACGCGTTGATTCCCCGGGGTCGCGAGCTGGAAAAGCCACTGGCCGACTCCCTCTCCGGCGCACTCGGCCACCCGCTCGTCGCGGAAGTCCGCGCGGGCCTTGGCTTCCTCGCCGCCGTGGAACTGACGCCGGAGGTCCTCGCCGCCGACCCGGGCGCTCCGGGCAAGTTGCAGCGACTCATGCGCGACGAAGGCGTGCTCGTCCGGCCCGTCGGCACGGGCATCGTGGTCTCACCTCCGCTCATCGCCGAGGTCACCGAACTGGACATGCTGAGCGAGGCCCTCGTGAAAGCCCTGGCTCGCCTGTCCGCGTAACCTCGCGGCCTTTCGGTCAACGGCCTGGTGGGGCGGCTCAGCTCGCGCCGCCGCCACCGGTCCGCCGCGGCTTCGGGAATCACCGCGCGGTCGTTCGCCACACGGGCACATGAACCACCGACCCCGGCCCCGGCTCGAGAGGCAGCTGGGCATCACCCGGGATGTCGGTGAAGGACCACTTGTCCACGCCGCCGCCAAGGAGTTCGGCGTAGTGGCGAGCGTCGTCGGTGTTGGCGAAGCGGACCTGCTGGCCGTTGGTGAGATGGGTGATCTTGACTGCCACGCTGCCCTCCAGAAGACGTCGGTGCCGGCCCGCGGAGCTTCCCCCTCCGGGGCCGGCACGGTCAGTAGAACACGTGTTCGAATCGACGCGCAAATCAGGTCCCCCGCCTGAGCGACGCGGGTCCCTCGCGCGGGTGTCAGCGGATCATCGCGATACGGGGCCAGCGGTCCAGGCCCAGCGAGGCTTCGTGCGCACGGATCGCGCGCAGCGCGGGCCCCCACTGCGATGCCGGCAGCTCGCGGAAGCCCAGGCGCGCGTAGTACGGCCCGTTCCAGGGAACGCCGCGGAAGGTCGTCAGCGTCAACGCCGGAAGGCCTGCCGCGCGAGCCCACTCGCCGGCCTTGTCGATCAGTTCGCGCCCCAGACCGCGATGTGCGAAGGACGGCAGCACCGACACCTGCTCCACGTGTCCGTTACCGTCGACGACCTCGGCGAGCAGGTACGCAACCGGCGAGTCCGCGGCCACGTTGACCCAGCACCGGCCGTCCTCCTGGTACGTCCGCAGCTGCGCCACGGAAAAGGGTTCGTCGTCGGCCACTTCGGGCATACCGACGGCGCGGAACGGTTCCGCGGCCGCCACTTCGAGGTCACGCAGGGCGGGCAGTTCGTCGGCACGCGCGAGCCGGATCATCCGCCATTCCTCCGATTTACACGGAAAAGGACATCACCGATTTCCGGATTCGATCCGCGTACAGCTGCAGCGCTTCGATCGCCTCGTGCCGCGCCTCGTCGCTGATGCGCGCGGCGGGACCCACGAGCGAGAGCACGGCCGGGCGCACGCGGCCCGTCTCGACCGGCACTGAACACGCCCACACGCCGTCTTCGATTTCGCCCCAGCTCTGGGCGTAGCCGTTGGCGAGCGCCACCTTCAGATCTTCCCGCACCTCGCGCTGCTGCTCCCGTGCGATCTTCGCGACGAGCTGCTCGCGCTCGAGCTCGGGCAACAGCGCGAGCAGCATCTTGCCGGTCGCGCCCGCGCCGAGCGGGATGGAATGGCCGGGTTGGAACGTGAACCGCATCGCGCGGTCGCATTCGACCCGGTCGGTGCACACCGCCAGGTCCCCGTAGTGCTGGAACAGCATGATCGTCTCGCCGAGCTCGCGCGCCGCCTCCTCCATCGGCGGGCGGGCGATGCGCACGAGATCGTTGGCCAGCCGCGCGGCGCGCGCGAGCGGCATCACCTGGCTCGTGAGGTGGTAACGGCCTGACCGCGCTTCTTCGAGCAACTGCAGCTCCTTCAGCAGCTGCACGTAGCGGTAGGTCGTGGCCACCGGGCTGCCGATGACCTCGGCCAGCTCCGCGACGCTGGCTTCCCAGCGGTGCTCGGAGAACGCGAGCAGCACCTGCAGGACCTTGCGGGAACTGCTCGTGCCCGCCGTTCTGCGCGGCCTGTCTGATTCCCCGGAAGAAACCGGCATGCGAAACCCTTTTCGTGCGCGCGGCTCCAAAACACGGCAAGAGGGTAAATTACCACGGAGATCCCGCTATTCCGAGACCAAAAACGGGGTCAGCAATCCCGGAACCGTCGCATCCGCGAGCGCGAGTCCGGTGGCTGTGTCGACATCGACGACGGGGTAGCGCCCGCGCCCCGCGGCGATCGGAGCCACGACCGTCACGAGCCCCGCGCGCCGCTGGAACCACGAGCGTTCCACCACGATCCCGGTGAGCCCGTCGCGGCTGACAGCGACGGTCGCGCGCGCCAGCGAACCCGAGCGCGTGACGAGGTAGCGCCCGGTCAACGCGTGGCCCAGCGTGCGGTAGCGATCCCAGCCGACGAGCACCGCGAACGGCACGAACGCCAGCGCGACCTGCCACGGCCACTCCGGCAGCACGCCGAGGTGCGCCAGCAGGAACAGCGCCGCCGCCGGTCCGAGCACGCTCATGACTGCCCGCGTGAGCCGCCGGTGCAGCGCCCGCCGCGGGTGCCGCACCAGCGGCACTTCGGCGATGCGTTCGCCCAGCACGTCGTCGACCACTTCGCGGACCCGCGAAGCCGGCGCCGGCGGCAGGAGCAGACCACCGCCCTTGTCCGCGCCCTTGCCGTCGCGCAACCCGGCGGCCACCGCAGCGCCCTTGGCGCCGCCGACCAGCCGCAGCGGCAACGGTTCCTTGACCTCGGCACCGCGCAGCCGGTCCTCTTCGATCGAGACCGACCGGGTGGTGACCAGACCACGCCGGATGTGCAGCGTGCCGCCGGGTTCGCGGGTGAGCCGGAAATTCCAGAACGACAACACGTAGCCGCCCACCGACAGCACCGACACCACCACCAGCAGGCCGGCCGCGGCTCCCAGCACCGTGAGCCATACCGGTTCCTCGGTCACGCGCCGGCCCAGCTCACGCAACGGTCCGTACCGCGCGGGGTCGAGGTTCAGCTCGTGCGCGAAGTGATAGATGGTGCCGAGCATCGCGCCGACGACGGCGAGCCCGGACAGCGTGAACGGCGCATACCGCAGCCACCGCTTGTCCACCGCGGCCACGAGCCGTTCCGGCGGCGGAGTCACGGACGCCACGCTCGCCTTGCGGTGCAGCAGCAACGTCCGCAGCCGCTGCGCCTCGATGCGAGCGACGGCGTCGAGCACGAGCTCGTCCTTGCCCGGCCGCTGCCCGTGCGAATGCCGCCCGGTGCCGATCCGCACGGCGGCCAGCGTGAAGAGCCGGTGCTTCGGCTCCGACAGAACGTCGACGGTGCGGATCCGATCGCGCGGCACGGCCCGCTGCTTGCGCAACAGCAACCCCGTGCGCCATTCGACCTGCGTTTCGGTGATGCGGTAGCGCGACGTCAAGGTGTGTGAGATACCGGTCGCGATCGTGAGCGCCGTGGCCGCGAGCCCGATCCACTGCCAGTGGTTGCCCGACCCCAGCACGAGCGCCCCGACGAGCACGGGCAACGACTTCACGAAGTCCAGCACCGGCCGGATGAGCAGCATCCGACGGTCGAGGCGGTGCCACGGCGCCGCCGCGGCACCGGCGGCCGGCACCGTGGCCGGCGCGGCGGTGCTCATGCCACGTCCGCGGTGAAAAGTGTGTCGGCGGTGCCGGCTGCCGCCTCCGCGGGAGAAAGTACGTCGGCGGTGGTGGCTGCCGCCTCCGCGGGAGAAAGTACGTCGGCGGTGCCGGCTGCCGCCTCCGCGGGAGAAAGTACGTCGGCGGTGGTCACGTCGCGTCCCCTCGCGTCGCCTGCGTGGTGCGGGTCAGCTCGTCGGCCAGCGCCACGGCCTGGTCGTGGTCCAGCCCGGAGATCTTCAACGGCCCGGCGGCCGAAGCCGTGGTCACCATGATCCTGGCCAGGCCGAACAGCTGCTCGATCGGGCCGCGTTCGATGTCCACGGTCTGGATCCGGGAGATCGGCGCGATCCGCCACTCCTGCTTCGCCCAGCCCGACTGCGTGTACACGGCCTCGCCGGTCACTTCCCAGCGATGCACGCGGTAGCGCCACTGCGGCATCACCAGCAGGTGCAGCGGGCAGAGCACGCAGCACGCCACCAACGTCACCGTGAGCCACGACGGCGGGTCGTCGCTCGTGGCGGCGATCACCGCCTGCACCGTGATCACCAGTGCCCAGCCGAGCGCCGCCGACGCCGTCCATTGGCCGATGGCCTTCCGGCTCACCCGGTGCTCTGGCGGGCGGAGGCGCAGGCTGAGCGTGGTCGTCTCGTCTCCGGTCACGTATTCAGCGTGCCTGAGCGCGGCCGTCGGTGGCCACGACAGGTGTCACGATGCCGCGATCCCGGACCGCATGCATGGGTCGCCGATCTGACGGGAGGTAGCCGGACGTCCACTGGGCGCGACCAGGCGTGGCGACGATTTCCGCCGTGTGCTGCGGGCGGATCGGTCCGGGGCCGCACAGTACTATTTCGGCCGCGGACGGGATGGAATCGCGGTCGGCCCGCGTTGAACACAGATACGTCCGTGCACGAACGCGAGCGGCAGGAGGATCCGGTGGGATTCGATCCCGAGGAACTGTACGAGGTGGACTCGGACGTCCCCGACCTGGACGGAGCAGTGCTGCTGCACTACTTCGATGGCTTCATGGACGCGGGGTCAGCTGGGCGGCTCGTGGCCGACCACCTGACGAACGAGACCGAGGACCGCGTGATCGCGCGGTTCGACGTCGACCGGCTCATCGACTACCGCTCGCGCCGCCCGCCGATGACCTTCGCTGTGGACCACTGGGAGGACTACAACGCGCCTGAGCTGGTCGTCCGCTTGCTCCACGACGAAAACGGCGTGCCGTTCCTGCTGCTGAGCGGTCCTGAACCCGATCGCGAGTGGGAGCGGTTCGTCGCCGCGGTGGTCCAGCTGGTGGAACGCTGGGGCGTACGCCTCACGGTGGGTGTCCACGGGATTCCGATGGGTGCACCGCACACCCGCCCGCTGGGCGTGACGGCCCATGCGACACGTGCGGACCTCGTCGCCGGCCGTGAGCAGCCCTTCCCCAACCGCATGCAGGTACCGGGCAGTGTGGGGGCGCTGCTGGAGTACCGCCTCGGCGAGCAGGGCCACGACGCGATGGGCTTCGCCGCCCACGTGCCCCACTACCTCGCTCAGTCGGCCTACCCGGCCGCGGCCCTGCACGTGCTGGAGTGCCTCGGGCGCGCCACCGGGCTGCACCTGCCCGAAGGTGAACTGCGCGTGGCCGCGGAGGTCGCCGACGCCGAGATCGAGCGTCAGGTTTCCGAGTCCGCCGAGGTCGCGGACGTGGTGCGCGCGCTGGAACGCCAGTACGACACCTTCGTGGAAGCGTCCGGGCGCGACAGCCTGCTGGCGGAGTCGGAGGAGCACATGCCGACGGCGGAGGAGCTCGGCTCGCAGTTCGAGCGGTTCCTCGCCGAACAGGGCGGCGGGGACCTGCCCGAGCGCTGAGCGGCTAGCCGCGCATTCGCCGGCGCGGCGCGCGGTACGCGATGGCCGCCGATCGGACCGTTTGCCAGGCCCACCACATCCGTGCCGTCATGCTCACCACGATGCCATGATCGCGCGGTGACCTTTCGGGCGAGGTGCGCGCGGGCGTGCGGCGGGTGACGTCCGGGTCACGAACCAGCACCGCCGGCCCCTCAGGCCCGTGCACAGTCTGTACACAGTGGACTGGCCCTGGGAGCTGCGCCGCCCGCGCTCGTCGGCTATCGTCCCGGGATGACATCGCCGCATGAAGATCGTTTGACGGCAAGGATTTCGGGTGCCCTGCGGCAGAAGGCCGGGCTGGCGCTGCGCCGGATCGCCACCCGGATGCACGATCCGTGCACCGACCAGCTGAACCAGATCCGCGACGAACTGCGTGAGGAGATCGTCCGGCAGGGTGACCGGCTCGTCGACCGGGTGGTCGAGTTCGAAATCCGCAGCCGGCGCGACATCGTCTACGCCGGAGACCAGGACGCGGCGCTCGAAAGCAACATTTTCGCGCGCGAGAACCTTGTCGGCGTGCCCCACTTCGGCAGCCCGCCCGAGACGCTGAAGTACGCGCTGTCGCTCGCGCCCGCCGTGGGTATGGCGCTCGAGTTCGGCGTCGCGTCGGGCAATACGCTGCGCACCATCGCCGCCGCGCGCGGCGGGACCGAGGTGTACGGGTTCGACTCGTTCGAAGGGCTGCCCGAGGCGTGGCTCAACGGCATGCCTGCCGGCGCCTTCGCCCGCGACGACCTGCCCGACGTGCCCGGCGCCGAGCTCGTCGTGGGCTTGTTTTCCGACAGCCTCCCTGGGTTCCTCGAAAAGCACCCCGGCCACGTCGACTTCCTCCACGTGGACAGCGATCTCTACAGCTCCGCGAAAACCGTGCTCGACCAGGTGGGCCCACGGCTGCGGGTCGGCAGCATCGTGCACTTCGACGAGTTCTTCAACTTCCCCGGCTGGAAGCGCCACGAGTACCGCGCGTGGCTCGAACACGTCGACAAGACCGGCGTCGAGTACACCTACGAGGCCTACACCTACAACGACAACCAGGTCACGGTCCGCATCACCGGCGGCCCGGGCTTGTCCGCCTAACGGTTGAAGCACCCCTGCTCGCTCGCCGGCCCGACGGACGGCAGGACGAGACCACACAGGTACCCGTCGATCCAGTGACCGGAGCCGGTGATGTCGGCTCCGAGGCGCAACAGCGGCGCGAGGGCGGTCACGCCGTGGGCGAGCGAATCCTGGTTGCGCTTCAGCAAAGACGTCAGCTGGTCCAGCGACGCGAGCGTCGGCTCCAGCGAGTGGTCGTTGTCGGTGACGAGGCCGGACAGCTCGGTCGCGAGCTCACGGGAACCGGCGAGCAGCGAGGAGATCGCGGACTCTCGCCGAGCGACTTCGTCGAGCAGCTGGTCGCCGTCGACGATCAGCCGTCGCACTTCGGCGTCGCGGTCCCTGAGCGTGGTCGAGACGGTGCGGGTGTTCGCGAGCAGGGCCGTGAGCTGAGCGTCGCGGGACGCGAGGGTGTCCGAGAGCCGCGACAGGCCGCCGAGCGCGGCTCGCACGTCGGCCGGTGTGCGAGCGAACGTCGCGGTGAGCGTGTCGACGCTGTGCGCGAGCTGCTCGGTGTCGAGGTGGTCCACGGTCGTGGACAGGTCGCGGAACGCGGTGAGCACGTCGTAGGGCACCGTCGTGCGCGACGCCGAAATCGGCACGTCCGGGTCGAGCGAACCGGTTCCGGTGGGGTCGAGCGCAAGGTACTTCTGTCCCAGCACCGTCTTCAGCCGGATCGCCGCGCTCGTGGTGTCGCCGAGCCAGGCGTGGCTGACCTGGAACGAAACCCGCACGCGGGGTCCGTCGAGCCGCACCGCCGACACGTGCCCGACCTCGACGCCCGCGATGCGCACCTCGGTGCCGCTCTGCAGGCCGGCGGCTTCGGTGAACTCCGCCGCGTAGTGGTGCCGTCGCCGATCAGCGGCAGGCTGCGGGCGTTCAGCGCCGTGAGCAGGCCGAGCGCCAGCACGGTCAGCCCGACCAGCGCGGTGCGAACGGGAGGCAGGGGACCTCGGGCGGAGTGCATCGCGTGAACGTGCCCGATCGCGGCTCGCGACACCAGTCACACAACACGTTCGGTGGAAGTACCATCGGGCCCCCTCGTGCGCCGACAGGTACTTTCGGCGGGAACTGCGGCGGAAGGGAGGACGCGCGTGGCCACCACACGGGCCTATCGCGACGGCGTGCTGGTCGCCCACGATTTCCCGGTGGAGCAGGTGTCCGACTACCTGAAGGACCCCACGACCACCGTGTGGCTCGACTTCTGCGAGCCTACCGAGGCCGACCTCAACCTGATTCGCGAGGAGCTCGGGCTCCACGCGCTGGCTGTCGAGGACGCCGCCGAGCAACACCAGCGGCCCAAGTTCGACCGCTACGAATCGCATTCGTTCCTTATTGCCTACTCGGCGCATTTCGACGCCGAAACAGGCGCCGTCACGAAATCCGAGCTCGCCGCGTTCATCACGAAACAGGCGTTCGTGACCGTGCGCAAGGACAAGGGGTTCGACATGGCGGCGGTGACCCAGCGCTGGGACGAGCAGGCCGACCTCGCCGGGTCCGGGGTGCCGTTCCTGCTGCACGGCCTGCTCGACCACATCGTCGACGGGCACTTCGACAGCGTGCAGTCACTCGACGAGGAGATCGAAGCGCTCGAGGACCTGGTCTTCGCCGACCGACCCGACCAGCACGAGCTGCAGCGCCGGTCGTTCCGGCTGCGCAAGAGCCTCACGGCGTTGCGGCGGGCGGTGCTGCCGATGCGCGAGGTCGTGAACACCGTGATGCGCCGCGACCAGAATCTGGTCGATGCCGCGATGATGCCGTATTTCCAGGATGTCTACGACCACGTGCTGCGGGCGTCGGAGTGGACGGAATCCCTGCGCGATCTGGTGGCGACCGTGCGCGAAACGCAGCTGAACCTGCAGGGGAACCGGCTCAACACGATCATGAAGAAGGTGACCAGCTGGGCCGCGATCATTGCGGTGCCCACGGCCGTCACCGGGTTCTACGGGCAGAACGTGCCCTATCCAGGGTTTCAGGCCACGTCCGGATTCTGGCTGTCCACAGTGGCCATTGTGCTGCTCTCGGTGGCGCTGTACGCCATGTTCAAGCGTCGCGACTGGCTGTGATCGCGAAGACGATTCGCACTTCGTCGAGGCGAGTACGCTTGCGGCACAAGGTTTTCGAACCTGAGCAAGGGGAGGACAGGCATGCGTGACACCGACACCGGGCTGCACCCCGCAGCCGACCTCGTGCCCGAAGGCGACACCGAGCAGCAGGAACAGATGCGCCGCCGCGCCGCCCGCGCGGTGGCCGCCAATGCGCGCGACGCAGCAGACTGCGCGCTGTTGCTCGACATGCTGGGCCTGCACTCGCCACGGTCGGGCCGGCGCGGCGAAGTCGCCTGACGTTCACTCGATCGAGTTGGCCCGGTAGACCTCGACGCCGGCCACCCAGGTCCGGACGACGCGGGTGTCCCCGATTTCGTGAGGCGCACCCGCGAACGGGTCGCGATCCAGCACGACCAGATCCGCCGCGCGACCGGGCGTGATCGAGCCCGCGACGTCGGCAACCTGGTTTGCGGCGGCGCTGCCCGCGGTGTACGCGCGCAGCGCCGTCGCCAGCGGCAGCGCCTGGTCGGGGCCGAGGGCCGGCCTGCGCGCGCCCGGCAGCACGCGCGTGGCCGCGACGTGGATCGCGGCCAGTGGGTCAGGTGTGCTCACGGGCCAGTCGCTGCCCATCGCGAGCGTCGCACCGGCGCGGAGCAGATCGCCGAACGGGTACTGGCGGTCCGCGCGCGGCCGGCCGAGGAACGGCCAGGTCAGCTCGTCCATCTGCGGTTCGTGCGCGGCCCACAGCGCCTGCAGGTTGGCGGTGACGCCGAGGTCGTGGAACCGCGGAATGTCCTCGGGGTGGACCAGTTGCAGGTGCGCGATCTGGTGTCGCAGCCCGGACGGGCCGTTCGCCGCTGCCGCCGCTTCGAGGGCGTCGAGCACGTCGCGGACTCCACGGTCGCCGATGGCGTGGTAGTGGATCGCGAAGCCGGTGGCGTCGAGCGCGACGGTGACTTCGCGCAGCAGCGCGGGGTCGAGGAAACCGAGGCCTCGTTCTTCGGTGGGGTGGCCGTGGAGGTCGAGGTAGGACTCGAGTACGGCGGCGGTGAACGTCTCGACCACGCCGTCCTGCATGACTTTCACCGCGGGCGTGCGGTAGTTGCGGCCGTTCGTCTCCGCGCGGATCGCGGCGAGGCGCGCGACCTGGTCGGGCACGCCGTCCGGCGGGCACGACCGGTCCCACCACAACGCGCCGGTCACCCGGGCGGTCAGCGTGCCGGCGCGGTCCGCGCGCACGTACGCCTCGTGGGCGCTGGGACCGCCGCCGGGCGCGACAACCCAGGCGTCCTGCCAGTTCGTGACCCCGTACGAATGCAGGAACCGCTGGGCTTCGGCGAGCGCCGCCGCGAAGTCCTCCTGGGTGTCGGGCGGCGCGACGCGCGCGACGAGGTCTGCGGCACCTTCGTGCAGCAGGCCGGTGGGTTCGCCGTCGGCGTCACGTTCGATCCGGCCGTCGCGCGGGTCGGGAGTGTGGCGGTCGACGCCGGCGCGGGCGAGGGCGGCCGTGCTGACCCAGCTGGAGTGGTGGTCGCGGTTGGGCAGCAGCGCCGGCCGGTCGCCGACGACGGCGTCGAGCGCGTCGCGGTGCGGACGCCCACCGGGAAACGCCTCCATGGCCCAGCCGCCGCCGAGGATCCACCCGGACTCCGGATGCGCGCGGGCGTAGTCGCCGATGGTGCGTGCGTAGGCGTCGGCCGTCGTGGCTCCTGTGAGGTCGCAGCGGATCCGTTCGAGCCCGCCCATCACGGGATGCACGTGCGCGTCACCGAAGCCGGGCAGCAGCAGGCCGCCGCGGAGGTCGACGACCTCGTCGGCCGCTCGCAGAAACGGCTCCACGGCCCGGTGCCCGCCCACCGCCGCGATCTTCCCGTCCGCGACCGCGACGGCCGACGCGATCGTGCCCGCGGCATCGGCCGTGAAGACTCGGCCGCCGCGGAAAATCGTCGTGGTCATCCCCGCACGGTAGGCGGACGCGGCGCATGACGAGACCCCGATCACCCACCGACCATCGAGGTTCCTCCCTCGACGGCCTTCTGACGCCGTGCTGCCCCTGCATCGGTGATCTTGCCCGCGCCTACTCCAATTGGTCGGGGTGGAGGGCCGACCAGCGCCTTGCCGGGCACACTTCGTGATTTGCCGGCCTGCTCAGGGGTGAGTGCGTTGCGGCATTCGAGTCATTTCGGGCTGTCCAAAACGTCCCATGAGGCCGCCGAATCCGGTATAGAGGAAGAGCCGGGTGTGAACCGGCGCAGGGGGAGGGGAACGAAATGACGGGGAAACACAGGGCAGTGCCGGTCGAGGACTACGTCACGCAGCAGCAGCGGGCCCTCGCCGTCGCCGTGCTGACCGAGGGGGCAGCCGGCGACGGGGGTCGCAGCTTCCGGCTCGCCGAGCACCTCGCGGCCGAAGGCGGGCTGCCCCGCTCGGACATTCTGGCGGCCACCACGCTCCTGCTGGCGTGCGCGGCGTTGGGGGCGGGCGACGTCGGTGCGGCACAGGGCTTTGCGCGGCGGCTGCGCGGGCTGGACCCGGACAGCGTCGAACTCGTCCTGCATCTGCTGCGGCTCGAAGTCGGCCTCGAACAAGGCTGGCTCGCCCGCGCGCACTACGACGAACTCATGGCCTACGCCTGGCGCGAGAACCGCTTCGACCTCGTGCTGCGCGCGGGCGACATCCAGGCGCGCGATGTGGATCACGAGGCCGCCGGCTGGTGGAGGGAGCTGGAACGCAACCTCTGCCCGTTGCTGGCCTGAACCTACGAGTGCTTGTTGCGGGCCATGAACGTGGTGGCATCGCCGTCGGAGGGATCAACGAAGACGATGTCGTCGGGCCGGCGGCGCGGCACGTCCACGGACAGGACGACGAGCGGGTACTCGGAGATATGCGGGAAACCGTGCACTTTGGTCTTCTCGAAGTGCAGCAGCAGGCCCGGGTGTGCCTCGTATTCCTCGCCGTCGAGGTGAAACGTGCCGCGGCCGCTGAGGATGTACAGGTACTCATCGCACTCGACGTGGTAGTGCAGCGGCAGGTTGCGGTAGATGCGGAAGATCCTGGCGCTCGCGCTGGGTTTGTCCACGAAGTAGTGGTCGACGAGCATCGTGTCGGCGGTGTCGGGCAGGTTCGCCATCGCGGCGAGGACATCGGAAACGGCTGAGGTCACGGTTCGCTCCCATCAATCTGGTCGAATAACGTCTTCGGTTCCGCGCCGCGTTCCGAAACCGGGGTGCGGCGGGGGGTTCTGCGCGGGGGGACCGTTGTGCGGCAGGTGTGCACGGAGTTCGCCGGACAGCCGCGCGGCGCCGCGGAATTCTCGTTCACGGCGAGCTCGCCACGGCGGAAACCGGCCGAGGGACGAAGCATGGGGAGAGTGGCGTCACCGGCGCCGGCCCGGTGTCGGCCCGGCGTGCCGCGTGCGGGTGGTTCGCTTTGCACGGTTCACTCGGTACTACCCCGGGGTTCGCCCGGAACGGCTGGTCCTCCACCGGCTCACCTCCCCGTCGCCACCCTCCACTGTAGTCAAATATCAACCGCTCGCGCGGCGGTTCCCACCGGTGGCGCCACCGTGCTTGGTTCGAAGCATGGATCGAGCCGAGGTCAGGGTTGCGCGCGTGAGCGATCTCACCGGGGCACTGGAGTGCTGGCGCGAGGCCAATGTGGCGCGCGGCAAGGCGCCGGATGCCGCCCGCGTCGAGCGCGTTCAAGGGAAACTCGCGGACCCGGCGGCGCACGTTCTCGTGGCGGTGCACGACGACGAGGTCTGCGGGATGCTCCTTGCCGAACCGGGTCGCGTCGGCGACGGTGGCGGCCCGATGGTGCCCGGCCTCCTCTGTCATGTGTCTGTCATGTGTCGATGGTCTTCGTGCGACCGCAGTGGTGGCGGCGCGGCGTCGGAACCGCGTTGGTCCTGGCGTTGCGACAGCGCGCGCGAAAACTCGGATACGTCCGCCTTCAGGTGTGGACGGGTGAGGGCAACGAACGGGCCCGTGCTCTCTACCGCCGGGCAGGTTTTGCGCCGAGCGGGCAACGGAAAGTGATCGCCGGCGCCGGCAGGCCCGTGCACCTCGTCATGATCATCGGGAATCTCACTGAGTGACACCACCAACAGTTCCCTTGACCGGCAGACCTTGCGCATAGCAAGTTTTGCACCATGCAACACTCCAGAATGGCTGAGGTCGACGAAGTCGGCGAGCTCGACGCGTTGGAACGGTTGACCCGGGTGCTCGTGGCGGTGGCGTGGGACAGCGCGCACGCCGCGCCGAGAGGCGTGACGTTTCCGCAGGTGCGGTTGCTGGTCGTGCTGGACTCGCTCGGCCGGGTGCCGAGCGCGAGGGTCGCGGAGGCGATGGGCGTGAACGCGTCGTCGGTGACGCGGCTGGCGGACAAACTCGAAGCGCACGGCTACGTGAAGCGAGGCGAAGACGAGCACAACCGCACGGTGGTGACGATCGAGGTCACGGATTCGGGCCGCGAGGTCGTGACCGGAGTCGTGAACCGGCGGCATCAGGCGCTCGGCGAGCTGCTCGCGCAGCTGGAACCGCAGGAGCGGGTGCAGCTGAACCGGGCTGTGGACCGGTTGCTGGTGGCGGCCGAGTCCGTGCCCGCCATTCCGTCGGCCGGGCCGGGGCGGCTGTGACGGCGCCGGGGCGGGCCGCCCACCTCGGCGACTTCCACGTGCGGCCGCGGATGCTGCTGATCACGTTGATCGCGCTGCCCGTCGGCGCGGCGAGCGCGGTCGCGGCGTTCGCACTGCTCAAACTCATCGGCCTGATCACGAATCTCGTGTTCTACCAACGGGTCGCGACGGATCTCGTGGCCCCCGGCGCGGTGCACCACCCGTGGTGGCTCGTGCTGACGGCGCCGGTCGTCGGCGGGCTGGTGATCGGTTTCATGGCCCGCTACGGCTCGGAGAAGATCCGCGGCCACGGCATGCCCGAGGCGATCGAAGCCATCCTCACCGGCGAAAGCCGGGTCGCGCCGCGCGTCGCGGTCCTGAAGCCGGTGTCGGCGGCGCTGAGCATCGGCACCGGTGGGCCGTTCGGCGCGGAAGGGCCGATCATCATGACCGGCGGCGCCGTCGGGTCGATTCTGGCGCAGCTGCTGAAACTTTCGGCCGACGAACGCAAGACGCTGCTCGTCGCCGGTTCGGCCGGCGGCATGGCGGCGACGTTCAACGCGCCGCTCGCGTCCATCCTGCTGGCGGTTGAACTTCTGCTGTTCGAATGGCGTCCGCGCAGCTTCGTGCCGGTCGCCGGCGCAGTCGCCGTGAGCACGGTGCTGCGCGGTTTCCTGCTCGGCAGTGGGCCCGTTTTCGGTGTCCAAGCCCCGCCGGCCACCGGGCCCATGGCCACGTTCCTCGCGCTCGTCCCTGGCATCACCGGCGGCCTGCTCGCCATCGGCGCGACGGCGCTCGTCTACTTCGCCGAAGACGGGTTCGCCCGCCTGCCGGTGCACTGGATGTGGTGGCCCGCGATCGGCGGCCTCATCATCGGCGTCGGCGGTCTCATCGAACCGCGCGCGCTGGGTGTCGGCTACGACGTGATCGACCAGCTGCTCACGGGCGGGGCGACAGTACAGCTGATCGTCGGGATCCTCGTGGTGAAAACGCTGATCTGGGCGCTGTCGCTCGGTTCCGGCACGTCCGGCGGCGTACTCGCGCCGGTGTTCATGATCGGCGCCGCGCTGGGCGCGGCCGAGGGGGGTTTGCTGCCCCACGTGGCGGCGGGCTTCTGGGCGACGTGCGGGCTTGCGGCGGTCGTCGGTGGCGTGATGCGCTCGCCGCTGACGGGGATCGTCTTCACGCTCGAACTGACCCACGCCTGGAGTTACCTGCTGCCGCTCGTCGTCGCCTCGGTGTCGGCGTATGCGTTGTCGGTGCTGTTGCTCAAACGGTCGGTGCTGACCGAGAAGATCGCGCGCCGCCGCCTGCACCTGACCCGGGAGTACACGACCGACCCGTTGGAGACGTTCTTCGTCCACGAGGTCATGACACCCGGGCCGGCCGAGCCGGCGCGCGTCACCGCGTTCCCCGACGAGACACTGCGCGAGGTCGCGAACAAGCTGGCACTCGGTCACGTCACGCGCGCCCGGGTCGTCGACCGCGCGGATCCCGAGCAGGTACTCGGCACCGTCACGCTCGCGCAGCTGCTCCACGCGCGGCGGCGCGACCTGCACGAGGAGCTGCACCGGGAACGGGTTTTGCTGACCAAGGTGACGGTCCAGGACTGACCCGGGCCGCCGGTGGCCGCACCCCGGCGGTGGTCATGTGATTCACGTGCGCACCCCGGCCGGTCGTCGCTCCTCACCGGGCCGGCCGGCGTGTTCGGCTTACCCAACGCGCCGGCCGGTCGCCTCGCTTCGGCGACGAGCGAGCCGGCGCGTGGGCGAATTTGTGCCAGCGGGCTACGCCGTGGTTGTCGTCGGATTCGTACCGAATGCCGCACTAGGCGATCCGGCGTTTACGGCCGCGCCAGAACGGTTCGCGGAGCGCGCGTTTGTCCACTTTGCCCACGGCGGTCAGCGGCAGACCATCGGCGAAGTCCACTGAGGACGGGACGAAATGCTCGCCACCGAGCTCTTCACGGACGTGATCCCGCAGCGTTTCCACGGTGGTCGGGGTCCTGGTGGCGACCACCGCGTGGACCACTTCTCCTTCGCCGCCCGGGCCGGGTACGGCGAAGGCGGCGGCCGCTTCGACGGCCGGGTGCGTGAGGAGTGCGTTCTCCACTGTGGTGGAGGCGACTTTGGTGCCGTGTTCGCCGGTGACGATCACGTCGTCGAGGCGGTCGTGGAGGTAGAGGTAGCCGGCTTCGTCGAAGTGGCCGAGGTCGCCGGTGTGCAGCCACCCGTCGCCGATCGGTTCTTCGCCGAAATAGCCATCCATCATGGACAGTCCACGCACGAGGACCTCGCCGTTTTCGATCCTGGCCGCCATGCCCGAGACGATCCGGCCGACGGACCCGAGCCGTTCGGGATGCCCATCGAGTTCCCCCGCTGAAATGCTGGCGATCATGGGCGCTTCGGTGAGGCCGTAGCCCTGGCCGACGACAGGACCGAACACCGCCAGCGCCCGGGCCAGTCGGCGCGGCGGCAGGGGAGCGGCACCGAGCGAGAGGCTGCGCACGCTCGACACGTCGGTGTCCGGCAGCCGCGGGCTGTCCAGCACGGCCGCGAGCCGGGCCGGCGTCAGCGAGAGCGTGGTGACCCGGTGGGTTTCGAGGTCGTGCAGGACTCCGGCGGCGTCGAACTGACGACGCAGTACCACCGTGTTGCCGCACAGCAGCGCGCCGAGCACGGCCGCGTGACCCGTCAGGTGGGTGAGTGGTGCGGTGACGAGCACGGTCTGGGTTCCGTCGGGCCGGAAGATGTGGGCCATGCCGTCGTAGATGCCGCGGTGGCGGATCAGCTTGGGTCGGCCGGTGGTGCCACCACTGGGGAAGACCGTCGTGACCCCTTCGGGGTGAGTGTCCGGTGTGGACGGCGGGTGGTGCACCAGCCGATCGAGGTCGGTGTCGGTGATCAGGTGTGCGTCGGTCCGCGCGAGTGCCGCTTCGCGGGCCGGTTTGCTCGCCGACGCCGCGATGAGCAGCACCGTGAGTCCGCGGGCCTGGGCGGCGAGCTGGGCGAGGACGAGTTCCGGCCGGTTGGGCGCGTCAAGCGCGACGGTCCCCGTGAGCCCGGCGAGGCCGGTGTGCAGACGACCCAACGTCTCGGCCGCGGCGCGGTAGGTGGTGCGGCGGCCGTCGTGGTGGAAGAGCACGGTGTCGCCGCCGTCGTCGAGCGCGGTGAAGACGCGGTCCAGGAAGATGCTCACCCGCGCACCGTAATCGTGTTGGACCACCCTCGCGTCGGACGGAAAGTTTCCCCCTGTCGGTGCGAGGCGTTACCGTGGACCCCACTGGAGGGAGCCGCGATGAAACGCGTGAGGTGGACCACGGCCGCGCTGGCCGGGGCCGTGGTGGTGGCAACGGCGGCGGTCACGGCCGCCACGCCGGGTTCGTCCGGCGCGCGGGAGCTCACGCCGCGCCAGCTCGCCGGGCAGCGCGTCATCTACTCCTATCCCGGGCTCACCCCGCCGGACACGTTGCTGCAGCGCATCCGCGCGGGCGAGGCGGGTGGCGTGATCTTCTTCGGGGAGAACATCTCGTCGACGAGCCAGCTCGCCGGCGTCGTGAAGCAGCTGCGTGCCGCGGCGGCGCAGAGCCCGGTGCACGAACCGCTGCTCCTGATGACCGACCAGGAAGGCGGAAAGGTTCGGCGGCTGCCCGGTGAGCCGACGCTTTCGGAGAAGCAAGTCGGCCAGGGCGCGGATCCGGAAGCCGCGGCGAAGGCGGCAGGTGCGGGCGCGGGGAACAATCTCGCCGGTGTGGGCCTCAACGTGAACCTGGCGCCGGTGCTCGACGTCTACCGCCAGGAAGGCAACTTCATCGACCAGTACGGCCGCTCGTACTCCAACGACCCGGCGAAGGTGACCACGCTCGGCCGCGACGCGATCGCCGCGCAGCAGGCCACGGGCGTCGCCGCGACCGGGAAGCACTTCCCGGGCCTCGGCGCGGCTCCGGCGGGCAGCAATACCGACGTCGCGCCGGTGACACTTCCGATGTCGGCGGCCGAATTGCGGGCCACCGACGAAGCTCCGTACGCGCAGACGGCGGCGAAGCTCGTGATGCTTTCGTGGGCCATCTACCCCGCGCTCGACGCGAAGAACCCGGCCGGGCTGTCACCGGCGGTCGTGCAGCAGGAACTGCGGCAGCGCGACGGATTCCGCGGCGTCACGATCACCGACGCGCTCGAGGCCGGCGCTCTACGAGACTTCGGCGACACCGGCAATCGGGCTGTGCTCGCGGCGAAGGCGGGCGACGACCTGATCCTCGCGTCGGCGCGCGATGTCGGCCAGGGCGACGCGGCGGCCGACGCCCTCGCCGCTGCGTACGGCAAGGGCGAGCTGCCGGGCTTCACGGCGTCACTTGACCGGATTTCGGCTCTGCGGAAGGGATTGCGCTGAAGCGCCGCAGACTCGGTGTCGTCACGGCGACGGCCGCCACCGCGGCCACACACAGCACGCCGCCGCTGACCAGCGACGCGAGGGCGGACGTCGGTGCGGCGACGAGGCCCGCCCGCAGGTTGCCGACGTCGGGCCCGGCCTGACCCACGATCTGCTCGGCCGCCGACACACGCCCGAGCAGCGCGCTGGGGGTGTTCAGCTGAATGACAGTGCTGCGCGAAACCACCGAAACCGTGTCGGCGGCACCCGCGAGGACCAGGAAAGCCAAACCGGTCCAAGGGTTTGTCATCAACCCGAACAGCGCCAGAGCCAGTCCCCACGCGGCCGACCCCGTGAGCATCACCAGGCCCGGCGGCGGCATCCGGGTGAACACCCCGGACAGCACCGACGCCGTGACACCGCCGACCGCGATCGCGGTGAGGAACAACCCGAGTGTGCGCGGGTTGCCGCCGAAGCGTTCGGAGTTGACGAGAGGAAAGACGCTGACCGGCATGGAAAGCACCGTCGCGGCGAGGTCGGTGAGCAGCGCGCCGCGCACGGCGGGATGGCGGACGAGGAACCCGAGCCCGTCGGCGATCCCGCGCAGGCCGGGACGCGCGGGTTCCCCATCGGGCCGCATCATCGGCAGGCCGAACGCGCCGACGAACGCGCAGGCGAACGTAACGACGTCGATCGCGTAGCAACCGGTCACGCCGAACCAGCCGATCACGAGCCCGCCGAGTGCCGGGCCGGCGAGCATGCCGCCCTGGAACGAGATCTGGTTCAACGCGAGGCCCGCCGAGAGTCGCTCGCGGGGCAGCAGGTGCGGGATGAACGTGCGCGACGCCGGTCCGGCGCCCGCGGAGAAACATGACTGCACGGCCAGAATCACCGGTATTCCGGCGATCGGGAAACCGTCGATCATGCTCTGAGCGGCCAGCAGTAGAGAGCACGCGGCCTGCCCTGTGACCATGACGAGGTAGAGCCGCCGCCGGTCCGTCCGGTCGACGAGCGAGCCGGCCAACAGTCCGAGCGCCACGATCGGCAGCGCCTGCGCCAACCCGACCGCGCCGGTCCACACCGTGCTGCCCGTGCGGTTCCACACCTGGTAGAGCACGGCGATGAGCGTCAACTGCCCGCCGACCACCGAGCACGTGCGCCCGATCCACAACCGTCTGAACGCCCGCGACTCCCGTAGCGGCCGGAGGTCGATCAGGTGCCCCCTCATCGCCACATGGGGTCGGCGGCCAGCTTCTCCGCGATCCGGTCGTGGAAGCTCTTGCGCCGCAACGCTTCCTGAATGTCATCGACCACGCGGCTCAGTGCATACGGGAGCTCGTCCTCGAGATCCGTGAGTGCGCTCTCGGTTGCTCGCCACTCCGCCGCGAGCTGACCCACGATCTTCTCGGCTCTGGGGGTGAGCCGCACCTTCTTGCTTCGCGCGTCCGCCCCCGGTTCGGTCGTGACCAGACCGGCCTTCCGCATCGCGGCGACCTTCTGGCTCAGTGCCGAGTGCGTCCTTTCGACCGACGCGGCGAGCTCCGTGATGGTCATCGGCCCGCGGCTGTGCAGGCGCAGCAACTCCATGACGTAGTTGGGCTTCAGCCCCTCGATCCCACGCTCCGTGTAGAGCCGGCCGATGTCGTCGTCCATCGCCTTCAGCAGCACGTGGAGGGGGCGCCAGAGACTATGGACCGTCGGATCGGTGACCATGGACGACATTGTAACAGGGCTTATATAAGTACTGTCAGGTTATTTTTCGTGCTCGACCGGGGCTTTTCCCGTATCGAGCCTTCGGACGCGTGGCGGCCGGCCGGGCTCGCGGGCGTCGGTCTGGTCGGCGGACCGCCGCCGCGGTTCGGGTGACACCCGGCAGTGTGGTCATCGGCTCGTCGCGGGCCGAACGGGGCAATCTTGCCTGCGACCCCCTCATGACGGGAGAACGCATGCACGCCTGGTGGCCCCTCGCGACGGGTGCCGCGTTGTTCGTGGTGCTGGCCGTACTGTTCCTGCGGCGTTCGGCGCGCTCGCAGGCAGTGCGTGAGGGCCTGGCGCCGCCGAAAACCCGCGCGCGCCATCGGGTGGACGACGCCGACCCGCTCGCGCGCTATCCGGTGGCCAGACAGCGACCGGTCCCGATGGCCGCGGCGTTGCCTCAGCCGCGCGCGACCCTGCCGCAACCTGGGGCTGCCCGGCCGGGCAAGATCATCAGTGGCCCGACCTCGCCGGGCACCCGGCCTTCCCGTACCCACCCGGCGGCTCCCGATCCGTCCGGGCGGGGCCGGAAGCGCCGGGGACGGGGTTGACGGCTGTTCTGGCGAAATTTGCCCGGTTGTTGACGATTTGGCTGACCGCCGCGTCGCCGGGATCACGTCGACGGTTGACGCCCGACGCGTCGGGGTATGTAAGAGCCCGAGCCCGCCGCTGTGGACCCCTCCCCCCATCTCCGCGGCGGCGGGTGTGGGCCGGGTCCTCTGGGGCCCGGCCCTGCTTTTCCGCCGGTTTGTCGTTCGACGCCGCCTGTCGGTGGTCCGCGAAAACCACGCTGGCGGCGCTGTGGTGGGGCCACCCGGTCAACTCTGGTCACCGACGTCCACGCCACTTACGGCGGCGAAGTCCTGCCGCCGGCGCCGAGTTGGCTTCGAGCGAGGTGGTGCCGTTCGCGTGAGCTGGCGCCGGCCCCGGTGTGTCGGTTACGTCTCACCTTGGTCGCGTCCATGGGGCTCCCGCTGGGCGTAGCCTAAGTCATCAGGCGATGACATCGACTGATGACCGGGGTGAAGTGTGATGGCGGTGCAGACTGGCAGCCGGGTCGGGGAGGGCCGGGTTGGTGGGCTGGTGGCGACGCTGGTGTTCCTGGGCCTGGTCGTCGCGGTGGTCAGCAGCTTGGGAGCGCCGCTGATTCCGGCGGTGGCTCGCGTGCACCGCGTGGCACTGGTGGATGCCCAGTGGTCGTTGACGGTCACTTTGGTCGTCGGCGCGATGGTGACGCCCGTGATGGGCCGGCTGGGCGACGGGCCCGCGCGGAGGGGAGTGATCCTCGCCGGGCTGGCGCTGGTGGCGCTGGGCTGCGTGCTTGCGGCGTTGCCGCTGGGGTTCGCCGCGCTACTGGCCGGGCGCGGGCTGCAGGGCGCGGGCCTGGGACTCACGCCGCTGACGATCGCGACGGCCCGTGACGCGCTGGCGCCGGCCAAAGCTCGGCCGACGATGGCGATGCTCTCGATCACGACGGTCGCCGGCGTCGGGCTCGGCTATCCGGTCACGGGGCTCGTTGCGGAAGCCGGTGGGCTACCGGCCGCGTACTGGTTCGGCGCGGCTGTGGCCGCGGCGGCGCTGGTGGCGGCGATCCGCGTGGTTCCACGCGCCCGGCACCTGCGACGCGCGCGGCTCGACTGGCTGGGCGCGCTGCTCCTCGGTCTCGGGCTGGGTTCGCTGCTACTCGCCATCAGCAAGGGCGGGCAGTGGGGTTGGCTCTCCGACGCGACGGTCGCCACGGCCGGCATCGCCGTCCTGGCGCTCGCGTGCTGGACAGTCCTGGAGCTGCGGTGCACCCATCCGCTCGTCGACCTGCGGTTGCTGCGGTTTCCGGGTGTGCTGGCGGCCGACGTCGCCGCGCTGCTGTCCGGCGCTGGTATGTACCTGCTCGTCTCACTGATGGTGCAGTACGTGCAGACGCCCCCATCCGCGGGCGGCCTCGGCGGCTCCGTGGTGCTCGCCGGTCTGGTGCTGCTGCCTTTTTCGATCGGCAGCCTGCTGGCCGGTCGCATCACGCCCGCCGTGATCCGGCGCGGTAGGACGGCCGTCCTGATTCCCGGGGCGGCCGTCCTCGCGCTGGTGAGCGTTGGCGTGTTCGCCTTCGTGCGCCGCGATTACGTCGTGCTCGCCGCGCTGATGGCCGCCACGGGCCTCGCCGTCGGCATCGTGTTCGCCGTGCTGCCCGGCATGATCACCCGCAGCACCCCGCAGCACGAAACCGGGAGCGCGATGAGTTTCAACCAGGTCCTGCGCTACGTCGGCTACGCCACCGGCAGCGCACTGAGCGCCACGGTCCTCGCTGCCCACACTCCCACCGGACGGGAGTTTCCCGACCCCTCCGGCTACGAGATCGCCGCCTTCGCCGGAGCGGCGATCTGGCTTCTCACCGCCGTCTTCGGCATCCTGTTTCCCGGTCGGCGCGCCGGCCTCGCGCCGCAACGCCAGGATGACCAGTTGCTCGTGGACGAAAGCCTCGCCACCGCGGTCCCCGACGACCCCGAAGGAGCCCGCCGATGACGGATCCCACGCGTCGCCGTGATGCGGGGCGAACGAGGGCGGCGTTGCTGAATGCCGCGGCCGAGTTGTTCGCCGAGCGGGGCTTCGCCCACGCCACGATCCGGGACATCGGCGAGCGCGCCGGTGTCGACTCCGCCATGATCGCGCGCTACTTCGGGGGCAAGGCGCAGCTGTATGTCGCCGTGTTGCAGAAAGAGCAGGGCACCGGTGAGCCCCCGGATCTGCTCGACGGCGAGCGGCTGCGGCATGTCGTCGAGCGTGCCGTCCGGCAGGGTGCGGGCCCGCTGTACCACTCGGCCCTGCACGCCCACGACGACCCGCGGGCCGACGAGTTCTCACGCCGGGAACTGCATCGCCGCATCGTCACGCCCTTGGCGCGGCGCCTCGCGGCCGACGGCGCGGACCGGCCGCAGGCACGTGCCGAGTTGCTCACGGCGGCCGTCGTGGGTGTCCTCATCGGCCGGTCGTCGGGGACGCTGCCGGCGCTGACGGCCCTCGACGCCGACGAGCTGGCCGGCCTGCTCGCCCAGGTACTGTCCGCAATGGAGCCTCGTGAGTGTTCGCGCCGCTTCTAACCTGCTTCTAACCGGCTTGAACACTCACGAGTCAGCGCATTCAGTCCAGCGGAAGTGGCTTGTTCGCGGTCTCGCGGGCCACGAAGACGGCACCGGCCAGCGCCACCGCCGTCACCACGATGAGGAACAACGCGGGAGAGCGCGGACTGCCGGTCACGCCGATCAGCCACGTGGCGATGTAGGGCGCTGAACCGCCCGCGAGGACCGCCGCGATGTTGTAGCCGAGGGCGAACCCGCTCACCCGGACCGACGCCGGGAACATTTCCGCGAAGGTGGCCAGGATCGAGGCCAGGTAGAGGGTGGTGAGCTGGCCGAGCAGAAGCTGTGACGCGACGGCCATCACCGTGGACTGCCCCATCAGCACGAACATCGGGTAGGACAGCACCACGAAGGCCGCGTTGGCCGTGATGAGCACCGGCCGGCGGCCGAATCGGTCGGAGAGCCGGGCCCACAGCGGCAGAGTGATCAGGGCGGTGGTGAGGGTGATGGTCGTCGTCCACGACGACCAGACCGACGTCATCAGGTGCTGCTTCTCGAAGTAGCTCTCCAGGTAGGTGAACACGATCCAATACGCGGCGTTGGACGTCAGGGCGAGCGTGGTCACGGCGAGCAAGGCCCGCGGGTGCGACCGCAGCATGCTGGCCAGCGGTACCCGTTTGACCTGGTCGCGTTCCTGGACCTTGGCGAAGTCGGCCGACTCGGTCATTTTCAATCGGATCAACAACGCGATCAGGCCGAGGGGAAGCGAACACAGAAAGGGTATTCGCCACACCCAGTCACTCATCGCCTGGTCATCGGCGAACAGGCGCAGCAGCGAAATGAACAGCGTGCCGAGCAGCGTTCCCGCCAGGGTACCGACGTTGACGAGGGCGACGCGGGCACCACGGCGGCGCTGCGGAGCCGCCTCTGCCAGGTACGACGACGCAGTGCCGAGCTCCCCACCGGCGGACAGACCCTGGACGCTTCGGCAGGCGACGAGCAGGAACGCCGCCGCGGCGCCCAGTGTGTGGTAGCCGGGGATCACACCGATGAGGAAGCTGGCCGTGGCCATGCCGAGGACGGCGATGGACATCGCGCGGCGTCGGCCGAACCGGTCGGCGAGGTGACCGATCAGGATGCCGCCGACCGGTCGCAGGAAGAACGAGACCGCGTAGACGGCCCAGGTGGAGAGCAACGCGGCGGTGGCGTTTTCGCTCGGGAAGAACACCACGGCGAGCGTCGTGGCCAGAAACGCGTAGATGGTGAAGTCGAAGTATTCGATGGCGGTGCCGATGCCGGCCGCGACGGCGGCGCGTCGCCGAGCCGGGGCGTCGGGTTCCAAAGTGGACTTGGTGGCCGACGCGGCCGGTTCGGCTGCGTCGGCGCTGTGCGATCGCACGCTGGGGGACATGGGCGCGATGCTCCTTTGCATTCGATGCCGGCTGGGGAGTGCGGCCGTGCACAGGGTGTTCAGAGTTTGTTACGGCGGGTGAGGCGCACATCACCGGGCCATAGTGTGGAGACTGTAGCCATATAGTGGTCGCTTGGGAAGGCTGATGCGCGAATCTTGCGAGCGAAAGCCGGCTTGGCCGTAGTATGGTCTCAGAGTCCATATAATGGTTGAGGTGGTGTGAGATGCGGATGACCGGCAAGAAAGTGATCGTCACGGGAGGTGCCAGTGGCATCGGCCGGGCGACCGCGGCGCGGATGGCCGAGGAAGGTGCCGTCGTCGCGGTCGCCGACCGGGACGCCGACGGTGGTCGCGAAACCGTGGAAATGCTGGTGGCGAAGGGATGCGTGAACGCGGTCTTCTGCGAACTCGACGTGACCGACGAACAGCAATGGGCCCGAACGGCCGCAACGGTTACGGAGCGGTTCGGGGGGATCGACGTGCTGGTCAACAACGCCGGCCGGTACCTGATCCGAGCACTGGCCGACACGTCGTCCGCGGACTGGGACCAGATCATGGCCGTCAACGCCAAGGGTGCGTTCCTCGGGATGCGCACCTTCGCCCCGATCATGGGCACGAACGGCGGTGGGTCCATCGTCAACATCTCCTCCACGACAGCGCTCACCGGAATCGTCGGCCGGGTCGCCTACTCGGCGAGCAAAGCCGCCGTGCGGGTGATGAGCCAGAGCGTGGCGATGGAGTACGCGCCGCTTCAGGTTCGCGTGAACGCGGTGTTCCCCGGGTTCGTGCGGACGGCCATCGCCGACATGGGAGCCGAGGCCGCGGGGCGGCCGATCGACGAAATCGGCTGGGACGTCACACCGTTGGGCCGGATCGCCGAGGTCGAGGACGTGGCCGGCACGTGCCTGTTCCTGGCTTCGGACGAGGCCCGTCACATCACCGGCGCGGAGTTCGTTGTGGACGGTGGTCTCACCGCGGGACCGAACGATCCGGCCCACCTCGATCCGCTGACCGGCCGACCGGTCGCCCATTCCATCGCAACCGGAGGTGCGTCATGACCGAAACCGTGCTGCTGCACATCGACGGGGCCTGGGTGCCCGGCGGCACAGGCGAAACGCTGCCCAACATCAACCCGGCCACCGGCGAGACGATTGGCAGGGTGACCGTCGCCGACGAGAACGACATCCGGGCCGCCGCTGCGGCCGCCGCTCGCGCGTTTCCCGCCTGGCGCGCCACGTCCGCACTGGACCGCTCCGCGGTGCTGCGCCGCGCCGCCGCGCTTGTGCGGGAGAAGCTGGCGGACATCGCTCGTGCGATGACAGTGGAACAGGGCAAACCGCTGGCCGAATCACGCCTCGAAGCAACGTTGGCCGCCGAGGTGATCGATTGGTTCGCCGAGGAAGGTCGCCGGGCGTACGGCCGAGTCGTGCCGAGCCGGCGGCCCGAAGTGACCCAGACAGTGGTGCAGGAACCGGTGGGTCCGGTGGCCTCGTTCGCGCCATGGAATTTTCCACTGACCCAGGTGGCGCGCAAGGTCGCCGCGGCACTCGCCGCAGGCTGCACCGTCGTCATCAAACCGCCGGAGGAAGCGCCGAACTGCACCTCGGCGCTGGTCGAGTGCTTCGTCGAGGCCGGTTCTCCGAGCGGTGTCGTCAACCTCCTCTTCGGTGTGCCGGCTCGCGTATCGGAGACGTTGATCCCGGACCCGGCCATCCGCAAGGTGTCGTTCACCGGCTCGGTTCCGGTGGGCAAGCAGCTGGCGAGCCTGGCCGGGCAGCACATGAAGCGGGTGACGATGGAGCTGGGCGGCCACGCACCGGTGATCATCTGCGACGACGCCGACATCGACTTGGCCGCGCAGCGCCTGTGCGCAGCGAAGTTCGCCAACGCCGGCCAGGTCTGCATCTCCCCGACCCGGTTCCTGGTACACGAGTCGGTGGCGGCGAAGTTTCAGGCCGCGTTCCTTGACCGAGTGTCGCAGATCAGGGTCGGGAACGGCCTCACCGAGGGGGTGACCATGGGGCCGCTGAACAACGAACGACGGCTGGCCGCGGTCGCCGAGTACGTGGAGGACGCGCGGGCGAGGGGGGCGACCGTGCTCACCGGCGGCCACCGCATCGGTGAGCAAGGCCTGTTCTACGCGCCGACGGTCCTGACCGACGTGCCCGCGAGCGCGCGGGCACTGAGTGAGGAACCGTTCGGGCCGATCGCACTGCTGGCGCCGTTCAGCGATCTGGACGGCGCGATCGCGGAAGCGAACCGGCTGTCGTTCGGGCTGGCCGCGTACGCGTTCACCGATTCGGCGGCGACGATCGCCCGGTTGAGCGCCGAGGTCGAAACCGGAATGCTCGGGATCAACCACACCGCCATTTCCTACGCCGAGACACCCTTCGGTGGGGTGAAGGACAGCGGATACGGCTCCGACGGCGGCGGTGAGGCATTGCTCGGTTATCTGCAGCCGAAGCTGGTCACCATGGCGGTCGCGTGACCTGCCGTTCGCCTTGTGTAGCCTGACCGGGTCTTGCTCGATCAGCACTGGACGCCCATCCGGTGGCCGACGCGGGCGGATGGGCGTTCGGGAGGATTTTTCGTGGTTAAGCAGACGACAGGCCAGCCGCTGCGCTCGGCGGAACGAATGCTCGACGTGCTCGAGTCTTTTTCCACCGCACAGCCGGCCCTGTCGATCGCGGAGATCTCCGCCCGGCTGGATCTGGCGCCGAGCACCGTGCGGCGACTGCTGAACGCCTTGGAAGAACACGGTTTCGTTCGATCGGACCCGAATAGTGGACGGTTCGCGCCGCACTACCAGATTGTGCGGCTCGCCGCGGTCGCCGTACAGGGCAACGATCTGATGTCCGCGGCCAGCCCCGCGATGGACGAACTGCTGGAGCGGACCGGCGAAGCGGTGCAGTTGACCGTGCGATCCGGCAGCGACACCGTGTTCCTCAGCCGGCGGGAAAGCCAGAAACTGATCAAGATCTTCAGTCCGATCGGGACTCGTAGCCCGGCGTGGGACGGGCGCGCCTCCGGCAAGATTCACTTGGCTTGGCTTCCCGAGGCCGACCTCCTCGAGATGTTGCCGCCGGAGGAAGAGTGGCCGGTCTCGGACGGGCCGAACGCGTCGCGGACCCGTGCGGAGTTCCGGGCCGATCTCGCCACCGTGCGGGAACGCGGTTACTCGCTCAACGACGAGGAGACCGCGCGCGACGTGTGGGCGGTCGGCGCGCCGGTTCGCGACCACACCGGCAACGTCGTCGCGGCGATCAGCGTGCCCGCGCTGAAAGCGCGGGCGCTGGACCCGGGCCGGGCGCCGGAACTCATCGAGGCCGTGATGTCCGCCGGTGCGGCGATCTCGCGGCGGCTCAACTACTTCGAGGACTGAGCGGATGCTCCGGATCGCCGCGACCCGGTCGATCCGCTCAGCCCGCCCAGACCTCCGCCGTGGGCGGATGCACGAGTGCACCGTCGTAGCGCAGCCCCGGTTCGCGGTCCCGGGTCAGTAACAAGGGTCCGTCGAGGTGCACTACGTCGGCCTGCTGGGCGGCGAGAACGCCGGGCGCCATCGACAACGAGGACGCGACCATGCAGCCGAGCATGGTGACGAAGCCGCGTGACCGCGCTTCGGCCAGGAGCGCGGCAGCTTCGGTCGGTCCGCCGGTCTTGTCCAGTTTTACTGTGATGGCACTGTACTTGCCTGCCAGGTCAGGCAGGCTCGAACGATCGTGACACGATTCGTCGGCTGAGATCAGCACCGGGCCCGCGTAATCACGCAGCGCCTCGTCCGAGCCGGCAGGCAGAGGCTGCTCCAGCAATTCGACACCGAGTTCGGCGAGCGCGGGCAGCACCTGGCGAAGGTGCCGGGGAGTCCAGCTCTCGTTCGCGTCGGCCACGAGACGGGCCCGCGGCGCCGCCGCCCGCACGGCGCGCACGCGTTCGACGTCGCCATCTCCTCCGAGCTTCAGTTTGAGCACGGGCATCGCTGCCGCCGCCGCGGCGGCAGCGCCCATCGCCTCCGGGGTGTCCAGGCTCAGGGTGAAAGCGCTGACCACGGGCTGGGCCGGGCCAGTGGAGGTGAAAAGGCGCAGGCTGGAGGGGCCCCCAGCGCGACCCTGAAGGTCCCAGAGGGCGCACTCGATGGCGTTGCGCGCCGGTCCCGCGGGGAGCGTGTGCTGCAGTTCCGCGATGGTGGCGCCGGCGGCCACGGACGCTGCGGCGCGCCCAATGTCGGCTAGCACACCTTCGGTGGTCTGTCCGTATCGAGCGTAGGGCACGCACTCGCCGCGGCCGATGCGGTCGCCGTCTTGGATGGCGACCTCGATGACGGTGGCCGTGCGCTTTTCGCCTCGGCTGATCCGGAACACGCCCCGGATCGGGTACGTCCTGGGTTCGGCGGTCAGTTCACGCACGTGCACTCCTCAGTGGTGTCGGCGGTGCCCGAGAGGACGGCGTCAACCATATAGTGGCCGCGCAAGTCATTGTATGACCCACAGGTCTTGACAGTCGCATCGACGGCCATATTATGGATTCTAAATCCATATAATGACCTAGGAGGTCGATGATGACCGCGGCTGCCGGCACATCTCGGGGCAGGTCGCCCGCGCGCACGTCCAAACTTGTGCCGCTGGAAGAAGCTGCCGCACTGGTGCGTCCGGGTGCACTGGTCGCGATCGGCGGCCTGTGGTTCCAGAACAACCCCTCGGCCCTCGTGCGCGCGGTGATCCGGACGGGCGTGCGCGATCTCCAGGTGGTCGCGGCGCCGCCCTCGAGCTACGCCGTCGACCTCCTGATCGGAGCCGGCGTGGTCAGCCGGGTCTACGCCGCACACGTCAGCTTCGATCACCTCGGACTCGCGCCGAACCATCGGCGTGCCGCGGAGGCCGGGGAGGTGGACATCGTCGAGTGCGATGAGGCGACCGTGCTCGGTGGCCTGATGGCGGCGGTCGAGGCGCTCCCGCACCACCCGGTCACGTCGATCGCCGGCACGGAGCTCACTCGTACGTCTTCGCTGGCCGCCCGCACCCCGGTCGACGGGCTGGGCGAAGTCGCCGCGCCGCCCGCGATGCGCCCGGACCTCTGCCTGCTGCATGCCCAGGAAGCCGATCAGTACGGCAACATCCGGCACTTCGGCACGCCGTTCTGTGATCCGTTGTTCGCCAAGACCTCGGGCACCGTCGTGGTGTCGGTGGACCGCATCGTGGACAACGCCACCGTGCGCGCCGAACCGCACCGCACGGTCATCCCCGGCTATCTGGTCGACGCTGTGGTGGAAGCGCCCTACGGTGCCCATCCGGCTGCGAGTCAGGGGCTGTACCCGCACGACGAAGAACACCTCAACGCCTACCTGTCGGCCGGCCGAACCGCTGAGGACTGGCGGGCGCGGTATCTCCGGCCTTGGGTGCTCGACCGGCCGGACAGCGCGGACTACCTCGCCGCGGTCGGCGGGCCGGACCGGCTGGACCGGCTCGACGAGGTGGTCGCATGAGTTCGGCAGCCGTCCCGGAAACCGCAGGAAAGTCCATAGTGGACGGATATAGCGCCCAGGAACTGATGACCGTCGTGATGGCTCGCGAGCTGCGCAGCAGCGACCTCGCCGTCACCGGCGCCAGCTCCCTGGTGCCGGTGGCCGCCTGCCTGCTGGCTCAGCAGCTGCACGCGCCGGATCTGACGCTGATCCTGCCGTCCGGGGTGGTCAACCCGCCACCTGGCCGGCTGTATCGGTCGGCGTCCGACGGGCGCTGGGTGACCGGGGCCGAAGCGGTGGGCACCGCCTACGACCTGTTCGAGATGTCGGAGAACGGACGGCTGTCCGTGATGTTCTACGGCGGGGTACAGCTCGATCGCCACGGCAACGTCAACCTGACCGCGACCGGTCTCCGACCGGGGGAGCCACCCCGGTTCCGCGGCCCCGGCCTGGCCAACACGTCGTTCGCCGTCGTGTCCGGCCGGATCATCCTGTTCAGCGCCGGGCACAGTCGGCGGACCTTCGTCGAGAAGGTCGACTACGTCACCGCCGCGGGCCACCTCGACGGCGGCACGAGCCGGCGGGACGCGGGTATCACCACCGACGGCCCGGTCCTGTGCATCACGCCACTGGTCACCTTCGGGTTCGACGACGAGAAATGCATGCAGGTGCGCTCCGTCCACCCCGGTGTCGACCCGGCCGATGTTGTTGCCCGTACCGGTTTCCCGCTGCGCACCGACCACCCGTGGCAGCTGACCGACGCTCCGACCGAGACCGAACTCCACGTGCTGCGCACCGTCGTCGATCGCACCGGCGAACTGCGCGCCACGACCTGATCGGAAGGATTTTTCACGTGCCCAACGAAGCACTGTCCGGTACCGCGCTCAAAGGCCTGCGAGTCATCGACTTTTCCCGAGTCGTCGCCGGCCCGTACTCCACCATGCTGCTCGGCGACATGGGAGCCGAGGTGATCAAGGTCGAACGTCCGGGCAAGGGCGACGACAGCCGCAGCTGGGGCCCGCCGTCGATCGGTGAAGTCAGCACCTACTTCCTCGGCCTCAACCGGAACAAGCGAAGCATCGCCATCGATCTCGCCACCGAGGACGGCGTGGCGCTGGCCAAGAAGCTGATCGCCGACGCCGACGTGGTCGTGGAGAGTTTCCGGCCGGGCGTCATGACCCGGCTCGGACTCGACTACGAGGTACTCCGCGAAATCAATCCTCGGCTCATCTACTGCGCCATCTCCGCCTTCGGGCAGGACGGGCCGTACAGTCACCGCCCCGGCTACGACCTGATGATCTCCGCGCTCGGCGGGCTGATGAGCATCACCGGCACGCCGGGCGGCGAGCCGGTGAAGGTCGGTGTCGCACTGATCGACGTCGCCACCGGGTTGCACGCCGCGCTCGGTGTCGTGTCGGCGTTGAACCACCGCACGGTCACCGGTCGGGGCCAGCGGGTCGACGTGTCGTTGCTGAGCACCGAGCTGGCCGTCCTGATCAACGCCGCCAGCCAGTACCTCATCGGCGGCAGCGTCGCCGAGCCGCAAGGGTCCTCGCATGCCAATGTCGTTCCCTACCAAGCCTTCCCGACCACGGACGGCTACGTCCTGCTCGGTTCGCCCAACGACAAGCTGTTCCGGGTGATGTCGGCTGCGCTCGGTCACCCCGAATGGGGAACCGATCCGCGGTTCATCACCAACGACGCGCGCATCGCCCACCGTGGCGAGCTGATTCCGATGATCAGCGACATCACTGCGACCGAGTCCACTTCGCACTGGGTCGACACCCTCTCCCGCACGGGCGCGCCGGTGGCGCCCATCAACCGGATGGATGCCGTGTTCAAGGACCCACAGGTCCAGCACATCAACCAGGTCGCCGAAGTCGAACACCCGATGTTCGGCCGGATGCCCGTGGTCACCTCCGCGCTGCGAATGTCGGAGACCCCTCCCGTCGTCGGCGACGCGGCGCCACGGCTCGGCCAGCACACCGTCGACGTCCTCACCCACGACCTTGGTCTCTCCGATGGCGAGGTCCGCACGTTGATCGAGTCGGGCGTCGTCGAGTACCGCCCGGCCGCCGGCGACGACGCGGAGCGCCCCGCATCTGTGAGCGCGTCATGACGGCGACCACCACGACGGGGCCGTTGTCCGGCGTGCGCGTGGTCGACCTGTCCACCTCCTACGCCGGGCCGACCGCCTCCATGTACCTCGCCGATCTCGGGGCGCACGTGGTGAAGGTCGAGCGTCCTGGACGCGGTGACGACGCGCGGCACTGGGGCCCGCCGTTCCACGACGGGCATTCCGCGTGGTTCGCCTCGGCCAACCGCAACAAGGACAGCGTCGTGCTCGATCTGCGTGACGACGAGGGCCGTGAGGAACTCGACCGGCTCCTCGGCGAGGCCGACGTGTTCATCGAAAACCTCAACCCGACAAAGCTCGCCTCCGCCGGACTGGAGCCGGGCGAGGTGTGCCGACGTCACCCGAAACTGGTGTACTGCGCCCTGTCCGGGTTCGGCCTCACCGGACCGGACGCCGGGCTGCCCGGCTACGACCTGATCGCGCAGGCGCGCTCGGGGTTGATGTCGGTCACGGGTGCCGCCGGCGGCCCACCGCAGCGCGTGTCCACGGCGTTGTCCGACATCGTCACCGGGATGGCCGCGGCACTCGCCGCCTCGGCCGCGTTGGTGCGGCAGCGGCAAACCGGGCAGGGCGAGGTGATCGACGTGTCCCTGTTGGACACCGACCTCGCACTACTGGCCCCGCGGATCGCCGCTTACCTCGCGGGTGGGCCCGAACCAGCGCCCAGCGGTGGCACCGACTCGGTGCTGGCCGTCTACCAGAGCTTCCCCACGGCGGACCGGGACATCGTGATCGCGATCGGCAACGACAAGCTGTGGCAGCGGTTCTGCGGCGTACTCGGACTCGACGACCTCGCCGCGGACCCCGCGTTGGCCGACAACGCGGGCCGGGCCGAACAGCGCCCCCGCGTCATCCGCGCCATCACCGGCAAACTCCTCGATCGGTCCGCGGCCGGCTGGCTGGCGGCGTTCGCCGAGGCCGGTATTCCCGCGTCGACAGTGCATTCACTGTCCGAAGTGGTCGGCGATCCGCAGGTGGTGGCCCGTGGTTCGATCCTGCCCGTGCCCGGATCGGACGGCGCGCTGTACTCGGTACGCGGCCCGTTCCGCCTCGCCTCCCAGCCGGAACCACGCAACGAGCGGTTCCCCGAATTGGGGCGGCGTGATTCGGGACGGCGTGAATTGGGGCGGCGTGAATTGGGGCGGGGCAGCACGGCGCTGGAGGCCACCCATGACCGTTGACGCCACCGAAATGCCGGTGCTGATCGAACACGACGGCCCGGTCACCGTGCTCACCTTGCATCGCCCGGCCGCCCTCAACGCGCTCAATGGGGCGCTGCTGATCCGGCTCGAGCAGGCGCTGGACGACGTGCGGCGCAGCACGGGCACCCGGGCGGTCGTCGTCACCGGCAGCGGGGAACGCGCCTTTTCCGCCGGAGCCGACCTCGGCGAGCTCGCAGGACTCGAAACCAGCGCCGCCTACGACATGCTGAGCCGGGGTCAGCGGGTGTTGCGCGCGCTCGAGCGCAGCACCGTCCCGGTGATCGCGGCGGTCAACGGGGTGGCGCTCGGCGGGGGTTTCGAGTTGGTGCTCGCGTGCACGTTCCCCGTCCTTTCGACGCGAGCGCGCCTCGGGTTGCCGGAGACGGGCCTCGGTCTGATGCCCGGCTACGGCGGAACTCAACGGCTGACCCGCGCGGTCGGGACCGCCCGGGCGGCCCACCTCATGCTGGCCGGACACCGGCTCGATGCCGCGTCCGCGCACGCGATCGGCCTGACGCCGGTGGCGCCGGTCGACGGTGACGTGTGCGCCGCGGCCGTCGAGATCGCGCACACCATCGCGGGCCGCGGACCGCGGGCGGTCGGCGCCACACTGACCGCTCTGCGGGCCGGGGCCGACGTGGGTCTGGACGCCGGTCTCGCGCTGGAAACGGCGTTGGCCGCGCAGTTGACCGCCGGCCCCGAGGCCGCCGTCGGGATCGCCGCGTTCCACGAACGGCGCACACCCGTGTTCGCCGACCGCACACCCATCGAAGGAGAGCTGTGACCGAAACACCCACCACGACCGGCCGCGCCAGCCGGGCGTCGGCCGACCCGGTCCAGCGGGTCGCCGTACTCGGCGCGGGCACGATGGGCTCAGGCATCGCGGTCGTGTCCGCCCGGGCCGGCTGGCCCACCACGATCTACGACATCGACGCCGACAACGTCACTCGTGGCCTGGACACCGCACGTCGCTTCCTCGACAAGAGCGGCCGGCTCGGCAAACTGACCACCGAGCAGGTGGAACGCGCCACCGCCAATCTCAGCGGCACCACCACGTTGCCGGACCTCGCCGGATCCGACGTGGTGATTGAGGCGGTGTTCGAGGATCTGGAACTCAAGAAGTCCTTGCTGGGCCGGCTCGACGACGTGCTCGCACCGGAGGCGCTGATCCACACCAATACCTCCACCCTTTCGGTGACCGGGATCGCCTCCGGCTCCCGGCATCCCGAACGGGTCGTCGGCACGCACTACTGCAACCCGGCACCGATGATGGACCTGGTCGAGGTCGCCACCGGACCACGAACCTCGCCCGAGGCGCTGGCCCGAACCCAGGATTTCCTCGCCCGCGCGGGAAAAACCGCCGTCCGCACGAAGGACCGGCCGGGTTTCATCGTCAACCGGTTCCTCATCCCGTGGGAGAACAACTGTATCCGCGCGCTGGAGGCCGGCGCGGGGACGGTCGAGTCGATCGACGCCGCGGTGACCGGAGCCCTCGGTCATCCGATGGGGCCGTTCGCATTGCTCGACATCGTCGGGCTGGATATCCACCACCAGGTGGCGTCCCGGCTCTACGAGCAGTCGCGCGACCCACGGTTCGCCCCACCGCCACTGGTCGAACGGATGATCGCCGCCGGCGACCTTGGCCGCAAGACCGGACGCGGTTTCTACACCTACGGCGACACCACCCTGTTCGGCTCATGAGCGGCAGCAGGCCGGCGTGGCCGGCGAGAGGAGGAGATCGAATGTCCACTTTCGACACTGTCGGAGTGCTCGGGCTGGGACTCATGGGCCGGGGGATCGCACAGGTGATCGCCCAATCCGGCCTCGCCGTCACGGTGCTGGAGGTCGACCGCGACCGCCTCGACACCGGAGTGCGCGCGATCGGCGAGTTCCTGGCGGAAGGCGTACGCCGTGGCAAAGTGACCGAATCCGAGCGCGCCGCCACACTGGAACGGATCACCGGGACCACCGATCCGGCCGACCTGAAGCCGGTCGACCTGGTCATCGAAGCCGTCGTGGAGAACCCGGAGGTCAAGCGAGACCTGCTCGGCAAAATCGCGGCGGTCGTTCGGGACGACGCGGTCGTCGCCACCAATACCTCGGCGCTGTCGGTCACGGATCTGGCCGCGAGTGTGCCGAACCCCGGCCGGGTTGCCGGTCTGCACTTCTTCAACCCGGCGCCGCTGATGCCCGTGGTCGAGGTCATCGCCGCTGTGCAGACCGAACCGGGCGTCGTCGATCGGTTGGCCGCCTTCGTCGGCGAGATCGGCAAGACTTCGGTGCGGGCGAAGGACCGTCCGGGCTTCCTCGTGAACAGACTGCTGATGCCCTATCTCAACGACGTCATCGCCGAGCTGGACGCGGAACTGGCCACCGCCGAGGACATCGACGTGGCGCTCAAGCTCGGCCTCGGGTACCGGATGGGACCGCTCGAGTTGCTTGACCTCATCGGGCTGGACACCCACGAACACGCCACCAGCAGCGCCTACCGCGCCACTTTGGACTCTCAGTTCGCCCCGCCGCCGCTGCTGCGGCAGATGGTGGCCGCGGGCTACCTCGGCCGCAAGTCCGGCCGCGGATTCCGGTTCGGCACCCACACAGCACAGGAGACCGCCCGATGAGCGCCTACACCGACATCCTCACCGACACTGACGAGGAAGTCCTCGTCATCACCATCAACCGTCCCGAGGCCGGCAACAAGCTCCGTCCCGAGACGGCGCTCGAAATGATCGACGCGCTCCAGGTCTTCCGGACCACGCCGGCGCTGCGCGCGGCCGTGATCACCGGCGCGGGGCAGAAGTTCTTCTGTATCGGTGGTGAGCACGACGAGCTGAAGTCGCTGGACTACTCGTCGGTCCTGCCGATGGTCGATCTCTACCAGGCCATCGACACCATCTCCAAGCCGGTCATCGCGGCGGTCAACGGCTTCGCCGTCGGTGGTGGCAATGTGCTGCACAACATGTGCGACCTCACCGTCGCCGGCGAATCGGCGATCTTCCGCCAGGTGGGCCCCATGGTCGGCAGCTTCGATGCGGGCTACGGCACCGCGTACCTGGAGGACACCATCGGCCGCAAGCGAGCAAAGGAAATGTGGTATCTGAACAAGAAGTACCGCGCGGCCGAGGCGTTGGCGATGGGACTGGTCAACGAGGTCGTGCCGGACGCCGAGGTGCTGGACCGGGCCAAGGCGGTGGCCCACGAGATCTGCACCCGCAGCCCGCTCGCCATCGGCGGGCTCAAGGCCGCGTTCTCCGCGCGGCACAACGGAGTGTCCGGGCAGGCCCGGCTGGCGCACGACCAGCTGCTGACCCTGTACCTGACCACCCGGGAAGCGCACGAGGTGTCGGCGGCCTTCGCCGAGCGGCGCGTTCCCGCGTCCGGGGCGATGTGGTCCTAACAGGACTCCCGGCCGGCGCGGGCGAACCTCCGCGCCGGCCGTGACTCCATCGGGGACGGTGAGGTCACCAGCCGGTCACCGCTGAGATGTGCGTGGCCGGTGGGTGCGCCCACCTCGACGAGGCCGCCCGGACGGGCGCGCTCAGCGGAATCGGTAGCGAGCCGAGCTCGGTGCCGTCTTCGGTCCTGATGAGGTGTTCCCGGTCCACGGACAGTGTTCCGGAGGCCACCGCTTCGGCAAAGCTGGCGACGACCGTGGCACAGACGTCCTCCCCATCGAACAGTGCTTCCCAGTGGGCAGCCGTCCGGGCGGCGATCCGCCGCGCGACGGCGTCGATAACCCGACGTGGGTCGGCCCGGTTCTCCGCCGAGTGATCGTCGGTGTAGGTCTCGGGCAGGTCGATCAGCTCCGCAAGCCGTTGCCAGAAGTGGTCTTCCACCGCGGCGACCGCGACGAACCGGTCGTCCCCGGTGCGGTACAGCCGGTATCGGGCGGTGCCGCCCGTGAGATGTTCCCCATTGGGCACCGGTGGCTCGGCTTGTCCGCGCAGTGCCGTCTCCGCCTCCCACTTCGCGAGGTACCGGTAGGCCAGCGGCCCCACGTTCGCGGCCATCGCGATGTCCAAGTGCGTGCCTTCGCCGGACGCGTCGCGCATCCGCAGGGCGAGCAGGATGTTCAGCACCGCCGGGTAGGCGCCACCGGCGATGTCGGCGAGCACCGTGAAGGGCATGGCCGGCGTTCCGTCGGACCCGGTCGCCAGCGAGAGCAGCCCGGACTCGGCCAGGTAGTTGAGGTCGTGCGCGGCTCGCCCCGCCCGTGGACCTTGCTGCCCGTAGCCGGAGATGGAGCAGTAGACGACTTGTGGATTGATCGCCCGCACATCCTCGTACCCGAGTCCGAGCCGGGCGGCGACGCCGGGCCGGAACTGCTCGACGACGACGTCGGCCTGGCGCACCAGATCCAGCACGCACCTGCGATCGGTTTCGTCCTTCAGGTCGGCGACAACGAGCCGCTTGCGGCGATTCAACAACGCGAACGTGGCGCCGACGTCACCGAGATGTGGCGGTACCCGACGCATCTGATCCCCGGTGCCCGGCCGCTCCACCTTGATCACCGTCGCCCCGGCCTCAGCGAGCAGCAGCGTGGCCATCGGCCCTGGCACGAACGTGGACAAGTCCAGCACGCGGATCCCGCTCAACGGGGCCTGCGTGCCCGCTTCCGTGGCGATCACGCCGTCGCTTTCGTTGGGGCAGCTCCGGTCAGCAGCGGCCACAGTCCCTCCGTTCCGGCGGCGATCGCGTGCGCGGTCAGCGTTTGATCCCAGTCGCGTTGCGAGCCGAACTCGGTGCGCCAGGCCGTGATCGGCAGGGTGTACCGGTGCAGCCGGTGTTCAGCGGTGGTTCCGATGGCACCGTGGATCTGGTGCCCGTGCCGCACCGCGATCTGGCCCGCACGTCCCGCGCAGGATCGGGCGGTCGCGACCGCGAACTCGGCAGGGGCACTTCTTCCGGCCGCGGACTTGACGGCGACGTCGGTAGCGGCCCTGGCCAGCTCCACTTCGGACGCGGCCTCCGCCACGAGGTGTTGCACCGCCTGGAACTTCGCGAGCGGCCGTCCGAACTGGACCCGGTCGCGGGCATACCCCACGCACAGGTCCACCACCGCCGCGGAGGCCGCGGTCAGCTGTACCGCGCGGGCCAAGGCGCCGCGCAGCCGGAACGTGCGGGCGAGCGACGGAGGCGCGTCGGACGCTACGGACCGCAGGTGGTCCAGTGAGACGGAAACGGTGTCACGCGGCTCCCCGGCGACGTTGTGGTTCGGCGACACGGCAGCCAGGCCCGCCGACACGACCGCGGCCCACCAGCGCTCACCGTCCGGCCACAGCACGGCCAGCTGGTCCGCCTGTGCGGCCCAGGCGACGTCGTGGGCCGTGCCACTCTCGTCGAGAACCGCGGCCGTGCACACCGCGCCCGGGTCGAGGACGAGGCCCGTTTCGCCGGCCAGCCAGTGGGCGAGCAGGTCGTGTTCCGCGTAGGGAACCGACACCGCGTGGCGGGCTGCCGCGGTCAGCACCGCGGCGGCTTCGGGCCAGCCCGCGCCCGAGCCACCGGTGTGCTCGGACTGGGTTAGCCGTGCGACGCCGAGGGCGTCGACGGTGCGCCAGAACGCACGGTCGAGGGTGCCGGGCGGACTGCCGGCCTGCCGGCCGAAGACATCGTCAAGCATGGCCACGAGGTCGGGATCGACCGTGGCGGGGCTGAAGGTCGTCATCACCGCATCCCCAGTCCACGGGCGATCACGCCGCGCAGGATCTCGTTGGTCCCGCCACGCAAGGTGAAACCGGCGCGCCGGGCCTGTCCGGTCGCCAGCAGGGCGGAGTCCCCGGATCGGGAGCCAAGGCCGACGTCTTCGGCGAGGTCGACCACCTCGGCTTCCAGCGCCGTGCCGAGTACCTTCACCGTGGCCGCGGCGGTGTCGGCCGGCCGCCCCGACTGCAAGGTGCCGGCGACAGCCTGCGACATCGCTCGCAGTCCGGCGAGGCGGCCGACGATCCGGCCCAACCGGGGGTCGGCGGGAAACCCGATTGTGCGTGCGTCCTCGAGGAGAGCACCGAGCAGGCCGAGGGTGGACAGGAACCGTTCCGGGCCGCTGCGTTCGTACGCGAGCTCGGAGGTCACCTGTTCCCAGGCCCGGCCCGGTTCGCCGAGCAGCCGCTCGGCCGCCACCGGTGCCTCCGCCAGCACCAGTTCGTTGAAGTGGTGTTCGCCGGAGGCGGACCGCACCGGATTCACCTGCACTCCCTCGGATGGCAGGTCCACGATGAACTGGCTAAGGCCTGCGTGACGATCGGCGGGGTCGAACGGATCCGTCCGTACCAGGACGACGCAGGCGTTCGCCCGGTGCGCGTTGGAGATCCACAGTTTGGTGCCGGTCAGCCGCCATCCGGCGCCGTCCCGTCGGGCTCGGGCGCGAATGCCGGTCAGGTCGGATCCGCAGTCGGGTTCGCTCATCGCGATGCTGAAATGCCGTTCACCGCGCGCGATGCCGGGCAGGAACCGATGTTTCAGTTCTTCGCTGCCGAAGCGAAGGATCGACGGAGCGATCTGACGGTCGGCCACCCAGTGAGCGCCGACAGGCGCGCCGGCGGCGACGAGTTCCTCGGTGACCACGTACCGTTCGGCCGGGGAACGGCCGTGGCCGCCGTACTCGACGGGGATGGTCATGCCGATCCAGCCGCGTTCGGCCAGCGCCGCGGTGAGCGGCAGATTCCACTCGTTGAGCCAGGCGTCGACGCTTGGCGTGAAGAGCCCCCGATTGCGTCGGTCCGCGAGAAACGCCCGAACCTCGGCGCGCAGGCGAGCCAGGTCGTCGGCGCTGGGCGGGGCCGGCGACGGAGGGCGTGCGGAAACGGATGCGCTGGACATCAGGACTCCTGCCCGACGGGGTCGACGGGGTTGGGGCCGGCAAGGCGGACGACACCGGCCTCGGCCAGTTCGGCGACGCGTGCCGGGGTGAAGCCGGCTTCGGCGAGCAATTCGGCGGTGTGCTCCCCGATGCGTGGTGCGTGCCGGGTGAACGCGACCGGGGTGTCGCTCATTTCGAACGGGGTGCGGGTCGCCCAGTAGGCGCCTTCGGTCGGGTGGTCGCGGCGGGAGAGCACATCGCGGTTCCGCACGTAATCGTCGGCTTGCACATCGGCCAGGTCCAGTACGGATGACGCGGGGATACCGTGCTCGGCGCACAACCGCAACCATTCCGCCGTGGTCCGCTTCGGCGTCTCGGCGCGCAGCGCCAGCATCAGCTTTCCCATGTTCGCGTTGCGGTGGTTGATGTCGGTGAACGCGGGATCGTTTGCGAACTGGGTCATTCCCGCGAATGCGAACAGATCCCGCCAGTTGGCGTCCGAGTACGGCATGATGCACACCCAGCCGTCGGCGGTGCGTTGCGGCTGCCGCTCCGCCTCCAGGATGCGCGCCCAGCCGAACGGAGCCTCGGGCGGCGAGAACGTGTGGCCGCCGAAATGTTCGACCAGATTGAAGGAGATCATGCTGTCCACCATCGGCACGTCCACGTGCTGGCCGCGCCCGGTCCGTCGCTGGTGGACGATCGCGGCCAGCGCGGCGATGCAGATGTGCAGGCCCACCACTTTGTCGGCGACGGCGTAGGGCGCGTATCGCGGTCCGCCGAGGACCGGCGCGGACAGCTGGGCCGTGCCGGACGCCGCCTGGATGATGTCGTCGTACGCCGGACGATCGCCGTCGGCGGAATCCGAAGCCCAGCCCTGCGCGGTGACCAGCACGATCCTCGGGTTGATCGCGGCCAGTCGTCCGTGGTCTAGGCCGAGCTTGCGGCGCGAACGCGGCCGCAGGTTCGTCACGACCAGATCCGCGGTGGATACCAAGCCGTCGAAGATCTCGCGACCGTCCGGTGTGGACAGATCGACGGCGAGGCTGCGCTTGTTGCGATGCAAATTCATGGCTGGAGCGCTCATCCCGGCATGGCGTGACGCTCCGGCGAACCGGTGCCGGTCACCGGTCGTGGTCTCGATCTTGATCACGTCCGCGCCCAGGTCGGCCAGGACCACGGTGGCGTAAGGACCCATCACCACGGTGGTCAGATCGAGCACCCTGAGCCCGGAAAGGGCAGTGGTTGGCACGTCATCAGTCCAGCACGGCGTTGACTATTACGCAAGTAGCTAAGAAAATACATATATGCGTAAGCGTGAGCCTGGGCAACCAGCGGTGTTCCGGAAGCGGCACCGGCTCATCGACCGGATGGCGGCAATACTGGAAGCGGTCGCGCGCTCCACCGGCGGGCTGACCCTGAGCGAGTTGGCCGCGGTGATCGAAGCGCCGGTCAGTTCGGCCCAGAGCATCGTCAGCGGTCTCGTGGTGGCCGGGTATCTGGACGAGCGTGGCAAGCGCTACACGCTGGGCCTGGCGCCCTACCTGCTCAACGTACTGGCCGGACGTCGGATGTCTTCTGCGGTGTCGCACGAGGACCTCGAGCGCATCCACGCCGAGACCGGGATGACCACGGTGCTTTCGGTCGTGGTCGGCCACGACGTGTTCTACCTGGACTACTGCTCGACCGACCCGAAGTACACGTATCTGGCGGAGAACCACCTGCGTCGCTCGTTGATCCGCACGTCCTCGGGCTGGGTACTGCTCGCCGGGATGGCCGAGCGGGACCTGTGGAGCTACCTACGCGATCTGTCCGAAGAGGATGGTCCACGGGTCGACGCCTTCTTCGCCGCCCTGCCGGAGATTCGCCAAAGCGGCATATGCGCCATTCCCAACGTCTCCGAGATCGTCGGTGATGGAATTTCGGTGGCCGTGGTCGAAGAGGGTCGCACGGTCGCCGCCGTGTGTGTGATCGATACCCCGGAAGCACTGCGGGCACAACGAAATCACGTGCTCGGCGTGCTCACCACCCACGCAAAGCGGTGGCGCGGCTGAGTTGTCCGCGCCGGCGCTTGACAACGTCGGTCCGCGCTGTTCATCATGTCGCGCAGTACTCGTCTTTTCCGGCAGGGGCGAGAATTCGAGCGGGTACGCCGCCCCGCCGCGCCATTTCTTCCCCGGCTCCATTCGGTCCGACAGAGAGGACGCGCGTGACCGCGACAGAAGAACCCGAACTGCTCGGCACGGGACTGCACTTCGAGGACCTGCCGGTCGGCCGCAAGTTCCGCACGGTAGGCCGAACGGTGACCGAAGCCGACCTGGTCGCGTTCGTCGGCGCCACCGGCATGACCGAAGTGCTGTTCACGAACACCGAGTTCCTCGAGTCCGAAAGCGACATCAAAAAGCGGGTCGTGCCCGCGGCACTGGTCTGGGCGTTCGCGGAGGGACTTCTGGTGCAGGCCGTGCTGCAGAAGACCGGTTTCGCTTTCCTCAACATGGAGTTCAATGTGGAGCGTCCGACGGTCGTCGGTGACACGATCCACGTCGAGTGCGAGGTCATCGAAGCGCGACGCAGCCGCAGCCGTCCGGAACGCGGCCTGGTCCGCACCCGCACCCACGTGGTCAGGCAGGACGGCGACACCGTGGTCACCTACACCCCGCTGCGTCTGATCAAGGCCCGCAACTGAACCGGGTCACCGTGGCGAGGGTTCGGTTCGCCGAGCCGTCGCCCTGACGCCCGGGCGAATCGAGTTTTCCGCGGCTTTCGGTTCCGTCACCGGGCCGGACGCCACCAACGCCTTGTGGGACCTCGCCCGCGTCAGCCTGCCGTGCGATACCCGTCGTCTCGGGTGCCAACGCTTCGCTGACGCGGGCGTCGGACCGGGATGGTGGCGACGCGTCAGTGCAGTACGCCTGGGGGTAAGCCTCGTCGAAGTGCGGCGCGCCTCGTGAACCGGCGACCAGGTCGGAGTTCTGCTGATCGGGCCGCACGGGCCGATCCACATCGACTCGTCGTAGCCACCGCCGCCCAGCTGGGGGAGCGGCGTCAGCAAGCGTGCTCACGCGTGCCTTCCGTGCTCCTTCCGTGACGGCGACGGTCTGGCTCGTGCGATCGGTCGAGAAAGCCGCTGATCCGCCGTTGACGGTCTGGCGTATCCATAATATGGTCGCTCAGGCCATGTAATGGGCGATCATTGGTGGCCATCCCTGGACCTGGGCGTCCGGGCCAGAGCGTGGCTCTTTCCGGCCGATGAAGACTGGGAGACGGCATGACACGTTCGGATACGCGCGAGCCGGGAGAGGGGTTCTCTCCGGCACGGTCGCGTCGGGCCGCGGTGGCGAGCCTCGTTGGCACGCTCGTCGAGTGGTACGACTACTACATTTTCGGCACGGCCTCGGTGCTCGTGTTCGACAAGCAGTTCTTCCCCACGCTCAGTCCCGTCGCCGGCACGTTGGCCGCGCTGGCCACGTTCGGTGTCGCGTTCTTTGCCCGCCCTGTCGGCGCGGCCATCTTCGGGCATTTCGGTGATCGAGTGAGCCGAAAGCAAGTCCTCGTGTGGTCGGTCGTCGCGATGGGCACCGCCACAGTGCTCGTCGGCGCACTGCCGAACTACGGAGCCATCGGCGTCTGGGCACCGATCCTGCTCGTGCTGGCTCGTCTGATTCAGGGTGTCGCGGTCGGTGGTGAGTGGAGCGGAGCGGTACTGATGGCTCTGGAAAACGCACCGGCGAAGCGGCGTGCGTTTTTCGCCAGCTGGCCGCAAGCTTCTGCCCCGGCGGCCACCGTTCTGTCGTCGTTGACCTTCTTCTTCATCGAGAAGATGCCGGACGCCGATTTACAGGGCTGGGGCTGGCGGCTGCCGTTCTTCTTCTCCGCAGTTCTCGTGGGCATCGGCCTGTATGTGCGGCTGAAACTCACCGACACCGTCGACTTCCAACAGGCCAAGGACGAAGGCAGGCTCGTGCGAGTTCCGGTGTCGGCAATCTTCCGGCGGTACAAGACACGGTTGCTGGTCGGCATGCTCGCCGGCCTGGCGCCGAACATCGTTTTCTACACCACCACGGTGTTCTCGCTGAGCTACGGGCCGAAGATCGGTGTCGATTCCAGCGTGATCTTCGTCAGTCTCATCGTGTCCTGCTCGATCCAGGTGGTGGCGATGCCGGCGTGGGCCGTGGCGGCCGACCGGTTCGACAAACGCACCATGCTGTTGATCGGGTCGGGTGGAATCGCGCTGCTCGGATTCCCGTTCTTCCTGTTGTTCGATGTCGGCCGGCCGTGGGCGGTCATCGTGGCGTTCGTCGTCGCGCTCCCCATGGTGCACAGCATTTCCTATGGGGTGCTGAGCAGCTTCACCGCGGAGCTTTTCCCGGCCGAGGTCCGCTTTACCGGCACGGGTCTGTCCTATCAGCTCGGTGGCATCATTACCTCCGCTCCGGTCCCCTTCCTCGCCGCATTTCTCCTGGACCGCACCGGAACGGTGTACTCCGTCGCGGCCTATGTTGCGATAGCCGCCGTGCTTGGTGCCGTTGTCGTGGCGTTGAGCCGGTTGTTCGATCGCCGCCGGAACCGACCCGGGGCCGTCCCCGGTCCTGTCGCACCGGTCACCAACGCGCCGAAGACGTCCTCGTGAGCGTGCGTGCGACGGCGGCGGTCACCCCGGCGACGGGGGCGGCGTTCGCGCTCACCGAAGTGACGGTCGTCGACCCGCGTCCGGACGAAATTGTCGTGCGCATCGTGGCCAGCGGTATCTGTCACACCGACATCCTGGCCAGGGACGGAATTCGCCCGCCGCGCCCGCCCGCGGTATTCGGACACGAAGGGGCGGGGATCGTTGAGGAGGTCGGCCGGTCCGTCGGCGGCTTGGTTCCGGGGGACAGGTTGGTTCCGGGAGACAGGGTTGTGCTGTCCTTCGCGTCCTGTGGGCAGTGCTCGGCATGCGCTGCCGGCAACCCGGCCCACTGCCCGGCATTTCCGGAACACAACTACGCGGGCGCTCGCCCGGACGGAACGCCCACATTGCGCACCCGCGAAGGAGAGGTCCTTGCCGGCTCGTTCTTCGGGCAGTCCTCCTTCGCCACGCACGCCCTGGTCCGGGCGCGCCAAGCGGTGCGGGTGCCCGAGGACAGCGATCTCGGTCTGCTCTGTCCGCTGGGCTGCGCGGTGCAGACGGGTGTGGGCACCGTGCTGAACACCCTGCGCCCGGCGCCCGCCGAACCGGTCGTCGTCATCGGGGCCGGCGCGGTCGGGCTGAGCGCGGTCATGGGCACAATCATCGCCGGCTGTCGGCCGATCGTGGTGGACGTCGTGCCGGCACGCTTGCGGTTGGCCGCCCAGCTCGGGGCCGAGCAGGTCATCGACGGTGGTCATGGGTCCATTTCGGACCAGATCACGGCGGCCGTCGGGAGTGGGGCCAAGTCCATAGTGGATACCACGGGCGACGCGCGTGTGCTGCCGGACGCGGTCCGCGCGCTCGCCGTCGGTGGGAGCTACGCGGTGGTCGGGGCGGTGGCAGCGGGTACCACGGTGCCCGTGGACCTTCAGCACCTCGGCCGAGGTCGTCGCCTGCTCGGCGTCGTCGAGGGAGACAGCAACCCGGCGGAGTTCATCCCTCGTCTGGTTGATTTCTGGCGCTCGGGCCGGCTCCCGCTCGACCGCATCGTCCGCGAGTACCCGATGGCCGAGATCGACCGCGCCGTCAGCGACATGCTGGCCGGTGATGTCGTCAAACCCGTGATCCGGTTCGGTCCGTCCTGACCACGGCGTCCCGGTCGGCGGTGCCGCTGCGTCCGGGTGGGGGGTATGACCGAGGGCCTGCCGATGAAGAGCATCGGCAGGCCCTCGGTTGCACGAAGTGCAGTCACCGGGCTATCCTATTGCACTAGATGCAGTCACTCGGTGGTTGGCGACGGCGTCGACCGTGACGGCTCGACCCTGAGCTGATGCCGCAAGCGACTGTCACGCCGTGCGTCATCGAGGGAAAGTTTGTCGTGCGGCATCGCAGTCTCGGCCTTCGGCGGCTGGGGTAACTGCTCCTGACATCCTCAAATTTGTCATGCATCGCTCTGAGCGAAGGTGTGAACCGTGTGAGCAACTCATCCGACGACACAACAGGGCAACCCGCCGATGATGGCGACCAGGCTTCGGGGCCGCCATCTCATGCCCTGACGCGAAGAATTGCATTGCAATGGTTGGCTGCGGCCACTACCGCCGCCGCGGCGACCCCTTTCGTTGAGCGCGCTGCCCAGGCTGCGCCGATACAGGATGTGCCAACACCGGGTCTGCCGACACAGGATGTGCCGGCCTCGGTGCTGTCGCTGAACGCCCGTGTGAACGGTCGGCCGGTATCTCTTCCGGTGGATGCGCGAACCTCGCTGCTCGACCTTATTCGCGAACACCTCGGCCTCGGCGGCACGAAGAAGGGGTGCGATCACGGGCAGTGCGGTGCGTGCACAGTACACGTCGATGACCAGCGGGTACTCTCGTGCCTTACGTTGGCAGCCAAGGTCGAAGATCGAGACGTCACCACGATTGAGGGCCTGTCGGACGGCAAGTCGCTACATCCAATGCAGAAGGCTTTCGTCGACAACGACGCACTCCAGTGTGGCTACTGCACGCCAGGGCAGATCATGGCTGCGGTCGCGTGCGTGAAAGAGGGCAACGCGAAGTCCGAAGACAGCATCCGCGAATACATGAGCGGAAATATCTGCCGCTGCGGCGCTTACGTCGGCATCGTGGCTGCTATTCAGGAGGCTGCCCCCAAGATGAGGCAAGACTGATGCGTTCGTTCAGCTACGTCCGTCCAGAAAGCCCACAGGACGCCATCCGGGCATTCACTGCCGCTGGCGCGGGAGCGCGCTATGTCGCGGGTGGCACTACGCTTTTCGACCTGATGAAACTCGGCGTCGAGCGTCCTGCGCATCTGATCGACGTGACAGCGATCCGCGGTCTCGACTCCGTCCGAACCGACGGTGACACGCTGCGTTTCGAGGCGTTGGCCACAATGAGCGCAGTCGCCAGCAATCCCCAGATCATGCGCGACTACCCGGTGCTGTCCGAGTCGCTTTCGCTAGCGGCGTCGCAACAGATCAGGAACATGGCCACGGTTGGCGGGAACCTATTGCAACGCACCCGGTGCATGTATTTCCGGAATGGTGCCGGTTCGTCGAGCACCGTCGGCGTCTATCCATGCAACAAACGTGAACCGGGTTCCGGCTGTGCGGCGATCGGCGGCCTCGACCGTGGTCAAGCGGTGCTGGGGCAGAGCGAGGCCTGCACGGCGGTGTCTCCCGGAGACTGGCCGGTCGCGCTGACCGCCATGAATGCGTCGATTGAACTACTCGGGCCGGCCGGCGCCCGTACCGTACCAATTGCCGATCTCTACCTGCTGCCTGCCTCGACGCCGCAACAGGAGTTCAGCATCAAACCTGGTGAGATGATCACCGCGATCACCGTGCCGAAGACAACGGCCGGCCGAGCGTCGACCTATTTGAAGATTCGGGATCGAGAGAGCTACGCGTTCGCGCTCGCGTCGGCCGCGGTTGCCTTGGACCTGGACGGCGATCGGGTCCAACGGGCACATGTCGCGCTGGGAGGCGTCGCTACTCGCCCGTGGCGTGCGCAGCAGGCCGAAACGGTGCTCGTCGGTCAGAAACTGACGCCGGAGCTTGCGCTTGCCGCCGGGCAGACGGCCATGAAAGGCGCCCGCGCGGGAAGCGTGAACGCCTACAAGATCGAGCTCGGCGCGCAGACTGTGGCCAACGCGCTGACGACAGCCTTCACCAGGAGGGGCCGATGACGCAGCCTTTCGCGCCGCTGGAACGGGTCGACGCGCACGATAAGGTGCTCGGCCGCACCCAGTTCGCCGCCGACGTCCGCTTTCCCAACATGCTCTATGCAATGCTGGTTGCCGCTCCGATTGCCAAAGGGCACGTTGTCGCACTCGACACTGGCCCGGCTTACAAAGTTCGGGACGTCGTCCGTGTGCTCACCGCCAGTGACTTTCCTCCACCTTCCGCGTCGAGCGGCCAGGCGCCCCCGCTGCCGACGATCGTGAACGACATCAGCTATGTGGGCCAGCCCGTGGCGCTCGTGGTCGCCAAAACTCTCGAGGCGGCGATCGAGGGCGCGGAGGCGATCCGGCCGAGTTATCGCACGGAGCCGTTCATCTCGGCGATGAGCAACCCGGCGGCGAAGCGGGTCCCGGCAAGCCCGAAGACGGTCGGCGATGCCGAGGATGCGCTGAAAAGTGCCGCGGTGGTCGTGGATGCGACTTACCAGACGCCCAGTCAGCACCACAATCCGATCGAGTTGTTCGCGACCACGGCCGTATGGGCTGACGGGCAGCTGACGATTTACGACTGCACTCAGGCCGCCACCATGTCGAAGCTGGCTGTCGCAGGTTCTCTCGGACTGGATCCGAACAAGGTTGAAGTGAAGAGCGACTATGTCGGTGGAGGCTTTGGGCAGAAAGGAGCGCCCAAAACCCAGACCGCGCTGGTTGCCCGTGCTGCCATGCTCACCGGCCACCCAGTCAAGCTGGTTACCCCGCGCGGGCAGATATTCCACCTGGCACCCTACCGGCCGCAAACACAGCAGCGCATCAGGCTGGGGTCGGATTCCTCCGGGAAAATGACGTGCCTGGCCTATGATGTTGTCCAGGAGAATGTTCCGGGCGGAATTTTTGGCGTTGCCAACTATCATGAAGCTGTCCCGAGGCTCTACGGAATAACCAGCTATCTGGGTACCGGCTCCGACATCTATATCGACCGTCAGGCACCGGGGAACATGAGGGGTACCCAAACTCTCTGTGCCTGCTTCGCCATGGAGAGCGCCGTCGATGAGCTGGCCTACAAGCTCGGCCGCGACCCGCTCGAACTCCGGCTGGCAAATGACACGACGACCGACGTGCTCAGCGGCCATCCTCTGTCCGGCCGGTACCTCGCTCAATGCCTCAACGAGGGTGCCCGGCGCTTCGGCTGGAACCGGCGTACACCTGCGCCCGGTTCGATGCGCCTGCCCGACGGAACGCTGGTCGGGTGGGGTCTGGCCTGCGGGATCTTTCACGCCAACATGGGGGCTTCAGAGGCTACTCTGCGGGTCGGCGCCGACGGAACGACACGGCTGGTCACCGGCGGCCACGAAATGGGACAGGGAATACGAACCGCGATCGCGAACACGATCCTGCACGACCTCGATGTGGATCCCAGCAAGCTGGAGATCGTGATCGGTGACACGACCGCCGGACCACAACCAATAACGTCCGGACAATGGGGCACCGCCAGCGTGGTGCCGGTGACCGCGAAGGCCGTCTCCCAGTTGAAGGCCGCTTATGACCAACGTGCCGCAGGTCGCCAGTTCGGTGGCAACCTGCATGCCAGGCTGGCCCGACTGAACTGCCCCTATCTCGAAGTGTCCGTCACTCAGCTCGCTCCGGGGCAGGATCCGTCGGCCCTCAACGTCATGCGCAACGGTGGGCTCGCGGTCGCCGGGCCCGCTTACCCGCAGGCAACCGCGATGTCCTACATCGCACATTTTGTAGAAATCCAGATCGAGCCGGGGACTCGCAGGATACGAATGCCCCGGGCGGTGAGTATCGCCGATGTCGGGTGCGTCGTCAGCCCGCGGACGGCGACGAGCCAGATGTACGGGGGAGTTGTCTGGGGATTCGGTTCGGCTCTGCGCGAGGGAACCGAGGTCGATCCGCGCTACGCCGGATATCTCAATGCTGATCTGGCGGACTATGTGGTCGCAGTGAACGCTGACATCGGCAAAATCGACGTTGGTTTCGTTGGCGATCCGGACCAGGAAGCGAACTCGGTCGGCGTGAAAGATATGGGAGAGCTGGTGATGACCGGAACCTCGGCGGCGATCGCGAATGCGGTTTACCATGCGACCGGAAAACGTCAGCGAAAACTGCCTATTCGCATCGACGACGTGCTCTGAGCGGGACCGGCGGGCGGGAGTGCGGGTTCCTCCGTCCACCGCCGCCCGACGCTCAGGGAGCGATTTTCCACGCCCCTTGTCGTCATGACGATCACGCCAAGGACGGAGCGGGCCAAGGCGATGGCGAAGACGGCGGGCGCTTCGCCGTTGGCCGTCGGCGCGGCCCCTGAAAGCAGCGGTGACACGATGCTCGCGGCACGGTTCATCGCGCTTGCGGCTACGGTCGCCCGGCCGCATACCTGTGTCGAGTACAGCTCGGCCGTATAGATCCACAATGGAGTGGGGCCGAGCGGAGCACAGGGCCGATGAGCGCTCCCGTCGCGATGAGCGCCCTGCGCGGGCCAGTGAACACACCTACGACAAGGATCCCACCGCCGCTCGGTGCAGTCGGGTTGATCGTCTGCGATCGGGCGCAGCCGCAGGCCCCTGATCAGGTGCTATGTGCGGGCTGATTCCTTTTTCGCGCCACTGATGACTTGGTGGCTTTGACGAATGAACTAGAAGGCCGGCAGCTCCGTCGACTCGAAGCCGATGGCTAAGTGCGTCGTGCCTGCGGCATGGCGCAACTTCTTGAGCTCTGTGTACTCGTCGCTGTCCCACCAGGAGCGGAACACCTTTGCGCTCTCGAACTCGAATAGCACGAGGATCGAACCCGGGAATTCGCCCTCGACGGCGTCGACGTTCTCGGTGATGGCATGGACCTTGAGGCAGTGCGGCATGATGATGGGGGCCACACCTTGCTGATACCGGCGGTAGGACTCTTTGTCGTGCACATCGACGACGGCGAGAAAATAGTACGACATCGTTGTCTCTCATCCTTCTATTGAGCGGGCGAGCCGACGCCGTCGGCCCGCAGAATCGCTTCGAGCAGTTCGTGTGCCTCGTCCGTGTAGCCTCGGTTGATGAGCTTGCGTGGGATCGGGGTGCGGTCGAGCATGAAGTCGCGCAACCTCCGGGCGGGCCACGGCGCGTTGTGGAAGACCCGCCCCATGGACCGGGCGAACCCGGTGACGCGGTTGCAGTACTCGACCCGCTGGGCGTCGTAGCGCCGCAACCCTTCGGCCACCGCGGCGCGGTCGGACAGGTCGCGGTCCGCCAGAAGACGGCCGAGGAAGTAGCCGTCTTCGATCGCCATACCGGCGCCGTAGCCCGCGTACGGTGAGGTCGGATGCGCCGCGTCTCCCAGGAGAGTGACCCGTCCTCGCGACCAGGAGCGCAAGGGCGGCCGGCCTTTCACGACCCAGCGGTAAAGGTTTTCCGGCTTCGTCGCGGCGACGATGTCGTCGACCGGGTAGACGAATTCGGCGACGTTCCCGCGGATGTGGGCGATCGGGTCCACCGGCACGGGCTTGCGCTCGTCGAGCGCCTCGACGAACCAGAACTCGAAGCAGTTCTGGCCGTGGTGGCGCAGCGGCGCGAACCCGAACTGGTGCCGGTCACTGTGGTGCATGAGCATCTGAGTGCGCGGTGGCCCGTCGAGGACGGCGTGCCCGAGCCAGACGTTGATGCCCAGGTTTCGCAGCTCCGACTGCCCCCACAACTGCTCCCGCACGACCGAACCGATGCCGTCGGCGCCGATGAGTACATCCGCCTCGTACGTGGAGCCGTCGGCGAAGTGCAGGGTGACCGCGTCGTCGTGCTCCTCGTAGTGCCCTAGCTTGGCATCGGTGACGATCATGTCTTCGGGCACTACGTCGAGCATGCGGGCGTAGAGGTCCGAGCGCATCATGCCGGCGATCCAGCCGCTCGATCCGGCTCGCCGGATCAGCGCGTCGTCGGTGCGCCAGCGAGCCCGCGGCCTCCCGTCGTACCGACGAAACTCCGAGACCGAAACCGGTTCGAGATCGTCGGTCGAGATGCCCAGGTGCCGGAGGATGTAGAGGCCGATGGCGTTGAGGACGATCGCTCCTCCACGGGCCTCGACGGCGTCCGCGCGCTCGAAGACCCGCACGTGAAAACCCGCCTGGGCCAGGGCTAGCGCGGCGGTGATCCCACCGGGACCGGCGCCGGCGACGGCGACGCGCGTACCGGGTCGCTCCGTTGCGATCCTTTCGGGGTCCATCGGTCACCTCTTGATCTCGCTCCCGGACTGCGCCCGGCTCGGACAGCGTGCCGTGACGGTATGCGCCGGAGACAGGGCTTGAATACGGACAACTGCAGATCCGAACCATCAACGACATTGATACGGTGGGCTATGCCTCCGGACCTCGGCCATGTCGACCTCAATTTGCTCGCCGCGCTCGACGCCTTGCTGTCCGAGCGCAGCGTGACGCGCGCGGCTCAGCGCCGGATGGTGGGCCAGCCGGCGATGAGCACGTCGCTTGGCAGGCTCCGGCGACTTTTCGACGACCCGCTGCTGGTGCGCGCCGGCCGTGGCATGCGCCTGACTCCGCTGGCCGAGTCACTCGAGGAACCGGTCCGGCAGCTCATGGTGGATACCAACGCCATCCTCTCGGTGCGTCGGCAGTTCGACCCGGCGACCGACGAACGAGCCTTCACCATCGTGGCGAGCGACTACGTGGTGCTGACCCTGCTGCGCCCCCTCCTGCGGCGACTCACCACGGAGACGCCCCGCGTCCGGGTCCACGTACGGCCGGTCGGCGGCGATTACGCCGACCTGCTGCGCACCGGTCAGGTGGACCTGGTCATCGTTCCTTGGGAAGTGCTGCCGAACCATGTCGTCTTCCCCCACGAGAGGCTGTTCAGCGACCAGTTCGTGTGCGTGGTCGGTGCCGAGCACCCGACAATCGGCGACCGCATGACACTCGCCCAGTTTCAAGAGGAGCCCTACCTCGCCTACCACGCGGGCCCACTGCAGCCGATCGCCGAGCAACAGCTGGACGCGGCGGGGATCAGCCGGAACATCGAAGTGACGACGCAGACGTTCGTCCTCGCACCGTTCCTTCTCGAAGGCACCCGGCTGATGACATTGCTGCACCTGCGGCTGTTCGACACCGTGCAGGCGCCCGCCCGGCTGCGCACGGTCGAGGTCGACCTCCCGCTGCGCCCGATCACCGAAGTCATGCTCTGGCCGCGGGAGCCGCGCGGGGATCCAGGACGATCGTGGCTGCGGGAACAGGTGCGACGGCTGGCGGGCAGCTTCCCCCATCAATCGTCTTGATGATTGCCATCCCCAACTGAGGCTTCTTCGGGTCGACCGTCGCTTCTACCGTCGCCACCATGCGTTGGGTCACTTACCGCACCACTGCGGATCCTCTGCCCCGTGCGGGAATTGTCGACGACGCCGGTGAGCAGGTCGCGGCGCCGTACGTCGGCCGCCCGCTCGCGTCGCTTCTCGCGGAGGGGCACGAGTCACTCGCGAAGGCAGGCCGGCGGGCTGAGGAAGACCCGGTCGAGCGCGTCGCGATGGCCGACGTCAGCTTGCTCGCTCCGATTCCCGAGCCGCCGTCGATCCGCGACTTCATGGCCTTTGAAGAGCACGTGGTGACCTCGCTCGGTGCGTTGGGCCAAGAGATCGATCCGGTTTGGTATATGCAGCCGGTTTTCTACTTCAGCAACCCCGCGGCCATCTTGGGGCCGCACGACGACGTGACTATCGCCCCCGGTTCGCGGCAGTTCGACTACGAGCTCGAGGTGTGCGCAGTGATCGGCCGCCCTGGCTCCGACCTCGATCCCGACACCGCCGTCAACCACATCGCGGGCTACACGGTGTTCTGCGACTGGAGCGCGCGCGATCTTCAGGCGGCCGAGATGCGCGTGGGGCTCGGACCGGCGAAGGGCAAGGACACCGCGACTTCGTTGGGCCCGTTCCTCGTAACCCCTGATGAACTTGAGGATCGGGCCCGCGGGCAGGGCTTCGATCTGGCCATGACCGCACGGGTCAACGGTGTGCAGTACAGCAGTGGCCGCTGGTCCGACCTGCATTGGTCGTTCGCCGAGATGGTCGCCCACGCCTCGCGGGGCACCCGAGTGCGCGCCGGTGACGTAATCGGCGCCGGCACAGTCGGCACCGGCTGCATCCTCGAACTCGCGCGCGTCCACGGCGAATCCGCCTTTCCGTACCTGCGCGCCGGCGACGTCGTCGAGCTCGAAGTGGAACGGCTGGGAGTCATCCGGTCCACTGTCCGCGCGCGCACTTAACCGTCCACCGATAGGAGACCTGGTCTTGTTCGAGTACTTCCCCACCAACTACGTCTGGAACCTGGCCACCAATCTCGCCCTGAACACTGGCGGGCACATCACGGAGATCGACGAGATCTGCCGACCGCTGCTGGCCGCCTCCGAGCAAGGCGACGACGCCGGCACCGAGCAGTTCTTCGCCGCCTGGTGCGAGCGAGCCGACCGGCTCGTCGCGCATGCCGAAGCCGATCTCGCCGCTGAGCACGAGCTCAGCGCCGCACGCAAGTACCAGCGCGCCTCGGTCTACTACCTCACCGCCGAACGCCAGCAGAGCCGCGGATTCGCACCGCGGCAGCGTGCGTACGAACGGATGCTGGACACCTTCTCGCGAGCCGTCACCCTCGGGCGGCAGAACTGCGAGCGGGTCGAAGTTCCTTACGAGGGAACGGCTTACCCCGCGTACCTCGTCCGGGCACAGCCCGCCGACGGGCAGACCCGCACTCCCGTGATGATCCATTGCAATGGGCTCGACAGCACCAAGGAAATGGTCTACGGCTCCGGGATCGCCCACGAACTGGCTCGACGCGGCGTCAGTACCCTCATCGTCGACCACCCAGGGGTCGGCGAAGCCCTCAGGCTGCGCGGGCTGACGGGTTACGCGGAAAGCGAGCGCTGGGCAGGCGCCGCTGTCGACTTCCTCACCGGGCTCGACGACATCGACGCATCCCGGATCGGCATCATCGGCTGGTCGCTGGGCGGCTACTACGCGCCCCGGGCAGCCGCGTTCGAGGACCGGCTGTCCCTGTGCGTCAGCTGGGGAGCCAACTACGACTGGGGCGCGGTGCAGCGCAGGAGGCTCGCGCGGGAGGGATCCAATCCGGTTCCCCACTATTGGGAGCACGTCCAGTGGGTGTTCGGTATGGACACCAAGGACGAGTTCATGAAGTTCGCACCGACGATGAATCTGAAGGGCGTGGTCGAGAAGATCGCCGTCCCGTACCTGATCACCCACGGGGAGAACGACCGCCAGATTCCGCTCGAGTACGCCCACACCCAGTTCGAGGCGGCGACCGCCAGCCCCGATCGCGAGCTGCGCATCTTCACCGCCGAAGAGGGCGGGGCGGAACACGCTAGCGCCGACAACATGAGCGTCGCGACGTCCTTCATCTCCGACTGGATCGTCGCCCGGCTCTGACACCGGCCGCGACACGACGTGCCACCGACCGAAAGGACCACAATGGAAAAGCTGCTCGCCCACATCGCGCACGTGGAGGTGACCACGCCAAATCTCGACACTTCAGCCGAATTCTACGTCGCACGCTTCGGGATGCGGGTCGTCGACCGGGTCGACGGCGCTGTCTTTCTGCGTTGCTGGGGCGATCACACCCGCTACAGCCTGGTGTTGCGAGAGGCGCCGGAGCCCGGTCTCGCTCTCATGGCTTGGCGGACGACCTCGCCCGAGGCGCTCGAGGCGGCCGCGGATCGGGTCGAGGCCGCCGGTGCCCAGGGAACGTGGGTGGATTCCGGCCACGGACATGGGCGGGCCTACGTCTTCACCGGGCCCTACAACCACACGATGAAGCTCGTCTGGGAGCTGGACCAGTACGTGGCCGACCCGGAGCGTGCCTCCACCTACCCGGACCGACCCGAACGCCGCTCGGAGCATGCGGCCGCGCCCCGGTTCCTCGACCACGTCACCATCGCAAGCACCGATGTGGACGGATTCGCGGAGTGGTACGCGCGGGTGCTGGGTTTCCGGGTCATGGCGCGCACCCAGCTGGAGGAGGCGCCGATCACGGTGTTCTCGGTGCTGACAACCAACGAGAAGTCCCACGACCTCGGCATCCTCAAGGACACCTCGGACCGGGCGGGCCGCGTGCACCACATCGCCTTCTGGGTCGACAGTGTCGAGGACCTCAGGCGCAGCGCGGACGTGCTGCTCGAGAACGGCACTGCCATCGAGTACGGCCCCTCCATGCATGGGATCGGCGAGCAGAACTTCCTCTACTTCCGCGAACCGTCGGGCCTGCGTGTCGAAGTCAACTCCGGTGGCTACCGCAATTACGTCCCGGACTGGGCTCCCCGCACCTGGACTCCGTCGCAGGGTTCGGTGAGCTTCTATCGCAACAGTCAGATGCCCGACTCGATGATGGAGGCGTTCCCGTCGGCCGATGGGATCACGGCTTCAGAACAAGGGGTGTCCGACGAATTTCGGGCCCAATTGCTCAACCCGTACGCCGAGCAGGGCCGAGGCTGAGGACCATGCGTCAGATCATCGACCTGTCCGTCCCGCTCGCCGGCGGCATCGCTTCGGACCCACCCGGTCACCTTCCGCAGATCGAGTACTTTGACCACACGCAGACCTATGAGGACCTCCTCGCGTTCTTCCCCGGGCTGACCCGTGACGAACTCCCCGACGGCGAGGGCTGGGCGATCGAGCGTGTCCAGATCACCACCCACAACGGAACGCACGTGGACGCGCCCTACCATTACGCCTCGACGATGGATCACGGGAAGCGCGCGATGACCATCGACGAGGTACCGCTCGCGTGGTGCTTCAATCCCGGCGTCCGGCTCGACTTCCGGGACGCACCGGATGGCTACGTGCTGACCGCGGCCGACATCCACCGCAAACTGGCCGAGATCGGCCACGAGTTGAGGCCGCTCGACATCGTCGTCATCAACACCAGTGCAGGAGCGCGCTACGGGCACGACGACTACGTCTCGCGAGGCTGCGGTGTCGGCCGCGAGGCCACGCTCTCGTTGCTGGAGCGAGGGGTGCGGGTGACCGGCACCGACGCCTGGAGCTGGGATGCACCGTTCCGGTACACGGCCGAGCGCTGGGCCGAGAACCACGACTCGTCGCAGATCTGGGAAGGGCACCGGGCGGGACGGGAGATCGGCTACTGCCACATCGAGAAGCTGCACAACCTCGAAGCACTTCCGGCCACTGGCTTCACCATCAGCTGCTTCCCGGTCAAGGTCCACCGCGCCTCCGGCGGCTGGACCCGTGCCGTGGCGCTCCTCGATTGAACCCGCACAGCTGCACCCTGATTCTCGGCCCTGGGTAAACCGTAAGGCCCCACATTTCGCGAACATGGTGGGTTCGCCAATTGCGCCGACTTCTCGAAAGAGGTGAAGGACGATCAATACTGAGACATCAATGTAGACTGGAACGGCGCGAGCGGTGAGCCGCGGGTGCTCGGTGGTGCGATCGGCTCTTTTGTCGAGTTCTATGAGTTTGCCATCTACGCGGCCCTTTCCACGACGCTGGCTATCGTGTTCTTCCCGGCCGTATCGCCCGCGACCGCTCTGCTGTCGACCCTTGCGGTCTTCGCCGTGGCGTTCTCGCACGCCCACTCGGGGGGTTCGTGTGGGGCCGCGTCGGCGACCGAATCGGCCGAAAGCGGACACTCGCTCTCACGGTTCTATTGATGTTGGTCGCCAGCGCGTTGATGGGTGTGCTTCCCCGATATGCCACGATCGGCGCGCTTGTGCCAATTCCGCTCGTTTTGCTGCGCTTCGTGCAGGGTTCGCGCGGATTGACGGGCAGCACCACGGTCGGGGCGTTCTACGTTATGGCCGTGGCACTCATCTCTCTTCCGGCCATCCTTGGTTTCACCGAGACCGCCGGAAATCCCCTGCGGACAGGGTAAACGCTTTCGGCAGAGCGCGGATGCGCCCCGAGGTCTCGGCGGACCTGCTGATGGTCACAACGCATACGTCGGCGACCGCATCGTGCAGCGGGCGGTAGGCGAGCTCCGGCATCACGATGCGATGCATCGCCAGGGACCCGATCGCCACCCCCACCCCGGCGGCGGCCAGGGTGAGCGCACCGAGCACACCGTCGACAACATAGATGTTCCCTCGGTGATCGAAGAAGCCGGAGGTGAGCCAGTTCAGGATCGTCGTGTTGTGTTCGTCGGGGGTATAGACGATCAGGCCGTGTTCCGCCAGCTGCGCGGCCGTCACCACGTCGAAGGCGGCGAGTTCGTGATCGCGCCGCACCGCGACGGACAATGACGTCACCTTGCGGCGCGTGACGACCAGGTCGTCCCCGGTGTCGAGGCCGAGGTTCGGGCCGTAGCCGACATCGAGGCTGTGTTCCCAAATAGCGCGAACCTGCGCACGGGTGGCAATTCGCTCAGCCGCAGGTCGACATGCGGGTGGGTGCGGCGGAAGTGGCGCAGGTCATCGGGGAGCACACCTTCGAGGATGGCCACGCTGGAAAGGCCACTCCGCACCGAGCCGACCTCGCCGGTTGCCTCCTGGTGGGCGAGGGTCAGCGCGTGTGCGGCTTGCGCGAGGGTGCGCTGCGCCTCGACGAGCAGCGCCTCTCAGGCTTTGGTGGGTTGAACCCCCCGGTTGATCCGGACGAACAACGGGCCGCCAACCTCGCGCTCGAGGCCCTGAATCTGGGCACTCAGGGTGGCTTGGGTCACGTGGAGCCGTGCAGCGGCGCGGCCGAAATGGTGCTCATGGGCGACCGCCACGAAGTACCGAGGTGACGTAACTCCACGGCACCCTTCCTATCGCGAGAACCGTCGCTACAATTGATTAGTCCATCACTTCAACCGACTGGCACCCGCGCGGATTTCCGTGATTGCATGAAGATATGACCGGAACTTTGCAGGACCGCCAGGACATCGCAGACCTCATGACGGGATGGATCCACCGTGATCTCGCCGAGTGGGATCGGCTGCGCGCGCTCTTCCACCAGGACGGACGGATAGAGGTCTCGTGGTTCGAGGGACCCGCTTCGGATTTCGTGGACGCGTCCCAGCGAATGGGTGTCTCCGACCTCAGCACGAAGCACCTGATCGCATCTCCTGTGGTCACCTTCTCGTCCGATGGGACACGAGCGGTGAGCGAGACCAACGCTGTGATCATCGTCGAGAATGTTTCGCTCGAACTGGGGTGCGAGGCGCACAGCAGGCTTATCGACCGGCTTGAACGGCGCGCCGGAGAGTGGCGAATAGTCGACCGCAAGGTCTCCTACGACCGCAGCCACTTCACCTTTCCCTGCGGTGTCGTCGACATCGACCGCGAAGTAGTAAACCGTCACCCCCGCGAGTACGCCGCGTTGGCCTACTTGCTCGATGTCAGCGGCTTCCCCGTCAGACGTGTATTCGCGACCAGGGGCAGTGACCTGGAGCGCACCATCAAGCGAGAGGCTTTCGACTGGCTCGGCGGCGAAGGTCCCGGGCTCTGATTCAACCAGCCGAACACTGGGTCCGCCCCTCCAGGGTCACGCGCAGGCGGGCGAACACGCAACGCGGTCCAGAGCCGAACTTGGGAGTGATCGGGTCCGAAGTGGTCTTTGCCGAACTCGAACCCTTCTTCGACCGTCCAACGCAGGCAGGTCGCCCGCACCAGCGTCATGACCGTGGCCGGGCGATCCTCAGGCACCTAGAAGTAGTGGAAGGCCAACTCGCCGATGACCAAATGTTTGCGGAGGAGCAGGCAATGCGGGGGACTGGTGGCGCGATCCGGAACCAGACGTAGCGGCGTTCGCCCTTGGACCCGGGTCACCGAGCGGATCTGCCAGGCGTCCTCGGTGACAAAGCGGGCCACCGCGTGATCGGCGCGTAACCTCGCTGCGGGCGATACGTCGACGTGGAAGGCGCAGCCGACCCGCATCACGCAGCCGACTCCGTGGTCATGCAGGGACAGCCGTAATTGACCGGATCGGTCGTACACCTCATCGCCCGTTCGGCCCTGGGCAGCATCGTGTGGTCGGTGACCATCTCCTGGCAGATGTCGATCGCCAGCTGGAGTTTGGTGCGGACGCTGGACCCCGACGGTGTCCTCGCCGGTCTTCTCCCGCCCGGACTCGTCCAGCGCTGCGACCACCAGCGGTTGACCGGCCAGGTGTTCGGCGACGAACCTGCGCATTGTCCGCATCGCCTGGTTGCGGTCCCACACGGTGTGGTCGTGCAGAGGCATCCGTTTGGTGGGGGCGCGAAGTGACCTCTTCGGATTCGGGGGAGTGGTCAGCGGACACTGCTCCCCGCGATCACTGATGGCCTGTCGATGAAGATCGTCGACAGGCCATCTGGGTTGGGAAAACCTGCGGTGGGCGATACTGGGATCGAACCAGTGACCTCTTCGGTGTGAACGAAGCGCTCTCCCCCTGAGCTAATCGCCCTTTGGGTCCATAGGGGACTGCGTGCGCGATACTGGGATTGAACCAGTGACCTCTTCCGTGTCAGGGAA
>DASZNR010000102.1:0-78632 GCA_035551175.1 Amycolatopsis sp. | reverse complement strand
GGCCCCAACACTCACGAGTCCGTCACCGCAACGCGGCCGCCTCCGCGGCGAGCGACTGCACGGTGCCGAAGTCCTTGGCGGCCAGCAACTTCGCCGGAGTCAGCCACGAACCACCGATGCAACCGACGTTCGGCAGAGCCAGATACTGGGGCGCGGAACCCGCAGTGATCCCGCCCGTCGGGCAGAACCGCAAGTCCGGCAACGGACCCAACAGCGATTTCAGGAACCCCACTCCACCACTGGCTTCGGCGGGGAAGAATTTCAACGCCGACAGACCGCGCTCGGCGAGCCGCATCACTTCCGACACGGTCGCGGCGCCGGGCAGGAACGGCAATCCGGTGGCGAAGCAGGCGTCGAGGACGGCGTCGGTACAGCCAGGGGTGACGAGGAACTTCGCACCGGCGTCGGCCGCCTGTGCGGCTTGGGCCGGCGACGTCACCGTGCCCGCGCCGACGACGATCTCCGGCACCTGCGCGGCGACACGCTCGATCGCCGCCAGGGCAACCGGCGTGCGCAGCGTCAGCTCGATCACCCCGATCCCGCCGGCGAGCAGGGCGCGCGCCGTGGGCACGGCGTCGTCGGCGTCGTCGATCACGACGACAGGCATGACGGGAGACAGAGCGAGCAGATCCGAGCCCGTGGTCACTGACCGACCTCCTGGGTTTCCAGCGTGTGCAACGGCGTCCCGAGTGTGCCCTGCCCCGTGGACAGGGCACGGAACAGGTCCGGCTCCGGCCGCCGGAACACACTCGCGCCCTGATCGGCGGGACCCACCGCGCGCCGCAGTGCGCCGAACAGCTCCCGGCCCGTGCCCACCGCGGGCGACGGCGGCGCGTCCACCAGGTCACGCTGCAAGAACTCCGACGCCAGCACGTCCACGGTCCCGGCGCGGGCGTCCAGCCGCACGACGTCGCCGTCCGCGACCCGCGCGATCGGCCCGCCCACCGCGGCCTCGGGCGTCATCTGGATCGCGGCCGGGATCTTGCCCGACGCGCCCGACATCCGGCCGTCGGTGACCAGCGCCACCCTGAACCCGCGGTCCATCAGCACGCCGAGCGCGGGTGTGAGCCCGTGCAGCTCCGGCATCCCGTTGGCCCGCGGACCCTGCTGCCGCAGCACCACGACGACGTCTCGGTCCAGTTCCCCGGCCTCGAAGGCGATCTTGAACGCTTCCTGTGAAGTGAACACCCGCGCGGGCGCCTCCACCACGCGGTGTTCCGGCGCCACGGCCGACACCTTCGTGACCGCCCGTCCCAGATTTCCCGACACCATCCGCAGCCCGCCGTCCGGCGCGAAGGGCCGCGCCGCAGGCCGCAGCACGTCCTCGTCGAGGCTACGAGTCGGCACGTCGCGCCACACGAGCTCGCCGTCGGACAGGACCGGCTCCTGGGTGTAGCGACGCAATCCGAACCCGGCGACGGTGTGGACGTCCTCGTGCAGCAGCCCGGCGTCGAGCAGCGTGCCCACCAGGAACTGGATTCCGCCCGCGGCGTGGAAGTGGTTGATGTCCGCGCTGCCGTTGGGATACACGCGAGCCAACAGCGGCACCACCGCCGACAGGTCCGAGAAGTCATCCCACGTCAGCTGGATCCCGGCCGCAGCGGCGACCGCGACGAGATGCATCGTGTGGTTGGTGGACCCGCCGGTCGCGAGCAGGGCGACAATGCCGTTCACGAACGCTTTTTCGTCCAGCAGGCGGGAAATCGGTGTGTACGAGGCCCCGCGCGACAATGCGACCACCCGCCGACCCGCCTCTTCCGTCAGCGCCCGCCGCAACGGCGTGCCCGGCGGTACGAAGCTCGCGCCCGGCAGGTGCAGGCCCATCACTTCGACGACCATCTGGTTCGAGTTGGCCGTGCCGTAGAACGTGCAGGTGCCGGCCGAGTGGTACGACGCCGCTTCGGCGTCCAGCAGGTCTTCACGGGTCGCGCGTCCTTCGGCGTACAGCTGGCGCACGCGGGCCTTTTCTTTGTTGGGCAACCCGGAATTCATCGGCCCCGCCGGCACGAGCAGTGCCGGCAAGTGCCCGAACGACAACGCCCCCATCAGCAACCCCGGCACGATCTTGTCGCACACACCCAGCAGCAGCGCGGCGTCGAACAGGTCGTGCGACAACGCGATCGCGGTCGCCATCGCGATCACCTCACGGCTGAAGAGCGAGAGCTCCATGCCCGCGCGACCCTGCGTGATCCCGTCGCACATCGCCGGCACCCCGCCCGCGAACTGCGCCACGCCGCCCGCCGAACGCACCGCCGTTTTCAGCCACGCCGGGTATTCCTCCATCGGCTGGTGTGCCGACAGCAAGTCGTTGTACGACGACACGATCGCCACCCCGGGCGCTCGCAGCTCGCGCAGCGCGGCTTTGTCGACGCCTTCGGCGGCCGCGAACCCGTGCGCGAGATTGCTGCAGGCCAGCCCCCGGCGCACCGGACCTTCGTCGTAGGCGGCGGCGCTGCGTGCCAGATACGCCGCCCTGGTTTCGCTGCTCCGTGCCGCGATGCGCTGCGTGACTTCCGCGACGACTCTGTGCACCGTACGGTCGGGTTCGCTGCTCATGTCCGGCTCCAGGCTCACTGGTGGTGGGTCCGCGGGACGGCTGCGCTGACGTCTCAGGAACGTGACGCTGACCACGGTAACCGCAAACGGCACCATTTCAAAATCGATTCAGAACCCTTCGAAAGGTGAGCCCGATCACGCCAGGCCAAGTGGGTGTGCTACTTGTCACAGTGCACAACGCGCGGCAGAGTCGTATGTGGCGACGTGATCGTCACCCGGTTCTGCCCAGCCCCACCGAACGGGAGGCCTCCGATGTCCACCACAGAACTCGCCGAACTGCGGCGCACCATCGGCCAGTTACGGCAGTGCGTGGGCGCGTTGCGCTCTCGGTACGGCGACGCGTCGGCCGTACGCCGGCTGGCCAACGACGTCGAACGCCTCGACATCGACACCGCCGAGCTCGACGGGCACCCTCCGGCGGTGCCCGCGCAGGCGAAACCCGCCGACCGCGTCCCGGTACCCGACACGCCCTACGACCCGGCGCTCTGGCAAGGCGCCGATGACGAGGGTGTCGGTGGCTACAAGCGCGACCAGCGGTGAGCGCCCCCGCTGACAACGACGTCAGCCGGGCCGGCACGGGCGTCCGCTCTCCGGGGCGGGCGCTGCTGGCGGACCGGACGCTGCGCACCGATCGATGGTGGCTGCAACCCCTGCTCACGGTGCTCGGACTCGCCGCCTTCATCATCTACGCGACGATCCGGGCCTTCGTGCGCACCGCGTACTGGGTGCCCGAATACCACTACCTGACGCCGTTCTACTCGCCGTGCGTGTCCACTTCCTGCGTCGAAGGCTCGAGTCACCTCGGGCACTGGTTCGGGGCGTTCCCGAGCTGGCTGCCGCTGGGTGTGCTCGTGCTGCCGTTCCTGCTCGGATTCCGCCTGACCTGCTACTACTACCGCAAGGCGTACTACCGGTCGGTGTGGTTCTCGCCGCCGGCGTGTGCGGTCGCCGAGCCGCACGCGCGCTACTCGGGCGAGACGCGGCTGCCGCTGATCGTGCAGAACGTGCACCGGTACTTCTTCTACGTCGCGGTGATCGTGTCGGTGATCAACACCTACGACGCCGTGGTCTCGTTCCAGAGTCCCAGCGGCTTCGGCTTCGGGCTGGGGAACATCATCATCGTCGCGAACGTGGTGCTCCTCTGGGCATACACGATTTCGTGCCATTCGTGCCGCCACGTGACCGGTGGACGGCTGAAGCACTTTTCCCGGCACCCGGTGCGATATTGGGTGTGGACGCAGGTCTCGAAGCTCAATACGCGGCACATGACGCTCGCGTGGACGACGCTCGGCACACTCGTGTTGACCGACCTCTACGTGATGCTCGTGTCGAGCGGAGCGATCGCGGATCCGCGGTTCGTCGGCTAGCGTCGGCACCCTTCTTCTCAAGCGTTTCACAGACAACGGCGTCCCAGCTCCGAGGTGGCTCCTTACATGACCGAGGTCGAACGGCACAGCTACGACGTGGTGGTGATCGGTGCCGGGGGCGCCGGATTGCGTGCGGTGATCGAAGCCCGCGAGCGGGGCTTCAGCGTGGCGGTGGTGTGCAAGTCCCTGTTCGGCAAAGCCCACACCGTGATGGCCGAAGGCGGTTGCGCGGCGTCGATGGGCAATGCGAACCCGCACGACAACTGGCAGGTGCACTTCCGCGACACCATGCGCGGCGGCAAGTTCCTCAACAACTGGCGCATGGCCGAGCTGCACGCGAAGGAGGCGCCGGACCGCGTCTGGGAGCTCGAGACGTACGGCGCTCTGTTCGACCGCACGGCCGATGGGCGCATCAGCCAGCGAAACTTCGGCGGGCACACGTATCCGCGGCTCGCGCACGTCGGTGACCGCACCGGGCTCGAGCTGATTCGCACGATGCAGCAGAAGATCGTTTCGCTGCAACAGGAAGATTTCGCGGAGTACGGCGACTACGAGGCCAGGATCAAGGTTTTCGCCGAGTGCACGGTCACCGAGCTGCTGCTCGACGACGGCGCGATTTCCGGTGCGTTCGGCTACTGGCGCGAGAGTGGCCGGTTCGTGTTGTTCGAGGCGCCGGCGGTCGTCCTGGCGACGGGCGGCATCGGCAAGTCGTTCAAGGTCACCTCGAACTCGTGGGAGTACACCGGCGACGGTCACGCGCTGGCGCTGCGGGCGGGCGCGAAGCTGATCAACATGGAGTTCGTGCAGTTCCACCCCACCGGGATGGTGTGGCCGCCGAGCGTCAAGGGCATCCTCGTGACCGAGGGCGTGCGCGGCGACGGCGGTGTGCTGAAGAACTCCGAGGACAAGCGGTTCATGTTCGAGTACGTGCCCGACGTCTTCAAGGGTCAGTACGCGGACAGCGAGGCCGAGGCCGACCGCTGGTACACCGACCAGGAGGGCAACCGTCGCACGCCCGACCTGCTGCCCCGAGACGAGGTGGCGCGCGCGATCAACAGCGAGGTCAAGGAGGGCCGCGGATCCCCGCACGGCGGCGTGTACCTCGACATCGCGAGCCGACTGCCCGCGGAGGAGATCCGGCGGCGGCTGCCGTCGATGTACCACCAGTTCAAGGAGCTGGCCGACGTCGACATCACCAAGGAGGCCATGGAGGTCGGGCCGACCTGTCACTACGTGATGGGCGGCATCGAGGTCGATCCCGACACGGGCGCGGCGAGTGTGCCGGGCCTGTTCGCGGCGGGGGAGTGCTCCGGCGGGATGCACGGCTCCAACCGGCTCGGCGGCAACTCGCTGTCGGACTTGCTGGTGTTCGGCCGCCGCGCAGGTCTCGGTGCGGCGTCCTATGTAGACGGTCTTGGCGCGAACCGGCCGAAGGTCCTCGACGCCGATGTGACCGCGGCGGCGAAGACGGCGCTCGCGCCGTTCGACCCCCCTGCCGACGGCGTCGCGGAGAACCCGTACTCGCTGCACACCGAGCTGCAGCAGTCGATGAACGACCTCGTCGGCATCATCCGGCGGGCGCCGGAAATGCGCCAGGCGCTGGAAAAGCTCGGCGAGATCCGCGAACGCATGCTCCGGGTGACCGTCGAAGGTCACCGGCAGTTCAACCCGGGCTGGCACCTCGCCGTGGACCTGCGCAACATGCTGCTGGTGAGCGAGTGTGTGGCCCGCGCGGCGTTGCTGCGTACGGAAAGCCGCGGCGGGCACACCCGCGACGACTACCCGAGCATGGACGCCGACTGGCGGCACAAGCTCCTCGTCTGCTCGGCCACGGCGGGCGACAATCGCGCGATCCCCGACGTGACGGTGACGGAGGAGGAACAGATCCCGCTGCGACCCGATCTGCTGGAGCTGTTCGAGCTCGACGAGCTCGGCAAGTACTTCACCGACGCCGAGCTGGAGAACCACTCCGGGAGGAACGCGTGAGCTACAAAGCCAGTTTTCGGGTGTGGCGCGGCGACGACACCGGCGGCGAGCTGCAGGACTTCACGGTCGAGGTCAACGAGGGTGAGGTCGTGCTCGACATCATCCACCGGCTGCAGGCCACACAGGCCTCGGATCTCGCCGTGCGCTGGAACTGCAAGGCGGGCAAGTGTGGTTCGTGTTCGGCGGAGATCAACGGAAAGCCGCGGCTGATGTGCATGACGCGCATGTCCACCTTCACCGAGGACGAAGTCGTGACGGTCACGCCGATGCGCACCTTCCCCGTGATCCGCGACCTCGTGACCGACGTGTCGTTCAACTACACCAAGGCCCGCGAGATCCCGTCGTTCAGGCCGCCGGAGGGCCTGAAGCCGGGTGAGTACCGGATGAAGCAGGTGGACGTCGAGCGGTCGCAGGAATTCCGCAAGTGCATCGAGTGCTTCCTGTGCCAGAACACCTGTCACGTGGTGCGCGACCACGAGGAGAACCAGGAGAGCTTCGCCGGGCCGCGCTACCTCATGCGTATCGCGGAGCTCGAGATGCATCCGCTCGACACCGCGGACCGCCGCGACGCTGCGCAGGACGAGCACGGCCTCGGGTTCTGCAACATCACCAAGTGCTGCACCGAGGTCTGTCCCGAGGGAATCCACATCACCGACAACGCGCTCATCCCGATGAAGGAACGCGTCGCCGACCGCAAGTACGACCCGATCGTCTGGCTGGGCAACAAACTGTTCCGCCGGTGACGTCGTGACGTCGCGGGCCGCACTCGCCGACGCCGTCGTGCGGGAGTTGACGGCCGCGTGTGCCGGTTCGCGCGCCCGGGTGCGGGGTTCGCTGGCGAACGGCACTGCTGATGAGTACAGCGACATCGACGTCGAGTGGGTGGTACCGGACGGCCGGGTGCCCGAATGTGTCGCGGACATCGCGCCGATAGTGGCGCGGGTGTGCCCGGTGGCCGCGGTGCGCTCGTCGCCTGACTTCTTCCACTCGCGCGTGCGGCGACTGGTGTTCGTGCGATTCTCCGGTGTGCCGTTGTTCTGGCGGCTGGACCTGGTGGTGCGGGAGGCGGCGGCGGACGAGCGGCCGGAACCGGCGGCGCAGGCCCACGAAGGTGAGTGGTTGCGTCCGGCGAGTGCGCTGGCCAACGCACTCGGGGCGGTCAAGGCTGTCGCCCGTGGCCGCCTCGAAGACGCGAAGGGCTTGGTGGAGCGGGGTTTCGCGCGGATCGGGGTGCCGGACGTCGTGACCGGTGAGTGGGCCGACGACATCACCCGGCTGGCGCTCGCCGCCGCGGCCCGGGAGTCGGAGCTGGGTGCGCTGGCGGAGGAGACCATCGCCCTGGCGAGGGAGACGCTGCGGTGCTGCTGAAGAACGTGCGGGTCTTCGACCCCGAAACCGGCGCCGCCGAACGGGCGAACGTGCTCGTGTCCGGCGGGAAGATCATCGCCGTCGGGTCCGATGTGGACGGGCCCGAACCGTACGACGGTGCCGGTGGACTGCTCCTGCCGGGATTGATCGACTGCCACGCCCACATCGCGTTCCCGCGTGCCGGGGGACTTTCGCGCAGCGCCCGGATCCTCAAGGCGGTTTCCGTGCTGGGCCGCCTGCTTTCGCGTGGGGTCACCACGGTCCGCGATGCCTGGGGTGCCGACGCGGGCTTCAAACACGCGCTGGCCGAAGGCTGGATCGCCGGCCCGGATCTGCTCGTGAGCCTGCGGCAGCTGTCGCCGACGGGCGGCCTCGGCGACAGCTGGGACCCCGGCACGGGCCGCCTCGACACCGTCGCCGACCCGGCTCTGCCCGACGCCGTGTTCGACGGCCCGGACCAGGCGCGGGCCGCCGTGCGTCGCATGGTGCGCGCGGGCGCCGACTGGATCAAACTCGGCGCCGGTGGCGCACTGGCGCACCTTGCCTCCGGACGTGACGTTCGCCCGACGGACGACGAACTCCACGCTCTCGTCGACGAAGCCCGTCGCGCGGGCCGCGACGTGCTCGCCCACGCCCACACTGCCGACGCCGCCGCGTCCGCCGCGCGCGCCGGCGCCCGCAGCATCGAGCACGGTGTCTTCCTCGACGAACCCGCCGTCACCGCACTGCGCGATCACGGATGCTGGTACGTCCCCACCCTCGCCCCGATCCCGTCCGAGCACGCCGCCGCCCACCGCCGCTCGCTCGGCCTCGCCCTCGAAGCGGCCGTCCCCATCGCCGCCGGCTCCGATCTCGCCGCGCGTCCCCATGTCGACTTGCTGACCGAACTCCCGCTGCTCGCCTCCGCCGGCCTCGGCGCGGCCGGTGCTCTGCGCTCGGCCACCAGCGAAGCCGCGCGGCTGTTGCGGCTGCCGGACCGGGGGCGGATCGCTGCGGGGCTGCGGGCGGATTTGGTGCTGTTGCGTGGATCGGAGCTGGAGGTGGCCGGGCTCGGGGATCGTATCCGTGCGGTCTGGCGAGCTGGTCGGCTCGTGGGTTCGCGCGGGTGAGGCGGGGAAGCTGCCCGAGGCGCCCGCGAACAGTGCCGTCCCGCCGGTGGTCCTCAATGCCGGATGCGAGTCCGGGCGCGGGATCGCCGGGGATGCTGTACTTCTGCGGTGTCCACTCCGAAATCATCGCGGGACCTGGTGCTCTCGCTGCTCGTACTGACGTTCGTGACCGGGGTCGTCGACGCCGTGAGTTTTCTCGGGCTGGGGCGGGTGTTCGTCGCCAACATGACCGGCAACGTCGTCTTCCTCGGCTTCGCCGCGGCGGGTGAGCCATCGCTGTCGGTGGTGGCGTCATTGACGGCCGCCGCGGCATTCCTGGCGGGCGCCCTGTGCGGTGGCCGGCTGGTGCGCGTACGGCAAGATCGCGCCCCCCTGCGCCGGGCGACGGCGGTGCAGGCGGCGCTGCTGGGCGCCGCCGTCGTGCTCGCGGCCACGCTCGGAACCGGCACCCGGTTGGGGGCCGAGCTGCTGATCGTGGTCATGGGGCTCGCCATGGGCCTGCAGAACGCGGCCGCTCGGCACCTCGGCATCCCGGATCTCACGACGACCGTCCTGACCATGACGCTCACCGGTTTGGCCGCCGACTCCAAGGCCGCGGGCGGCGGCGGGGCGCGCCCACTGCGCAAAGTGTCCGCGGTGGCCGCGATGCTCGCCGGCGCGCTCGTGGGCGGCCTGTTGCAGCGGAACGTGGCGACGTGGACCCCACTGGTGCTCGCGTTCGCGATCGTCGTGGCCGTCTGCGGCTTCTTCACACTGCGGCGGGAACCGGCATGAACCAGCTCCGCCGTTGATCGGGCGGGGCTGGTTCATGCGAGAGGTCACGCCTGGCCGACCACGCCCTGGCCCGTCGGGGCGCCGAGCGCGATCTCCTCCGCCTTGGTGTCGGTCAACTCGATGTGCTTGCGGCTACGCCGGTTGCGGCGCTCCACCCAGGTCGCGAGAGCTGTGAGCAGGAGGCACAACACGATGTAGATCGCGGCCGCCACGATGGTCGACGGCACGATCGGTCGGGCGAAGCTGCCCTGCGAGCCGATGTAGCGCGCGTAGTAGAGCAGCTCGGGGTAGGTGACGAGGAAGCCGAGCGCCGTGTCCTTCAGCAACACCACCAGCTGGCTGATGATCGACGGCAGCATCGCCCGGATCGCCTGCGGCAGCAGCACCGTGAACATCACCTGCGTCTTGCGCATGCCCAGCGCGTACGCGGCTTCGGACTGGCCCTTCGGCAACGCGTTGATGCCCGCGCGGAACACCTCGGCGAGCACGGACCCGTTGTACAGCGTCAAACCCAGCACCACGGCGAACAGTGGCGACGTGTCCACGCCGACCGCCGGAAGACCGTAGTAGAAGAGGAACATCAGGATCAGCAGCGGGATCGCGCGGAAGAACTCCACGACGAACGCCGAGATCCCCCTCACCCACGCGTGTTCGGACAGCCGCCCGGCCGCGAAGATCGCGCCGAACGCGAGCGCGCACACAGCGCCGAGCGCGAACGCCTTGAGCGTGGCGACCACGGCGGTTGCGAGGTCCGCCTGGACCTGCGAGTACTCCAGCCACTCCCACTTGATCGCCGCGAACTGTCCGCTCGAAGCGAAGCTGTAGCCGATAAAGGCGAGCAGAGCGACGACCACGACGATGCCGATCGCCGCGTAGACCCGGTGCCGGGCCCGCGACTTCGGACCCGGGGCGTCGAACAGGACGGAGCTCATCGCGCCACGCTCCAGCGCTTTTCGAGGCTGCGCTGCAGAAACGACAGCACGGCGACCAGGATGATGAAACCGAGCGCCACCCACAGGAGGGCGACCAGCTGGCTGTCACCACGCTCGGAGATGTACTGGCGGATCGCGCCGGCCTCCGCGACGGAGAACCCGCTGGCGATCGTGGTGTTCTTCAGCAGCGCGATGAGCGTGCTGATCAACGGCGGCACCACCGACCGCATCGCCTGGGGCAGCACGATCTGGCCGAGGATCTGCCCGAACCCCAGCCCGAGCGCGCGGCCCGCTTCGGCCTGCCCGACCGGCACCGTGTTGATGCCCGATCGCACAACCTCGCAGATGAACGCCGACGTGTACACCGTCAGCGCGAGCACCGCGTACGGGAAGTAGTCGAGCTTCAAGATGTTGAGCAGCGGGTACGCGAACACGAAGAACGCGAACACCAGGGTGAGGGGCGTGTTGCGCACGATCGTGACGTACACCGTGCCGATCGCCCGGAACACCGGGACCGGGCTCACGCGCAGCATCGCCAGGATCGTGCCGAACACGAGGCTGGCGGCACCGGCGATGAGGAACAGTTCGATCGTGCGCAGGAAGAACGGACCGAACAGGTCCAGATTGTCGAGCAGGACGTCCATGGAACCTTCTCCGCGTCCGTGGGTTCACGTGGGTCGGCCGGTGGACGGACACCCGTCCACCGGCCGCGGAGCTGAAAATCAGTAGCGCTCGATGGTCGGCTTGGTTGCCTTCGCACCGGACTTGCCGAGCGTGGCGTCGTAGATCTTCTGCCAGGTGCCGTTGTCGAGGGCGGTCTGCAGCAGGTCGTCCATCTTGTCGCGCAGCACCTTGTCGTCCTTGTTCAAGCCGATGCCGTAGGGCTCCTCCGAGAACGGCTTGCCGACGACCTTGAACGCCGTCGGGTCCTGAGCGGCGTAGCCCTTGAGGATCGCGTCGTCGGTCGTGACGGCGTCGACGTCCTTCGTGCTCAGCTTGTCGACGCACTGCGAGTACTTCTGGAACTCGACGATGTTGCCCGGCTCCGTCAGCCCCTGGTCGCGCACACGCTGGATCGGGGTCGAACCGGTGACCGGCCAGACCTTCTTGCCCTTCAACGACTGCGGACCGGTGATCGAATTGTCGTCCGCGCGCACCAGCAGGTCCTGGCCGGCCTGGAAGTACGGGCCGGCGAAGGAAACCTGCTGCTTGCGCTTGTCGGTGATGGTGTACGTGCCGACGTAGTAGTCGACCTGGCCGTTGGAGATGGCGGCCTCACGCGCGGCCGAGTCGACCGTGGTGAAGTTGATCTTCGCGGGATCCACGCCGAGACCGGCGGCGATCATCCGGGCGATCTCGATGTCGAAACCCTCGAACTTGCCCGTCGTCGGATCCTTCAGGCCGAGGCCGGGCTGGTCGTCCTTGACTCCGACGGTCAGCTTCCCGGATGACTTGATCTTGGCGAATTCCGGTGACCCGGGCAGGTCGACGTTCTGCGCGACGGTGTAGGTCGGCAGTGTGGCGTTGTTCGTGCCGCTCGCGTCGCCGCCAGGGCTCGCCGGGGTGCCTTCCTTGCCACAGGCCGTGAGCAGCAGCCCGCCGGCGAGCAGGGCTGCCGCGAGGGTGCGGATCCTCATTGCTGTGTCTCCTGTATCTGTTTGCGGGTGGCTCGTCACGCGCCGCGCGCCGGGGCCGGTTTCAGTGCGTCAGGATCTTGCCGAGGAAATCTTTCGCCCGGTCGCTCTTGGGCTGGGTGAAGAACTCCTCGGGGGTGGCGTCTTCGACGATCTCGCCGTCGGACATGAAGATCACCCGATCGGCTGCCCGGCGGGCGAAGCCCATCTCGTGGGTGACGACAAGCATGGTCATGCCGTCCTTGGCGAGGCCGGTCATCACGTCGAGCACCTCCTGAACCATTTCCGGGTCCAGCGCGGAGGTCGGCTCGTCGAACAGCATCACCTTGGGGCGCATGGCGAGCGCGCGGGCGATCGCGACGCGCTGCTGCTGGCCACCTGAAAGCTGGGCTGGGTATTTTTCGGCCTGGTTGGCGATGCCGACGCGCTCGAGCAGTTCCATCGCCGTCTTGCGCGCGTCGGCAGAGGAGACCTTGCGGACCTTCACGGGCGCGAGCATCACGTTCTCGACGATCGTCTTGTGCGCGAACAGGTTGAACGACTGGAAAACCATCCCCACGTCGGCTCGCAGGGCCGCGAGCGCTTTCCCTTCGGCAGGCAGGGGCACGCCGTCCACGGCGATGTTCCCCGCGTTGATCGGCTCCAGCCGGTTGATCGCGCGGCACAGTGTCGATTTGCCCGAACCGGATGGCCCGATCACGACCACGACCTGGCCGCGGGGTACCTCGAGGTTGATGTCCTTCAGCACGTGCAAATCGCCGAAGTACTTGTCCACGGCGGTCGCCTTGATCATCGGCGCCGCCACCTCCGCGGTCATCTGGCCTCCAGCGTTGCTTCACCGGCACTTGCGGGACCGGATCCCCGTCGATGGCGGAAACCTACTCGAATCGAACCCAATGTAAAGGCGGCTTGAGCAATACTTAGGGTTTCAAGTACGTATCGACTTGCGTCGCCGCCTGCCCCGGTCGCGCGCTCGTTCGCGCAGCTCAGCCTGGTCGGGCCTGCATCGCGGCCCGGATCGGACGAACCGCCGCGATCACCGTGGGTCACTCCCTGTGCACGTTCATGGTCGGCCCTTTCGTGTGCGCGACCGGCTGCCCCCTAGAGTTCCTCGCTACCGTGGGCTGGATCACCGGGGAGGCGAGCGGTGCGGGTGCTGCTGGTTGAGGACGACGACCGGGTCGCGGGCGCGCTCGTGCCCGCACTGATGCGGCGCGGGCTGGAGATGCAGCGGCTCGCGTCTGGCGCCGGGGTGTTGGAGCGCGTGCACGACGTCGACGTGGTGCTGCTCGACCTCGGGCTGCCCGACGTCGACGGCGTGGTGCTGTGCCGGCGCATCCGTGCGGTCAGCGACGTCGCCGTGATCGTGGTGTCGGCGCGCGGCGAGGTCGACGATCGGGTGCAGGGCCTGCGCGCGGGCGCCGACGACTACCTCGTGAAGCCCTACGACGTCGAAGAGCTGCTGGCCCGCGTCGAGGCGGTGCGCCGTCGCCGCGGAGAGCGTGCCGACGCGCCGGCGCCCGTGATCGAAGTCGGCGACGTGAAGATCGACCTGGCCCGCCACGAGGTGCTCGTGGACGGCGAGTCGATCGCCTTGTCCCGCAAGGAGTTCCAGGTGCTCGCCCTGGTCGCGGGCGCGCGCGGCGCGGTGTGCTCGCGCGAGCACGTGCTCACGGAGGTGTGGGGGCATCGCGGCGCCGCGGAGAGCCGGTCGCTCGATGTGCACGTCGCCACGCTGCGCACGAAACTCGGCCGCCCTGCGCTGATCGAAACCGTCCGCGGCGTCGGCTACCGCCTCGGCGGACGGGGCTGAGCCGTGCGGGTCCGTTTACAGGGCATCGTGGTCACGCTCGTCGCGCTGCTCGTGTTCGGGCTCGGCATCCCGCTGGCGCTGACGATGGCGGGCACCCTGCAGCAGGACCTGTTCCTCGACCGGCTCACCGACACCGCGCGGTTCGCGTCGCTCGCGCAGCGGCCGCTGGTGGACAACAAGCCGGCCCTGCTGGAGCCGGAGCTGCGCCGCTACACCGAGGTGTACGGCGTGAAGGTCGTGGTGGTGAACCAGGACGGTGTGGCCGTGGCCAGCTCGCTCGGCGGCACGAACGCCGTCCGCATCGACCGGTCGGCGATCGACGTGCCGGTGAACGAGGCGCTCGCCGGGCGCAACCCGACGCCGGGACCGCTGCTGATGCCGTGGACGAGCACGCCGCTCGTGCTCGCCGAACCGATCCTCATCGACGGTGAGGTACGTGGCGCCGTCGTCACCGAATCCGCGACCGACCGCGTGCGGACCCAGCTGCTGTGGGAGTGGCTCCTGCTGGCCGCGGGAGCGGTGGTCGCGTTCGGGCTCGCGCTGCTCGTCGCGATCCCGGTGGTGCGCTGGACGCTGCGGCCCGTGCGGCGGCTGGACGAAGCGACGGGTTCGCTGGTCGCCGCCGTGGTCAGCGGGCGCGACGCCGAGCCCGTCGGGGAAAGCGGCGGGCCGCCGGAGCTGCGGCAGCTCGGGCGGTCGTTCGACCGGATGGCCGCGAGTGTTTCGGAGGCGCTGGCGGCGCAGCGCGCGTTCGTCGCCGACGCCTCGCATCAGCTGCGCAACCCGCTCACGGCGTTGAAGCTGCGGCTGGGCAACCTCGAGGGCCACGTGGACGACAACACCGCCGCCGCCGACCTCGATGCCGCGCGCGTCGACGCCGGACGGCTCAACCAGATCCTCGACGAGCTGCTGTCCATGGCGCGCGCGGAGTCCGCGGGCGGCGAGCTGGTGGCCGAGGACCTCGGCAAGGTCGTGGCCGACCGGGTCGCCGACTGGGCCGTGGTCGGCGCCGCCCGCGACGTCGCACTCGAAACCGAAGCAGACGTCGGCGGCGCGCGGGTGCTGCTGCCGCCGCGCGGGCTCGAGGTGATCCTCGACGCGCTGATCGACAACGCGCTCAAGTTCACCGGCCAGGGCACGTCCGTGCACGTCACGGCCGTCCGCGACGGCGACCAGGTCACGCTCGCCGTCCGTGACCACGGGCCCGGTCTGCGCGAGGACGAGCTGGACCGGGCCGTCGACCGGTTCTGGCGCAGCACGGCGCACCAGAACGTGCCGGGGTCCGGGCTCGGGCTGGCGATCGTGCGGGAGATCGTCCGCCACTCCGGCGGGGACATGCGGCTTTCCCTGCCCGACGGTGGCGGGCTGCGGATCGATCTCGACCTGCGGGTCGCGCCTTAGATCTTCTGCTCCTGGTAGTACGTCAGAGCCCCTGGGTGCAACGGCAAGGGTTCGGTCTCGATACCGGGGCGCACGTCGATGGACAAGGCCGCCCGGTTGGCCGCCGCGAGTGTCGGACGAGCGTCGTAGAGGCCGCGGGTGAGGGCTTCGGCGACGTCGTCGGCCATCGTCGTGGGGACGACGAGGAAGTTGGGCACCACGAGCGTTGTCACCGGGCCGGCCTGGTTGTAGGTGCTGCCGGGGATGGTCGCGGTGCCGTAGACGGGGCTGTACGCCTGCATGCCCGACATCAGGCTCGCCATGTCGAGCAGCCGCAGGCCGACCTTCTGGGTGTACTGCGTGATCAGCGGTGTCGGGAGGCCGCCGGACCAGAACAGTGCGTCGATGCGGTGATCCTCGAGCGCCTTGAGAGAGTCTTCGAGGCCCAGCTGCCGCGGCTGCGCGTCGCTGAGGCCGGCGACGTGCAGCACGCGCTCGGCGATGTACTCCACGCCCGACTCCGGCGACCCGACCGCGATCCGCCGTCCCGCGAGCATCGCCACCGACGTGTAGGGGGAGTCGGCGCGCACGACGATGTGCAGGTAGTCGTCGTGGATTCGCGCCAGCGCGGCCAGCTTGCCGGGGTGCTGCGCCGCGGCGTCGGCGGCCAGGTCCGCGGCCGCGAATGCGACGTCCGCGCCCCCGGCCAGCACGCGGTTGAGGTTGTCGCGCGTGCCCTGGGTGGCCAGCACCGTCGGCCGCTGGATCCGCAGCTCGCCCGCCCACGCCCCCGACAGCGCCTGCGCGAGGTCGTTGTACACGCCCCCGACGGCCCCGGCGGCGATTCGCACCCGCAGCCCCTCGAAATTGGGCCCGCAAGCGGCGGTCAGCGCTGTCAGGAGCACCGCCACGACCGCCGCGAACTTCCGCCTCCACCGCATGGGGGGATCGTGCCACGGCACGTCGGCTCCCCAAGCGGTCACCGGGCCACCGGGTACCCGCGCGCGACAAAAAGCGCTCGGCCGGACACCGCGTCCTGATCCGGTCGAAGGGCCGCGATGAGCGGGAACAACCAGGTGGGCGGCAGCTTCCCCGGGGTGGCCGGGGGTTACCCTGGCTGTCGATGACCGAGAATCGCAAGACCTTCCAGATCCGCACCTTCGGCTGCCAGATGAACGTGCACGACTCGGAACGGCTCGCCGGTCAGCTCGAGGAGGCCGGATACGTCGCCGCGAGCGCGGAGGCGAAGCCGGACCTGGTCGTGTTCAACACGTGTGCCGTTCGGGAGAACGCGGACAACAAGCTGTACGGCACGCTGGGGCACCTGCGCCCGGACAAGGTCGCCAACCCGGACATGCAGATCGCGGTCGGGGGGTGCCTGGCGCAGAAGGACCGCGGGGAGATCGTGAAACGCGCCCCGTGGGTCGATGTCGTCTTCGGAACCCACAACATCGGATCGCTGCCGGCACTGCTGGAGCGCGCGCGGCACAACGCCGAAGCCGAGGTGGAGATCCTCGAGTCGCTCGAGACGTTCCCGTCGACACTGCCCGCGCGCCGCGAGTCGTCGTACGCGAGCTGGGTCTCGGTTTCGGTCGGGTGCAACAACACCTGCACGTTCTGCATCGTGCCGTCGTTGCGCGGCAAGGAACGCGACCGTCGCCCCGGCGAGATCCTCGCCGAGGTGGAGGCGCTGGTGGCCGAGGGCGTGCTGGAGGTGACGCTGCTGGGGCAGAACGTGAACTCCTACGGCGTCGAGTTCGGCGACCGGCTGGCGTTCGGCAAGCTGCTGCGCGCGGCGGGCGGGATCAGCGGCCTGGAGCGCGTGCGGTTCACGTCGCCGCACCCGGCGGCGTTCACGTCCGACGTGATCGAAGCGATGGCCGACACCCCCGCCGTGTGCCACCAGTTGCACATGCCGTTGCAGTCGGGGTCCGATCGCGTACTGCGCGAGATGCGGCGGTCGTACCGGTCGGCGCGGTTCCTGAAGATCCTCGACGAAGTGCGCTCGGCGATGCCCGACGCGGCGATCACCACGGACATCATCGTCGGTTTCCCCGGCGAGACCGAAGAAGATTTCCAGGCGACGCTCGACGTGGTGCGCGAGGCGCGGTTCTCCAGCGCGTTCACGTTCCAGTACTCGAAGCGCCCCGGCACCCCCGCCGCGACGATGGCGGACCAGCTGCCGAAGGCCGTCGTCCAGGAGCGCTACGACCGGCTCGTCGAACTGCAGAACGAGATTTCCTGGGCGGAGAACAAGAAACTCGTCGGTTCGAAGGTCGAGCTGCTCGTCGCGAGCGGTGAGGGCCGCAAGGACGCGGAAACGCACCGTATGAGCGGCCGGGCCCGCGACGGGCGGCTCGTGCACTTCACGCCGACGGGATCCGCGGTGGACCGTTCGGTGCGCGCGGGCGACGTGGTGGAAACCGTGATCACCTACGGTGCTCCGCACCATCTGGTCGCCGACGGCGACCTCCTGACGCACCGCCGCACGCGGGCGGGCGACAACGCCGAAGCCGGTCTTCGGCCCAAGACGAGCGGGGTCACGTTGGGGCTGCCGGGCTTCGGAGCCCCGGCCGCGCAGCAGGCCCCGGTGAGTGGGTGTGCGCTGTGAGCGAGCCAGGAACGCAGGCCGAGGTCGAGTCCCCCCAGGTGGGGCACGTCGCCTCCCGCACGGTGGAGTTCGGCCGGCGCGGTTTCTACATTGCCGTGGTCATCGTGGTGCTGCTCATCGCGCAGGCCCTGCCGTGGGTCGGCGACCACGCGGGCTACCAGGTACTGCAAGGTGAGGGCGGCCGTGTTCCCCAGCTGTTCGCCGCGACGTCCACCGGCATCGGTGTGCTCGCCGGTGCCGTCGGCCTCGTTTCCCGCCGCTGGTGGGTCGCCTGGTGCTGCGCGGCCGGCGGCTGGTTCGCCTCGGTGGACGGCCTGCTCGCCGTCTGGTCCCAGCAGTCCGCCCACGCCAGCGGAGCCGCAGGCGGTGGACCGGGGATCGGCCTGATCGTCGCTTGGGTCGCCACGATCATTCTCGCCACGATGTGGATGAGGACGGCGTTCTCGCGCGCCTGAGCCATTTCAGGGCTTGCGGTGTTCGATCCAGACGTTCGGTTCGACGTAAACGGCGACGTCCTGCGCCACTGACACCTGCACGGGGTTCAGCGCACCTTCCACCAGCACCGGTCCGTCGGTGTCGAACGGCAGCCCGGTCCACGCGCGCCACTGCGCGAGCGTGCCCGGGATGGTCATCGACAGCGGGCAGACCTTGAGAATCCGCCCTCCCGCGCGCACATGCACCCGCAACCACGCGTCGTAGGGCAGGCCGTCGTCGCGCACCCGGAAGGCGTATTCGCTCATCGGCGTCTCGGGCTCGGCCGCCTTCTGCGACGCCCGCACCGGGGCGTAGAGCACGTCGTGGCCGAGGCGGAAAGCATTGTCCCGCAAAGCTTTCACCATCTTCGAGGCGATACCGGTGCCCTGGCGTTCCTTCCGGATGACGATCTCCAGCGCCGTCGCCGCAGTACGGTCGCGTCCGGCGAGCCGGTCGGCGTGCTGCCACCGGATGACCTCGTCCCATCCGCCGTCGGGCAGCTCCTCGCGGCCGGGGATGCCGAAGGCGAAGGGCGCCGAGTAGGCCTTGGCGACCGGCTCGTCGCCGTCGGTGGCGAGCAGCACGTAGTCGGCCACGGTGTCGAGCTGTCCGTAGTACAACCCGGCGTTCGGGTCCTGCTGCATGAAGATGGGCCACGACCGCGCGAAGTCGGCGTGGTCGATTGCCCGGAAGAGCTCGGGCTCGCGGGCGCGGTTGTGCATCGTCAGCTCCACGTGCGTCCCCTCCACGTGCGTCTCCTCCGCAACCACACCACCGCAGCCCCCCCACCGCAGCCCGCCCCACCGCTCGTGAGTGCTGCCGCCGGTTAGAACCGGCCGCAGCACTCACGAGCCCTGACCTCGGCCGGAACGTTGCTGGGGGCGCCCGACGGTTCTTCTCGAGTACCTCAGCGGTTCCTTCTCGAGTACCTCAGCGATCCGCGACCGCGGCCTCGGCGGCTTCCATCCACTCCCGCCACTGGGCAGCCTGTTCGTCGGCCCTCTTGGCGCGCCGTTCGTCGCCCGCGGCGCGGGCCTTGGCGGCCTGGGCTTCGAACTGCTCGACGCGTTCGCGGAATTGGGCGGCGCGGGCCTGCGCTTCCGGGTCGGTGCGACGCCAGCGGCTGTCCTCCGCGGACTTGACCGCGTCCTGGACGGCTTTGAGCCGGCCGTCGAGTTCGCGAATGCGTTCGCGCGGGACCTTGCCGATCTCGTCCCACTGTTCCTGGATGCGGCGCAGGGCGGACTTGGCGGCTTCGAGGTTGGCCGCGACGTCGATCTTCTCGGCTTCGACCAGCAGCTCTTCTTTTCGGGCGGCGTTGCCGGCGAATTCGGCGTCGCGTTCGGCGAAGACGGAGGCGCGGCGCGCGAAGAACTGGTCCTGTGCCGCGCGGAAGCGCTGCCACAGTGCTTCGTCGCTGTCCTTGGGGGCGCGGCCCGCGGCGCGCCACTCGGCCATGAGCTCCTTGTAGCGGCCGGCCGTGGCGCCCCAGTCTTCCGAGTCGGCGAGGGACTCGGCTTCGGCGATGAGTTCTTCCTTGCGATGTTTGGCGCCCGCGCGCTGCTTGTCGAGCTCCGCGAAGTGCGAGCCGCGGCGGCGGTTGAAGGCCTCGCGGGCCTTGGAGAACCGCTTCCACAGCTCGTCGTCGGTCTTGCGGTCGACGCCCTTGATCGTCTTCCACTCGTCGAGGATCGCGCGCAGTCGGTCGCCCGCGGCCTTCCACTGCGTGGACTCCGCGGCGATCTTCTCGGCCTCATCGGCCAGCCCCTGCTTGCGCGTGACCGCGGCCGCCCGTGCTTGTTCACGCTCGTGCTTGGCGTTGGCCAACGCCTTCTCCGCGACGCCGATCACGTAGTCGAGGCGCTCGGCCAGTGCGGCGAGGTCACCGACCACGGCCGCCTCGGCAAGGCCGTCACGGATCTGCGTGGCGCTCGCCAGCGCGTGCTTCGGGTCGCCGGCCCCGGAGTGCAGCCGCGTCTCGAGCAGCTCGACCTCGGTGCGGACGTCGTCGAACCGGCGGGCGTAATGCAGCAGCCCCTCGTCGGGTGTACCGGCCTGCCAGACCCCGACCGAACGTTCGCCTTCGGCGGTGAAGACGAAGACGGTGCCTTCCTCGTCGATCCGGCCCCAGGTTGCCGGGGTCGGCTCGGCGGGCGGAACCGGCGGCGCGGACTGGGCACCGCCGGGCGCGTGCGGAACGGGGTGCGGTGCCGGGGTGCCGCTGGACGTGTTCTCCTGGGCCATCGCAGGCTCCTTATCGCCTGTACGCCCGCTGGTGCGGGCGCCCCGCGTGCTGCGGGGCCGGGTTACGCGGTTCTGCTCGGGGCACGGTGCCCCAGCGGCATTCAAGCAGCTCAGTGCTGGCCGTGGTACCGGATGAGCCACCTGAAGCCAGTGATCCTACTTCGCCTTGACGCTCCGTGTCGGCTGGTTCTTCGGCCGGGTAACCTCAGCCAGCGTGATCAGGCCTGCTGAGCCGCTTCGCCCGGTTGCCGTCGTCGGCCCCACGGCCACCGGGAAGACCGCTCTGGCCGTCGAGCTCGCGCTGGCGCTGGGGGGCGAGGTCGTGAACGCCGACGCGCTTCAGCTGTATCGGGGCATGGACATCGGCACCGCCAAAGCCACCGAAGCCGAGCGGCGCGGCGTGCCGCACCATCTGCTCGACGTCCTCGACGTGACCGAAACCGCGTCCGTCGCCGCCTACCAGCGCGACGCCCGCCGCGCGATCGAGGACGTGCTGGCGGCCGGGCGTGTCCCCGTGCTCACCGGCGGTTCAGGCCTGTACGTGCAAGCTGTGCTCGACGACCTGCGCTTTCCCGGCACCGACCCGGCTGTCCGCGCCCGGCTCGACGCCGAGGCCGCCGAGGCCGGCACCGCCGCGCTCTACACCCGGCTGGGGGAACGCGACCCCGCCGCGGCCGCCGCGATCCTGCCGACGAACACGCGCCGGATCGTTCGCGCGCTGGAGGTCATCGAGATCACCGGCGAGCCGTTCTCCGCCAACCTGCCGAAGCCGGGGCCGGCGCGCTACGGCACGATGCTGATCGGCATCGACCGCGCCGCCGAAGAACTCGACCAGCGCGTCGACCTGCGCGTGGAGCGGATGTTCGCGACCGGGCTCGTCGACGAGGTCCGCGAGCTCGCCACCCGCGGCCTGCGTGACGGCAAGACCGCTTCGCGCGCGCTCGGGTACCAGCAAGTGCTCGCGGAAATCGACGGCGAAGGCGACTTCACGGCCGCCGCCGCGGCGACCGCGCAGGCCACCCGCCGCTTCGTCCGGCGGCAGCGCTCGTGGTTCCGCCGCGACAAGCGGATCCGCTGGTTCGACGGCGCTTCCCCCGACCTGGCCACGCGCGTGCTCGCTGCGCTCGACCAGTAATCTCGATGGCATGGGCGGCATCGAATTCCTCAAGGGGCACGGCACGCAGAACGACTTCGTGCTGCTGCCCGACGCGTCCGGCCGCCTCGACCTCACACCGGAGCGAGTGGCGGCGCTGTGCGACCGAAGGCGCGGGCTGGGCGCCGACGGAGTGCTGCGGGTGGTTCGCGCGAGCGCGCTCGGCGAGGCGTCCGACGGCGAGTGGTTCATGGACTACCGCAACGCTGACGGTTCCATCGCCGAGATGTGCGGCAACGGCGTGCGGGTGTTCGCGCGCTACCTCGTCGACGCCGGCCTGGCCGGCGACGGTCACTTCATCGTCGGCTCCCGCGCCGGCGACCGTCCGGTCGAGGTGCACCCCGACCGGTCCGTGTCCGTCCACATGGGACCGGCCACGATCACGGGCACCTCGGTCACCGTGGTCGGCGGGCAGCCGTTTTCGGGGGTGGCCGTCGACGTCGGCAACCCGCACCTGGTGTCCGTGCTCGACGAAGACGTGGCGAGCCTCGAGCTTCGTGACCAGCCCGAGTTCGACCACGACTTCTTCCCCGGCGGCGTGAACCTCGAGTTCGTGAACCTGCTCGGCGAAGGTGCGCTGCGGATGCGCGTGCACGAACGCGGCGTGGGGGAGACGCGCTCGTGCGGCACCGGCACGGTCGCCGCCGTCGCCGCGGCCCTGCACCTCGCAGGCACCGACACGGGCTCGGCCAGCGTCGATGTCCCAGGCGGACGTGTGTCCGTGACGGTCGCGCGCGGCGCGTCCACCCTCACCGGCCCGGCGGAGATCGTCGCGCGTGGTGAGCTGGACGAAGGTTGGTGGGCCGCCGCCGGAGCGTGAGCGGGATCAGCCGACGGTCACTTCCACGGCCAGCTCGCCGTCGCCCGGCCGCGTCGTCACGGTGGAGATCACGCCTGCCGCGCGCACGTCGTCGGACACCGCCGCGAAACCGGTGAGCACAGCATCGGACGCGCTGACCGTCACGGTCTCCACGGCTGAGCGCATGGACACCTTCGCGTCCGTCTTGGCCCGCCGCACGGCCGCGATCACCGAGCCGGCCAGCGGCAGCAGCGCCACGTCGCCGTCGGCCGCGGGCGCTTCGGGCCACGGCGCCCGGTGCACCGAGCCCTCCTGCCACCACGACCAGACCTCCTCGGCGGCGAAGGGCAGGAACGGCGCGAACAGCCGAACGAGGACCGACAGTGCGGTGGTCAGCGCCGCGCGTGCCGAGTCCGCGGCCGCCTCGCCGCGATCTCCGTAGGCGCGGGCCTTGACCAGTTCCACGTAGTCGTCGCAGAACGTCCAGAAGAACGTCTCGGTCACCTGCAGAGCGCGGGCCTGGTCGAGGTTCTCGAACGCCGCCGTCGCCTCGCGGACCACGCCGCCGAGCGCGGCGAGTACCGACCGGTCCAGCGGCTCCGTCGCCTCGGCGCCGGGCCCGGGCGGCCCGAGCCCGAGCGCGAAGCGGCTCACGTTCAGCAGCTTCGTCGCGAGCCGCCTGCCCACCTTCATCTGGCCCTGGTCCTCGGCCGTGTCGACGCCGGGGCGCGCGCTCGCCGCCCAATAGCGCACGGCGTCCGGCCCGAACTGATCGAGCAGCGCGGCGGGCGTGACGACGTTGCCCGTGGACTTCGACATCTTCTTGCGGTCGGGGTCGAGCACCCAGCCCGAGATGACGGCGTCGCGCCACGGCAGCACGTGATCTTCCAGCTCGGAGCGCACGGTGGTGGAAAACAGCCAGGTGCGGATGATCTCGTGCGCCTGCGGCCGCAGCGAGTACGGGTACACGCGGCGGAACAGGTCGTCGTCGAGGCTCCAGCGCCCCGCGATCTGCGGGGTGAGCGACGACGTCGCCCACGTGTCCATCACGTCCATCTCGCCGGCGAATCCGCCCGGTTTCCCGCGCTGGCCCTCGGTGTAGCCCGGGGGGACGTCGGTGGTCGGGTCCACGGGCAGGCTCGCGTCGTCCGGCGTGAGCACGGCGTCGTGGTCCGGTTCGCCGTGCTCGTCGAGCCGGTACCAGACGGGGATCGGCACACCGAAGAACCGCTGGCGGCTCACGAGCCAGTCGGATGTCAGGCCCTCGATCCAGGCGCGGTAGCGCACCTCCATGTGCGGCGGTACCCAGTTCAGCTCCTCGCCACGGGCGAGCAGCTTGTCGCGCACGTCCGCGTCGCGCCCGCCGTTGACGAGATACCACTGGCGGCTCGTGACGATCTCGAGCGGCCGATCGCCCTTTTCGTAGAACTTCACGGTGTGCGTGATCGGCCGGGGTTCGCCGCGCAGGGAGCCTTCGGCGCGCAAGGCCTCGACGATCAGCTGCCGTCCCGTGTGGACAGTCATCCCGGCCAGTGGCGCGTACGCCTCCGCCGGGACGCCGCGGGGCGGTTCGGGCAGAAAGCGGCCGTCGCGGCCCAGCACCGGGCGGGTGTCCAGCCGCAGTGCGCGCCACCACGTGACGTCGGTGGTGTCGCCGAAGGTGCAGACCATGGCGATGCCGGTGCCCTTCTCGGGGTCGGCGAGGTGGTGCGCGTGCACCGGCACCTCGACGCCGAACAGGGGCGTGCGTACCGTCTGTCCGACCAGGTGGCGGTAACGCTCGTCGTCGGGATGCGCGACGAGCGCGACGCACGCGGGCAGCAGCTCGGGCCGGGTCGTCGAGATCAGCACCTCGGCCCCGCCGCCCGTGCGGAACACGAGATCGTGGAAGGCGCCAGTGCGTTCCCGGTCTTCGAGTTCGGCCTGCGCGACCGCGGTGCGGAACGTGGTGTCCCACAACGTCGGCGCCTCGGCCTGGTATGCCTCGCCGCGAGCGAGGTTGCGCAGAAAGGCGCGCTGGGAAATCTCCGTGGTGGCCGGGTCGATGGTCTGATACGCGAGCGTCCAATCCACCGACAGCCCGACGCGCCGCCAGACGTCCTCGAACACCTTCTCGTCCTGTTCGGACAGCGTGCGGCACAGTTCCACGAAGTTGCGCCGCGACACCGGGATCGTGTCCTTGCCGGGCTTGGCCGGCGGCGTGAACGCCGGGTCGTAGGGCAGCGACGGTTCGCAGCGCACGCCGTAGTAGTTCTGCACGCGCCGCTCGGTCGGCAGGCCATTGTCGTCCCAGCCGACGGGGTAGAAGACCGCACGCCCGCGCATGCGCTGGTAGCGCGCGAGAACGTCGGTGTGGGTGTAGGAGAACACATGCCCGATGTGGAGCGATCCGCTCGCCGTGAGCGGCGGCGTGTCTATCGAATAGATAGCGGCGCGCGGGGCTTCGCGGTCGAACCGGTAGGTGCCTTCGCGCTCCCACACCGATACCCACCGGGTCTCCAGACCGTCGACACCGGCTTTCTCGGGGACCCTGGGGCGCGCTGTTGCGGTCATGGCGCAACTCTAGGCCGAGGTCGCCACTCCTTTCCCGGCCACCGGCAGGTCGCGCATGCGCCGCAAGGGTGAGCAGACGACCCACAGCGCGCCCGCGAGCTGTCCGATCATCGCCGTCCACAGTGCACCCGTCAGCCCGAGCCACTCGCCGAGGCCGCCGCCGAGCAGGCCGCCGAGTGGCATGGTGCCCCACACGACGAACCGGACGCTGGCGTTCATCCGGCCCAGCAGCCCGTCCGGCGTGATCGCTTGGCGGTAGGAGACCTGCGCGATGTTGTAGAGGATCACCCCGAACCCGGCCAGCGCGAGACCGAAGCCCGCGAGAACCACGCGCCAGTCCGGGCCGGCGAGGGGCACGAGCAGGTTGCCCGGCCACACCAGCAGGGGTACGAGCCAGATCGAGCGAGCCTGCCCGACGCGGCGCACGATCGCGCCGGCGAACAGCGCGCCGAGGATCCCGCCGATGCCGCCGACGGCCAGCAGCCCGCCGACCGCCGCCGGCGCAAGCCCGGCCGTGCGCGTCAGGAACAGCACCTCCACGGCCTGCGCGGCCGCGCCGAAGAGGTTCGCCGTGGCGGTGCACGCGACGATGGCCCGAAGTGGCCGGTCGGTGAACACGAACCGCAGGCCTTCGGCCATCTGCGGCAACAGCCGTTCGCGCCCGGTGCGGGCGGGATGCGGCTCGGGCGCGCGGATGCGCCACAGGCACAACGCCGAGACGAGGTACCCGGCGCCCGTGACCAGCACCGTGCTGGCGGCGCCGGCGAACTGCACCAGCACACCGGCGGCGCTCGGGCCGGCGATCTGGGCCGACGACTGCACCCCCTGCAGCTTCGCGTTGCCCTCCAGGAGCCGTTCGCGGCCGACGAGCGCCGGCAGGTAGGCCTGGTACGACACGTCGAAGAACACCGTGCCCACGCCCGCGAGCAGCACGACACCGATCAGCTGCGGCATCGTCAGGATTCCGGTCCACCACGACACGGGCACGCTCAGCAGGAGCGCGCCCCGGGCGAGGTCGGCGGCGAGCATCACGGGCCGCTTGCGCAACCGGTCCACCCACACGCCCGCAGGCAGGCCGATGAGCAGGAAGCCGAGCGTCTCGGCGGTGGTGAGCAGGCCCATCTCGAACGGCGTCGCCGCGAGGGTGACGACCGCGAGGAGCGGAATCGCCGTGTTGCCCACGAACGTGCCGAGCTGGCTCGCGGTGTCGCCCGACCAGAGCCGTCGGAAGTCGGCGTGGAAGAAGAGGGAGTCCCGATTCACTCGAAGGAGTGTTCTCCCAGTGATTGGAAAGTGTCAATCACTTAAGGCCTAGGCTGTGCGGGTGTCCTCCCCACGCCGACCGTCGACGGAGGCGGAAGCCGCCGCGCTCGCGTCCGGAATACGCCTGCGGATCATCCGGTTGACCTCCTTCGAGGCGATGACGAACAAGGAGCTGGCCGAGCGGCTCGGCCGCGATCCCGCGACCACGCTGCATCACGTGCGGCGACTGGTCGACACGGGTTTCCTCGCCCCGCAGGAACCCCGTCGCGGCGCTCGTGGTGCCAAGGAGATCCCGTACTTGTCCACCGGGCTGTCGTGGCTGCTGGAGAACGACACGGCACTGGCTCCGGTCGGGCGGGCGATGCTCGAGGCCTACCTCGCCGAGGTGGGTGAGGCCGACCCCGCCGACGTGGACAGCAGTCGGCTCGTTTTCCAGGTGCCACCCGCCGAGGTCGAGGAGTTCAAGGACCGGCTCGCGAGCCTGCTGGACGAGTACCGCAGGCGGCCCGGCACACCCGGCGCCGAACGCACGGCCGTCTACGTCGCGATCTATCCCAGCCGCTAATCGCTCGGCTCCCGCGCGGAATCGTGGGAGCATGGAGGCACGATGACAGAACTGACACACGTGGATCTATACGACGACGACCCGTCGACCGGTGAACTGGAGCTCGAGGACCGCGCCTCGCTCCGCCGCGTCGCAGGGCTGTCGACCGAACTCACCGACATCACCGAGGTCGAGTACCGCCGGCTGCAGCTGGAGCGCGTCGTGCTGGTCGGCGTGTGGACCGAAGGCACCGCCGAACAGTCGGACGCCTCTCTCGCCGAGCTGGCCCGGCTGGCCGAGACGGCCGGTTCCGAGGTGCTCGAAGGCCTGGTCCAGCGGCGCGCGAAGCCCGACGCCGCGACCTACATCGGCTCCGGCAAGGTGCGGGAGCTCCGTGACGTGGTAGTGGCGACCGGTGCCGACACCGTGATCTGCGACGGCGAGCTCTCGCCCGGCCAGCTGCGGCAGCTGGAGGAGAAGGTCAAGGTCAAGGTGATCGACCGGACCGCCCTGATCCTCGACATCTTCGCCCAGCACGCGCGCTCCAAGGAGGGCAAGGCGCAGGTCGAGCTCGCCCAGCTGCAGTACCTGATCCCGCGGCTGCGGGGTTGGGGTACGTCGCTGTCCCGGCAGGCCGGTGGCCGCGCCGGTGGCGCGAACGGCGGTGTCGGCCTGCGCGGTCCCGGTGAGACGAAGCTGGAAACGGACCGGCGGCGGATCAACAAGCGCGTGGCCAAGCTGCGCCGTGAGATCGCGGCGATGGACACGATCCGCGAGACCAAGCGCGGCCGGCGCGTGGCCAACGAGGTGCCGAGCGTGGCGATCATCGGCTACACCAACGCCGGCAAGTCGAGCCTGCTCAACGCTTTGACCGGCGCGGGCGTGCTGGTCGAAGACGCGTTGTTCGCCACCCTGGATCCGACCACCCGGCGGGCGCAGACGGCCGACGGGCGCACGTTCACGCTCACCGACACCGTCGGGTTCGTGCGGCACTTGCCGCACCAGCTGGTGGAGGCGTTCCGCTCGACGCTGGAGGAGGCGGCCGACGCCGACCTGCTGCTGCACGTCGTCGACGGTTCCGACCCGGCGCCGGAGGACCAGGTGAACGCCGTGCGCGAGGTGCTCGCGGAGATCACCCGCACCCGCAAGGAACCGTTGCCACCGGAGCTGCTGGTGATCAACAAGGCCGACGCCGCGGACCAGGTCACGCTGGCCCGGCTGCGCCACCAGCTCACCGGGTCGGTGCAGGTGTCCGCGCGGACCGGCGCGGGCATCGCGGAGCTGGCCGAAGCGCTCGGCGAGCGGCTGCCGCGGCCGCAGGTCGTGGTCGAGGCGCTGGTCCCGTACGCGCGGGGCGAGCTCGTCGCCCGCGCCCACGCGGACGGCGAGGTGCTGGAGGAGGAGCACGTGGCCGACGGCACGCGCCTGCTCGCGCGGGTCCACCCGGACCTCGCGGCGGCGTTGCGGCGGTACGAAACCAACTCCTCGCGGCTCTGAACGTCTTCCGTAGTGCGCGGCCGGGAGCGGGCGCGCTACGGAGGTGAGCTGGTGCGGGTCGTCCTCGCCGTCGTGGCGGTGCTCGTGGGGCTGGGTGCGTCCGCCATCTGGAACACCGCCGCGGCTGCGCCACCGGCTCCCGGGACGCTGTGCACGATCACGGACCCGCGGCTGGGTGAGCTGTCGGGCCTGGCGTCCGACGGCGCGCAACGGTACGCGATCAACGATGGCGGCACGAGTGTGCGGGTTTTCGTGCTCGACCGCTCGTGCGAGGTCCGGAAGGTGCTCACGGCGAGCACCGATCCGTACGACGTCGAAGACCTCGCGCGCGCCGCAGACGGCACACTGTGGCTTTCCGACACCGGCGACAACGGTCACAAGCGTTCGACGGTGGCGCTGCTGGAGATGAAGCCGTCGGGCGGGAGCGTGACCGTGCACCGCCTGACCTATCCCGACGGCCCGCACGACACGGAGGCCTTGCTGCTGGACCGCTCGGGCATCCCGTACTTGGTCACGAAGGAAGTGTTCGGCGACTCGGCGGTCTACCGCCCGGCCGGTCCGCTCGCGTCCCCGGGCCCGACGCCACTGGAAAAGGTCGGCTCGCTGGCCTTCCGTTCCACCGGTACCCCGGGCGGCCCCGTGGCCGGTTTCGGCTCCGTTCTCGTCACCGGTGGCGCCGTCAGCGCCGACGGCACAGTCGTGGCTCTCCGCACGTACACCGACGCCTACTTGTACCCGGCACCGGACGGCGATGTGCTCGCCGCCCTCAAACGCACGCCCGTCCGGGTTCCGCTGCCCCACGAGAAACAGGGCGAAGCCCTGGCCTTCGACCCGGACGGCACCCTGCTCTCCGCCGGCGAAGGCGTCGGCCAGCCGCTGCGGGCGGTCCCGAACGCCACCGCCCTTCTGCCGGCCGTGGCCGCACCGCGTCGTGATGCCGCCTCGGGCTCGGGCGCCGCCGTGCCCGCCGGTTCTTCCGGGGTACCGTGGCTTCCGGCGGCGGGGATCGCGGTGGTCGTCGTCCTCGGCGGCTGGTTCCTGCTCGCCCGCCTGCGCCGTCGTCCTCGCCGCTGATCACCGGAGCCGAAGGTATGCCCACTTCGTAGATCACCGAATCCCACGACTCGGCCGCGGTCGAAGTCGCGTACTTCTCCAGCGCACGACCCGGAAATACGCGCGGGTGTCCGGCGGCGAAGTCGTGATCGCCGCCCGCCCAGTGCAAGAAGGTGCTCGAGGAAGCAGGCGAGGTGTGGATCGCGGCCGAGCACCAGTCCGACGACAGGCTCGCGTGGGCTTCACCGTCCGCGTGACTCGGCGCCCTCCCGCGGGGAGGCAACCGCGGGGATGGGCGCCGTCCACTTCGGACTACCTGAGTCCGGAGTGGACCGGTCGCCGGGACCGCGGCGGCGACGGAGGCCGGGCGTCCTCGTCGCCGCGCCGCGGCCGCGGAATTCCTACAGGCGCCGCAGTACGGCCACGACCTTGCCGAGGATCGTGGCGTCGTCGCCAGGGATGGGGTCGTAAGCCTCGTTGTGGGGCATGAGCCAGATGTGGCCGTCCTTGCGTTTGAAGGTCTTCACGGTCGCCTCGCCGTCGATCATGGCAGCGACGATGTCGCCGTTCTCGGCGGCGGGCTGCTGCCGGACGACGACCCAGTCGCCGTTGGTGATGGCGGCGTCGACCATCGAATCGCCCGTGACGCTCAGCAGGAAGAGCTCACCCTCGCCCACGATCTCGCGCGGCAGTGGGAACACATCTTCGATGGCCTGCTCCGCGAGTACCGGCCCGCCGGCCGCGATCCGGCCGACGAGCGGCACGTACGCCGCCTTCGGCACGGACGGCTGCTGGTCCATGTCGATGCCCATGGGGTTGTCGTCGGTGGCGGCCAGCACGCCCACGGCGCGCGGGCGGTTCGCGTCGCGGCGCAGATAGCCCTTGCGCTGCAGTGCCCGCAGCTGGTGCGACACCGAGGAGGTCGAGGTGAGGCCCACGGCTTTCCCGATCTCGCGCACGCTCGGCGGGTAGCCGAACCGGCTCACCCACGTGCGGATCACGTCCAGCACCTGCTGCTGCCGCACCGTCAGCGTCTCGTCCACGTCGTAGACCTCCGGTAGAGCCGTGACCGTGCCCGTGTCGGCCTTGCCTTCTTTTGTCGCCGTGTTTTTCCGCACCGGGTCTTTCGCCACCAGTGTCGCCTCCCAGACGTCCCGCGCGTTTCCGCGCCGCCGGCCGGCTCCCGCGGTCGCGGATGCCCTCGCCGACGACATCTGCCCGGCAGATGTCCTGGTCACCGACGTTAGCCCACCGAGCGTGACGATTTCAAACATCTGTTCGATCGACACGCCGTGTCCTCTCGATTTTGTCGGTGCGGGGTGGTACACCTTCGCACGGACGTTCGATAGAACGCCTGTTCGACTCGGTGGCATCTCGGTCGCATCGCCGCCGGTGAGGGGCTCGGGTCGAACCGATCAGCAGGTCAGAAGGAGGTTCGCCATGTCGATTCTGGCAGACCGGGGTAGCCGGGTGGCCGTCCGGACCGGCCACCCACTCCGGCCCGTCCGGCAGGGCGCGGTTCCGGTGCCGCCACCGCGCCCGGTCCGCGGCGCGCGCGAGCGCCGCGGGGAGCCGCTGCGTCCGCCGACGCGCGCCAGGCTCGTCGCAGGCCACAGGGCCGCCGGGTCCGCGTGTGCTCAGCCACGTCGTCCGGCCGTGCAGTGGCCGTGGCTCCTCGCGATCGCGGTCGGCACGTGCCTCGTGGTCACCGTTCTGGGTGGTTTCGGGCCGGGTGCGCCGGGCAGCCCGGTGCCGGAGCAGACCAGGTCGGTCTCGGTGCAGCCGGGCGACACGCTGTCGGAGCTCGCCGCCCGGTTCGCTCCCGACTCCGACCGTCAGGCCGTGGTCGAGCGCATCGAAGAGCTCAACCACCTCGACGACGCCGTCGTGGTGCCGGGCCTGCCGCTCACGGTTCCGGTCGCCGCCGGCTTCGCGGCGGGTGGTTCGTGACGGTCGGGATCCGTCCGGTCGCACCCCGAATCGGTGGTCGCTTCACCCGCTTGTGTTGCTTGCGTGGGCCGTCCGCGCGATCTATGGTCGACCCCTACATCTAGTAGTTACACCGCTGTAGTTGGTCCACAGGTAGGGGTAGACTCGACATCAGTTGTCCACAGCTGGTCGGTGTCGATCCACCGGTTTTCCACAAGTCGATCACCAGACGCGGGTCCGTGCGGGGTGATCGAGGTCCGGGTCGTAGCGTGGCGGCCTGAGCCGGCGTGGAGGGAATCGGCCGGCATTGAGGGGAAGGTGATCGGCGGATGAGGTGCCCGTTCTGCCGGCATGCGGACTCTCGGGTCGTCGACTCCCGAGAGGTGGACGAAGGCCAGGCGATCCGGCGGCGGCGCTCGTGCGCCCAGTGCGGCCGGCGCTTCACCACGTCGGAGACGATGGTGCTCGCCGTCGTCAAGCGATCCGGCGTCACCGAGCAGTTCAGCCGGGACAAGGTCGTCAACGGTGTGCGGCGGGCCTGTCAGGGCCGTCCGGTCGACGACGATGCGCTGCAGAAGCTCGCGCAGCGCGTGGAGGAGTCCATCCGCTCCGCGGGGCTGGCGGAGATCCCGAGCCACGAGGTCGGCCTGGCCATCCTCGGTCCGCTGCGGGAGCTCGACGAGGTCGCCTACCTCCGCTTCGCGAGCGTCTACCGCTCGTTCTCCTCGGTCGAGGATTTCGAGAAGGAGATCTCGGACCTGCGGAAAGCCATGGCGGGTACTGCTGAAGAACAAGGCGAGCGCGCCGGAGACGACTGAATGTCGCCTGCGCCGTGCGGGAGCGAGGGACGTGACCCGATGACCGAAACCGTGGGAACCGGCGCGGCGGCGGCCGGCCGGAGCAAGAAAAAGGCAGCGACCGGGCTGACCGTCGAGCGTGTCTTCACGACCGAAGGCGTGCACCCGTACGACGAGGTGTCGTGGGAGCAGCGCGATGTCGTCATGACCAACTGGCGCGACGGCAGCGTCAACTTCGAACAGCGGGGCGTCGAGTTCCCCGAGTTCTGGTCGGTCAACGCCACGAACATCGTCACGAGCAAGTACTTCCGCGGCGCGGTCGGCACCACGCAGCGCGAGAGCAGCCTCAAGCAGCTCATCGACCGTGTGGTCAAGACGTACGTGAAAGCGGCCGCGGACCACGGTTACTTCGCCGGGCCCGCCGACCTCGAGATCTTCGAGCACGAACTCACCTGGATGCTGCTGCACCAGGTCTTCAGCTTCAACTCGCCCGTGTGGTTCAACGTCGGCACCGAGTCGAAGCAGCAGGTCTCCGCGTGCTTCATCCTCTCCGTCGACGACACGATGGAGTCGATCCTCAACTGGTACCGCGAAGAGGGCCTGATCTTCAAAGGCGGTTCCGGCGCGGGCCTCAACCTCTCGCGCATCCGCTCTTCGAAGGAGCTGCTCACCTCCGGCGGCACGGCGTCCGGTCCGGTGTCGTTCATGCGCGGCGCCGACGCGTCCGCGGGCACCATCAAGTCCGGCGGCGCCACGCGGCGCGCGGCGAAAATGGTCGTGCTCGACGTCGACCATCCCGACATCGAGGAGTTCATCCAGACCAAGGCGCGTGAAGAGGAGAAGATCAAGGTCCTCCGCGACGCCGGGTTCGACATGGATCTCTCCGGTGCGGACATCTCCTCGGTGCAATACCAGAACGCCAACAACTCGGTCCGCGTGTCCGACGAGTTCATGCAGTCCGTGGAGAACGGCACCGACTTCGGCTTGCGCGCCCGCCTCACCGGCGAGGTCATCGAGCGCACCGACGCGAAGAAGCTCTTCCGCAGCATGGCGCAGGCCGCGTGGGAGTGCGCCGACCCGGGCGTGCAGTACGACGGCACGATCAACGACTGGCACACCTGCCCGGAGTCGGGCCGGATCACCGCTTCGAACCCGTGCAGCGAGTACATGCACCTCGACAACTCCAGTTGCAACCTCGCGTCGCTGAACCTGCTGAAGTTCGTGTCGGAAGACGGCACGTTCGACGCGCCGCTGTTCGCGAAGGCCGTCGAGTTCGTCATCACCGCGATGGACATCTCGATCTGCTTCGCCGACTTCCCGACCGAGCCCATCGCCGAGACCACGCGCAAGTTCCGTCAGCTGGGCATCGGCTACGCCAACCTCGGCGCGCTGCTCATGGCGCTGGGCCACGCGTACGACTCGGAGGGTGGTCGCGCGCTGGCCGCCGCGATCACGTCGCTCATGACCGGGGTGTCGTACCGGCGTTCGGCGGAGCTGGCCAAGGTGGTGGGCCCGTACGAGGGCTATGCCCGCAACGCCGAGGCGCACCAGCGCGTGATGCGCAAGCACGCCGCGGCCAACGAGCTGGTCCGGACCTACCACTCGAACGACGCCGCCGTCCGCGCGCTGGCCACCGAGGAGTGGCAGCGCGGGATCGAGCTGGGCGCGAAGAACGGCTGGCGCAACGCGCAGGCTTCGGTGCTCGCGCCCACCGGCACCATCGGCTTCATGATGGACTGCGACACCACGGGCATCGAGCCGGACTTCTCGCTGGTGAAGTTCAAGAAGCTCGTCGGCGGCGGGTCCATGCAGATCGTGAACCAGACCGTGCCGCGCGCGCTGAAGGTGCTGGGCTACCAGGATGAGCAGGTCGAGGCGATCGTGGAGTACGTCGCCCAGCACGGCCACGTCGTCGACGCGCCGGGTCTGCGCCCGGAGCACTACGAAGTGTTCGACTGCGCGGTCGGCGAGCGGTCGATCGCGCCGATGGGGCACGTGCGGATGATGGCCGCGGTGCAGCCGTTCATCTCGGGCGCGATCTCGAAGACGGTGAACATGCCGGAGTCGGCGACGGTCGAGGACGTCGAGGAAATCTATTTCCAGGGATGGAAGCTGGGCCTCAAGGCGCTCGCGATCTACCGCGACAACTGCAAGGTCGGCCAGCCGCTGTCCACGGCGAAGAAGAAGGAAACGCAGGCCGAGCCGGAGAAGGTCGTCGAGTACCGCCCGGTTCGCCGCCGCCTTCCGAAGAAGCGTCCGAGCCAGACGGTGTCCTTCACCGTCGGTGGCGCCGAGGGCTATCTCCACGCCGGCTCCTACCCGGACGACGGCCTCGGCGAAATCTTCGTGAAGCTCGGCAAGCAGGGCTCGACGCTGGCGGGCGTGATGGACGCCTTCTCGATGTCGATCTCGGTGGGCCTGCAGTACGGCATCCCGCTGGAGTTCTACGTCTCGAAGTTCTCCAACCTGCGCTTCGAACCGGCCGGCATGACGGATGACCCGGACATCCGTATCGCCACGAGCGTGATGGACTACCTGTTCCGCCGCCTGGCACTCGACTACCTGCCGTACGAAAAGCGCGCCCAGCTCGGCATCTTCACGGCCGATGAGCGCTCGGCAGAGGTCGAGCAGAACTACGGCGGCCAGAACGTGGACCTCGAAGCGCTCCGCACCAGCGTCGACGCGACGCCGGCGTCGGCCCCCGCTCCGGAACCGTCCACTCGCGACGCCCAGAGCACGGCCGAATTGATGGAACTCCACCTCGGCAAGGCCGCCGACGCCCCCCTGTGCATGACCTGCGGCACAAAGATGCGGCCCGCCGGCTCCTGCTACGTCTGCGAGGGCTGCGGCGCGACCTCGGGTTGCAGCTGACGATTTCCACCTGAAGCGGGGAGCCGGTGTTCCGGCTCCCCGCCTTGTTTTCCGCGCCAGATCTCCACAAGTTCTCCTCGGCGGGGCCACATCGGGGGGCCAGCATCGGGGCCGTGGAGTGGCAGACGGAGTTCGCGAGTGAAGCGCGGCGGCGACGGGTGCGACCGGACCCGGAGTGGGGGCGAGGGGCGCGGCTGGACGCGGTGGTGGTGCGAAGTGTGCAGCGGTTCCAGGTAGGGGAGTCCGGCGATGGGGCGAACCTGATCGCCAAGGCGCGTCCGCAGTGGCGGGAGGCGGTGCGGCTGTTCGTGGCCGAGGAGCGGAACCATGCGCGGCTGCTCGCGCAGCTTCTGGCGGCGGCGGGCAGCACGACGATCCGCCACCACTGGTCCGATACGGCTTTCGTGCGGTTGCGCAGGGCGCTGGGGCTGCGGCTGGAGCTGCGGGTGCTGCTCGTCGCCGAGGTCGTGGCGCTGAGCTATTACCGCGCACTCGCCGCGGGGAGCGGTGACGCGCTCACCAGTGAAGTAGCGGCCCGCATCCTCGCCGACGAGGAACGACACGTGCCGTTCCACGTCGACCACTTGCGCGGCGCCGGCGCCCGCGGCCACGTCGGCTGGCGGCTCCTCATGTTCGGCGCGCTCGGCGCCGTGCTCTTCGACCACGGGCGAGCGCTACACGCGCTGGGCGTCACCCGCCTGCGCTTCGCAGCCGACGTCCTGGCGCGGTTCGAAGAGGTCGTCGCGGAGGTCCACAGTGGACCGAGGTGTCGGGTCGGTCCGCCGTCGCCGAGGGTTGGGCCCCGGGGGCTCGTCTAGAGAGCGTGTCGCCGCCTTTCGAGGCGGCGACACGCCACGGCGGAGGGTGTCGCAGGTTCCGCTACGGACGTGGCAGCGAAACCAGGTGCGCCCGCAGAACTTCGCGGCACACCTGAGGCGACGTCGTCTCGGGGTCCAGGGCGCAGCGGAGCGTCAGGCCGTCGAGCAGGCCTGCCAGGCGTTCGGCCTCGAGAGCCGCTGCGGCAGGGGGCAGGGCGAGGGCGTCGGTGAGGCGGTGGGCCAGCGCGAGCGTGCCGCGGAGGGCTTCTCTGGCGAGGTCGGCCAGATTGGGGTCCACGCGGGCCGCCGTGAGGAACTCGAGGAGGACGGTGGCTTCGGCGCGTCGCGGGGCGTCCAGGGGGAGCAGCTCGGCCAGGAAGTCCGTGAGCTGGTCGGCTGCTTGAGCGGGGGTGAGCTCGGCGAGGGGGCGCAGAGCCGGCCGCCGCCGATCGAGGCGGGCGGTGACGCGGTCGATGATCGAGCGCATGGCGAAGCGCATCAGGTCACGCTGGCCATCGAAGTAGTGGCGGACGGAGCCGATGTTCAGGCCCGACTCCGCGGCCACCGAGCGCAGCGACACCGACGGCAAACCGTCGCGCGCGGCGAGACGCAGCACGGCGTCCGCGATGTCCGCGCGCCGCTGGTCTCCGTCCACTTGCTTGGGCACTGGACCTTTCTATCACACATGTGATATCAATGGATATATCACACGTGTGATAGAAAACGAGGTAGGAGACCATGGAGACGTACTTGACCTTGATGCTGGTCCGATTCGGGCTGATCGCCGCCGGGGTAGTGGTGTTGGGGCTCGTCGCATTCGGCGTCGCGGTCGCGTTGCGGCGCCGGGGGCACGGTGAACGGGTTCGCCGCGGTGTCGATCAGGCCACGCGGTTCGCGGGCCGCGTGCTCGACGAGCGGCGGGCGAGGGGAATCGGACCGGCGGTCGCGCGCGAGGCTCTGCGGCGCTACGGGCGAGGCCGGTGAACGAAGCCGACGGTCTCCTCCAGCACCTCCTGCTGGATCTGCTCGTGAAAGGCCTCATCGTGCTCGGCGCGATCGTCGCGCTGGTGATCGGTGCCGTCGTGATCTGGCGGAAGGTCGGGCGGTGACCGTGGGGGCGCCCGGCGGCGCCCCCGCGGCACTTCACTCGTGGCGCGACGCCAAGCGCGACCACAGAAATTCGAACACGAGCGCCCACTTGAAGGCGAGCTGCCCGTTGTCGGCCGCCCCGCCGTGGCCGCCTTCGATGTTCTCGTAGTACGTCACGTCGTGGCCCTGCTCGACCATCCGCGCCATCATCTTTCGGGCGTGTCCGGGGTGCACGCGATCGTCGCGAGTGGAGGTCGCGAACAGGGTCGGCGGGTATTTGAGTCCTTTGTGGACGTTATGGTACGGCGAGTACTTCGCGATCACGTCCCATTCCTCGGCCACGTCCGGGTCACCCCACTCGGCCATCCACGACGCGCCCGCCAGCAGGAGGTGATAGCGCTTCATGTCCAGTAGCGGCACCTGGCTCACGATGGCGCCGAACAGGTCCGGGTACCGCGTGAGCATCACGCCCATGAGCAGCCCGCCGTTGCTGCCGCCCTGGATGCCCAGTCGCTCGGCCGTGGTGATGCCGCGGGCCACGAGGTCGCGGGCCACCGCGGAGAAGTCCTCGTAGACCTTGTGCCGATTCTCCTTCACCGCCTGCGAATGCCACTCCGGCCCGTACTCGCCGCCGCCGCGGATGTTCGCGACCACGTACGTACCGCCGCGAGCCAGCCAGCCGCGGCCGATCACACCGCTGTAGGCCGGCGTCAGTGACACTTCGAAGCCGCCGTAGCCGGTCAGTAGCGTCGGCCCGCCCTCGGCGCCACGCAGCACGAAATACGGGATCTTCGTGCCGTCCTCGGACGTCGCGAAGTACTGCGCCACGTCGATGCCGGACGCGTCGAAGAACACCGGTGCCTGCTTGAGCACCTCGAGGTCGCCGCCCACCTCGCCGCGGCTCAACGTCGAGGGTTGCAGGTAGCTGGAGGAGTCGACGAAGTACTCGTCGCTCTCGTCGGGGTCCGTCGCGACGATGTCGGCGCTGCCGTACTCCGGCGCGCCGCCGAGCGGGGCCTCGGTCCAGCCGTCCGGGCCCGGTGTGAGCGAGACCAGCTCGGACTTCACGTCACGCAGCTTCGCGAGTAGCACGTGGTTGCGGGTGAACGTGTGGTACTCGAGCGAGGTGTGCGCGTCAGGCGTGAACAACCGCGTGAAGTCGCGGTCGCCGGCGAGGAACGCATCGAAGCGGATCGCGAGCAGCGAACCGGCCGGGTGTTCGGTGCCGCCGACGGTCCACGGCGTGCGAGGCTGGACGTAGAGCCACTCCCGCTCCACCGACGTCTCGACGTCGTCGGGCAGGTCCAGCTTCTGCAGTTTCGTGCCGGTCCGAAGGTGGACCTCGGTGCGGTAGAAGTCGATCGACCGATGTACGAAGTCGCGTTCGAACCCCTCGGTCGGGTCGTGGAACGCCACGACGGACACGTCGCCCGGCAGGCCGGCGAACACCGTCTCCGCCACTTCGAGCGGAGTACCGCGGCGCCACTGCTTGGCCACGCGCGGGTAGCCGGAGCTCGTCAGCGTGTCCGGTCCGAAGTCGGTGCCGACGTAGATGAGGTTCGCGTCGATCCAGCCGACGCGGTTCTTGGCCTCGGGCAGGAAGTAGCCACCTTCGACGAACTCATGGTTGTCGAGGTCGAACTCGCGCACCACCGTCGCGTCGGCACCGCCCCTCGAGAGCTGCACGAGCCCGCGCCGGAAGCCCGGCCGCAGCACCGCACAGCCCTTCCACACCCAGTTCTCGCCCTCGGCCTCGCCCAGCGCGTCGACGTCGAGCAGCACCTCCCAGTCGGGTTCCGGTTTGCGGTATTCCTCCAGTGTCGTCCGCCGCCATAGCCCGCGCTGGTGGTCGGCGTCCTGCCAGAAGTTGTAGAGATGGGGCCCGCGGCGGGTCACGTACGGGATGCGCCCACCCGCGTCGAGCACCTCGCGGATCTCGTCCCGCAGCGCCCCGAAGCGTTCGCTCGACGTCAGCTTGTCCAGCGTCTCGGCGTTGTGGGAGCGGACCCAGTCCAGAGCCTCGTCGCCGGTCACGTCCTCCAGCCACAGATACGGATCTTCGTCACTCATGCCTCCAGTCTCGCGGTCCGGCGGGGGTGTCGGCCACCGACTCGGCGTTCCCGTTTCGTGATCCGGCGCAGGCGGCTGCTCCGTATGCTGTACCGCGCGGGAACAGGGGGGTTCAGTGATCGAACAGGGGTCGGCCGGGCCGCTGCCACCGTCACCGGGGGCAGCCCGGCCTTCGGGCCACCCGCCCGCCCGCGGGCTCATCGGCGGGGCGGTCGCGCTCGTCGTGCTGATCGTGACGGCCGGAGTGATGGCCTTCGTGCCGCACGAGGTCGCCGGACACGCCGTCGCCGCGCCGGATCCGCTCCATCGCTCTGAGGGCGCCGGGACCAAGCCGGCAGCTGTGCCGGAGCTGGCGACGAACCCGTTGCTCGCGAAGGGCGTGAAGCTCGGCGAGGTGACGTGTGACCTGCCGGAGCTGGGCGACACCGGCGCCACGCTCTCGGCGTTCTACACGGTGCTCACCGGCTGCCTGGAACGGGCCTGGCGCCCGGCGCTGGAGGGTGCGGACGAGCCGTCGGAGCCGGTCAGGGTGTCGGTGACACTGCCGAAGACGAGCGCGTGCGGCGCAGCACCGTCGGAGAACGAGGCGGTGGCCTACTACTGCGGCGGCGACACGACGATCTACGCGCCGACGGACTGGATGCTCTCCGACGCCGGACAGAACCGAGCACGCCATCTCGCGACGATCGCCCACGAATACGGCCACCACGTGCAGGACGAGAGTGGCATCCTGGCCGCGGCGGGCGACCGGATGGCGACGCCGGGCCAGGACAGCCCGCAGGACCAGGCGCTCGTGCGGCGCGTGGAGCTGCAGGCCAACTGCTTCGGCGCGCTGTTCATCGCCGCCGCCGAAGGCCGTGGCTCGATCAATCGGGCCACGGCCAACGCCGCGGTCGCCGACTACGGCCGTGCCGAAGACAGCGCCGACCACGGCACGCGTGCACACCAGCTCGCGTGGGCGAAGGCCGGCTTTTCGGCGGGCACGACGTCGGCGTGCGACACCTGGTCGGCGCCCGAGTCCGAGGTCAGCTGACGGTCCAGGCGGGATCACGGCCGAGCAGGGCCAGGAAACGGTCCAGCTCGCTCGCGTCCGAGGGCAGTTCCACGACGGCGGCGAACACCCCGGCGGCCGCACGCTCGGCCGGGTCGGTGGTGATCATGCCCGCGAACTGCAGGGCCGCGTGGACGGCGTCGGGCACCGGTTCGTAAGGCACGCCCATCGTCTTCGCGAGGTCCCAACCGTGCGCGACCGTGTCGACGAGGTGCATCGCCGCCGCGACCTCGCCGGGCAGCGGGCCGTTGTCGTGGATCATCAGCTGACGGGTGAGGGCGCCTTCCTCGCCGAAAGCGGTGAGGAAATCGTCGACGGACGCGGCGTAGGCGGTGTAGGCGTCGTCGCCGAGGCGTCCGGCGTCCCAGTCCGAGGCCGAGCCGCGGCGCAGAGCTTCGGCGAACGCATGGTTTTCGCTCACCTGGTGGCGCAACAGGTCGGCCAGTGCCCAGCCGCGGCACGGCGTGGGCCGGGTGAGGTCGTCGGCGTCCGCCGCGGCGACGATCTTGTCGAGAACGAGCAAGGACTGACGGTCGAGGTCGAACGTGGTCATACCCCGGACGGTAATCGCGCGAGCGGACCAGCTGAAGGTCCAAAACCGGCCCAACCTTGGTGGACCAATCTAGGCTGGTGAGGTGGACCTGCACATCGACCTGACCGGCCCGCGCGGGCACCGCGACGAGATCTACCGTCAGATCCGCGAAGCCGTGCTCGATGGCCGGATCCGCGACGGCGACGCCGTGCCGCCCACCCGCGAGCTGGCGCAACGACTCGCCGTGTCGCGCACGACCGTCAGTGCGGCTTACGAACGGCTCACCGCCGAGGGCTTCCTGAGCGCGCGGGCCGGCGCGGGCACGTTCGTGCGCTCGGGCGCCCGGCACCGGCCCGCGCAGCCGGCGGCCGAACCCGCGCGCGGGGTCCGGCCGCGTCCACAGTGGACCTCGGTCCCGCGGCCGCCGCGGCCGTTCGGACCGACGGCGGAGTTCGACTTCCGTGGCGGGGTTCCCGACGTGCGGCTGTTCCCCTTCGACACCTGGCGCCGCCTCACCACGCAGCGGTTGCGTAGTGGCCAGGCCGAGCTGCTCACGTACGGCGATCCGCAGGGCGACCCCCGGCTGCGGGACGGCCTCGCCCGGCACCTGAGCGTCTCGCGCAACGTCCGCGTGCGACCCGAGGACATCGTTGTCACAACGGGTGTTCAGCAGACGGTGGACCTCGTCGCGCGGGTGCTCCTGGAGCCCGGTGACCTGGTTGCGGTGGAGGATCCGGGATATCCGCCGCCGCGGCTCCTGCTGGAGACGCTCGGCGCGCGAGTCGCGGCCGTGCCGGTCGACGACGAGGGCCTGGTCGTCGACGCGATCCCGGACGGAACGCGGCTCGTGTACGTGACGCCGTCGCACCAATGTCCGCTGGGTATCGCGATGTCGCCGGCGCGGCGCCAGGAACTGCTCGACTGGGCCGAACGTGCGGGCGCGGTGCTCGTCGAAGACGACTACGACACCGAGTTCCGGTACGCGGGCCGGCCGCTGGAACCGTTGCACAGCCTCGATGCCCATGGCCGGGTCGTGTACGTCGGGTCGTTTTCGAAGCTCGTGTCGCCTGCGTTGCGGATCGGTTTCCTCGCGGCACCGCCATCGCTCGTCGGCGCGCTCGCCAAGGCGAAGTACATCACCGACTGGCATTCGCCGGCGATCGAGCAGGCCGTGCTCGCCGACTTCATCGCCGAAGGTGCCTTCGCGCGACACATCCGGCGCATGCGCAGGATCTACCGTGAACGCCACGACGTGCTCGTCGCCGCGCTGCACGAGGAATTCGAAGACCTGCTACGGCCTGTGCCCGCGGCCGCGGGCCTGCACCTGAGTGCCGAGGCCGACCAGGACGTCCGCCCGATCGCCCGCGCCGCGCGTGCCGTGGGCGTGCGCGTGCTGCCGTTGAGCGACTTCGCGGTGGCCGACCCGCGGCCCGGCCTGATGTTCGGCTACGGTGCCATTTCGGCCGAAGCCATCCGGCCTGGCCTGCGCCGCCTGCGCCAAGTGTTCGACGAGGAGTCGAGATGACCGACGACGTGATGGTGGCGATCGACGCGGGCCTGCGCAAGCACCTCGCGGGCGACCGCGCGGGCGCGCGCGAGACGTTCCTCGTGCTGTGGCGGCAGATCGGCGAAGACGGCGATCCGCTGCACCGCTGCGCCCTCGCGCATCACCTCGCCGACGTCTGCGACGAGCCCGCCGAAGAGCTCGAGTGGGACCTTCGCGCGCTGGCGGCCGCCGACGAGCTCACCGACGAACGCGCGCAGGAGTACCACTCGACGCTGGCTGTACGTGGATTCTACCCGTCGCTGCACCTCAACCTTGGCGAGGACTACCGCAAGCTGGGCGACGCCGCGGCCGCCAGCCGGCACTTGGCCGCGGCGGGCGAAAAACTCGATGCGTTGGGCGACGACGACTACGCGGCCGGCATCCGCGCCGCGCTCGACGGCCTGGCGCGTCGGCTCGGCGAAGACGTTCCACACCACGGGTGAACGCGCTCCGCCGGGCTTTCGCGCTGGGCACTCGCCCCCTAACCTGGGGTGACCCAACTCGACGAGGAGAGGGGAACACCATGCGGATCGCGGATCTGCTCCGGGTGAAAGGCGCCACCGTCGCCACTGTCACCCCGGGGACCACGGTGACCGAACTGCTCGCCGGGCTCGCCCGCCACAACGTCGGCGCCATGGTCGTGGTGACGCCGGAAGGCGGGATCGCCGGCATCGTGTCCGAACGCGACGTGGTGCGGCGGATCAACGACCACGGGCCCACGGTGCTCGCGGGGCCGGTCGCGGACATCATGACGAAGCTCGTGGCGAGCGCGACTCCCGAAGATTCGGTCGACCAGCTGAGCGTGCTGATGACCGAACGCCGGATTCGCCACGTGCCCGTGCTCGACGGCGGCCGGCTGGTCGGGATCGTCAGCATCGGCGACGTCGTGAAGTCACGGATCGAGCGGCTCGAGCAGAGCCAGGAGCAGCTCGTGGCGTACATCGCGCAGGGCTGAGGGCTATTCGCGCCAGCCGCTGAGCTCCACGCCCTTGGCGACGTCGACGCGGTAGGCCAGCGTTGCCGTCGTGGTCGAGCCCGGGGCCAGCGTGAGGCGCCAGGTGACCGAGCCGAGGTCGTCGGTCTCCTCCGGATCCGGGGTTGCGCGCACCTCCCGCACGGTGATGGCTTCATCGCGCGAAACGGGCGCCTGGTCGAGCACCGACACCACGGCTTCGCGCGGTCCGTGGTTGGTGATCGTGGTGCGGTACTCCGCTTCGCGCCGGCGTTGCCCGGACAATGTCGCCTTGCCTGCCGTGCGCCGCACCAGTTCGCGCTCCACGCGGATGCGGTCGTCCACGCCCAGCGCAAGTTCGCGCTCCTCTCCCGGCGCCCACACGTCGAGGCGCGTCGTGCCGACGAACTCGGTGTCGTGGAAGACAGCCGCGCGGCCGGCGCGCAATGTGTGCCCGCCGGTGTTCACGACCGTCGCGCGCAGGTAGGCCTCCGTCGCCCGGACGGGTGCGGTCACGTAGCTCAGCCTCGCCGTGAGGTCGAGCTGCGCGAGTGTGGTGCGATGGCCCTGCGCGCCCGACGGCACGGCGACCGGACGGCTCGGCCGGTACGTCACCGCGGTGGCGCCTTCCTGGGCCTGTGCGACCTCCGGCATGACCCGGCGCAGGCCGCCGGCGGGAGCCGCGGCGGCGAACGACGCGACCGGACGGGCGGGGGGAGCGGGCTGCACGCGGTCGAGGAACCATGGGTCGAGCTCCGGCACGACGACGGTGCCGGCCGGGCGCGCCGTCGACAGGGCCAGCTCGCACTCCGGCCAGTCTTCACCGGTGTGCTGACTGACCAGGGCGTAGGACGTGATGGCGACGTCGGTGCCGCGCACGCGCACATCGTAACTCGGTTCCCAGCCGGCTCCGGGGACCACATAGGACAGTTCGAGCATGACTTCCTCGCGCGAATCCAGCTCCACGGTGACGGTGGAACTGTCTTGTTCGGACTGTCCACTGTGGCTCGCGATCCGCCGGTCGAGCGCGTCGAGGTCCTCGCGCAGGCGCTCGAGCCGCTCGGTGAGTGCGCGGCGGCCGCGCAACGCGGCCGTGAGCTGGCTGGTGAGCGCGTTCGTCACGTCTTCGACGCGCCCCGGACCGGCGACGCCCGCAGCCAGCGCCTTGGCGAAGCTGGCTCCGCTGCGTTTCGCGACGCCCTTGAGCAGCTCGACTTTCGCCGCTTCCGCCGCCTCTTCGTCGGCCACCGCATCGAACGCGGCCTGGTCGGTGCGGCGCTGCTCGACCAACGCGTTCACCACCGGATCGGCCGGCGCGGGGTGCCGGTCGAACCCGACGGCGACGCCGGTGATCAGCGCGTCGCCGGTGCCCGTGACGCGCACCGATTCGGCGTCGAGGGCCAGCGGCAGTCCCGTGAACCGCACCCGCGGCCCTTCGGCTCGGCCGCGGCGCGTGATCCGCGCATGCTGCGGGTAGACGGTCACGGCGACGATCGGAGCATCCATGGGTGCGACGTTAGCCTGTCGGCGGCGAACGCGGTTGCCGAAAGCGTCGGCCGTTCAAGTGGCACAAGGACTCGTGAGTGGCGGTGCCGCTTCTGACCGGCCGCTTCTGACCGGCGCCGCCACTCACGAGTCCGGCAGGGGCGTTGTGCCCGGCGCGGCAGCGCGCCGGAGCTGCGGGTTCGTGGCTCAGTCCGCGATGCCCGCCCGGTAGGCGAACGCGACCGCCTGCGCGCGATCGCGCAGGCCCGCCTTGGCGAACAGGTGGTTGACGTGGGTCTTGACCGTGGCCTCGCTGACCACGAGCTCCCGCGCGATCTCAGTGTTGGACAGGCCCGCGGCGATGAGCCGGAGCACCTCGATCTCGCGTGCGGTCAGGCCCTCGACCTCCTGGGCCCGCACGGGTTTGCTGCGCGTGGCGGCGTCGACGAGGCGTTGCTGCAGCTGTCCATCCACAGTGGACTGCCCGGCGGCGGCCGAGCGCAGCGCACGGGCGATGGCCTCGGCGTCGGCGTCCTTGGTGAGGAAGCCGCGAGCGCCGGCGCGCAGGGCGCCGAGCAGGGACTCGTCGTCGGTGTAGGTCGTGAGGACGACGACCTCCGTCGAGGGGTGGCGTTCGCGGACGAGCCGCGTGGTCTCCACGCCGTCGCGGTGAGGCATGCGCAGGTCGACCAGCAGGACATCGGGGCGGTGCTGTGCCACGAGCTCGAGCGCGGTGTCGCCGTCCGCGGCCGCGCCGACGACGTCGACGCCGGGCAGCAGGCCCAGCAGCGTGACGAGGCCTTCGCGCACCACGGCCTGGTCGTCGGCGAGCACCACGCGCAGGTTCACGCCGGCACCGTCAGGTGAATTCGCCATCCGTCCTCCCCCGGCCCGCTTTCCAGCTTGCCCTCCAGCAGCGCGACCCGCTCGCCCATGCCCCGCAAACCGTATCCCGCCGCCGGCGCGTCCGGCGGGCGGCGGCCCTGGTGGTCGAGCGCCGTCAGCTCGATCCGCCGGTCATGGAACGCCAGCGTGACGTCGACGGCCGCGCCGGGCGCGTGTTTGCGCGTGTTGGCCAGTGCTTCCTGGAGGGCGCGCACGAGGGTGGTGTTCACGGAGGCGTCGAGTTCGCGGGGTTCGCCGTGGACGATCAGGTCGGCGCGCGCACCGGTGTCGAGGCGGTAGGCCGCCAGCAGGTCCGCGACGGCGCGCTGCACCGGTACCGCGTCCTCCCGCAGCGCGGCGACGGCCTTGCGAGCCTCCGACAGCCCGTCGGCGGCCAGCTTCTGCGCCCGTTCGATCTGGGCGAGGGCTTCTGCGCTGGCGCCGTCGCGGACGAGCATGAGCCGTGCGCCCTGCAGGTTGAGCGCGAGCCCGGCGAGGGAGTGGGCGAGGACGTCGTGGACCTCGCGCGCGATGCGGGCGCGTTCGGCCAGCGCGGCGGCGCGCGCGTGCTCCTCCGCGGCCGTCTGCGCGCGGGCGAGCGCGAGCTCCGTCTGCTCCAGCCGCGCCGCCCGGTCGCGCCGGCTCGCGCCGAGCAGGACCATCACGGCGAGAATTGCGAAGAGCGCGAGCGCGGTCAGCCAGTCGAGTTCGTGGCGCAGCACGAACGCGACGATCGCGGCGGTCACCATCGCCAGCACCGTCGCGGAAAGGGCTTTGCCGAAGGCTCGCAGGGGGTAGAACGTGGCGCTGAACATCGCCACGGACACCCAGCTGTTCGGCTGCAGAACCCACAGCGTCGCCGACGCGCCCACGACCATGGGTACCGCCACCCGCAGCACCCATCGTGGCTCGCGCTCCGGCGCCGGCCACGCGAGCGGCGCGGCCGCGGCGAGCGTGATGCCGAACAGCGTCCACGACCACCAGTTCGTGAAGAAGGGGATCGAGATCAACATCGGCACCACGACGAGGCCCCAGCGCACCCAGTCGGGTGCGGCGAGCCGCCACCGGCTGCCGATCGTCGTGGTCATGGTCCTCCCCGGTCCTCCTGCGGTGAATGTACGGGAGGGTCGTCACAGGCGGTTCGCAGCGTGGGTGGGCCGGTGCGGATCGCGAGCTCGCGGATCGCGGCGACCGAATGGACCAGCGGCCGTCGGTGGAACGCGGTGGCCGCGTCGGCGGGCGAGCGGCGGCGGGCACTTCGGTCACGGAATCGTTCTCGGTGGCGCCGGGCGGTCGCCCAGGACCGATGACCTGCATGGCGGCTGTGCCGGCACTAGCACCTCACCCCGACAAAAACCGTCCCCACCTCCGCGATCCGGCCAGGTTCTCCACAACCACCCCCACCTGTCCACAGATTTCGCCCGCCGGACCCACACCTCGCCGCCGGCCCGGAAAGTGGAACCCGTGACCACCTCGACCTCGCCCGGCACGGCCCGGGCCACGCTGACCGATCCCGCGCAGCTGATCGCTTCGCTGCCGTACCTGCTCGGGTTCACGCCCGCCGACTCCGTCGTGCTGCTGGGCCATCGCCCGCCGGGCACCCGGGTGGGCCTGATCGTGCGCGCGGATCTGCCGCCGCGGGAACTCGTTGCGGAGCAAGCGGATTCGCTCGCTCCGCGGTTCGTCACGGAGGAGCACGTGGGCGTCACAGCGGTGCTCGTCGGCGGCCGTGCCGGCCCCGACGGGCAGCTGCCGCACGCCCAGTTCGCCGAGGAGCTGAGACGGGCGTTCCACGAGCACGAGCTGCCCATCTTCCATCCACTGTGGACCGCGAAGATCACCGAGGGCGCCCACTGGGGCTGTTACCGGGAACCCACCTGCCACGGTGTCTTGCCCGACCCCCGCACGACGGTCGTGGCGGCGACGACGGCCAACGCGGGTTTCGTCGCGTTCCGCAGCCGCGAGGAGTTCGAAGCGCTGCTTCAGCCGCGTTCACCCGAGGCGCTGGAACGCCGGCGGATCCTGCTCGCCGAGGGGCCGCCGCCCTGGATCCCCGCACGCGAACTGTCGGGCGCGGCCGGCGAGGTCCGCGCCGCCTTCTTCCGGCACCGCCGCGGCGAAGGCCCCCTCTCCGACGACCAAGCCGTGCGCCTCGCCCACGCCCTGCGCATCGGTGACGTCCGCGACGCGTGCCTGTCCACGGCGGTGCCTGCGGAGTCGCCCGTCGCGCTCACCGCGTTGGACCTGTGGCTTTCCCTGGTCCGCGAACTGCCGGCTCCGCACCGCGCCGATGTCGCCGTCCTGCTTGCCTACGCTGCCCTCGTCCGTGGCGAAGGCGTCCTCGCCGGCCTCGCCCTCACCAACGCACTCGACGCCGATCCACACCACGTCCTCGCCGGCCTCCTCCGGACGGCGTGGGACATCGGCACCCACCCCGCCCGCCTCGCCGGTCTGGCCTCTCTCGCCGACGCCGTTGACCTCGGCCTCACTCCTGCCGAGCTCGCGACAGCCGATCCGCCTTCGGCCCCAGGACGGTGACGTTCGCCGGCCCCGTTCGGCGTGCGTGTCCCCGGCCGACGGGTTTCGCGGCCGGTACCGGCCTCGGTTTGTGGGGCTCGGTCTGTGGGGCTCGGGTCGGTGGGGCTCGGGTCTGTGGGTAGCGCCCTCCTGCCGGGGAGCCGGGGCCGGCCTCGCCGCAGGTCAGCCGCGGCGAGATCGGGTGAAGGTCCAGGCGTCGGCGACGATCGAGTCGAGGGAGGTGCGCTCGGGTTTCCAGCCGAGTTCGTGGCCGGCTTTTTCGCTGGAGGCCACGAGGATCGACGGGTCGCCGGCGCGGCGGGGGGCGACTTCGGCCGGGATGGGGTGGCCGGTGACGCGGCGGCAGGCCTCGACGACCTCGAGAACGGAGAAGCCGGTGCCACTGCCGAGGTTGTAGATGCGGTGTTCGCCGGCGGTGGCGTGGCGCAGCGCGAGGAGGTGGGCGTCGGCGAGGTCGGCGACGTGGATGTAGTCGCGGATCGCCGTGTGGTCGGGGGTCGGGTAGTCGTCGCCGTAGATGGAGATGTGGGCGCGGTCGCCGGTGGCGACCTGGAGGACCAGGGGAATCAGGTGGGTTTCGGTGGTGTGCCGTTCGCCGAAGGCCTTGTAGGCGCCGGCGACGTTGAAGTAGCGGAGGCTGACCGCGGCGAGGCCGTGGGCGCGGGCGAAGCTCGTGATGGCGTGGTCGATCGCGAGCTTGGTGGCGCCGTAGGTGTTGGTCGGCTGCGTCGGCGCGGTCTCCGGGATCGGCGACGACTCGGGCTCCCCGTAGGTGGCCGCGGTGGAGGAGAAGACGAGGCGTGGGGTGCCGTGGGCCTTCATGGCCTCGAGCAGGCGCAGGGAGGTGACGACGTTGCCTTCCCAATACTTGGCGGGATCGCTCATCGACTCGCCCACGAGCGACTTCGCCGCGAAGTGCAGCACGCCGTCGAAGCCCTCGCCGAGAAGATCGGCCGCGACGGCGGCGGCGTCGCCCTCGATGAAGCGGGCTTCGGCCGGCACGGCGTCGGCGTGGCCGGTGGACAGGTCGTCCACGACCGTGACCTGGTGCCCGGCCTCGATGAGCCGCGCGGCGCACACGCTGCCCACGTAGCCGGCGCCGCCCGTGACGATCAGTTTGAGGGGGCTTTGCGCGTCCGTCACAGCGTGGCCTTTCTGCTGGGGAAGGTGACTGTGCGCCACAGTGTCCCCTCACCGCGCGCACGCGGACCGCCCGGGGTGTCAGACCTCGTCGCGCCCGGCGCCGCGGGAGGGCACGGCCGTGAAGGTGCGCGGACGGCGCAGTCCGTGGGACTCGAACGCCTCTTCGACGGCCGTCCGCACCTGCTCGAGGTCGGCTTCGCGGACCAGTGCGATGGCCGAGCCGCCGAAGCCACCACCCGTCATGCGGGCGCCGAGGGCGCCGGCGGCGCGGGCGGAGTCGACGGCGAGGTCCAGCTCCGCGGTGGAGATGCGGTAGTCGTCGCGCATCGAGGCGTGGGACGCGTCGAGGTGCGGGCCGATCGCGGTGAGCCGGCCCTGATGCAGCAGATCGACCACGTCGAGCACCCGCTGGTTCTCCGTGACGACGTGGCGCACCAGCGGTGCGAGGTCGCCGGGCAGCCGGTCGAGGGCGGCGGACAGGCCGTCGAGGGTGACGTCGCGCAGGGCCTTCACGCCCAGCAGCTCGGCGGCGCGCTCGGTGCCGCGGCGGCGTTCGCCGTAGCCGCCTTCGGCGTGGGAGTGCTTGGTGCGGGTGTCGATGATCAACACGCGAGCGCCGGCCTCGGCGAGCGGGAACGGCACCTGTTCCATCTCGCCCGAGCGGACGTCGAGGAACAGCACGCGGGCTTGCTGGCAGCACAGGGAGGCCGTCTGGTCGAGGAGGCCGGTGGGGGCGCCGACGAAGTCGTTTTCGGAACGCTGCACCCAGCGCACGATCTCCGGGCGGGCCGGCGTACCTGGGCGGCCGTCGTCGAGTTCCGCGCCGGCGAGGCCGAGCAGGGCCAGGGCCACGGCGCACTCGAGGGCGTGCGACGAGGACAGGCCCGCGCCCGAGGGCACGTCGCCGGCGATGACGAGGTCCGCGCCGGTGGCGTAACCGTGGTCCCGCAGAACCCACGCCACGCCGGCGGGGTACGCGGCCCACCCCTCGACCGAACCCGGTTCGAGGGAAGCGATGTCGAGGAGGTCCGAATATTGCAGCAGCCCGTCGTCGCCCAGACTCGCCACGTTGAGCTTGCCGTCCTCGCGCGCCGACGCCGCGACGGCCAGGCGGTGGGGAAGTGCGAACGGCAGCACGAAGCCGTCGTTGTAGTCGGTGTGTTCACCGATCAGGTTCACGCGGCCGGGAGCGGACCACACCCCGGCCGGAGCCCGGCGGTGGACCTTCCGGAACGCCTCGGCCGCGTCGCGGGCGGGGCTCACCGAGCCTGAGCCAGCACGGCGTGCAGCGCCTGCGTGGACACCTGCGCCGCGGCAGTGGCCGTGTCGCCGGTGACCTCGACGGTGACGGTGCCGCCGTTGGCCTTGCCGATCGTGACGAGACCGCCGGGCACGATGCCCACGGACTTGAGCTCGGTCAGCAGCGACTCGTCGAGCTGCACGTGCTCGGCGATGCGCCGGATCACGACCTTGCCTCCGCCGGTGCGAGCGAACTCGTCGAGCCGGACGAGGTCGGCTTCCGCGGGCGGGGCCGGGTCGCCGTCGCCGAGCTTGTCGAGACCCGGAATCGGATTGCCGTACGGCGACGTGGTCGGGTGGTCGAGCAGCTTCACCAGCTTGCGCTCGACGGCCTCGCTCATCACGTGCTCCCAGCGGCACGCCTCGGTGTGCACGTGCTCCCACTCGAGACCGATGACGTCGACGAGGAGGCGCTCGGCGAGCCGGTGCTTGCGCATGACGGCGATCGCGAGCTCCCGGCCGTGGTCCGTGAGCTGCAGGTGCCGGTCGTCCGCCACGACGACCAGGCCGTCGCGCTCCATCCTGGCCACGGTCTGGCTCACAGTGGGCCCGCTCTGCTGCAAGCGTTCCGCGATCCGGGCCCGCAGCGGGATGACACCCTCTTCTTCGAGCTCGTAGATGGTACGCAAGTACATCTCGGTGGTGTCGATGAGATCGTTCACGCCTGTCCCCTTCGTCCGCGTCGCTCATCGTAGTCGCTGGGCCCGACCACCACGGCACGCGCCGACATAACAAGCCGCCCGCACTGAAAAGTCCGGCCCCTGCTACGTGCCGAAGGCCCGAACCTGCAGGATGGGGCCATGGGACCGTTGATCACGCCTGCCCGGCTCGCCGCCCTGCCCGACGCGGAGCGCCCGGTGGTACTCGACGTGCGCTGGCGCCTCGCCGGGCCGCCAGGTGCCGACTCCTACCGGGAGGCCCACCTGCCGGGCGCCGTGTTCGTCGATCTCGACACCGCGCTCGCCGCGCCCCCCGGCGAAGGTGGCCGTCACCCCCTGCCCGCCCCTGCCGATCTGCAGCGTGAGTTGCGGAAAGCCGGTGTGCGCGCCGCCCGCGGCGTCGTCGTGTACGACGACGCCGACGGCTCTGTCGCCGCGCGCGCCTGGTGGCTGCTGCGGTGGGCCGGCCACCACGACGTGGCCGTGCTCGACGGCGGTTACGCGGCGTGGCTGGCCGAGGGGCACGAGGTCACGGCCGTGGTGCCGCGGCCGGAGCCCGGCGACTTCGAGGTGCGGCCCGGCGGCATGCCGGTGCTCACCGCCGACGAGGCCGCCGCCCGTGCCCGCGACGGCGTGCTCCTCGACGCCCGCGCCCACGTCCGATACACCGGCGAGACCGAACCCGTCGATCCGCGTGCGGGCCACATTCCGGGTGCCATCAGTGCGCCCTCGTCCGACCACGTGGGCGCCGACGGCCGCTGGCGCCGGCCCGCGGATCTTGCCGCGCGCTTCGCCGGCCTCGGGCTCACAGGCGACACCCCCGTCGGTGCGTACTGCGGTTCCGGCGTCACGGCTTCGTCCGTGGTCCTCGCGCTGGAAGTCGCCGGCCACCCCGTCCCGGCGGCCCTCTACGCCGGTTCCTGGTCGCATTGGTCGCGCGACCCGGACCGCCCCGCGGCGACCGGCCCCGACCGCGGCTGAACCGCCTCGGCGCGGGCGTGCTGGAGCGGGCTGAGGCACCGTTCGGCCAGTACAGTGCGGTGCATGTCCTCGCCTGCTGTCGTCTGGGATGCCGCGTTGCTGGGGTACGACCTGGGGGGCGAGCATCCGTTCAACCCGGTCCGCCTGGAGCTCACGGTGCGGCTGGCCACGGAGCTGGGCGTGCTCGACGGCGTCGAGCTGCTGGTGCCCACCCAGGCCGGTGACGACGAACTGTTGCGGATCCACGCGCCCGAATACCTGGCGGCCGTGAAGGAGGCGCCGCTGGTCGGGTGGGACGTGGGGCACGGGCTCGGGACGGCGGACAACCCGGTGTTCAGCGGAATGCACGAGGCGTCGGCGCTGGTGGTGGGATCGACGTTGCTCGCGGCGCGCAAGATCGCCGACGGCGAGGTCGACCGCGCGGTGAACATCGCGGGCGGGCTGCACCACGCTATGCGCGACCACGCGTCCGGGTTCTGCGTATACAACGACTGCGCGGTCGCGATTTCGTGGTTGCTCGAGCACGGGTTCGAGCGCATCGCCTATCTGGACACCGACGTCCACCACGGCGACGGTGTCCAGGCGGCCTTCTACGCCGATCCGCGGGTGCTCACCGTTTCGCTGCACCAGCACCCGTTCACGCTGTGGCCCGGCACCGGTTACGCCGCCGAGATCGGCACCGGCGACGCGGCGGGCACCGCGGTGAACATCCCGCTGCCGCCGCAGACGAAGGATCCTGGGTGGCTGCGGGCGTTCCACGCGGTGGTGCCGTCGCTGCTCGCGCAGTTCGAGCCGCAGATCCTCGTGACGCAGTGCGGTGTCGATTCGCACGAGGAGGATCCGCTGGCGGACCTGTCGCTGTCGGTCGACGGGCATCGCACGATCTACGCGGCCATGCGTGAGCTCGCAAAGACCTACGCGGGTGGCAAGTGGCTCGCCGTCGGCGGCGGGGGCTACCAGCTCATCCGGGTGGTCCCGCGCTCCTGGACGCACCTGATCGCCACGGTGCTCGACCGCGACGTTTCGCCCGAGACGAGCCTGCCGTCGGGCTGGGTCTCCACCGTCACGCGCGCCGCGCCGGCCGCCGAGATCCCGCGCGCCATGACCGACGACAAGGACACCGCGTTCAAGCCGTGGGGCGACGACGCCGACGAACCCGTCGACGTCGCGATCCGTGACACCCGCCGCGCGATCTTCCCCCTGCACGGCCTCGACCCGGACGACCCGAGGGACTGACATGCCCGAACACCCCGGAGAGGAACACGGACCCTACGACTACCCGCGCGACTGGGAAGCCGACGTCGTCCTGTCCGACGGCGGCACCGTGCACCTGCGGCCCATCGTGCCCTCGGACGCCGACAACCTCGTCGCCTTCCACGGTCGCCTTTCCGAGCGCACCCGCTACCTGCGCTACTTCGGCGCCTACCCGCGGATCCCGCCGCGCGACCTCGAACGGTTCTCCACAGTGGACCACCACGACCGCGTGGCGTTCGTGGCGCTGCTCGGCGACGACATCGTGGCCGTCGGGCGTTACGAGCGGCTCGACGGTGGCCCGTCGGCCGAGGTCGCGTTCGTGGTCGACGACAAGCACCAGGGCCGTGGGCTCGGCTCGATCCTTTTGGAGCACCTCGCCGCGGCGGCGTCGGAGAGCGGGTTGCGCCGGTTCGTCGCCGAGGTGCTCGCCGAGAACGCGGCCATGGTCCGCGTGTTCCGCGATGCCGGTTACCAGGTCAGCCGCGCCATCGAGGAAGGCGTGCTGCACCTGGAGTTCGACATCGACCCGACTGAGGAGTCGCTCGCCGTCGCGCGCTCGCGCGAGCAGGCGGCCGAGGCGCGCAGCGTGCACAACCTCCTGCACCCGCGCTCGGTCGCGGTCATCGGAGCCTCGGCCGATCCCACGAAGGTCGGGCACGTCGCTTTCGCGAACATGCTGGCCGCCGACTTCGCCGGCACCGTCTACCCGGTCAACCCGGAGCACCGCTCGGTGCGTGGCGTCCGCGCGTATGCGTCCGTGCTGGACATCCCGGATCCGGTCGACCTCGCGCTCGTCGCCGTGCCGGCGGAGGTCGTGGAGACCGTGCTCGACGCCTGTCTCGCCAAGGGCGTGAAGACGCTCGTGATCGTCTCCGGCGGTTTCGCCGAGGCCGGCCCGCTCGGCCTGCACGCGGAGCTGCGGCTCGTCGGCGAGGCTCGCGCACACGGCATGCGCGTGGTGGGGCCCAACGCGCTGGGCGTGCTCAACACCGCCCCGGGCGTCCGGCTCAACGCGACGCTCGCGCCGCGGCTGCCGAAACGCGGCCACACCGGGTTCTTCTGCCAGTCGGGTGCGCTCGGCACGGCGATCCTCGCCGACGCCGGTTCACGCGGCCTCGGTGTTTCAACGTTCGTCTCCGCAGGCAACCGCGCCGACGTGTCCGGCAACGACCTGTTGCAGTATTGGGAAACCGACCCCGAAACCGACCTCGTCCTCCTGTATCTGGAGTCCTTCGGCAATCCGCGCAAGTTCGCCCGGCTGGCTCGCCGGCTCGCGCGCACCAAGCCGATCGTCGCGGTGAAATCGGGCCGCCACGCGGTGCGCCCGCAGCTGGCGGCGACGTCGGCGGAGGTCGACGAAGCGAGCGTGCAGGCGCTGTTCGAACAGGCCGGTGTGGTGCGCGTGGAGTCGCTGGCGCAGCTGTTCGACTCGGCGCTCGTGTTCGCGCACCAGCCGCTACCCGCCGGGCCACGGATCGCGATCGTCGGCAACTCCAGCGCGATCGGGTTGCTCGCGGCCGACACGGCGCGGGCGCAGGGTCTGCACCTCGCGTTCGACCCAGTGGACATCGGCCCTCAGGCCGGGCCCGGCGAGTTCGCCGAAGCGGTGCGCGACGCGCTCGACTCAGCCGAAGTGGATGCGCTCATCGCCGTGTTCGCGCCGCCCATCACGATCCCCGGCACCGCGTACGCGCGGGCTCTCAAGCAGGCGGTGCAGGAGCAGAAGCGCACGAAACCTGTGGTCTCCACGTTCCTCGCTGCCGAAGGGGTGCCCGACGAGCTGGCCGTACTCACCGAGGACGGCGTGCCGACGCGAGGTTCGATTCCGTCGTACCCGAGCCCCGAGCGTGCGGTCAACGCCCTCGCCCGCGTGGTGCGGTACTCGGCCTGGCGCCAGCGTCCCCAGGGTGCGCTGAGGCGACCGGCCGGGCTGCACGTGGAGAAGGCTCAAGAGGTCGTGCGCGAGCTGCTCGAAGCGGCGGACGAGCGGTCCACGATGCTTTCGGACGACGATGTGGTGCGCCTGCTCGGTTGTTACGGCGTCGACGTCGTCCCGTTCCGCGTAGTGTCCGATGTGGACGAAGCGGTGGCGGCGGCCGCCGAGCTCGGGTACCCGGTCACGCTCAAGGCCGTGGACGAACGGCTGCGCGGTCGCCCCGACCTCGCCGGGGTGCGCCTCGACCTCACGTCCGAGGACTCGGTGCGCGTGGCCTATCGCGACCTGTGCGACGTCTCCGGCGACGACGAGCTGTACGTGCAACGCATGGCGCCCAAGGGAATTTCGTGCGTGATCGGGCTGCAGGACGACCCGTCGTTCGGCACGCTCGTGTCGTTCGGGCTTTCGGGCCTGGTGAGCACACTGCTCGGCGACCGTGCCTACCGCGCGATCCCGGTGACCGATGTGGACGCCGCCACGCTCATCCGCGAGCCACGCACGTCGCCGTTGCTCACCGGCTACCGAGGTGACGAACCGGCTGATCTCGCGGCGCTGGAGGACATGGTGCTGCGGGTGGCCGCGCTGGCCGAGGACAACCCGGAGGTCCGCTCGCTCGCACTCGACCCGATCCTCGCTTCGCCCGACGGCGCCTTCGTCGCCAATGCGCGCATGGTCCTCGGCCCGCCGCCGACGCGACCGGACACGGGACCACGGCGCCTGCGGGACATCACTCCGTCGGACCGACCGTGAGCAACCCGCCGAGCGTTCGCAACTGCGCGGTCGCGCCGCCGCCGGTGAACTCCAGGCGCTTGGCCGCCGCGAAGTAGCGGTGCACGGGGTGTTCGACGTCGATGCCGACACCGCCGTGCAGGTGCACCGCCGTGTGCGCGACGCGGTGGCCCGCTTCGGCCGCCCAGTACTTCGCCGTCGCCACCTCGGCTTCCGCCGGGAGGCCTTCGGCGACACGCCACGCCGCCTGCCACAGCGTGAGGCGCACGGCTTCCACGTCGAGGTAGGCGTCGGCCAGCCGCTGCCGCACGGCCTGGAACGCACCGATGGCGTGTCCGAACTGCTCGCGCTCGCGTGTGTACGCGGCGGTCAGTTCCAGTGCGCGTTCGACGACACCCAGCTGCTGTGCGCACAACCCGACCGTGCCGCGCAGCCGCAACGCCGCACCGACATCACCGAGGAGGACCCCGGGAGCGCCTTCGAGTTCGACGAGCCCCGCGTCGGCATGGTCGATCGTCTCCTGCGCGGAGATCGTCACGCCGGGAGCGTCGCGTTCGACCAACTGCACACAGCCGGCTGTCTCGACCAGCAGCGCGTCGGCGAACGCCGCGTACGGCACCGCGGTCTGCACTCCGCTCAACCGCCCGTCGGTCTCGGTGAACCCGGGCCCGAGCGCGACCGCGAGCACCGACCTACCCCTCGACACCGGCAGCAGCCAGCGCTCGACGAGCTCCGGCCGGTCCAGCTCCGCCAGCACCGACGCCGCTTGTGTCACCGAGGGCAGGTAGGGCACCGGCGCGACCGCGCGGCCGAGCTCGATCAGCACGGAACATTGCTCCAGCAGCCCGAAACCACCGCCGCCGACGGATGCGGGCAACGCCGCGTCGAGCACTCCCGCACGGGCCAGCCGTGTCCACAGTGGTGCGTCGAAGCCGCCGGATCCCTGCGGGCCCAACGTTTCCGGTGTCACGTGATCACCGGCGATACGCCGGGTCAGCGCCGCGAGATCCTGCTGTGCCTCGGTGGGGGAGAAGTCCACGGTTGTCCTCCTAGCGCGTCACGGGCTGGCCGAGCGCGGCCGCCGCGACGAGGTCGCGCTGCACCTCGTTCGTGCCGCCGCCGAAGGTGAGGATGAGGGCGGAGCGGTGCAGGCGTTCGAGCCGTCCGGCCAGCACGGCGCCGGGTGAGCCCTCGCGCACGACGGCGGCCGCGCCGAGGACCTCCATCAACAACCGGTAGCACTCGATCGCGGCTTCGGTACCGAAGACCTTCGTCGCCGATGCCTCGGCCGGCCCGAGTTCACTCGCTTCGGCCGCCCACGCGATCTGCCAGTTGCGCAGCTTCAGGTACTCCGCCCGCGTGTGCACGCGGGCGAGGTTCAGGCGTACCCACTCGGCGTCGAGCAGCGGCGTGCCGTCGGGTGCGTCGGCTGTGCGCGCCCATTCGACGACGTCCCGCAATGCCGTGCGCAGCGGCGCGGCCGAGGTCAGCGCGACGCGTTCGTGGTTGAGCTGGTTGGTGATCAGCGGCCAGCCGGCATTCTCGTCGGCGATCCGCGCGGTCACGGGCACGCGGACGTCGTCGTAGTACGTCGCGCTCGTGCCCGGGCCGGCAACGGTGCGCACCTTCGTCCACGAGAAGCCGGGCGCCGACGTAGGCACCACCAGGATCGACAGTCCTTTGTGCCGGCGCGCGTCCGGGTCGGTCCGCGCGGCGAGCCACACGTAGTCCGCGTATTCGATCAGGCTGGTCCACATCTTCTGGCCGGTGACGACGTAGTCGTCGCCGTCGCGTACGGCGCGCGTGCGCAGCGACGCGAGGTCGGTGCCGGCGCCCGGTTCGGAGTAGCCGATCGAGAAGTGCAGCTCGCCCGCGGCGATACGCGGTAGGTAGAACGCCTTCTGTTCTTCGGTCCCGAACCGCATGATGGTCGGCCCGATCGTGTTCACGGTCAGGAACGGCACGGGCACCCCCGCGGCGGCGGCCTCGTCGGTGAAGACGAGCTGCTCGAGCATCGAAGACGCCTGCCCGCCGTACTCGCGTGGCCAGCCGAGCGCGAGCCACCCGTCCTTGCCGAGCCGGCGCACGATCTCCTTGTACGCCACGCCATCGCCGTACTCGCCGCCGCCGGTCGCGAGGCTCTTGCGGCGTGCCGGCGTCATCAGCTCGGCGAAATACTCGCGCAGTTGACGGGCCAGCTCGCGCTGGGCGTCCGTGTAGTCGATCCGCACCGCTCACCTCCACGCCGCCGGAGGCTGACGATGGTGTGGCGCCGAGCCCGGCGGTACGCTAGAACCTGTTCTAGTTGTACCAGGCGCGACGGACGGGAGGAAGCATGGAGATCGACCTCGACCGCTCGCGGTGTGAGGCGAACGCGGTCTGTGTGGGGCTCGCGCCGGAGGTCTTCGACCTGAACGACGAGGAAGAGTTGGTCATCACTCCGGGCGAGATCCCGGCCGAACTAGTAGAACGTGTTTCGAGTGCTCTGGCCGCTTGTCCGAAGAATGCCCTGTTCATCGCGCATTAGTCGCCCTCATCAAGGCCTTGCCTATAACAAGAACAGATTCTAGTCTGTGCTCACCCAAGGCAGGCTTCGACGAGGAGGCTCGCGGTGAGAGCAGCCGTACTGAACGCGATCGGTGACGACAAGCTGGAGCTGCGGGACGACGTCACCACCGTCGATCCGGGCCCGGGCGAGGTCCGGATCAAGGTGCGGGCTTCGGGCATCTGCCACAGCGATCTTTCGGCCATGGACGGAACGCTGCCGGCGCTGGCGCCCGGCGTCGTCGGCCACGAAGGGTCGGGCGAAGTGCTCGAAGCCGGATCCGCGGTCACGCACCTCGCACCCGGGGACCACGTCACCGTCTCGTTCGTGCCGCCGTGCGGCGAGTGCGCCAACTGCCTGCGCGGGCAGCCGAACCTGTGCGCCGTGCACGCGATCGCCGCCTTCACGAGCCCGCGGTTCCGGCTCGGCGATACGCCGCTCTTCGGCTACGCCGGGCTCGGCACGTTCGCCGACGAGGTCGTGGTACCGGCGTCCGGCGCCGTAAAGGTCGATCCGGACGTGCCGTTCGAGACGGCCGCGCTCATCGCGTGCGGCGTGCTCACCGGCGTCGGCTCGGTGCTCAACACGGCGAAGGTCGAACCCGGCTCGACGGTCGTCGTGTTCGGCTGCGGCGGAGTCGGAATCTCCGTGATCCAAGGTGCCCGCATCGCCGGTGCCGCGACGATCGTCGCGGTGGATCCCGTGGAGGCCAAACATTCCGTGGCGAAATGCTTCGGTGCGACGCACGCGGTGACGCCCGAGCACCTCGACCAGCTGAAGGGCGAGCTGACCGCCGGCGAGGGTTTCGACTACGCCTTCGACGTCGTCGGCGCGCCCGCCACGATCCGAGCCGGCTGGGACGCCGCGCGCCGCGGCGGTGCGGTGGTGGTCGTCGGCGCCGGGCGCGGCGACGCGATGGTCTCGTTCAGCGCGCAGGAGCTTTTCCTGCACGACAAGAAGATCCTCGGCTCGTTCTACGGTTCGGCACACGTGCACCGCGACACCGCGACCATGCTGCGGTTCTGGCGTGCGGGCCTGCTGGACCTCGACGGCATGATCTCGCGGCGACTCACCTTCGCCGACCTCAACGACGGCCTCGACCTGCTGCGCGAAGGAAGCACCGACGTGATCCGCCAGGTGGTGACCCTCGCGTGAGTCTCAGCGGACGCGTCGCGATCGTCACCGGTGCCGCCGCCGGGCTGGGCCGGGCCGAAGCGCTCGCGCTGGCCCGCGAGGGCGCCGCGGTGGTGGTCAACGACGTCACCGACGCCCGCGACACTGTCGAGGAGATCGAGGCGGGCGGCGGAAAAGCACTCGCGGTGGACGGCGACGTCGCCGAAACCTCGACGGCGGAGGCGTTGCTTTCCGCCGCCGTCGGCCATTTCGGGAGCCTCGACGTGGTGGTGAACAACGCCGGGGTGCTGCGCGATCGCATGCTGTTCTCGATGACCGATGCCGAATGGGACCAGGTGATCGCCGTACACCTGCGCGGGCATTTCCTTCTGTCGCGCGCCGCCGCCAGACACTGGCGGGATAAGTCCAAAGTGGAGGGCGGACCGGCATACGGACGGCTGGTGAACACGGCGAGCGAAGCGTTTCTCGTCGGTTCTCCCGGCCAGCCCAACTATTCCGCGGCGAAGGCCGGCATCGCCGCACTCACCGTGTCGGCCGCGCGCGGGCTCGCGAAATATGGGGTGCGCGCCAACACCATCTGCCCGCGGGCCCGCACGGCGATGACGGCAGGCGTGTTCGGCGAGGGACCCGCCAAGGGCACCGATCCGTTGTCTGTCGAGCACGTCGCGCCGTTCGTCGCGTTCCTCGCCTCGCCCGCGGCCGACGCGATCAGCGGCCAGGTTTTCGTCGTCCACGGTGGCATGGTCGCGCTGCTGCGCCCGCCGACGGTCGAGCAGCGGTTCGATACCACGCACGGCACGTGGACGGCCGGCGAGCTGGCCGACACCGTCGGCGCGCACTTCGCCGGCCGCGACCCCGAGGCGATGTTCGCCGCGACGGAACTGCTGACCCTGCCGTGAAAACGGCCGTGAACCGGCTATGCCACCAGCCCCCATCCCGCAGGAGTAGTCATGACGCTCACCGTGTTACCCCACCGCGACGCAGCCGGGCTCAAGGCCGGGCAGCTGTTCATCGGCGGTGAGTGGGTGGCCGCGCGCGACGGCGCGACGTGGACCCACCACCACCCCGCCACGAGCGAGGAGATCGGCGAGTTCGCCGTCGCCGGGCCCGCCGACGTCGACGACGCCGTGGCCGCGGCGCGCGCGGCGTTCCCCGCGTGGGGCTCGTCCCGTGCGAATACCCGCATCGCCGTGTTGCTGAAGTACGCCGAGCTGTTGCGCGCCCACGCCGACGAGCTGCGGGCTCTGCAAGCACTCGACAACAGCGTGCCGCTGTCGTTCGGCGGCATCTACGCGACGTCGGTCGCTGCCGCGGCCGACGTGTTCACCCACCACGCCGGCTGGGTCGACAAGGCGGGCGGGCAGACCGTGCCGCCGTACCAGGGCGGCGATCACCTGGCGATGACGTTTCGCGAACCGATCGGTGTCGTGGGCGCGATATTGCCGTGGAACGCGCCGTTTCTGCTGTTCGCACAGAAGGTCGCGCCCGCGCTCGGCGCCGGCTGCACGGTGGTGCTCAAGGCTTCCGAGTACGCGTCGTTCGCCGTGATCCGCATGGTCGAGCTGCTGGCCGAAGCAGGGCTGCCGGCCGGTGTGCTCAACCTACTGACGGGTCCGGGCGACCCGACGGGCGAGCGGCTCATCACGCACCCGGATGTCGACAAGGTGAGTTTCACCGGCAGCCGCGCGGTCGGCAAGCGCATCGTCGAGGCGTCGGCGGGCACGCTCAAGCGCGTGTCGCTGGAGCTCGGTGGCAAGAGCCCCGCCATCGTCTTCCCGGACGCGCCCAACGTCGGCCTCGCGGCGATGACGACGATGGGCGCGGTGACCATGGGCCTGTCGGGCCAGGCGTGCGTCGCGAACACCCGCGCGCTGGTGCACCGCGACGTCTACGACGAGTTCCTCGGCGCCGCACAGGGCATGGCCGCGGCCGTGACCTACGGCGACCCGTTCGACCCCGGCGTGATCTCGTGCCCGCTCGTGAACGGCCGTCAGCTGGAACGCGTGCTCGGCTACATCGAGCGGGGCAAGGCCGAGGGGCGGCTCGTGACCGGCGGTGAACGGCTCGACGGCGACTACGCCAACGGCAACTTCGTCGCGCCGACCATCTTCGCCGACGTCGACAACTCGGCGACCATCGCGCAGGAGGAGATCTTCGGCCCGGTGCTCGCCGTGGTCCCGTTCGACTCGGAGGACGAGGCGGTCGAACTCGCCAACGCCACCGAGTACGGCCTCGGCGCCGGGTTGTTCACCGCCGATTCCGCACGCGCGTTCCGCGTGGCCCGGCAGCTGCGCGCGGGCACGATCGGCATCAACGGCTTCCAGGTCGAGCCGCACCTGCCCTTCGGCGGGTTCAAGCAGTCGGGCCTCGGCCGCGAAGGCGGGCTCTCGGCGTTCGAGGCCTACACCGAACTCAAGACCGTGCTGATGCCGCTCGGCGAGGAGATCATGTAGTGGGCCGGCTCGACGGGAAAGTAGCGCTGGTCACCGGCGCGGCTCGCGGCCAGGGCGCGGCCACCGCGCGGGCGTTCGCGGCCGAAGGCGCCTGCGTGGTGGTCGCCGACGTGCTCGACACCGAAGGCGAGCAGCTCGCCGCCGACCTCGGCGCCGCCGCCGTGTTCCAGCACCTCGATGTGGGCGACGAGGCCGACTGGACGGCTGCCGTGAAGCGCACGATCGCCGAGTTCGGCCCGCCGACGGTGCTGGTCAACAACGCCGGTGTCCTGCACTTTTCCGAGCTGAAGGCAACCGCGCTGGCCGATTACGAACGGGTCCTGCGCGTGAATCAGATCGGGGCGTTTCTCGGGATGCGGTCGGTCGTTGAACCCATGACCGGGGCCGGTGGCGGCTCCATCGTCAACGTGTCCTCTGTGGAGGGACTGGCCGGGATGCCGTACCTCGTGGCCTACACCGCGAGCAAGTTCGCGATCCGCGGGATGACCAAGGTCGCCGCGCTGGAGCTGGGTGCGCACGGCATCCGGGTCAACTCCGTGCACCCTGGCATGATCGACACGAAGATGGTGTCCGACGCGGCGGGCGCCGATGTCGACGTGTCATGGGTCGGCAAGAAGGTGGCACTCGGCCGCGTGGGGCGGGCGGACGAGATCGCGCCGCTGATGGTGTTCCTCGCCGGTGACGAAAGCTCTTACTGCACGGGGAGCGAGTTCGTCGCGGACGGGGGCGCGACGGCAACTCATGCGTTGAAAGTCTGACCAGTTCCGGTCGGCTTCCGGTGAGCTTCCGGTCAGCGCAGTGGGCAACACGACCGAGAGCGAGGAGTGAACACCGCTAACGGAAATCGGGCGGGAGGTATGGACAAGACTCGGGGGTGACTACTGGGAGGTGTGGTGGGCGAGACCGGCTCGATCACCCTCCCGGGCACCGCGGCGCTGACCCAGGTCGGCCGGCTCGCCACGCTGTCCTGGGAGGTGCTGCGGGCGATCTTCCGGCGTCCGTTCCAGTTCCGTGAATGGATCCAGCAGTGCTGGTTCTTCGCGAGCGTCACGATCCTGCCGACGGCGCTGGTCGCCATCCCGTTCGGCGCCGTCATCGCTCTGCAGCTCGGGTCGCTGACCACGCAGATCGGCGCGCAGTCGTTCACCGGCGCCGCGAGTGCGCTCGCGATCGTGCAGCAGGCCGCGCCGCTGATCACCGCGCTGCTCGTCGCCGGCGCGGGCGGCAGCGCCGTCTGCGCCGACATCGGCGCGCGCAAGATCCGCGAAGAGATCGACGCGATGGAAGTACTGGGCGTCAACCCGGTGCAACGCATCGTCGTGCCGCGGGTCCTGGCCGCGATCGTCGTGTCGGTGCTGCTCAACGGCCTGGTCAGCGTGGTCGGGGTGCTCGGCGGGTATTTCTTCAACGTGGTGCTGCAAGGCGGCACACCCGGCGCGTATCTGGCGAGCTTCAACGCACTGGCCCAGGTGCCGGACCTGTGGATCAGCGAGATCAAGGCGTTCCTCTACGGCTTCGTCGCCGGGGTCGTCGCGGCGTTTCGTGGCCTGAACCCGGCGGGCGGGCCGAAGGGCGTCGGCGACGCGGTGAACCAGGCCGTGGTGATCACGTTCCTGCTGCTGTTCCTCATCAACGTCGTGCTCACCGCGATTTACCTCAAGATCGTGCCGCCGAAGGCGCTCTGACGTGACGGCCGAACCGATCGAAGCCCCGCCGCGCGTCGACCGGACGCTCGAGATCATCGCGCGCCCGGGTGCCAGCCTGGAGGGACTCGGGCGGCAGCTGTCGTTCTACGGCCGCGCGCTCGCGTGGTCGCCGCGCACGATCCGCCGCTACGGCCGCGAAACCACGCGCCTGCTCACGGAAGTCTGCTTCGGCACCGGAGGACTCGCCGTGATCGGCGGGACGCTCGGCGTGATGATCGGGATGACGCTCTTCACCGGGCTCATCGTCGGCCTGCAGGGCTATTCGGCACTCAACCAGCTCGGCACCGCCGCGCTCACCGGCTTCGTCTCGGCCTACTTCAACACCCGTGAGGTGGCGCCGCTCTCGGCCGGGCTCGCGCTTTCGGCCACGGTCGGCTGTGGGTTCACCGCGCAGCTCGGCGCGATGCGGATCTCGGAGGAGATCGACGCGCTCGAGGTGATGGCCGTGCCGAGCCTGCCCTACCTCGTGACCACGCGCGTGCTCGCGGGCGTCACCGCGGTGATCCCGCTCTACGCGATCGGGCTCCTGTCGTCCTATCTCGCGTCGCGGCAGATCACGATCTGGCTCTACGGCCAGTCGGCCGGCACCTACGACCACTACTTCACGCTGTTCCTCCCGCCCGAGGACGTGCTGTGGTCGTTCGCCAAGGTGATCGTGTTCAGCGTGCTCGTGATCCTGTCCCATTGCTACTACGGCTACACCGCGACCGGAGGGCCGGCCGGCGTCGGAGTGGCCGTCGGTCGCGCGGTGCGCACGTCGATCGTGCTGATCTCCGTGCTCGACTTCTTCCTGAGCCTCGCGATCTGGGGCGCCAACACGACGGTACGGATTTCGGGATGAACACGCGGCGCGAACTGCTGAAGCGGCTCGGGTACCAGGTGCTCGGCCTGATTTTCCTCGTCGTCGCGGCCCTGTTCTTCACGACCACGATCGCCGTCTACAAGAAGGTGTTCACGCCCGTCACGCTCGTGAAGCTCGAAACCGACCACGTCGGCAGCCAGCTGCGGGTCGGCGGCGACGTGAAGGTGCGCGGACTGCTCGTCGGCGAAATCCGTTCGGTCACCGCGAAAGGTGACCATGCGGAGCTCGAACTCGCACTACAGCCGGACAAGACCGCCGAGATCCCGGCCAACGTGTCGGCGCGGCTGCTGCCCAAGACACTCTTCGGTGAGCGGTACGTCGCCTTGCAGCTGCCGGAGAATCCCGGGCCGCCCATCGAAGCCGGCGACGTGATCCCGCAGGACCGAAGCAGCACGGCGATCGAGCTGGAACAGGTACTCGACGACGTGATGCCGGTGTTGCAGGCCGTGCAGCCGGAGAAGCTGTCGAGCACGCTGAGCGCCGTGTCGAGCGCGCTCGACGGCCGTGGCAAGCAGCTGGGCCAGACGCTCACGCAGCTGTCGGACTACCTCGGCAAGCTGAACCCGTCGCTACCCGACCTCAAGGCCGACATCACCGGCCTTGCCGACGTGTCCGGCACCTACGACAAGGCGGCGCCGGATCTGCTGCAGGCGCTCGCGGATCTCACCACGACGAGCCAGACCATCGTGGCGAAACGGCAGGGTCTGTCCGACGTGTACGCCTCGGTGTCCGCGGCGTCGGCGGATCTCACGAGTTTCCTCGAAGTGAACAAGAACAACCTGATCCAGCTCACCACGGCTGTACAGCCGACGCTCGACGTGCTCGCGAAGTACGCGCCGGAGTACCCGTGCCTGCTCAAGCAGCTCGCTGCCTCGGTGCCGGAAGCGGAGCTCGCGTTCGGCAAGGGCACGGCGCACCCCGAGGTGAGCCGCGTGACGATCGAGTTCACCGCGAGCCGCGGCAAGTACCTGCCCGGCGTCGACGAGCCGCGCTACGACGACAAACGCGGACCGCGCTGCTACCCGCAGGTGCCGAAACCCGGGCACTGGCCGCAGTATCCACCCGACGGCGCGGTGAAGGACGGCTCCACGAAACCGGCGGCGCCGAACAGCCCGCCCGAATCGCTGCCCGGCGAGATCACCTCGGGCGCGATCACCTCGAACACCGTCGCCGGCAACGGCGCGGCCGGCGGCGGTGGTGAATCGGCCGGTGCGCCGTCGGTGTTCGGCTCCACCGACGAGCAACAGCTCATCGACTTGCTCGCGGCTCCGTCGATGGGCACGATGCCGGACCAGGTGCCCGGCTGGGCGAGCCTGCTCGTCGGCCCGCTCTACCGCGGAGCGGAGGTGGAGCTCAAGTGAGGTCGTTCGTCCCGGCACTGCTGAAGATGCTCGTGTTCGCCGCCGTCACGGTGCTGCTCACCGGGATCCTCGCCGCCACGATCGCCAACACGAACTTCGGCACCACGGCGGGGTTCGCCGCGAAGTTCACCGACGCGTCCGGGTTGCAGGCGGGCGACGACGTGCGGATCTCGGGCGTGAAGGTGGGGCAGGTCGAGTCGATCGCCGTCGACCAGGACGTGCCGAACCACGCCGTCGTGGACTTCACCGTCGACAACCAGTACAAGCTGCCCGCGCTGACGACCGCGACGATCAAGTACCGCAATCTCGTCGGCCAGCGCTACCTCGCACTCGGCACGGACGTCACGGGCGGCGGCACGCTCGCGAACGGCGCGACGATCCCGCCGGAGCGCACCAAACCCGCGCTGAACCTCACCGTGCTCTTCAACGGGTTCAAGCCGCTTTTCCAGGCGCTCGATCCCAAGGAGGTCAACCAGCTCTCGGCCGAGATCATCCAGGTCTTCCAGGGCGAGGGTGGCACGATCACGAGCCTGCTGGCGCACACGGCGTCGATCACGTCCTCGATCGCCGGCAAGGACCAGGTGATCGGGCGCGTCATCGACAACCTCAACCAGGTGCTGTCCACAGTGAACGCCCGCGGCCCGCAGCTGGGCGACCTCGTGGACCAGGCTCAGCGGCTCGTGAGCGGGCTGGCCGAGCAGCGCCGGCCGATCGGGGACGCGGTGGGCGCGCTGGGCGAGCTGACCGACGCGACGGCCGGTCTGCTCGCCGACGCCCGGCCCGCCGTGCAGGACGACGTGCAGCAGCTCGGCACGTTGTCGAACAACCTCGCCGACTCCGACCAGTTGCTCGACCACCTGCTGCAGGTGCTGCCGGGCAACCTCGAGAAGTTCACCCGGACCCTGAGCTACGGCAGCTGGTTCAACTATTACCTGTGCGGCATCGAAGGTACGGTCGGGATCTCGTCGCTCGACGTGTCGCTGCCGATCGTGCCGTTGCCGGCGACCCAGCGGGCGGCGAGGTGCGGTCCGTGAAGCCCCTCAAGGAACGCAATCAGGCAAGTGTCGGCGCGGTGGCGCTGGTGCTCGTGCTGCTCGTGACGGCCGTGGCCTATTTCTCCGACGACATCCCGCTGTTCGGCAACGGCACCACCTATTCCGCCTACTTCGGCGAGGCGGCCGGGCTGGCGCCGGACAACGAGGTCGAGGTGGCCGGGGTGAAGGTGGGCCAGGTGACGTCGGTGCAGCTGGCCCACAAGCAGGTGCTGGTCACCTTCCGCGTGAAGGGCGTGCGAGTCGGCGACGCGTCGACGGCGTCGATCGAGATCAAGACGCTGCTGGGGGAGAAGTACCTGGCGCTCACCCTGGCGGGCACCGGTACACAGAGTCCGGACGACACCATCCCGATCCAGCGCACGCGGACACCGTTCGAGCTGCAGGACGCGTTCGACCAGCTGTCCACGACGGTCGGTGACATCGACACGAAGCAGCTCGCCGAAAGCTTCACCGCGCTGTCGGATTCGCTCAAGGACAGCCCGCAGTACCTCAAGGACACGCTCTCGGGCCTGTCCGCGCTGTCGAAGATCGTGTCGTCGCGCGACGACGACCTGCACACGCTGCTGGCCAACACCAGTGCCATCTCGAAGACGCTGTCCGACCGCAACGCCCAGCTGCAGCAGGTGATCAGCGACGGCGATCTGCTACTGACCGAGCTGCAAAGCCGCCGCGACCAGATTTCCGCGCTGCTGAAGGGCACGCAGCAGATTTCGCAGCAGCTTTCTGGGCTCGTCGCCGACAACCGGGCGCAGCTCAAGCCGACGCTAGACGCGCTGGGGAAGGTGACCGACGTGCTGCAGCGCAATCAGAGCAACCTCGACCGCGGGCTCGCGCTCATGGCGCCGTTCGCGCGCGTCGGCGCCAACGCGACGGGCAACGGACGCTGGTTCGAGGGGTACCTGTGTGGCCTGCTGCCGCCGACGATCACCGCGGGCGGGCTGTCGATCAACCCCGAGGGCTGCACACCACCGATCGCGGCGCCGAACCAGGGGGTGGGGGGCCGATGACCATCCAGACGAAGGCACAGCGGAACCTGGTCTCGTTGCTGGGATTCGCGATCGTGCTCGTGCTGCTGATCACGGCCGGGTTGTACCTGGTGTTCCGCGGGGGCAGCGCGACGACGTTGTCGGCGTATTTCGGCAAGACGGTCGGGTTGTACGCGGGTTCGTCGGTGCGCGTGCTCGGCGTACCGGTCGGCCAGGTGACGGCCGTGACCCCGCAGGGGCAGGCCGTGCGGGTGGACATGCGGGTGAACGGCGACGTGCCGATCCCCGTGAACGTCGGCGCGGTCGTGGTCGCGCCCAGCCTCGTGAGCGACCGCTACGTGCAGCTGACCCCGGCGTACGACAGCGGCCCCACGCTCGCCAGCGGCGCCGTGCTCGCGCGCGACAAGACGGCCACGCCCGTGGAGCTCGACGACCTCTACGCGAGTCTCGACAAGCTTTCCACCGCGCTGGGCCCCGATGGCGCCAACAGCAGCGGCGCATTGTCCGATGTGCTCGACACGGCGGCGCGCGCCCTCAAGGGCAACGGCGCGGACCTCAACTCGACCGTCGGGCGGCTCGCGGACCTCGCGGGCACGTTGGACGATTCGAAGGACGACCTGTTCTCGACCGTCCAGAATCTCAACTCCTTCACCGGCGCTCTCGCCAAGAGCGACAGTCAGCTCAACGAGTTCTACGAACGGGTCGCCGACGTCAGCGGGTTCCTCGCCGACGATTCGGCCGACGTCGGCGCCGCCTTGAAGTCGCTCGCGTCCTCGCTGGGCGACGTGAAACAGTTCGTAGCCGACAACAAGGCCGGCCTCGAAGCCAACGTGGGCAAGCTGGCGTCGCTCACGAAGGTGCTCGTGGATCAGCGCGCGGCACTCGCCGAGGTGCTCGACGTCGCGCCGACCGGCGCCACGAACTTCATCAACTCCTACGACGCCGCGTCAGGCACCATCGCGGTGCGCGACAACCTCAACGAGATCACCAACCCGCCGATCCTCACCGTCTGCGGGATCCTCGCGGCGGGCACGCCGAAGAACGTGCCGGCGACGCTCACCGACATCTGCAAGGAACTCGCACCGGTGCTCGACGGCACGCTCAAGCTGCCGACGGTGCCGCAGGCACTCAACTCGTTGCAGAACGGGCAGCTGCCGCCGTTGCCGTTGCCGCTCGTGGACGTGCTGACCCAGGGCGGTGCGAAGTGAGGCGCGTGCGCCGGCGGCTGGCCGGCGTGCTGGCCGGGGTCCTCGTGCTCGCCGGCTGCAGTGACGGCGGGTTCAACGGCCTGTACTCGACCCCGCTGCCCGGCGGACCGGACGTCGGCGACCACCCGTACCACGTGACGGCGCAGTTCACCGACGTGCTCGACCTCGTGCCGCAGGCGAGCGTGAAGGTCTCCGACGTCGCCGTCGGCCGGGTCGACAAGATCACGCTGACGCCCGACACCCGGGCCGCACTCGTCGCGATGACCGTGAACGGCGACGTGCGGCTGCCCGCGAACGCGCACGCCGAGCTGCGCCAGTCGAGCCTGCTCGGTGAGAAGTTCGTGGAGCTGAGTGCGCCCACGGCCGAAAAGCCCGAAGGCCACCTCGCCGACGGCGCGCAGATCCCGTTGGGCCGCACCAATCGCAACCCCGAGGTCGAGGAAGTGCTCGGCGCGCTTTCCCTGCTGCTCAACGGCGGCGGTCTCGGCCAACTGCAGGACATCAGCCGTGAGCTCAACAACGCGTTGTCCGGCAACGAACCCGAGATGCGCGCGCTGCTGTCGCGAGTGGACGATCTCGCGACGCAGCTCGACGGGCACAAGGGTGAGATCCTGCGCGCGATCGACGGGCTCGACAAGCTGTCGCGGACGCTCGCGGGCCAGCAACAGAACATCAAGACGGCGCTGGACAACTTGGCGCCGGGCCTGAAGATCGTCGCGGACCAGCGTGACCAGCTCGTGGGAATGCTGAACGCGCTCAACAAGCTCTCCGGCGTGGCCGTGGACACGGTGAACCGCAGCCGTGACCAGCTCGTCGCGAACCTCAAGGCGCTGCAGCCGACATTGCGCAAGCTCGGCGAGGCGGGCCAGGACCTGCCCAACGCGTTGCAGATCCTGCTCACCTACCCGTTCCCGGACTACGCGGGCAACACCATCAAGGGCGACTACGCGAACGTCGACGCGACCGTGAACCTCGACCTCGACAAGCTCGTGCAGAACTTCACGAACTCCTCACAGCCGCCGGTCCAGATCCCTGGCCTCACGAGCGGTCAGCCGGGCGCGGGCACGCCGTCGTTGCCGCTGCCACTGCCGACGACCGCGCCACCGGCGAAGAACCAGCCAGGACCGGGCGGGCTGCTGGGCGGCCTGCTCGGCCCGGTTCTCGGTGGAGGTACCGGATGACGACTCGCAAAACCCGCATCCAGCTCATCGCGTTCCTCGTGATCGCCGTGGTTTCGGTGGGTTACGCCGGCGGCAAGTACGCGGGGCTCGACCGGCTCTTCGGCGCACGCGGCTACCAGGTGACACTGCAGCTCGCGGACTCCGGCGGGATCTTCGTCAACTCCGAGGTCGCCTACCGCGGGGTGACGGTCGGGCGCGTCACGAACATGACGCTCACCGGGCACGGCATCGACGTGCACCTCGATCTCGACTCCGGCGGACCGGACATCCCCGACGATCTGCAGGCGCAGGTCGCGGACCGCTCGGCGGTGGGTGAGCAGTTCGTGGACCTGCTGCCGAACCGAGAGACGGGCCCGTACCTGCACGACGGTTCCGTGATCAAGCAGGACCGCACGTCACTGCCCGCTTCGCCCGACTCCGTGCTCGCGCACCTGGACGACCTCGTGGCGAGCGTGCACCCGGACTCGCTGAAAACCGTGGTGGACGAAACCTACGACGCTTTCGCGGGTTCCGGGCCGCAGCTGCAGAAGCTGCTCGACAGCACGAGTTCCCTCACCGCGAAGGCCGCACAGTACATTCCGGACACTCGCGGCCTGCTTTCGAACTCGCGCACGGTGTTCGCCACGCAGGAGCGGCAAGCGCAGAACATCACCGACTTCGCCGGGGGCCTGAAGACGATCGCGGCGCAGCTCAAGTCGTCGGATCCCGACCTGCGCACGGTGATCGACCAGGCGCCGCAACTGAGCCGGCAGATCAGCGACGTGCTCGCGGCCTCGGGCACCGACCTCGGTGTGCTCTTCGCGAACGCGCTGACCACGGCCCAGATCACGTCCGCACGCACCGATTCGCTGGAGGAGCTGCTGGTCGCGTATCCCGTGATTTCGGCCTTCTCGCCCACGACGTCACCCGACGGCACGGGTCACCTCGGCGTGGTGTTCAACTTCTTCGACCCGGCGTCCTGCACCAAGGGCTACGAAGGCACCAAAGAACGTCCGGCGGACGACACCACCGAAGCGCCGGTGAACATGAACGCCTACTGCGCCGAGCCACCGGGCAGCCCCACCGAGGTGCGTGGTGCGCAGAACGCGCCGTACGCGGGAAAGCCGCCGGCGATCCCGGCCGCGCCGCAGCCGTCCGCGCCGTCGACGACGCCGGACGCGAACCAGCTGCCGGGCCTGCTGAACCAGCTCACGCCGCCGCCCGCCGGCGGGCTCGGGGCGCTGCTGGGCGGCTCGTGATGAGAACGCGGCTCTTCGTGCTGCTGCCGGTCCTCGCCGTGCTGGCCGCCGCGTGGTTCGGCTGGTCGTGGTGGCACGCGGCGCACGACGACGCTCTTGCCCGCGGCCGCGATCGCGACGCCGTGCTCGCCGCGGCGGCCACGGACCTCGTCGCACTCAACACGATCGACTACCGCACCGCGGGAGCCGACGTGGACCGCTGGGTCCGCGCGACCACCGGCCAGTACGGCGAGGACCTCGCCGGCGACCGCCAGCTGCAGCTCGACCGTGCGACGAGCACCAAGACCGTGTCCACGGCTTCGCTGCGGCAGGCGGCCGTCACGGACCTCGATCCGGCCGCGGGCACGGCGCGGGTCATCGCGGTGCTCGACGTGCGGGTGAGCACGGGCGGCGGCGCGGCCGTGGCGAAGCAGGCGCGCCTGACCGTCGACTTCGCCCGCGACGGCGGCGCGTGGAAAGTCGGCGGCGTGCAGGCGGTGGGCTCGTGAAGCGCTTGTTGACGGCAGGCGTCGGGATCACCGTCGTCGCGCTCGCGTGCGCCGTGTGGTTCGCGGTCGAGGCCGCCGCCCTCCGGCCGTCCGGAGACCAAGCGCTGGTCGACGTGGCCGCGACGAACCAGGTGCGCGACGAGGTGAGCTCGGCGGTGAAAGCTCTGTTCTCCTACGACTACGCCGACCTCGCCCGTACTTCGCGCGCCGCGGCCGAGACACTCGCCGGCCCCGCCGTCGGCGAGTACCGCGCCCAGTTCGCCACGGCGAGCAAACGCGCCACGGACGGAAAGCTCATCCGCACGACCACCGTCCGGGCCGCCGGCGTCCGCACCCTCCACGGCGACGACGCCACCCTGCTGCTCTTCCTCGACCAGCAGACCATCCTTCCCGGCGGCGGCACGCCGCAGTCGTCCGTCGCGCAGCTAGCCGTCACCGCCCACAGCGTCGACGGCCGGTGGAAGATCACGGACCTCGACCCGCTGTAGGCACTCAGTGCTGGATGAGCCCCAGGTCGGCGAACATGCGCTCGCTCCAGGACAGCGCCGTGGGCAGGTCGTCCCACTGGCGGTCTTCGTAGGTGAGGAACGGGAACACGTACGGGTCGGTGATGTCCGGCGGCAGGTCGGCGGCGTCGCAGTCGCACGCACGGCCGTAGTTGTCGAACTCCATGGCGGTCGCGACCGGCTTCGGCTGGCGGTCCCAGACGCCGAACCACAGCCGGCGCAGCATCGCCGGGTGAGCCACGGCGAAGATGAGCCGCCCGACGTCGAACGGCTCGCCCGCGGAGATCACGCGCGCGGCCCCGCGGCTGCGCAGCCGGCCCTGCGAGGTGCGAAGGTCGGCGCTGAACCCCGACCAGATCTCCACGCTGTGGCCGGCGTCGATGATGGCCGAGCACAGCGTGGCGAGCGCTAGGCCGCGGTTGATGATCGAGTCGTGGCGGACGCGGTGCGAGTACGCGGCCGGGATGAGAAACGTGACGACCTTGCCGCGCCGGGAAACTTGGCGTGGCACGGCGTCGATCATGCACTCGGGCACACCGGATAGGTATGCGGCGATGTCGACCTCGCTGCCGGTCACGTCCCAGGCCGGTTCCAGCTCGGTCACGACGTGGCCGAGGCCGGCACCGGCTCGCAGCTGCTCGACCGTCACGTCGGCTTCCTCCAGCGCGACCGGCCACCCGTCGACCGCCAGCCGCAGCGCCTCCTCCCAGGTGGCGCCGTGCCAGCCGGCCTTGACTTCCCGGCTGGCCGGGTTGTCGATAGAAGGCGGCGCGGACGCGGTCTCGACGAACTCGTGCCACGACAGCATCGGCGGCAAGTGGACGGGCAGCACAGCTCAGTCCAGCCCGAGTGCGGCGCGGTGCGCGTCCGACAGTCCGCGGATCACGCGCCACTGCATGACCTGCTCCACGGTCGCGCCGGCTTCCAGCAGCTTCGCGCCGTCGATGCTGGCGCGCGGCGAGATGATCACCGGGAGCTTCTTCTCCTGCGCGATTTCGCGCAGTTCGCGGATCTGCTCGATCAGCTCCTCGACGGCGTCGGGGTGCGACGGGGCGTGCCGCCGGACGACCCGCTCCTCGAGCCCCTCGTCGATGGGCACGTCGATGACCACGAACCGGTCGAGCGTCGCGGAGTCGAGCGTTTGGCGGCCGACGTACTGGCGGTCGCCACCGGTGCCGTAGGTGTTTCCGGTGGCGACCATGCGGAAGTCGCGATGTGCGGTGACCATGCCGTCGGCGAAGGCGCACACGCCCAGCGCGAGCGCCTGGTTGAGCTCGGCGAGCAGGCCGGGATGCCCGTTGTCGAGCTCGTCGAGCAGCATCACGCCGCCGTGCTCGAACGCGCGGCGGAACGGCGTGTCGTGGTACTCGCCGTTGGCGTCGTAGTAGCCGAACACCTTGCTCATCGGCGTCGTCGGCCCCAGGGAAAGCGCCTGGAACTCCAGCCCGAGCGCAGCCGCGGCGTGGCGTGCGAGCATCGACTTGCCCGTGCCGGCCGGGCCGACGAGCAGCACGTGGCAGCGTGCGTGCAGGGCCAGCAGCAGTTCCGGCAGCACCGCGTGGGTGTCCTCGGCGAGCTCCACCTTCTTGCCATCAGGCAGTACGACCGTGACCACCGTCGGCGAGAACTTGGCCAGTAACTTGTCGACCTCGACGTGCGCGGCTTTGCGGACGCGCGCCAGCGCCACCGCCGTCACCCGTTCGACCAGATCGCCCTCCGCCTGCTTCGCCACCTCGGCCAGGGCGGTGCGCACGAGGTTCGAGAGCTCGTGCTTCGCCTCGTGCAGGAGGTGCTCGCGCAGCTGCTCGGGATCCGGCGTCGCCTTCTCGACGGCGGCGCGCGCCAGGTCGGGCAGGACTCTGGCCGATTCGCGTTCCAGCACCTCGGCGACGGTGGAGCGCACGCCGTCGCCCGCCTTGTTTATGAGGTCGGCCACGGCGGTCGCGGCCTGCTCGCGGACGATGCCGTTGACCTCCGGGGCCGCTTTCGCGACGAGCTCCGCGCGCGCGGCCTCGGCGTCGGGCGTCGCCGCCCGCACCGCTTGCTCGGCCAGCCGCGGGAGCACCTGTGCGGAGGACTTGGCGACGGTCTCCGCGGCCTCCTCGCGCAGCTGTTCCCGCAACGCACGCTCGACCGCGGCCTGCGCCTCGCCCAGATCGGGCGTCGCTTCGGCGATCGCGGCTTTCGCCAGCTCGGGCAGCAGGCCGTCGGTGTGCCGTCGGATCATCTCCGGCAGCCGCGCGTGTACCTCCCGATCGACGCCCCAGTACAGCGCCGCCTGCGTGAACATGGAGCGCGCCACCGACTCGGAAATCCTGGCGATCTCGGCTTTCTGGGTCTCCCGCACCGGTCCTCCACGTCTGGTCCCGTCTTCGCGCCGGACGCTAGTGCGATTCGGGCGGGAGGGGTCCCGGGCGGGCCTGCTGCCCCGTCAGCTGTCCCAGACGGTGGCGCCCTGGCGTACGACCGACACCGGCTTCGCCCCGGTGACCGGCCAGAGGTCGAGGACGTAGCGGTAGTGCGCGCCGTACTCGTGCTCGTTCCACGTCGTGGCGGGCGGGCCACTCTCCACATAGGACACCCGGATGCGGTAGCGGCCCGGAGCGAGGTCGAGCACGTGCTCGTGACCCGGATAGTCGGTGGGGCCCGCGACGGTCAGCCGGCCGCTCGGCACCTCGACGTCGGCCTCCACGATGTGCTCGGCCGCGCCATCGAGAGCGGGCTCGACGGCGTGCACCGTGAGGTCGGCCTCGACGAGGTCGGACCTCGCCGTGGAGACGGCCAGCGAGGACGGCTCGACCGCGACGCGGTGGGACAGCACCGCTTCGTCGGACCACCCGCCGTCGCCGGGCAGCCAGGCGGTCCTGTCCCGGAGGGAGAACTGCCGCTGGTCGGCGTGGATGACGAGACGCACGAGACCCCACGGTAGACCCTGGACAGGGGGTCACACGAAATGGTATCGACGCGCGGTTTAGCGTTGAGACATGACCACTGCTCCCGTCGACGTCGACACCGCCCGCCGTGACTACGCGGCGCTCGTCGAGCGCGGCCTCTCCCTGGACATCACCCGCGGCAAGCCGTCCCCCCGGCAGCTCGACCTCTCCGCGGACCTGCTCACCCTGCCGAATGGCGAGTACAAATCCGAAGACGGCACCGACACCCGCAATTACGGCGGACTCAAGGGCCTGCCCGAGCTTCGCCGCATCTTCGCGGGCGCGCTGCAGGTGCCCGTCGAGCAGCTGCTTGCCGCCGGCAACTCGAGCCTCGAGCTGATGCACGACGCCGTGGTCCAGGCGATGCTGAAGACGCTGCCGGGCGGCGAGCGCCGGTGGGCCGACGAGCCGCGCATCGCCATGCTGTGCCCGGTTCCCGGATACGACCGTCACTTCGCGCTCGCCGCGCGTTTCGACATCGAGCTGATCCAGGTCCCGATGACCGTCGACGGCCCGGACATGGACGTGGTCGAGCGCCTCGTCGCCGAGGACGCCGCCATCAAGGGCATCTGGTGCGTGCCCAAGTACTCGAACCCGACGGGCGTCACGTACTCCGACGAGGTCGCCCGCCGCCTCGCGGCGATGCCGACGGCCGCCCCGGACTTCCGCATCTTCTGGGACAACGCGTACGCCGTGCACCACCTCACCGACACGGAGACCGAGGTCGCGGACATTCTGGCGCTGTGCGCCGAGGCCGGCAACGCCGACCGCGCGTTCGTGTTCGGTTCGACCTCGAAGATCACCCTCGCCGGCTCCGGGGTCGGGTTCTTCGGGTCGTCGGCCGCCAACATCGCGTGGTGGAGCGATCTGCTCGCCAAGCGCACGATCGGCCCGGACAAGGTCAACCAGCTGCGGCATGCGATGTTCCTCAAGGACGCCGAGGGCGTGCGCGCGCACATGCGCAAGCACGCGGAGATCATCGCGCCCAAGTTCGCGGCGGTCGACCGCATCCTCACCGAAGAGTTCGGCGAATCGGGTGTCGCGACCTGGACCAAGCCGACCGGCGGCTACTTCGTGTCGCTGACCGTGCCCGAGGGCACCGCGAAGGAGGTCGTGCGCCTGGCCAAGGAGGCCGGCGTCGCGCTGACCCCCGCCGGCGCCACGCACCCGCACGGCGACGACCCGAAGGACGCGACGATCCGCATCGCGCCGACGTTCCCCGAACTCGCCGAGGTCGAGGAAGCCGTTCGCGCGCTCGCCGTGTGCGTCCGCCTCGCCGTCGCCGAACTCGCCTGAGCGAAACAGCTACCACCCGGGCCATCGCCGGCCAGTACGGTCGGCGATGGCCCGGTTTCGGTTCGAGGGGGATTTCGATGCGCGTTCTCATCGCCGGTGGCGGCGTCGCCGGCACGGTCACGGCAATGGCCCTGCAACGCGCGGGTCATGAACCCGTGGTGTTCGAGGCCCATCCGTCGGGCGGTGCCGATGCGGGCGCGTTTCTCACCGTGATGCACAACGGCATGGACGCGCTGAAAGCCATCGGCGCCGACGCGCCCGTGGTCGAGGCCTCGTTCCCGGCGCTGGGGGTTGAACTGGTCGGTCCCGACGGCGCGACGGCGGGCACCCGCGAATTCGACACCGGTGAGCTCGCCGGCCCGCGCACGCTCACCCGCGCCGCGTTGTACCGGGCGCTACAGGACGAAGCCGCCCGCCGCGGCATCGCCGTCGAGCACGGCCACCGGCTTGTGACCGCCGAGGCGAGCGGATCCGGCGTCACCGCGACGTTCGCCGACGGCTCGACCGAAGCCGGCGACCTGCTCGTCGGCGCCGACGGTCTGCGATCGGTGGTACGTACGCTCATCGACCCGGACGCCGCGCCGCCGCGGTTCACCGGCCTCACCGTGGTCTACGGCTACACCCGCGCCGAAGGACTGCCCTCCGCGCCCGGCGTCTACCGCATGATCCGCGGCAGCCGCGCCGCGTTCGGCTTCACGACCGCGCCCGACGGCGCCACGTTCTGGTTCGCCCGCATCCCCGACACCGAGCGCTCACGCGAAGACGTCGCGGCCGTGACCCCGGCCGGCTGGCGGGACTTCGCGTTCGCCGCGTTCGACGGCGACCCGTTGCCGTGCGCGGACATCGTGGCCGCCACGGGCGACGACGTGTTCGGCGGCCACTCCTACGACGTGCCCACCACCCGCCTGTGGTCGACGCCGGGCATGGTCCTCGCAGGCGACGCGGCCCACGCGGCATCCCCTGCCGCGGGGCAGGGCGCGTCGATGGCGCTGGAAGACAGCGTGGTTCTTGCCCTGTGCCTGCGCGATCTCCCCGACGCGCCGGCCGCCTTCGCTGCCTACGAGAAGCTGCGCCGCACACGCGTGGAGAAGCTCGTGGCCGCGAGCGCGGGCCAGGACGTCGGCGAGGAGCGCGGGTGGTTGTACCACCACCACATCGACTGGAACGAGCGAATCACAGCGTGATCGGCCGGTGCGCGGGGGCCGGGGTGGCTACGATCCGCGCATGACTCAAGCCGCACCTCCGCAGCAGTTCCCGATCCTGCTGTCCACTATGAACGATCTGCCCGGCTACCGCGTCGTCCGCGTCTTCGGCGAGGTCTTCGGCCTGACGGTTCGCAGCCGCAACATGTTCTCCAACATCGGCGCCGGCTTCAAAGCCATGGCGGGCGGCGAGCTGCGTGGCCTCTCGAAGCTGCTTTCCGACTCCCGCTACGAGGCACTCAACCGGCTCGCCGGCGAAGCCATGCAGCACGGCGCCAACGCCGTGCTCGCCCTGCGCTTCGACTGCAACGAAATCGCCCAGACGGCCAGCGAGATCGCTGCCTACGGCACGGCCGTGTACGTCGTCCCCGAAGGCGCGCCGCAGCAGGTCGCCCAGCAGCAGGCCCAGCACGCTCCGCACCAGCAACAGGCCGCTCAGCAACAGCAGCAACAGTTCCAGCCGCAAGGTTTCCAGCAGGGCTGACCCGTCTCCCGGCCGGAACGCTCCGGTTCACCGCGTTCCGGCCGACGGGCACCTTCGCACCCGAAGTCCTGCACGAATGGTCCGGGTCCGCCCTCCCGGCCCGGTGTTGATCGCTTGTTGCTAGGTTCGGCCGCGACGGTGTGCCGGGCGGACTGGGAGGATCGCGCGTGAGCAACCCTTTGATCGCGCCGACGCAGGATTCGACGAAGGCGTACTCGGGGATTTCCCTGCTGGAGGATGCCAGCGACCTGTCGTCGGCGATCGAGTCGGGTGATTGGGCGTCGGTCGCGATGGGTGCGGTGGGGACGGCGCTGGATGCG
>DASZNR010000101.1:0-5587 GCA_035551175.1 Amycolatopsis sp. | reverse complement strand
GTCCGGCCGGCTGGCTTGGACAAGCGGGCGGTACCTCGCCGACGTGCGGCGTAGGCGCGGCGTGGCATGCGCGACACGGTTCAGATCCACGTCACGGCTGATCTGCCGATTCGTGTCCGGGCGCTGACGTACGCAAACCGCGCGGAAGTCCGGTTCGGCAAGGCGTTCCCGGTGGTCCTGCTCGTGGACTCCGACGCCATCGCCGTACTGCGGAGGGAACTGGACGAGGTGAGCGCGGCACTGGACGCCGCAGCGGCACGAGGCGGAGAACCGCCCGAAGAAACCAACTAACAGACGACACAAGGGATTCAGCATGGCTATCGATAAGGGACACCGGTTCGGGATCGACTTCGATGACGCGTTTCCGCAGGGTTTGGTGATGGTGGGCGAGGTGTCGCCGGACAACGAGTACCAGTCGCGCGAGGACCGGGCCGCGAACCGCCCGGTGCGGCAGCGAATCGACGAGGTGACCGGTAAGCGGCAGTGGAAAGTGATGGTCACCGACCCGGCCGAGACCCGCGCTAAGCGAGCCTCCTTCGAGATCACCCTTCTCGCCGACGTCCAGCCCGTGCCGACCACCTCGGAGGCGCTGCCCGGCATGCGGCCGATCGAGCTGGACGGCCTCACGGCCGAACCGCGCGTGGCCGGGCAGGGCGAGTTCAAGTACCAGTCCTACGTGTTCCGCGCGACCGGCTTCAAGCAGGCCAACGCCAACGCGAAGCCGTCCCGGTCCGGTGGGACCAGTGAGACGGCGAAGGCCGCGTGACAGGGATGGGCTTCCGCGAGCGGGTCGAGGCGTGGGAGCAGGCGTATCGGGACTACATGGCCGCCTGGGAACACGGCCGTGCGGTGCTGTCGCCACTGAGTGCGACGGACACGGCGAACGCGGCGCGGCGGGTGTCGCGGGCGTGGCACGAGCTGGCGCAGGTGCGCGGGTTGCCGTGGTGGTGTGTGGCGGCGCTGGAGTCGGCGGCCGAGGGGTTCGCCGACCTGGCCCGGGAATGGGAAGCACATGACGGCAACGTGGGACGGGCTGGGGCTGCGCTGGACGGTGGGCGCGGGTACCGAGGTGACGGTGGAGGAGACCGGGCCGGGCGCGTCGCATCCGCCGGTTCTGGTACTGGCCGGTGGGCTGTGCGTGGTGACGCTGGTGCCGCCGGAGGACCAGACCGCCTGGGCGGGGTGCGCAGTGTTCCTTCGCCGGCTCCGCGACCACGCCGAGGACCTGGCGGCGCTGCTGGAAGCCCGCGCGGAGAGGCATGACGATGCGCAGGGGTGAGCCGAGGACGCTGCGGGACGCCCACGAGGTCGTGATGGACCGCCGGCCACCGAACGACGCGAACCCGTCGGTGTGGCTGGCGTTCCGCCTCGGCAACGCACGGCTCTCTAAGGCCGTCGCGGACGTCGATCGGGGCCATCACCACGAGGCGCTGTACTGGGCTGGTTACGAGGAGCGGAAGGCGGGTGAGATCTCGGCGGAACTTCAGGCGGAGGGGACGCCTGCTGATTAGTCGCATGTAGACGACCGGAAAGTCAACAGTAGTAGCGAAAAACGCACGCTATGACGTGCGGCGATGAAGCACGTCCTGATGTGGGTGCGTGTGATCCGTAAGGCGCAGAAGCGGAACCTGGCTACCAACCTTGCCGCTCCTGCGCTGTCCACAACCAGCGGAAGTGAACAATGACAACGCTAAACGACGACAACCGGCGGGCGTCAACGGGGGTCACCCGAACGCGCTGCGCCTCCTGCAAACGATTCGCCAAACTCCTGCCCGGCGAGACCAAGTGCTCTCCCTGCTTGGGAATGCTGCCGCTGGACCTCGACGTGAAGCGGGGTGGTCGGTGATGTCTCCCGGCTTCGCCGTAATCGCCCTGGCTGGGCTGGGGCTCGGTGTGTGGGTGCTGCACAAGATCGGCCGCGCCCTGGCCTCGATTCTGGAAGCCTTGGCTGCGGCAGCCGTGGTGTTCGTGGCCCTGTGGTGGCTGTGCAAGGCGGTCGTGTGGATGCTCGCGCAGGTCGTGACGCGGTGGCGGACCAGCCTCGCCATCGTCGCGGTCTACGCCTGGTGCGAGCTGGTCGGCTGGCTGTCGCTGGCGATCATCCTGGGCTGCATCGCGGCCGCCCTGCTGACGTGGTGGGCGCTCGATGCCATCTCGTTCGACCAGTGGTGCGGGCGGTTCCTGCGCTCCTGGTGGGCCCGGTGGGCGGTCTACGGCCGGAAGCTGCCGGAGTGGCTGCACGCCTGCGGCCTGTCGGTGCGGGACGAGGCGCTGCCGGTGGTGGTGAACGTCAACCTCGTCGGCCGTCGACGCGCGCTCTCCCGCTCGACCTCGACCCGCTCCGGCACCCGATTGCCCAAGGTGCTCGGCGTCCGCTCCGGGGCCTCCTGGGACGAGGTGCGGGTCGAACTCGTGGCCGGCCAGAAGCCGGAGGACTTCGACGACGCCGCTCGGGCTCTGGCTGTTGCGCGGAAGGTCGCTCGTTGCCAGGTCCGCGAGCTGGCACCCAACGTGGTGTCCATCGACTTCCAGCGCCGTGACCTGCTCGCCGGAGGTGTTGCCGGCCCCCAGGTCCCGGACGGCGTCGACGCGACCGGCGTGGACCTGCGCAACGTCTGGGCCGGGCGGACCGAGTACGGGCGTGACTGGCGCGTTCCGCTGCTGGGCTCTGGCGCGCACTGCCTGACCGCCGGTGCCTCGGGCGCGGGGAAGAACAGCGTCATGTGGTGCCCACTCGTGGCCGCTGCTCCGGCGATCAGGGCCGGGGTGGTGCGCATGTCCGGCATCGACCCCAAGGGCATGGAACTCGCCTATGGACGCGGGATCTTCACCCGCTACGCGGTCGGCGGCAAGGACGCGGTCGAGCTGCTTGACGGCCTGGTGGAGGAAATGGAATCCCGCAAGCACGCGTTCGCTGGGCGGCTGCGGACCATCCCGGTGTCGACGGAGTATCCGTTGGAGCTACTGGAGTTCGACGAGATCGGCGCGCTCACGAAGTACACCGACCGCAAGACCCGTGAGGCCATTGTGGAACGCGTCGCACTCCTGACCACCCAAGGGCGGGCGCTCGGGATCTCGGTCCGCGGCTACGTCCAGGAGCCCACCAAGGACACCGTCCCGGTCCGCGAGCTGTTCACCCGCCGGGTCTGCCTGCGCGTCACCTCCAAGACGCACGTCGGCATGGTCCTCGGTGACGGCGCGTACGAGCGCGGGGCGTGGGCCCACCGCATCGGCGACTCGGAAGCCGGCGTCGGCTACGTCTGGGGCGAAGGCATCCGCGAGCCCCTGCGCATCCGTGCTGGGTGGGTCTCCGACAGCACCGTGAAGGCGCTGGAGGCGTACGTGACCAACGGGGGTGTCGCGGATCTGCGACACGGCGGTGAGGGGGTGGCCGCGTGAACCGGCTGATGATCTTCCTCGATGCGATCCGCGATCACCTGGACTCGCACCAGTTGCCGCCGGTCGCCACGGTCGACGTCAACGCCTGGTCGAGCCCGATCAAGGTCCAGCTCGATGCGGATGGCCTGTCCGAGGTCGCCCGGGCGCTGCTGGTCTGGGCGCACACGCTCGACGACGTCTCGGCCCAGTTGTGGCGGCTGCGTGACGGGAGGTGGGTGCACCTGTCGATCACCGGCCGGACACCATGCGGCATCCCCGTCCGCGTCTTCGGCGTAGTTCCGTTCGAGCCGAGCACGTTCCCCGACCTCCCGGCCGGGGCGAAGCAGGACATGCCCGTCCATCTGCTGCGCGGCTGGTCGACGCCCGGGGAGGTGGCGGCCTGATGAGTGAGACACGCGCCGAGCGGATGCGGGCCCCGCTGGCTGCGGACGTGATCCGGGCGACGGCGGAGAAGCACGGCGTCTGCGTCCGGCCCTTCACGATGGAGGTCGGCGACACCACCACCGGCGAACTCCGTTACGTCCCGGTGCCCTGCGGCTCCACGGTGGAGTCGGTCTGCCCGCCGTGTGCGCGGAAGGCGAAGGCGCTGCGGCAGGCCCAGTGCCGTGAGGGCTGGCACATGGCCGAAGAGCCCGTCCTCACCGCTGAGCCGCCCTCGGAGGATCACAAGGAGCTGCTGACCTACCGGGCGGACCTGGTGGCGGCGTACCGGGAGGTGGTCGAACACGACCAAGCCGAAGCGGAGGAACTGCGGGAGGAGGTCGCCGGGGTTGACGCGGAACTTCGGCAACTTGGGATGCGCGGTCGCCTGCCCGCCCTCGACCTGCCAGCCAAGCGAGCCGTGAAGAGGTCGACGAAGCGGCGGCAGGACGCTCCGAACTTGCCTCGGCGGAAAGTTGCGAAGACCACGGTCGGCCGGGAGTACGCGGGGAAGTTCCGGCCGTCGATGTTCGTGACGCTGACCTGCGACACCTACGGGCCGGTCCGCGGTGACGGTGCCCCGGTCGACCCGACCCGGTACGACTACCAGCGGGCCGCCCGGGACGCGGTGCACTTCTCCGCGCTGGTGGACCGGTGGTGGCAGAACCTCCGGCGGGTCGTCGGCTGGGACGCGCAGTACTTCGCGACCGTCGAGCCGCAGCGCCGGGCCGCTCCGCACCTGCACACTGCGATCAGGGGCTCGGTACCGCACGACGTGATCCGCCAGGTCACCGAAGCCACCTACCACCAGGTCTGGTGGCCGTCCCATGACGAGATCATCTACACCGACCGGCGCCCGGTTTGGGACGGTCCCGAACGCGGGTTCGTCGACCCGGAGACGCGTCAGCCGCTGACCCGGTGGGACGACGCGGTGGAGGCCGTGGAGCGTCCGGCGCATGTCGTGCGGTTCGGGCGTCAGGTGCAGTCGAAAGGCATCCTCGGCGGCACCGAAGAGGCCGGCCGTCACATCGGCTACCTGACGAAGTACCTGACCAAGTCCACGGGTGAGGTGGTCGAGGCGGGCAGCGCGGCCCAGGCCGATCACCACGACCGGCTTCACGCCGAGCTGTCGGTCACGCCGTGCTCGCCGCGCTGCGCGGTCTGGCTGCTCTACGGCATCCAGCCCAAGGGCGTTACAGGTAAAACCACCCCGGGGCACTGCAAGGGCCGGGCTCACCGCCGGACCACGCTCGGCCTGCCCGGCCGCCGCGTCCTGGTCTCCCGGAAGTGGTCGGGCAAGACCCTCGTCGACCACAAGGCCGACCGGCGAGCCTTCGTGCTGCAAGCGCTCGCGGCCGTCGGGATCGAGAAGCCGGAAGCCGACCGGTCACAGCAGGTCTGGCGCAAGGTCGAGCCCGGCGACCCGCAAGTCCCGCCCCGGCCGCACCTCGTGATGCGCGCGATCGCAGAACGGATCACCTGGAAGGCCGAGTACGACCGGGCGCTACTCGCAGCGGAGAGACCTCCAGAAACTTCGGCAACTGGCCTCGCGGCCTGATCAAAGGGGGAGCACATGAACAACGTCAGCAACATCGATCGGCTCTGGTCCGTCGAGGATGTCTCGGAGTACCTCGGCGTCCCGGTGAAGACGCTCTACCAGTGGAAATGGCGCGGTGAGGGCCCGCCGGTCAAGAAGATTGGCCGGCACCTGCGCTATGACCCGGCCAAGCTGCGCGCCTGGGTCGACGCGGAGGCGGCCTGATGGGGC
>DASZNR010000100.1:0-3791 GCA_035551175.1 Amycolatopsis sp. | reverse complement strand
CCGCCACGGCGGTGAACACCGCGGTCCACACCGGCAGCCGGACCCGGTCCCGGCGCAAGGCCAGCCGGACCAGCGCGCCGGTGCCGGTGAGCGTGCCGCTCATACCGGCACCACCTCCGGTTCGCTCCGGTAGTGCCGGAGGAACAGCTCTTCCAGGGTCGGCGGGTTGCTGGTCAGGCTTCGCACGCCGCGGTGGCTCAGCAGGCCGAGCACCGACGCCAGCTCGGTGTTGTCGACGGTCAGCCGCACGTGGTCGCCCTCGGCGGTGAAGTCGTGCACGCCCGGCAGGTGCGCCAGACCGTCCGCGGTATCGGAAATGCGCGCGGTGATGGTGGTCCGGCTGAGGTGCCGCAGTTCGTCGAGGCTGCCGGAGTCGACCAGGCGGCCGGCGCGGATGATGCTGACCCGGTCGCACAGGGCCTCCGCCTCGGACAGGATGTGGCTGGAGAGCAGGATCGTCCGGCCCCGCTCGCGCTCCTCACGGACGCACTCGCGGAAGGTCGCCTCCATCAGCGGGTCGAGCCCGGAGGTCGGCTCGTCGAGCAGGAGCAGTTCGACGTCCGACGCGAGCGCCGCGACGACTGCCACCTTCTGCCGGTTGCCCTTCGAGTAGGCCCGGCCCTTGATACGCGGGTCCAGTTCGAACAGCTCGAGGTAGCGCTTGCGGCGCTTCGGGTCCAGCCCGCCGCGCAGGCGGCCGAGCAAGTCGATGACCTCGCCGCCGGTGAGGTTCGGCCACAACGACACCTCACCGGGGACATAGGCCAGCCGCCGGTGCAGCGAGACCGCGTCCCGCCACGGGTCGCCGCCGAGCAGCCGCATCTCACCGGAGTCGGCGCGCAGCAGGCCCAGCAGCACCCGCAGCGTGGTGGTCTTCCCGGCGCCGTTCGGCCCGAGGAAGCCGTGCACCTCACCGGTTTCGACGGTGAGGTCGAGCCCGTCGAGCGCTTGGGTGTGCCCGAAGGACTTCCGGAGGTCCCGGATCTCGATCGCGGCGCTCATCGTGTGCTCTCCAGGAGGATCCGGCGTTCGGCCGAGGCAATGGCCGCGCGGGCCGGGCCGAGGACGTCGGGGTTGACCGAGATCGACGTGATGCCGAAGCGGACCAGGTGCTCGGCGAAGCCGGGCTTGGTCGAGGGCGCCTGGCCGCACAGCGATGAGGTGATGTTGTGGTGCCGGGCGATGCGGACGATCTTCTCGATCGCGTCGAGCACCGCCGGGTCGGCTTCGTCGAACAGCTCCGCGCACACGGCCGAGTCGCGGTCGACGCCCAGTACCAGCTGGGTGAGGTCGTTGCTGCCGATGGACACGCCGTCGATGCCCATGCCCGCGTATTCGGGCAGCCAGTGCACGACCGAGGGCACCTCGGCCATCACCCAGCGGTGCAGGCCGCGCTGCCGGCCGAGCGGGCTGGCGTCGACCAGTTCGAGGCACTCCTCCAGTTCCCACTTGGTGCGGACGAACGGGATCATCAGGTGCAGGTTCGGTGTCTGCTCGCGCACGCGGGCCAGCGTCTCGAGCTCCAGGGCGAACAGGTCGCGTTCACGGACGTACCGGTAGCAGCCGCGGTAGCCGATCATCGGGTTGCTCTCGACCGGCTCGAACGCCTCGCCGCCGGCCAGGCCGCGGAACTCGTTGGTCCGCAGGTCGGTCGCGCGGTAGACGACCGGGCGGGTGCCGAACGGCCGCGTGATCTTGAGCAGCGACTCCGTCATCTTGTCCACGAAGGACCGCTCTTCGCCCTTGGCGAGCAGGTCGCGCGGGTGGCGGCCGTCCAGGGCCTCGGTCAGCAGGAACTCGGCGCGCAGCAGGCCGACGCCGTCGACCGCCTGGGCGGCGACCTCTTCGGCGTGGTCCGGCATGGCGAGGTTGACGTACAGCTTGGTGCCGATGGCTTCCGGCGCCACCGGGACGACGACCCGCTCGGTGTGCGCCGGCGTCTTCTTGACCGCACCGGCGTGGACCTCGCCCTTGGTGCCGTCCACGGTGACCAGCGTGCGGTCGGCCAGGACCCGGGTCGCGTCGCCGGTGCCGACGACGCACGGCACGCCCAGCTCACGGGCGACCACCGCGGCGTGGCAGGTCATCCCGCCGCCGTCGGTGACCACCGCGGCGGCCCGGCGCATCGCCGGCACCCAGTCCGGGTTGGTCATCGGCGCCACCAGGACCTCGCCGTCCCGCAGGTGCTTCGCCTCGACCGGGTCGTGCAGCACGCGCACCGCGCCGCTGCCGTCGCCCGGCGAGGCCGCGAGCCCGGTGACGAGGGCCTCGGTCGTCACCGCCGTCAGCGGCGGCAGCGTGGTGATCGGCCGGGACTGGACGAGGGAGATCTCATCGGCGGCGATGGCGAACTCGATGTCCTGCGGGACGCCGTAGTGCTCCTCGACCCGCGAGGCCATCCGCGCCAGCTCGAGCACCACGGTGTCGCTCAGCACCCGCCGGCCGCCCGCGGGCTCGGGCAGGTCGATCGTGACGTCGCCGCCCCCGTCGCCGGCGATGATCTTGTGGGTCTGCCTGCCGACCCGGACCGAGTGGATGAGCAGCTCCTGCTTGCCGACGACGTAGGTGTCCGGTTCGACGGCCCCGCTGACGATCGCTTCGCCCTGGCCGAACACAGCTTCGATGACGACACGGTCGCGGTCGCCGGTGCGCGGGTCGGCGGTGAAGATCACCCCCGACCGCTCGGACTGGATCATGCGCTGGACGACGACGGCGATCGCCGGTTCGCCGGTGAACCCGCGGCTGGCCCGGTAGCTGACCACCCGCGGGCTGAACAGCGACGTCCAGCAGTCGACGACGTGCTCGGCGACCGCGTGGTCGCCCCAGATGTTGGTGTAGGTGGCGTTCATCCCGGCGAAGGAGGCTTCGGCACCGTCTTCCCCGGTGGCGGACGACCGGATCGCGACCGGCGTCGACGCGCCGAGTGCCCGGTAGGCCTCGGCGATCTCGGTGTGCAGTTCACCGGTGAGCCCGGCCTGCCGGACGAGGTCGCGCATCCGGTCGCACTGCTCGGCCAGCGCCGCCGTGTCGTCCACATTGGCCACGGCCTTGGCGTGCAGGTCGGCCAGTTCGGCGCGGACGCCCGCGTGCTCCAGCGCCGCCCAGTAGCCGTCGCGAGAGATCACGAAGCCGCCGGGGACGGGGAAGCCGGCGGAGATCAGCTCGCCGAGGTTGGCGCCCTTGCCGCCGACGGTCTCGTCGTCGGTCAGCCGGATCTCGGCCAGGTCGCGTACGTAGGTCATCGGAGTCCTCCTGTGGGTCCGTCGGGGAACAGTTCGCCGAGGGGAAGCCGCGGCGAGGGTGCGGCCGGGACGGCGGGGTAACCGAACCGGAAGATCGCTTGCGGCACCCCTGGCAAGGCCAGCTCCGACACCAGTCGGGCGCGGAATCCGGTCAGGTGCAGGGGCTGGGTGAGCACCGAGCCGACCAGAGCTTTCGCCGTCGCGGTCAGCCAGACGCGCTGCAGGGCCGCGCCGGCGGCGATGTGGTCAGCGCGCGCGTCACCGTCGGTGCAGAGGACCAGCAGGTTCTCCGCGGCGAGCCGGGCGGCGAGCACGGCGTCGTCCGGGACGGGCGTGCCGGCGCGCACGAGCCCCGCCACCGGCAGGGCTTCGGGGCTGAGCGCGTCCTCGGGAACGCCGTCACCGACGGCGTCCCACCCGTGGGTGTGCGCGGTCCACGTCTCGAGTTCGCGCTGGTAGCCGCGGTCTTCCCGCAGGACCCGCGTGGCGAAGCCGAGGAGTTCGGCCAGCTTGTCCAGGCGGGCGGGCACGACGAGGTGCACCCCGGTC